>NZ_MAWZ01000001.1:0-660747 GCF_001854685.1 Rhizobium sp. RSm-3 | reverse complement strand
GAGACGATGTAGTTGCCGTGATTGTTCATCAGCGGCGGCATCAGCATGTTCGGCAGGCGGATCGAGCCGGCCGGGCCGAGCAGCAGGAAGTGGTCGGCGGTGACTTCGGTCTTGAAGGGATGCTCACCCTCTTCGCGCCAGCCGGGCAACAGCCGGTCGATACCAACAGGATCGACGACCGCACCCGACAGGATATGGGCGCCGACCTCAGCCCCCTTCTCCAGGACGACGACCGACAATTCCGGATTGACCTGCTTCAGCCGGATCGCCGCAGAAAGACCGGCCGGACCACCGCCGACGATCACCACGTCGAATTCCATGCTCTCGCGGCTCTCGTCTGCGTGTTCTTCGGTCATGATAAATGCCTGATAATCTCGATGTTGGAATGCGATGGGGTCAGCGAGTTGGCCGAGCCGGCGTGTAGCTGTAGTCATAGAACCCGCGTTGCGCCTTGCGACCGAGCCAGCCGGCCTCGACATATTTGACCAGCAGCGGGCACGGGCGGTATTTGCTATCGGCCAGCCCTTCGTGAAGGACCTGCATGATGGAAAGGCATGTGTCCAAACCGATGAAGTCGGCCAGTTCAAGCGGCCCCATCGGATGATTGGCGCCGAGTTTCATGCCGGTGTCTATGGCTTCCACGTTTCCGACCCCCTCATACAGGGTGTAGATCGCTTCGTTGATCATAGGGATGAGGACGCGGTTTACGATGAAAGCCGGAAAATCCTCGGAGACGGTGACGGTCTTGCCGATGGATTCGGCGAAATCCCTGGCGATGGCAAACGTCTCTTGATCCGTTCCGATGCCGCGAACCAGCTCGACCAGCTTCATAACCGGTACCGGATTCATGAAGTGTATCCCTATAAAGCGATGGGGCCTGTCGGTCGACGCGGCGAGCCGCGTTATGGAGAGCGACGATGTGTTCGTCGCCAGGATCGCCTCGGGCTTCAGGACGGGGCAGACGCCCGTAAAGACTTTCCTCTTGACGTCTTCATTCTCGCTGACCGCTTCGACGACCAAATCGGCGCTCGCCAGATCCGAGAGCGAGAATGCTCCCTTTATTCGGGAGATCGCCTGCGCAGCCGCCTCGCCCGGCATTTTGCCGGATTCGACCTGCCGTTCGAAATATCCGGCACTTGCTTCGATGCTCGCGCGAACCCGATTGCCATCGAGGTCGTAGACCATTGCCTCGTACCCGTGTTTCGCCACGACTTCCGCGATGCCAGTCCCCATCTGGCCGGCGCCGATGACGGCGACGGTAGATATCTTATTCGCTATAGGCATGCTGCCTCTCGTTGATCCGGAGATTGAAGGACGATCTCTGCCAAACAGTTTATGGGGAATTAGAAGAACGCCTGGAGGCCCGTCTGGGCCCGCCCAAGGATCAGGGCGTGGACGTCGTGGGTGCCTTCATATGTGTTGACCGTTTCCAAATTCTGCGCATGGCGCATGACATGGTATTCGATCTGAATACCGTTGCCGCCATGCATATCCCGGGCCTGCCGCGCGATATCCAGCGCCTTCCCGCAGTTGTTGCGCTTGACGAGCGACACCATTTCCGGGGCCATCTTGTGCTCATCCGTCAGGCGGCCAACCCGAAGCGAACCCTGCAGTCCGAGCGTGATCTCGGTCATCATATCGGCGAGCTTCTTTTGATAGAGCTGCATCCCTGCAAGCGGCTTGCCGAACTGCTTGCGGTCCAGACCGTATTGACGAGCGCGGAACCAGCAGTCCTCGGCCGCTCCCATGACGCCCCAGGAGATGCCGTAACGGGCGCGGTTGAGGCAGCCGAACGGCCCCTTGAGGCCGGAAACGCCGGGCAGGAGCGCATCCTCGGTAACCTCGACACTGTCCATCACGATTTCGCCTGTGATCGAGGCACGCAGCGAAAGCTTGCCGCCGATCTTCGGAGCCGAAAGTCCCTTCATGCCCTTTTCGAGAACGAAGCCGCGTATTTCATTGTTGTGGGCCTCGGACTTTGCCCAGACGACGAAGACATCGGCAATCGGCGAGTTCGAGATCCACATCTTCGAGCCGCGCAATCGGTAGCCGCCTTCAATTTTCTCAGCGCGGGTTTTCATGCCACCGGGATCAGAGCCGGCATCAGGCTCGGTCAGGCCGAAACAGCCGATCAGCTCACCCGAGACGAGGCCCGGCAGGTACTTCTTCTTCTGCTCGTCGGAGCCGTAGGCGAAGATCGGGTAGATGACCAGCGAGGATTGCACGCTCATCATCGAGCGATATCCGGAGTCGATACGTTCGACCTCGCGAGCGACAAGGCCGTAAGCGACGTATGATGCGTTCGCGGCCCCGTATTCTTCCGGCAGCGTTATACCGAGAAGACCAGTCTGCCCCATCAACCTGAACAGCTCCGGGTCGGTCGTTTCGTCGAGATAGGCGTCGTGGACGCGCGGCAAGAGTTCGGATTCAGCGAAAGCCGCGGCGGACTCGCGGATCATCCGTTCATCTTCGGTCAGCTGGTCATCGAGCAGAAAGGGGTCATTCCAAGAAAAGGCCAAGATCGTCATCCTCCCGTTGAGGTTTTTGGCAGTTCGATTTGGTGGAATGAAAGCCGTTTTTCCGGCATTGCGAAAGCGAGGTTTACTCATTGGCCCATGAGCTATAGTAATAGCCTATGGCAAACCTTTCGCGACGACTGCTTCCCTCGACCTCCGCTCTGGCGGCCTTCGATTCCGTCGCACGGCTGAGCACCTTCTCCGCGGCGGCCGCGGAGCTTTCCCTGACGCAGGGCGCCATCAGCCGGCAGATTGCTACGCTGGAAGAACAGCTGGGCGTTTTGCTGTTCGAGCGCACCAGCCGCGGCGTCATTCTCACAGAGGCCGGCACCGATTATGCGCGGGCTATTGCCAGCGCTCTGGCGGAAATCCGCTCCGCTTCATTGCATGCCATGACCAAACAGCATAACGATCAGCTCAATCTCGCCATCTTGCCAACATTCGGCACCCGCTGGCTGATGCCGCGCATTCCGCAGTTTGTCGCCAGACATCCGGAGATCACATTGAACTTCGCGACGCGCATAGGAGTGTTCGATTTCGACCGCGACGACATCGATATGGCCATCCATATCGGCCAGCCTGACTGGCCGGGTGCGGAAAGCACATTTCTCATGGAGGAAATGGTGGCACCGGTCGCCTCCCCGTCTTTTCTCAGTTCGCATCCCATCTTGAAGGCCGAAGATCTGCTTCGCCTGCCGCTACTGCAGATGGCGTCCCGTCCGGGGGCCTGGGGCCATTTTTTCGAGAGCCTCCAGGTCAGCGGCACCCCATCGCAGGCCATGCGGTTCGAACAGTTCAGCAACGTGGCCCAGGCATGCATCGCCGGACTGGGGCTCGCGTTGATGCCGCTTTTCCTCGTCGACTCCGAACTCGCGAATGGCCAGCTCGTTCAAGCCTTTCCGCATCAGGTCAAAAGCCCCAGCGCCTATTATGCGGTTGCGCCACTCAGCAGGAAGGACTTCCGTCCTGTCGTGGCGTTCCGTGCATGGCTTCTGGAAGAGGCAGCGCGTTATCAGAAAGACGTTGCCGGCTGATGTGGATTGGTTGCAATAGCGGCCGGTAATCCGGGCCTATTGGACCGCTACCCAAGTTCGATTGCGAGCGTTCTTGACTCATCGGCCAAATCCTGCCAGTTTATGCTAACGTTAGCACAAGGAATGCGCATTTGCACCTTCAGTTGAAGAAAGCAAGCCTGCAGGGCAGACACCTTTCGGCCAGCAGAGCCCTGGTGAAGGACGTTCGGCTCCTTGGCCGCCTGTTGTGCGACGCTATTGAAGCAAGCGACGGCAAGGAGGCCCGCGAGATCGTGGAACAGGTCCGCACGCTCTCGGTGACCGGCCACAGAAAGACCAGCCCGCGGTTGAGCGACAAGCTCGCCCCGTTTTGCGCGGACATGCCTCCCCGCACCCTCAAGCGCGTGATCCGCGCCTTCAGCCAGTTCTCTCAGTTGGTGAACATCGCCGAAGACGCTCATCAAGCCAGAGTGCAGCGCTTCGGCATCGTCGATGGCGAACCTGCCATGTCGGGAACGATTGCCAGATCGCTTTCCGTTCTGGCCGCCGCCGGGGTAGAGGCGGAAGATATCCGCAAGCTGCTGTCTGAAGCGGTCGTCTCGCCTGTTTTCACGGCACACCCGACCGAGGTTCGGCGCAAGAGCGTTATCGACATCGAGCAGGAGCTTGCCCGATGCTTGGGCCGGCTCGATCAGGCCGGCCTGACTGCAAAGGAGGCGGATCGATATCAGGAGGATTTGGAAAGAGCGACGACAACGCTTTGGCAAACGAACAGCTTGCGAGGTCGGCGACTGCAGGTCGTGGATGAAATCCTCAATGGCTTGTCCTATTACGACAGCACCATTTTCCGCGTTATTCCGGAAGTTTATGAAGCTCTCGAAAATCAACTTCGCGCTTCGTCTTGGAGCCTCGGTCAAGGGGCGCTGCCGCCGTTCCTGCGCATGGGTTCGTGGATCGGCGGCGACCGCGATGGCAACCCCTATGTCAACGGCGAGACCCTGAGGGAGGCGCTCCGGCTGCAGAGTGAGAGGGTTTTCTCTTTCTATCTCGGCGAACTGCACAGCCTCGGAGCGGAACTTTCCCTGGATGATCGGTATGTGAAGGTCTCGCGGGACCTTCAGCGCCTAGCGACCGACTCTCCCGATCGATCGGAGCAGCGCCGGCACGAGCCATATCGCCTGGCGATCTCGGGTATCTATGCTCGCCTGGCGGCCACAGCCCGTAAGTTTGGCAGCACGGAATTGGTGCGCGAACCCGTGGCGATTGCCCCTTCCTACCCGTGCCCTGCTGAGTTCGCCGACGACCTGGCGACGATCAGCAAATCCCTGACAGCCAATGGCGCAGAGAAGATCGCTGCTGGAAAATTGCGCAGGCTGCAACGCGCCGTGGACGTCTTCGGATTTCACCTTGTCAGCCTCGACCTGAGACAGAATTCCGAGGTCCATCAGCGGGTTGTTCACGAGCTTTTCGAGAAGGTGCGACCTGGCACCGGCTACGAGGCGCTCACCGAGGGTGACAAGATGCGCCTGCTCACCGAGGAGCTCCGCTCATCTCAGCTGCTGATTACACCGCTCAAGACCTATTCGGCCGAGATGATGTCGGAGCTTTCGGTGCTGCGTGAAGCCGCCGAAGCCCACCAGCATTATGGCCGCGCCAGCATCCCGAATTACATCATTTCGAAGGCCGCAAGCCCTTCCGACCTTTTGGAGGTCATGGTCTTGTTCCGCGAGGTGGGGCTGTTCCGGCCCGATGAGCCTGACGCGGCGTCAGTCAACATCATACCGCTTTTCGAGACAATCTCGGATCTTTCAAGGTCGCATGACGTGATGCAGACAGTTTTGGCCAGCGAGGCCTATCGGCCATACCTGGAAGCGCTCGGCGGCAAACAGGAAATCATGCTCGGCTATTCCGACAGCAACAAGGATGGCGGTTATCTGACGTCGGGATGGGAGCTTTATAAGGCAGAGATGGCCTTCATTCAGCTCTTCGAGCGTGAACGCATTCGCCTCAGCCTGTTTCACGGCCGCGGCGGTTCCGTCGGACGCGGCGGCGGTCCAAGCTATGAAGCCATCACTGCCCTGCCTCCCGGCGCGGTTGCCGGATCGATCCGGCTGACGGAGCAAGGTGAAGTCATTGCAGCGAAATATTCCAATCCGGCACTCGGTCGCCGAAATCTCGAACTTCTTATCGCCGCGACGCTGGAAGCGTCCTTGCTGCCTTCCGACGCACAAGAGCCGGATCCCCGCTATCTTGATGCCATGGAGGAGCTGTCCGGCCTGGCTTTTGCCGCCTATCGCTCTTTGGTTTACGAAACCGAGGGATTCGAACGGTTCTTCTGGGAAGCCACGATCATCGGCGAAATCGCCAAGCTGAATATTGGCAGCCGCCCAGCCTCACGCAGTTCGTCACGCCGCATCGAAGACCTTCGTGCAATACCCTGGGTGTTCGGCTGGTCACAGAGCCGTATCATGTTGCCGGGCTGGTTTGGATTTGGCTCGGCCGTCAGACAGTGGCTGGCCAGACATCCCGATGGATTGCAAACCCTCCAAAGGATGCATCGGGACTGGCCTTTCTTCCAGACGCTGATTGCGAACATGGAGATGGTGCTGGCCAAAACCAACATGGCGATCGCGGCCCGGTACGTGGACCTTGCCCCCGACGCTGCCGGCCATGAGAAAATCTTCGCGCGCATAAAAGACGAATGGGAAGCGACGACGGCCGCGCTCTTCGGCATCACGGATCAGGCCTCGCTGCTGGAGAACAATCCGGCGCTGAAACAGTCGATCCATCACCGCTTTCCCTGCCTCGATCCGCTGAACCACATGCAGATCGACCTTCTTCGCCGTCACAGAGCCGGCGAACGCGACCAGGATACGGAAGAGGCGCTGCATCTGACCATCAACGGAATTGCCGCCGGGCTGCGAAACAGCGGCTAGCGAGCCGCCAATGCGGATGGCGTAAGCCTATTTTTCTTGACCTCGGCAAAAATATTGCGCTAACGTTTGCACAAACTGGGAGGAAATCATGACACGGACCGTGCTGTTGACGGACTACGCCTGGCCGGATGACAAGGTGGAGCGCGAAGTGATCGAGGGGGCCGGTTTCACCCTCGTCAGCGGCCCTGCCGAGCCGTCTTCGTCTGCTGAGATCGACGCTTTGGCGGCAGAGCATCGGCCGGACGCCATCCTGACCTGCTGGGCTCAGGTCAGCGAGAGGGCGATCGATGCGTCCCCCAATCTGAAGATCGTCGCTCGCCTCGGAGTCGGCCTGGACAATATCGCTGTCGATGCGGCGACCGAGCGGGGGATTTGGGTCACCAACGTTCCCGACTATTGCGTCGCAGAAGTGTCCGACCATGCCGTCGGTTTTGCAATTGCCTGGGCCCGCGGCCTGATCCACTTCGATCGCGACGTTCGCAAGGGCCGCTGGGACCCTGCTTCGGCAAATCTCCGCAGGCTTTCGGAGCTGACCTGCGGCATCGTCGGCTTTGGTCGCATCGGCCGTGCGACGGCGGCAAAAATGCAGGCACTCGGTTGCCGGGTGGTTGCACACGATCCCCATGCCTCGAATATCCCTGCCGATGTGGAGCTTGCCGACTTCGACACGCTTCTGGCCAGGAGCGATATCGTCATTGTCCATGCGCCGCTTTCGCCTGCGACGCGTCATCTGATCAACAAGGACGCCATCTCTAGGATGCGTCGTGGAAGCCTGCTGATCAACGTTAGCCGAGGCGGCGTCGTCGACACTGCCGCGGTGATCGAAGGCTTGGACTCCGGCATTCTGAGCGGCGTCGGCCTGGATGTCCTCGAGGATGAGCCACGCGTTCCACCGGAGCTGATCGCTCACCCCGGAGCGATGATCACCCCACACGTCGCCTTCTCCTCGGATGCCTCGCTGATCGAGCTGCGTCGCCGGGCAGCGGAGGAGGTCGTCAGGGTTCTCTGCGGAGAGATGCCTGAACAAGCCCGCAACAGCCCCCGCCGCTAACGCCGCAAGGACACTCTATTCATGTCTGTAGCCGAGACGACGATTTTCGACGATTTCTTGCTGAAGAGCGGCTTGAAGAGCGCTTCCGAGGAAGCGATCTACAAGCCCCTGACGGGTGGTGTTTCCTCGGATATCTACCGTGTGGAGCTTCCCGGCCGGCTCATCTGCGTGAAACGCGCACTTGCCAAGCTTAAGGTCTCTGCCGATTGGCAAGCGCCGGTGTCGAGAAATGTTTACGAATGGAACTGGATCTCCTTCGTCGCGCAGCATTTCCCTTCTGCCGTTCCGAAGCCTCTCGCGCACGACGCGTCCTCCGGTGTTTTCGCAATGGAGTTTCTTGCCGGCGACGAGTATCCGCTTTGGAAGACCGCCCTGCTCCACGGGAGCGTTGACCGAAAGGCGGCAGAGGCGACGGGCCAGCGGATGGGACAGATCCATTCCGTCAGTGCCCGGACATCTGGATTGCCGCAAAAGTTCGACTCCGGACCGAACTTCTACGCTCTCCGGCTTGAGCCATACCTGGTGGCGACTGCCGTCAAACACCCTTTCGTCAGCGATCGCCTTGCGGAGCTGGTTCGGCGCACGGCCGAAACAAGGCTGGCGCTGGTCCACGGCGACGTCAGCCCGAAGAACATCCTGCTGGGGAAGAACGGCCCCGTGTTCCTGGATGCCGAATGCGCCTGGTTCGGCGATCCGGCTTTCGATTTGGCATTCTGCCTCAACCATCTGCTGTTGAAGAAGATCGTTGTTGGAAAGGCGGCATCCCAGCTCGCATCGTCATTCGCGGCTTTGACGGCAGCCTACATGGATCAGGTCGACTGGGAGGATCGGGACGCTCTCGAGGCGCGGGCCGCAAGCTTATTGCCCGCCCTCTTTCTCGCCCGGGTCGACGGCAAATCGCCCGTCGAATACATCACCGACGAATGTCAGCGCGAAACGGTTCGCAAAGCCGCTATCCCGCTGATCGTGTCGCCTCGGCAAAAGCTGGTTGACGTGGCACAAGCCTGGTTTCCATAACGGAAGCCACTCCTCAGGCAGCGGCATTATTTCTTTGCCGCTGAATATCTCCGGCTCTGCTCATAGCCGTTGACGATAGCGGTGAGCGTGGCACGCGCCATTGCAGGTCGGCCCACGTACGGCCAAAAGCGCGTCGTGATCTCTGGGATTCGCTCCTCGCGCTTTAGCTCTTTGTTTTTGCGCATGTCGCGCAAAACCGCTGCGCACTTTTGCGCGACATGCTTAGGGCTGTCGTTCAATTTCACAGTAGACAACGCTGCGGTTCGCGCCGGGCCAAACAGACACCTTCACATCCGCCCCAGTCACGCTCTCGTTGGCGATCACGCCCATCTCGCGTTCTGACCGCAACAGCAGCGCCCAGTTCATAAATGTCTCCATATAACCATCGACGTCCGTCTCCGGGGAGAAGTTGGCGAACAGGAAGATGCCGCCAGGCTTAAGCATACTGACGCACTTCTTGGTCAGCTTCACGGCCACCGCGTCCGGCAGATAGTCATAGAGACCCGCGGCATAGACGAAATCGAACATTCCCAGCGCATGCCTTCCGCCGAGCAGCGATTTGACCGACCCGTTGACCGCCTCGACGGATGTGCCGGCGAAATCGCGGGCTACGGTTCCAACGCTCACCGGGTCCTGATCCAAAGCCACCCAGCGTTTGATCGCGCCGGCGCCGAGCGCGCGCGACAAGGGCCCCTCCCGAAGATGCCCCGACGCGATGGCCAGGACTTCGGTGGAACCAGGCCGAGCCGAAGCGATTTCGTCTACGCGGCGCGCCAGAATGTCCCGACGCTCCCTTACCGCGACGGATGACGAAGCATTTCGAGTATAGGCGTAGATCGAACGTCCCAAGGTGCTCGACGATGCCACGGCGTCCTCGACCTCAGGCCTGCCGTAGATGAAGTCGAGAAGACGTGCATCGCCGGAATAGCCGCGCGGCTTTTCAAACGACCAGCGGGTCAAAGGATCTTGATGCAGATAGTGAGCAACTGGATGAGATTGCGCGATCGGAACGATGACGTCCCACACCTGCGGATGAAAGCGACGCCGTAACTGATGCAAGGCTTCAGCCAGACGCTCGATTATCGCATTAGGCGCAACGCCGGATTTGAACTGACGGGCTGACACGTCCAGGCTGATGGCAAGCTCCGCCTTCGCGACAACAAGGTCGCTGGGATTTGGCGCAGCAAACCTCCTTGCGGCCTTACGCATTTCACCGGGCACAACAAGACTTTCACCATCCAAGACAAGATTTCGTGCCATATCGAGACCTCGTTGACATCGCGTTAAGCATAATCAACCTCGAAATGGGATGCGACTGGAATCTACACGGGATAGGAGTAATTCTACTATTGCGGGCGGGAACCTGCTCCTCTACGAATGTTAAGTAATAAGACAAACCAGTCGCAGGTTGCCGAATGACATTTTGGAGGGCGCCGAAGCATGGGTTACTTTTTACCTTCTTTAGATCGTAACCAGGCTGGTATCGTTGCATGAACGCGTCTTACGCTCCTGTGCAGCGCGATGAATCAACCGGCGGCTTTTCCTTTTCCGAGGCTTGCAAGTCTCTAGAAGCTGAAAATGATGCTGTCCAAAGGCAAAGCTCACGGCATGGTCTTTGGATCGCGGTCGCCGTTTACGTGTCCTTCGCCGTTCCCGACCAATGGCTTATTCCTGACGTTGCGCCTGTGACGATCGCCGCGCGATTCGTGGTTGCGACGATCGCGCTGTTGGTTTTCGAAGCCTTGCGACTGGCAAAAGCGAAAACCGTCTGGCTGGACGTCACATGCGCCTCTGCACTGCTTGTGGGTTATGTGGGCTGGCTTTACCCGGCGATCGGCACCCGTGACGTCACGGCCATGTCATACTACATGATTTTTGGCGCCATCTTCATGATGGGCGCCAACCTGTTTTTCACTTTTCCGTTTCGGCTGTCGGTGATTACCTCCAGCTTCGTGCTCTGCGCATTTTTCATTACGATCGAGGTGGTTTTTCCTTCGAGCCAGACCTACAAGCTTGCTTTTGGAATGTTCTACATTTCTTGCTTTGTCTTCACGACTTCGATCAATTGGCGATTGAATATCGAGCGTCGAAACGTTTTGCTGAACGCGGCGGAGGCTCGCTATCAGCACTGGGAAGCGTCCGAGCGTGGCCGGTCGCTGCTCGAGCTTTCAAATACCGATTACCTGACGGGCATCAGCAACCGACGCGCGCTGGATCGGCGACTCGACGAATGCTGGGCCGCCTGGAAGGACGAACGCCGCGACTTCGTGGTGTTCCTCATCGACGTCGATTTTTTCAAACGCTTCAATGATCGCTACGGGCATCAGGAAGGAGACCGATGCCTGACTGTCATCGCCAATGCGCTGAAGGCGGTTGTAGAATCGTCCGGCGGCATGATCGGCAGGTATGGCGGCGAGGAGTTCATCGTGGTCATGCCGGCTGGGATTCCCAAGTTCGCGATGAACCTGGCCGAAAAGATCAGAATGGAAGTCGAGCTTCTTGCGATTGCGCACGACGGGCGTCCGGATGATAGCCCGATCGTAACCGTCAGCATTGGCGTCGCCTTCACCCGCGAGAAGGTGGGGGAGAAAGTCGAACGACTAGTGCGTGAGGCCGATCTTGCTCTCTACAATGCCAAAGCAAGTGGCCGAAACTGCATTCGCAGGTTTGATCCGTTGCTGCCCCGCCCTGACGACAATGCCGGTAAACTCGTCCCGTTGCTGACGGCCGCCATTGATCGCAAACTGGTTTCTCTCGTTTACCAACCAATCTTCGACGTGACCAACGACAAAGCAAGAGCCGTCGAGGCTTTGATGCGGCTTCGGATGCCGGACGGCACCGCGGTCTCGCCGAAGACATTCATTCCGGTTGCGGAGCGTACGGGGGCAATCCTCGAATTGGGTAAATGGGCGATCGAGACGGCATGCCGCGATATACTGATGACCGATCGCATGGCGACCGTCAGCGTCAATGTGTCGCCCATACAGCTGCGTTCTCCCGGCTTTGCTGCGAGTGTTGCCGATATTCTTGCCCGGTGCGGGGTCTGCGGGTCGCGGCTGGCCTTAGAAGTCACCGAGGGCCTTGATATGGATATGCAGTCGGAGGTGCTTAAATGCATTGCAGATCTGCGGGCTCTCGGCGTCGAAATCTGGCTTGATGATTTCGGCTCCGGCTTCGCGGGCCTCTCGTGGCTGAGGGCGATCGAGTTTCAGACGGTCAAGGTCGACCGAACCTTCCTGCACGACTGCTCCAACCCGCGCGGGTTGACGATGCTTCAGGACATGATTGCCCTCATCCGTAATCGTGGCAATACGATCCTGGTGGAAGGCGTCGAAACGGCAGCACAATTGTCCCTGCTCAAGGATCTTCGCATTGACCGCGTCCAGGGCTTTCATATGGGAATGCCGGTTAGCGCTGAACTTCTGAGCGCGGCATAACTCGATCCTCAGGGGCCTCGAAGACGGTTGATTGCAGATGCGACGTCGCCCGCGATCTTGAGTAAAAGCCATCGCGCTGTTTTCCGCGATGGCAATTGCGACTTCGCCTCTGGCTCGGCTCAGAACCGAGCGACCCAGCTTTCGAATGCAACGAGGAAGCTTTCAATGAATTTCTGGGTTCCTTCGTTGAGGAATACACCATAATCACCGACCAATTTGTCGGCCGTGCTGAGGTAAACTTCAGGCTGAGGCATGGTCGGCACGTTGATGTTGGTCAGCATAAGCCTAAGCTGAAGTGCGGCGGCGGCGCCACCAATGAGGCCCGGAGAAGCCCCGGCCACCGCACCGGGCTTGTGATCCCACACGCTTTTCCCGAACGGCCGGGAACCGACTTCGATCGCATTCTTCAAGGCCGCGGGTACGGATCTATTGTATTCCGGCGTCACGAAGATTGCGCCATCGCAAGCCTTGATGCGCTCACGGAAGGACGTCCACTCCGTCGGCGGCGTGTCCGTCTCCAGGTCCTGATTATAGAGCGGAAGATCACCGATCGGTACGATTTCCAGATTCAGTCCGTCGGGCGCCACTTTCTGCATTGCACGGGCAAGCTTCAGGTTGATCGAAGCCTGACGAAGGCTTCCGACCAGGACCGCGATATCTTTCATGGACATGTTCTCTCTTCTCGCGTGAGGTAGGCGCCGGCTATCGCCGGCGCCGGTCATTGTTACTGACAGGAGGCAGGGATCGGCGGGACGACCACGTAGTTGCTGAAGCCGCCATCGCGCTCGCCAATGCCGGAGATGGCTTCGTTCACTCGCTCGAGCGGATAGATCTTGTGCTCGAGATACGACAGGTCGAGCGCGCCGGTGCGGACCATGTCGGCCATTTCCTGCCCCTGGGCAGCGCTGAACCAGTTCGAGCCGATGAGCTGAACCTGCTCGTCCATCAGCCACTTCACATCGACCGGAACATCTTCCGCGACGCCGCCAACGACAACCACACGGCCGCCGCGACGCACGCCGCGCATCGAGTCGACGACGGTCGCGGCGGGGGCTCTGGCACCCAGCGCACTGATAACGAAATCCACTCCCTCGCCGCCGGTCTGGGCCTTCGCCCATTCTCCAGTCGAGCCTTCGCCGAGCATGATCGTGTCGATGCGGTCGGGAGCGATCGCCTTGATACGGTCCATCAGCTCCTTGTTTCTGCCGGTGCCCAGAATTTTGGAGAGGCCCATTGCAAGAGCGAGCTTGGTGGCCGCGACGCCGAGCGTGCCGGTGATCCCGTCGATCAGGCAGACCTGGCCGGGTCCGGCCTGTGCATTCTTCAGGGCGCCGTAGGATGTCCCGAGGTAACCGAAGCGACCGGCCTGTTCGAAGCTGAGATTGTCCGGCAGGCATACGAGTGAGTATTCCGGGGCCGTCATGTACTGGCTGAAGCCGCCGTAGGGATAAAGATCAAAGATTCTTTGACCGTCGCGGCTGGTGCTGAAGTACCCATTCAAGGTGTAGTAGCGGCATTGACTGCGGTTGCCTGAGCGGCACGCCTTGCAGGAACCGCAGGATCTCAGAGGGCTGACATAGACACGGTCGCCAATTTTGACATTGGTGACCGCTTCGCCGACTTCGGCGACGACCCCGGCCGGGTCCAGGCCAAACACCGCCGGAAACTTCGGCAGCGGCTGGTGGGGAAACCAGGTCGGCCAATTGTTGATGACGTTGGCCATGTTGGGCACGATACCGCAGGCCCTGACCTGCACCAGGACGTCGTTGGGCCGGGGCGTGGGAACCGGAATCTCATCCAGCGACATCGGCTGATGCAGAGCATGCAGCCGAGCGGCGATCATAGTCTTAACCATTAACTCCTCCATAGGGACATCGGTCGGACCTTGCCCGACCGAATGCATTTTTTCAGTTTCAGACAGGTGCGCGGCAGTGCCGTGCGGCTTTCGTCAGAGGGCCAGAAACTCCTTCCCAGCCGGTCGGAAATCCGCAGGCCAGACAGTCACCCAATCCTTCCCTTGAACTTGCTTGACCTTCGTCGAAGGCTTGCCGGCATTAAACTTGCCGTCGAAAGTCCTTGGACCGACGACCGTCTCGACGGTGTTTGCGCGCAACCACGCAGCCATCGCGGCATCGTCCAACGTCCCTGCCCCTTCTGCCGCCGCTGCAAGGATTTGCCACGCGGCATATTCGACAGCGGCCTGATACTCGGCGTGCGGATACGGGAAGCCCGCCGCCGCCGCCTTGCTGTCATAAGCGGTTACGAATTCCTGAGCGCCGTGATTTTTGAGGAACGGCTCGTGCTCTTCGAACCAGGTCAGCGAGGTCAAGCCGTTGGCTTTGGGGTGCGCTGCGGTCGGGCCGGGTGCCGGGAACAGGTAGAATTGATTCCGTGGCTGGTATTCGATCCGGCTCATGGCATCGAGAAGCTGCACGGCCTCCATGCCGATCGCACCGGACCACAACAGATCCGGATCTGCCGCCTTGATGCGGTTGGCGATGGCGCCGAAGTCCTTGGTGCCGAACTCGTATTCAAGCTCCAGCACGTTCTTGATGCCACGCTTCTCGGCGACCTGTTGGCCGCCCTTGGCGATCGTCAGAGCCGACGGGAATTTGCTGGTGATGAACGCGATCGTCTTCGGCGGAGTCGGCAGGCTGGCATAGGCATCGAGAACGACCTCAGTGTCGGTCAACTGCGGCTCGGCCCCGATCGGAAGAGACGGGAACTGCAGCGGATAGGGTGCGAGACTCGGGTCCCCGAGGCTGCTTTGAACAAGCATCTTCTTGAACCGGGCGGCGACGCCCATGGCTGCGATAATCGAGGATGTGCCATACGGCCCCATCAGCAGGTCTACCTTATCGGCCGTCACCAGGCGCTCATAGAGCGTTCGAGCATTGGCGGGAAGCGATTGGTCGTCGAGAAGGACGAACTCCACCTTTCGTCCGAGAATACCGCCTTTGGCGTTGATCTGTTCGACGAACAGTTCTGCCGCGAGCTTATGGATGGCGCCGACGCCCGCAAGCGGTCCTGTCAACGGCAGCGTTCCTCCGACTCGGATCGGCCCTGCTTGCGCGAAAGCCCTCGGCATCGAGCCGAAAGCTGCCACGGCGGCGGCAGATCCGAGAAATGCACGTCTGTTCAATATAATGGAGTTCGTACTCATCTCATCCTCCCAAGTGCTTCCAGCATGTCATCGTGCTCACGACTGTCGCAGCACGTCAGTCTCCTGCCATCCGCGATACGGCAGCAGGTCTCAGCTCTTCGCCAGCTCTTCTGCGTAGCGTTCCAGCGTCATAGGGTTCGGCATTTTGTCGGGGTGCTTCAGCGGTACTCCGGTAAATTCGCTGGCCTCGAAGAACCACTTCGACACCGCCGGCATCCCCCAATGCACATTGGTGCTCAGGGATGCCGCGTCCCAACGAATGGGCTCCAATTCCGCGTCAATCGTGGTGTAGTGGCTGTTGAAGAACTCCACCCGATGTCCATCCGGATCGCGCAGATAGACGAACAGGACTCCCGATGGTCCATGGCGCCCGGGGCCGCGCTCGACACTGTCTCCATATCCATAACGGCTGGCAAAGTCGCACACCGCGAAGATATCGCTGCTTTCCCCAACCGTGTAGGCAAAATGATGCAACTGCGGGCCGATGCCGGGCACCAATGCCAGATCGAGGCAGACACCTTTGCGATACATGAAGTTCGCGATGAGATTGTCTCCCGCCGCGATATATTCAGACGTCCGGAAACCGAGTTCGCCGTAGAACGCGCTTAGACCGAGCGGATCGGCAACCATGACCTGGCAATGGTCCAGGCCCTGGGCCTTGGCGCCACGATGTTCATGCACCTCGAGAAACTTGCGGGGATGGACGCTCATGCTGGAGCAAAGCTCGATGCGAGCGCCCGACGGATCGCTGACCAGCAACGTGCGTCCCTGATTTCGAACTTCGACCCATTCCGCCGGCAGCCCTTTCTCGTCAAAGAAGACCTTGGCCTTGTCGAGGTCCTCCTCCAGAAATACCCGATACCCGATCCGCCTGCATGTCGGCCGCCCGCCGGCAGGCGCCAGGACGAGGCTGTGATGGCAGGCTTCGGACAATCCGCGGAGATATGAAACACCATCCGCGAATTCCGTTTCAACCAGGCCGCCGACATTCACGTAGAAATCGCGGCTAAGCTCCACATCGTTGACTTCAAGCACGACGTGGCTGAAGCGCGTGATGTTGAAGGGAGGTTTCAAATTAACAGCCGGAAGCATGTTGTCCTCATCTGCGTTGCTAACGTTAGCATAAAATGGCCGATTGTTTTGTCAACGTCCGTTTTTGAGCGAGACCCGCAACCGGCCCATCCAAATCCTAACCTACCGCGGCAACCGCGGCCGGCTTTTCAGCCAAGTCCAGCGCCGACCAGCCGGCGAATGAAGCCTCTTTTCCAAGCGCCTCCTCGATCCGGAGAACCTCGTTCCACTTGGCCATCCGTTCGGACCGGGAGAACGATCCGACCTTGAGCTGCCTGGCATCCCAGCCGACCGACAGATGGGCGATCGTCACATCTTCCGTCTCACCGGATCTCGCCGAAACGATTGTCCGAAAACCCGCCTTTTTGGCAACCGAGAGCGCGTCGAACGTCTCTGTGATCGTGCCCGCCTGGTTCGGTTTGATCAGAACCGCATTGGCGCTTTTATCCTTGATCGCTCCGGTCACCCGCGCCGCATTCGTGACGAAGAAGTCGTCGCCGATGATCTGGCAGTTGGAGCCGTAACGGGCGGTAAATTCCTTGAAACCATCAGGATCGTCCTCGGCGAGCGGATCCTCGATCGAGACGATCGGGTAGGCCTTCAACCAGCCGCCAAGCATGTCGATCATCTTGGCCGTATCGAGCTGCCGATCTTCCAGCGCCAGCGAATACTTGCCCTTACGGCCGAATTCGGAAGCCGCAATGTCAAGCGATATCGCAACCTCGGCGCCTGGCTTCAGCCCCGCGGCCTCGATCGAGCGCACCAGGGCATCGAGAGCCTCTTCGTTGCTGGTGAAGGCTGGCCAGTAACCTCCCTCGTCCGCCACGCCCTGGAGCTTGCCGGCACGTTTCATAATCTCACCCGCAGCGCGGTAGACTTCTGCGGTCCACTCCAAAGCCTCCGAGAATGTCGAGGCGGCGGGGCACATGATCATGAAATCCTGGACGTCGACCCGGCGCGCCGCGTGTGCTCCACCGCCGAAAATCTGGATTTCCGGCAGCGGCATGGTAATTCCCTTGTCGGAGCCTGCAAGATATCGCCAGATCGGTTGATCGGCCGCCGCCGCTGCGGCGTGAAGCAGCGCCATCGATGTTGCCACCGATGCATTTCCACCCAGCCTGCTCCGGTTCTTAGTGCCGTCAAGCTCGATGATGGCGTGGTCCAGCTCGGCTTGATCCCTGGCATCCCGGCCAACCAGCAGCTTGGCGATCTCGCCGTTGACGGCAGTCAGGGCCTTGTTGATGCCCAGGCCGGCAAAGGCGCTGCCGCCGTCACGAAGGTCGAGAGCTTCGCCGGTACCGGTCGATGCGCCGGCGGGTGCGATGGCCCGACCGATGGCACCGGAGGCCAGCTCGATTTCTACCTCGACGGTGGGCCTGCCACGAGAATCCCAGACGCGGCGGCCCTGCACTTTTCGGATTTCGGTGTTGGTCATGTTCAGTTGGTCCACATGGTCAGATTGAAATTTTGGCTCATCGAGGCCTCGGAGGCCGTCCTCTTAATCCGTCGTATCGGCGGTCCGTGCGCCAACCAGCACCACGGCGATGGTTGCCGGTCCGTCGCTTTTGTTTCGCCAGGCATGGCACGTTCCATTCTGTACGAAGGCGTCGAACTGGCCCAAGCGGGTCTCGTTGCCATCGTCGAGTTCCATCCAGATCTCGCCGTCGAGAACGATTCCATAATCGACGGTGGGCGTTTGATGTTTGCCATCCGGTTCGAAGCGTTCGGCCAAACCGGGACTGACCGCCAGATTCTCCGCCATAGCTGCCGGACCGTCAAAGTCCGGCGACATAAAAACGGCATCCGGTGGGAACGTTAGCACTAGAAACCGCGTTTCGCCGGGCTCCGGGACGAAGCTTGTCACCTGCGAAGTGGGATCGGTTCCGTTGAACGGCACGGCCGTCGAAGCCGACGTCGACCAGATCATCCGCGACACCAATCCGGGCACCGTCCTGAATATGTCCGTGCGCGGCACGGCACCGTCCTCAGCGAAGCTGGCAGCACCCTTATTGCCGTGCTCGGTCACAACGCGCCTGATATGCACGGGAACTCTCCCGCTCGACGTTTCAGATGCCAAGATAGGCCTCCCTGATGCTTGGATCGTTGATGAGAACCTCAGGCGTTCCGGAGGCCGTCACGCGGCCCTGCTCGATCACGTAGGCCTGATGGGCGATTTCCAGCGCCTTGTTGACGTTCTGCTCGACGAGCAGAACGGCTACGCCTCGCTCGTTGATCATCTGGATGATTTTGAACATTTCCCCGACGATCAACGGCGACAGCCCGAGCGACGGCTCGTCCATGAGCAGCACGCGCGGCTTGGCCATCAGGCCACGGCCGATTGCAACCATCTGCTGCTGCCCGCCCGACAAGGAGCCCGCCAATGAAGCCTGGCGCTCTTTCAAAACCGGGAAAAGCTGAAACACCTCAGCGAGCGTGGCGTCGCGCTCCGCACGAGCGAGCGAGCGGTAGGCACCGAGCAGCAGGTTATCGAGGACCGTCATTGCGGTGAAGAGACGGCGCCCTTCCGGGACCACCGCTATGCCGTAGTCGCAGACCCGGTGGCTCGGCACTTTGGAAACGTCGTTACCCTCGATAACGATCTTTCCTTTGTGCGGCCGAAGAATGCCGGCGATGGCGTTTACCAGCGTGCTCTTGCCTGCGCCGTTCGGGCCGACGACCGAAACGATCTCGCCTGACCTTACACTGATGGACAGGTCCCACAGAGCGATCGCATCTCCGTAGCCGACCTCGATCCTATCGACCTCAAGCAGCATGACTGCCTCCCAGATATACGCGGACCACTGCCGGATCCCGCATCGTTTCGCTTGGTTGTCCAAGCGCCAGAACTTTGCCCTGATCCAGCACCGCGACACGGTCCGCCAGCGCGACAACCGCCCTCATGAGATGTTCGACGAAGATGATCGTCGTACCGCCGGCCCTGATCCGCTTGATCATTTCGACCGCGTGGTCGACCTCGGCCGGATTCAAGCCGCAAAGCACCTCGTCGAGCAGGAGCAGCCGCGGTTTTGCAGCCAGCGCCCTGGCGAATTCGACAAACTTCCGGTCATGCAGGTTCAGTGCGTCGGGCAGAACGCTGGCCTTGTCGGCCAGGCCGGTGAAGGCGAGCGCCTCCCTGGCGACTGCGTCGGTCGCAGCCGCGCCCATGCCATCCGCACCGCCGAATTTCGCGCAGAGCTCAACGTTTTCGAGGACGGTCAGATTGTCGAACAAACGCGGGATCTGGTAGGTCCGCGCCACGCCCTGCTGCGCGATCCAGTGCGGTGATCGACCGGAGATCTCCTCGCCCTCGAGAGTGATCGTACCTGAGGTCATGGCGTAGTGGCCGCTGATCATGTTGATCAGTGTGGATTTGCCGGAGCCATTCGGCCCAACCAGGGCCAGGATTTCGCCGCGCCAGACGTCCAGGCTCACGCCGGTCAAGGCGCGGATACCGCCAAAGGACTTGGTGACATCCTCGCATTTGAGCAGCACCGGATCCGAACCTGCCGCGGTTGATGGGGCGAGCTCAGTAACGGCCTGGGCAGCCGCCTTAGCTGCGCCAATTCCGCTGCGTTTGCCGGCGAACCTGCGAATAAGGCTGGGAACGATGCCTGACGGCAGCACCAGAATGACGACGATCAGCGCAAGGGCCACGCCCGCACGGCCGAATTCCGCATGAGCGCCGCTGACGATAGCGCTCTGCAGCACGGTGATCATGACCGCGCCGATCGCAGGCCCGGCCCAATGGCGCGCACCGCCAAGAATGCTCATGAGCACGACATAGAGGGGCACGGTCACAGCAAATGTCTCACCAACCGTGACGTATCCGACATATACGGCGTGGATCGCACCCATTGCACCAGCAAGCGCCGACGAGACGGCAAACGAGATCAGCTTATAGCGGAACGTCGGAACGCCCTTCACCTCAGCGACGTCTTCATCGTCGTGGATTGCCAGCAAGCCCAGACCGAATTTGCTGTGAAAGATGAAGTATGAGGTGGCCAGCGCCGCAAGAGCCGCGATAAGCCCGAACATGTAAAGGGAACCGGACGCCGTCGCGCCGATCATCGGGATTTCGATCCCCGAGAGGAAGACGCCTGTGCCGGAGTCCAGAGAGGTGTTCGACACAATGGCCGCGATGACAAACGTCACCGACAGCGTCAGCAGCGCGAAAAACTCACCGCGCAGAGCGCCTGAGCGAAAGACAACCAAGCCAATCAGAACGGCGACCGCGGCCGCCAGCAGGGCCGCGGCAGGAATCGTGGCGACGAAAGGCCAGGACAACTGCGTCGTCAACGTGGCCGTCGTATAGACACCAATCCCGAAGAATGCGGCGTGACCAAAGCTCCAGTAGCCCGTGTAACCGCTGAGGATGCCCCAGCTCGTTGCCAGCACGACCCAGAAGAAGATGATGTACAGGTAGGAAAGGTAGTAATCCGCCATTCCCAGATAAGGCAGCGAGGCCAAAATCGCCACGATCGGTGCTGTGATGAGAAGCTTTTTCATGGTCAAATCACCGGTTTACGCAGGAGGATGACGATGAGCACGCTGAATGCCACGAGCGGCGCCCAGGCGGGATTGACGACGGACATGGTAAGGCTCTCGGCCACGCCAATCAGCACTCCGGCACCCAGCGCCCCGATGGGGCTGCCCAATCCGCCAATGATGGCGACAGCAAATACGACGCCGATCCAGGCCTCGATTTGAGATGGCGCCAAAGTTCCGATCAGGGCAATGAAGACGCCGGCGATCCCGGCTGTCGCCGAGCAAAGGCCGGCCAGAATATATGACACACGCGTGGCATTGATTCCGAATGCCGACGCTACGGGGGCGTCATGGGCAGCGGCACGCAGCGCCTTGCCGAGCATGGTCCTGTTCAACGCGTACCAGGCGCCCCCAGCAAGCACGCCGGCGCAGACAAAGGCCGAAAGGTCCAGCACGGGCACGAAGATCGGGCCGAGCCGGATGGTGGCCTGGGCATAGGGTGTTTCGTAACGAAGGAAGTCGGCCGACCAGACCCATTGGATCAGCGACTCGATCAGGATCGTGACGCCGAACGTCACCAGCAGAGAGGCGAACTCCTTCACCTTGAAGTGCACGAACACGCTGTGCAGGGCAACGCCGAGCGCAAAGAACAGCGGTGCAATCAGAAGAGCGCTCAAGAATGCCGGAACGCCATAAACGGTGCCGAGCTGGTAGGTCAGGTAAGCGCCAAGGAAAGCCAGCGCGAAGTGGCTGAGATTCACCAGCCTCAACAGGCCCCAGCTCAGGCTGAGACCCATCGCCAGCAGGCCATAGATCCCGCCCAACAGGACGCCGCCAACAGCGGATTGCAAGAAGAGAGCGGCGGTCATCGGGATCCACGCCCTGCTGAGGTGATGACCGATGCCAGGAATACCAGAACACCCATACGTTATGCCTCCTCCCGTTTGCGCTAACGTTCGCACAAACATTCGTCCCACAGCACAGCCCTCATGTCAACGGCTTTGACGACGTTAATTGGCACCCAAGCTCCGCGGCGACCGCTGCGCCGTTGGCACGGCAAGCCCGGGACCGGGATTAATGGCCTGAAATATTTCTATTTTATCCGGCAATCCATCATCGCGACCGAGTAGCACGGGCAAAAATAAAATCATTGCTACTTAAACGGTATGGAAGGTTTGACATCTGCGACATCAATGCTATCGTTGGCCAAAGCGATCATTCGAGCCAGGCACAATGGTAACAATTAAAGACATAGCCGCGATACTTCAAGTTTCCCCCTCGACCGTCGGCCGCGCTCTTGCCGACGATCGCCGCATCAGCGCCGAGATGAAGCGAAAGGTGAACGAAGCGGCAGCTCAGGCGGGGTATGTTGCCAATCGCGCCGCACGGATGATGCGCGGCGTTCAGAGTAATCTCGTCGGGCTGATCGTTCCAGATATCAGGAACAGCTTTTATTCAACGATCGCCCATGCTCTCTCGCGCTGCCTTCTATCGGCGAATTACCAACTGACTTTGTGTGAAACCGACGACGACCGCATGCACGAGCTTCGTCACATCAAGGAACTCACAAGCGTCAACGTCGCCGGGATCATTCTCGTCCCGAGCGCCAAGCCTCATCCCGATTCTGCGCGGATCCTGAAGATGACGCCTCATATCCAATTGCTGCGAAAGGCACCGCTGCTCGGCGACCAATGGTTTGGGATTGATGACAGACGGGCGCTTTACGAGAGCACTGAACATATCATCAATGCAGGTCACAAACGGATCGCTTATATCGGCGGCACGGAAGAACTGCCCACCGGCGCGGCGCGAGTGCAGGGCTTTCGGGACGCCGTCAAAAGCTCCGGCCGAGCCATCATCGTTCACGAGGAGCTGGGCGCGCCCTCCTCGCCCGAATTCGGACGGGAAGCCGTGCGCCGCCTGCTTTCCCTGAAGGATCGACCGACAGCGCTTGTGATCGGTGCGGTACAAAACACCTCCGGAGTCATTGACGAAATCCAGGACCAGGCCTTGAGCGTTCCTCGAGATATTTCGGTCGTCGGATTTGGCGATGAGCTCGGATATCGGTGGTGGGGTCCGGGACTGACGACCGTCCAGTTGCCCGTTTCGGAGTTGGCGACCGCCTGCGGGCTTTGGTTCCTGCACCACCTGCAGAACAAGGGCGACCTCAGCAAGCCCTATAGCTTCATTTCCCCGCCCCAACTGGTCATTCGCGGCAGCACCGGCGCTCCATAGGTCGGTAAACGCCTGCTCAAGAGCGGAGAGGTGCACGTCTCACGCAACGTGCACCTCTCTTGTTTGGCCGTGATTCATCCGCCAGCCCAGGGCAAGACGCTGATAGCTCCGGATTGCGAAGATGAGCCGCCGCCAAAATCATGTGGCAAGCCAGCGAGGTTAAAAGCGCCCCGTTGACCGATCCATCATCGATACCCCTCTTCGAGATCGATCTTCAGCGCGCCCATCAGACGAACACCGGAGTTATACCAGGCAACGTTGATGGCGAGCTCGACAAGCTGCTTTTCGGTCAAAAACCTCGCCAGCTCCTTCCATGCCTCATCGGAAACATCGACGTTGAGCGTCGACTCCTTGGCAAACGCCATTACGGCCTTTTCCTGTTCGTCAAAAAGCTCGGAAGTTTCGAAGTTCGGTATCGCGTGAAATTGCTCCTCCGACAGCCCGGCCTTGAGGCCATGAGAATGATGGTGCCTCACCTCGTATTCGGAATTTGTGCAATAGCCGACGGTAAGGATGGCCATTTCTCTTAGCTTGGGACTGAGATCGGCTGCACGCACGGCATTGGCGTAAGTCAGGAAGTCGTTGAGGATCGCCGGGGCATTGGCGAGCGCAAGGAAGATGTTTCCCGTTGGAACTTTCCTTTCGTTCAGCAGGCGCGCGTTGAGCGCCGGCTCCGTCTCGGCCAACTCCGAATTCGAGACATATCTTACTCGTGCCATTTCTCCACCCTTAGTTTGCGGTCGTAAATCGACTTGCCCAAATCGCCCAGGCAAGCGCCTCAAACGCAGCCAAGTGCTAACGTTTGCATAAATAGCATTCCGAGACCTGAGGTCAATCGGAATCTTTCCGCATGCAAAACTAGGCCTGGCGAGAGGCGGCGACGACAGGATTGTTCAAGATGCCGATGCCGGGAATTTCGACTTCGAGCTCGTCGCCCGGCTGGATTGGGCCAACGCCGGCCGGCGTGCCGGTCATGATCACATCGCCCGGCAGAAGCGTCATGAAACGGCTGAGATAGGCAACGATGTCGGCCACCGAGTAGACCAGATCTCGCGTGTTTCCCGACTGTTTGACCGTCCCGTTTTGACGAAGGACGACGTCCAGATCGGTCGGATCAAGATCGGTGATGATGGCCGGGCCCATCGGGGCAAAGGTATCGTAACCCTTGCCTGCCAAAAGGCAGCCGAACTTGCTTTCCTGGCGTTGAATGATGCGATCGCTGATATCGTTGCCGCATGTGTAGCCAAGGACGTGCTGCAGGGCATCTTCCTTACCGATATGGCGTCCGCCCTTGCCGATGATGGCGACAAGCTCAGCTTCATAATGCACGATTTCACCGTCGCACGGATATTCGATGGCATCTCCGTTTCCGCTCGCTGCCGTGCTGGGTTTCATGAACAGAACCGGCAGCGTCGGCTGCTCTTTTCCGGATTCACTGGTGTGCTCTCGGTAATTGTAGGCAACCCCAAAAATCCGGGGTCGATCGACCGGGCATAGCAGCCTGACGTTGGACAGGTGATCCACCTCGCCGGTCCGCTCGATAGCCTTGAAGGGATCGCCGGCGATCCGTTCGACCCTGCCTTGGGTTTCGACCCCGTAATGTATGCCATCGGCGGACTGGTAGCGCACAATCTTCATATCGACCTCCTTTTTTGCTAACGTTAGCGCACGCCCTGTACCTCGTCAACGCCTGGCTCGGCTGTGCATCTGTCGATAATTATCCGGGGCGACAGCGCCAACTTCGGCCATCCCTCGACAAGTCGAGCGCTCCGGAAGCAGGACTGGGATTAGGTCGCCACCTAGTTCAACGGCACATAGGCGGAGGTCTTGTCGCCGTTGTCGCGCACGTGGCCGAGGCCCGGAAAGGGAAGGTACGCGCCGCCGATCATGTTCCGGCTCCTTGCTGCGTCGTCGAAGACGCGCCAGTGCTCGCGTTCGGCCTCAGCCTGGTCAACATCGTATCCGATCGTGACCGTTGGGTCGGCAAACTGCACTGCGGCGACATGGACGATATCGCCCCACAGGGGAAGCCGTATGGGGCCTAATAGAGTGCCGGCGCCCGCATCGACCAGCACCAGTTTCTGACTTCCGTCTTCCCGCGAGACATTCATGTTCAGGGGCTTTGGACGGATCATTATGCGTAATGCGCCCTGGGCACGCAGTGGCGGACACGATGGACCTGGACCAGTTCGTCGCGGCGTCGCACGTGCTGTTCACTCCGTCCGGGGTGTCGTCGACGGCCGGCGGAGCCCGCATGGGCGCACAAGGACGGTCGCGGCGGTCATCAATCACCTTGCAGATGCCATGAGGATCGTCGCGGGAAGCGACCTGCTGACCTGCGTGCGAAAGGGTTTCATGAATGGACCTGGCGGAGCGCGTGCAGCCCAGCACGGATTAATCTGTCGGGAGATACCATTTGAGACGGAGAAGCTGATCTACAAGCTTGTCTGGCATGAGCGGCTTCACACTCATCCCGCTCACCAATAGTTCCGAGTGTATGCGGAACCTCGGAGAAGTCAGACAGCTGATCTTGGAGCCGCAGAGAAATCGCTTTCTGCCGATCGACGCGCCAGACCTGACGAACTGAAAGAAAAAGAATGGTGCCCAGGACCGGAATCGAACCAGTGACACGCGGATTTTCAATCCGCTGCTCTACCAACTGAGCTACCTGGGCTAACCTGCTTCCGATGGATCTTCTTTAGAAAAAGAACCGCGGGGCCTTGGTGCGCCCCAGAAGCGAGCGGGGTTATAGCATCTTGTTCGCCCATGGCAAGCGTCAAATGACTCTTTTTTGACGGTCTTGCGCGTTTTGCGGATTCATGAGGAAAAATAAGAGGTTCGCGAAGTGATCCCCTAGAGCGGTGCAGCTTTTGATGGAAGCGCGGTACCGCTCTAGCTTCTTGTTTCTACGCAATTCCGGACGGAAAACCGCTTCGCACTTTTCCTGGAATTGCTCTAGTTTTCCTCGTCCGGATATTCGGCCTTCGTCTCGTCGTCGGCAACCGGAATGGCATAGGCGCCCGTCAGCCAGCGGGAGAGATCGACCTCGCGGCAGCGGTTGGAGCAGAAGGGGTAATGTTCGCGGTGTGAGGGTTTGCCGCATTCGGGGCAAGGGCGCGCCTTGCGCAGCGGTTCGACCTTGGCGGCGGCTTTCTTGTCTTCGGGCATGATCGGTCCGTCCTAGTTCAGGAGCCGCGGGCTTCAGCCCTCCGGCCACCGGCTATGCACGTCGAAGCCTTCGCCGGTCAGAAGTACAATGGTTTCATACAGCGGCAGGCCGACGACATTGGTGTAGGAGCCGACCATCTTCTGCACGAAGGTGCCGGCCAGCCCCTGGATGCCGTAGGCGCCCGCCTTGCCGCGCCACTGGCCGGAGGCCAGGTAGTTTTCGATCTCGAAACCGGAGAGCCGCTTGAAGCGCACCTTGGTCTCGACGATCTTCTGGCGGATCTTGCGATCCGGCGTCACCAGGCAAACGCCGGTATAGACGAGATGGTTGCGTCCCGACAAAAGATGCAGCGAACTCAACGCCTCGTCGGCGAACTCGGCCTTGCCGAGAATGCGCCGGCCGACGGCGACCACCGTATCGGCGGAGAGGATATAGCTGCCCTTCCAGGTGATATCGCCCTTGATGGCGGCAAGGGCGGCTTCCGCCTTCTCGGCCGAAAGCCGGCGCGCCAGCGAACGCGGATGCTCCGACTTCTTCGGCGTCTCGTCGATATCCATCGGCATCAGCCGCGATGGTTCAATGCCGGCCTGGTTGAGCAGGTCGACGCGGCGGGGCGAGCCCGAGGCCAGAATGAGCTTGTATTTCAGCGCCATGGAACCTCGACCATCGGCAGACGGGGGGAACCCCTTTGCAAGACCTTGGACAAGCTTACTTGAAACGGTAGGTGATGCGGCCCTTGGTCAGATCGTAGGGCGTCATTTCCACAAGCACCTTGTCGCCGGCAAGAACGCGGATGCGGTTCTTGCGCATGCGGCCGGCGGTATGGGCGATGATCTCATGTTCGTTTTCGAGCTTCACGCGGAACGTCGCATTCGGCAGAAGTTCGGTGACGATTCCAGGGAATTCGAGGACTTCTTCTTTCGGCATATAGTGGTTTTCTTCCTGTGGGTTGAAGAGGCAGCGCAGCGCGCGCCCTTAAAATTTGGGCGGAAACTACACAATCAACGAAGGTTTGTGAACCTTGTTGATCAGGCTTTCCTTTATTTGTTTTCATGCCGATTGCGCGGCAATGCCATTTCGTTTGAGCAGCCGGCTTTCGATGAGGCCGGTGAGGTGATCGCGGACCTCGCGGTAGCTCTCCAGAATCTGCTCGCGCGTGCCGCTGACAACCGTCGGATCCATGGTCGGCCAGTAGACGACATCGATCGCATTCGAGCGCGTCAGCTCGAGGGCTGCGTGATGGGCCGGCGGCGACAGCGTGATGATCAGATCGAAATAATCGTCCTCGAGTTCCTCAAGCGTCTGCGGCAGGCGGCGCCCGAGGGAAAGCCCGATCTCATCGAGCACAACATCGACGAAGGGATCGCGCTCGCCGGCGCGAACGCCGGCCGACCTTATATAGATATTGCTCGGCAGAATGCTACGGGCGATGGCTTCGGCCATCGGCGAGCGGATGGCATTCATCCCGCACATGAAGAGGATGGCGCCCGGCCTCTTCCCCTCCTCGATGTCGGCGGCGCGATCCATTGCCGTCATCCGCGCCAGTGGAGCACGCAGACCAGGGTGAACAGGCGCCGGGCGGTGTCGAAATCAACCTCTATCTTGCCGGCCAACCTGTCCTTCAGCGTCTGCGAACCTTCATTGTGGATGCCGCGCCGGCCCATGTCGATCGCCTCGATGCGGCTTGGCGTCGCCGAACGGATCGCTTCGTAATAGCTCTCGCAGATCATGAAGTAATCCTTGACGATCCGCCGGAAGGGGGTGAGCGACAGGATATGGGTGGCGACATTGCCGCCTTCCTCAGTGGTGATGGCGAAGACCAGCTTGGAATCGACCAGCGATATGTTCAGCCGGTAAGGCCCGCCGGCATGGCCGATCGGCGCAAAACTGTTCTCCTCGATCAGATCGAAGATGGCGACGGCGCGCTCATGCTCGACATCGGGCGTCGAACGGCCGATCGTATCGTCGAGGACGACGTCGCAAAGCCGGAAAACGCCCGCCGCCATCCCCTCACCTTTCGAGATTGAGGCGGATCGCGACCGATCGCGCATGGGCATCGAGGCCTTCGGAGACGGCGAGCGCAATCGCTGCCGGGCCGAGGGTGCGCAGCTCGCCCGGCCCGAGCCGCAGGATCGAGGTGCGCTTGACGAAATCGAGCACCGAAAGGCCGGAGGAGAAGCGCGCCGAACGCGCCGTCGGCAGCACATGGTTCGAACCGCCGACATAATCGCCGATCACCTCGGGCGTATGGGCGCCGATGAAGATCGCGCCGGCATTGCGGATGCCGTCAAGCAGCCGGTCGGGATCGGCGACGGCAAGCTCCAGATGTTCGGCGGCGATACGGTTGGCCAGCGGAATGGCCTGCTGCAGATCGGAAACGAGGATGACCGCGCCGAAATCGCGCCAGCTTATTGCCGCCGTCTCGGCGCGGTTCAGCGTCTTCAGCTGGCGTTCGACCGCCTGCTCCACCGCCTTGCCGAATTCGGCATTATCGGTGATCAGGATCGCCTGGGCGCTGACATCGTGCTCGGCCTGCGCCAGGAGATCGGCGGCGATCCAATCCGGATTGTTGTCCTTATCGGCAATGACCAGCACTTCGGAAGGGCCGGCGATCATATCGATGCCGACGGTGCCGAAGACATGGCGCTTGGCGGCAGCGACATAGGCATTGCCGGGGCCGGTGATCTTGGCGACCGGCGCTATGGTCTCGGTGCCATAGGCAAGAGCGGCGATCGCCTGGGCGCCGCCGACACGATAGACTTCGGTGACACCGACAAGCTTGGCGGCGGCAAGCACCGCCGGATTGACCGCCCCGCCGGTGGCGGGAACGGCGATGACGATGCGATCGACGCCGGCGACCTTGGCCGGCACGGCATTCATCAGCACCGAGCTCGGATAGCTGGCGGTGCCGCCCGGAACATAGAGCCCGACGGCCTCGATCGCCGTCCAGCGCGAACCGAGGCCGACGCCGAGATCATCCTCGTAGATATCGTCCTTCGGCAGCTGTCGGCGATGATGAGATTCGATGCGCAGCGCCGCAAGCTTCAACGCCCCCAGCACTTCCGCAGGCACCGCCTCGACGGCCGCGTCGAACTCCTCAGGCGTGACGCGCATCGGCACGGCGGCGAAATCGATGCCGTCGAACTTCCGCGAATATTCGGCAAGCGCCACATCGCCGCGGGCCCTGACATCATCGATGATGGCGCGAACGACTGTGTTCACATCCTCGGAGACTTCACGCTTCGTCGTCAGAAAGGCGGCAAAACGCTGCTCGAAACCTTCCGATGCCTGATCCAGCCAGATTGCCAAGGCCGATATTCCTTCTCAACTCGAAACTGCGATGTTCAAACGTCAAGCGTCAAACACTCATTGTTTTATGCATGTCGTTATCCCGGAACCGCAGCACACTTCCGGGCGACATGCATTAGCGGTGACGAGGCTTGGACGAAGCCTCCCAGGCACCGCCGATATCGGCGAGCTGCACCTCAATGCATTCGATATCGAGCGCAATCGAGGCGGTGCCGGACAGCGACAGCTCGATCGTGCCCTCCGGCCCCTCGCCCTTCTGCTCGAAACGCAACGCCAGCAGCGACAGCACCTCGTCCCGCTTGCCACGATCGATGCCGAGCGAGCGCACGGCCAGCACCCGCTTGAACACCAGGGCGGCGCGGCGACGCTCGAAACCCCGGCGCTTGCGCTCGGCACCTTCCCAGACGAAACGATTGACGGCAAGGGCGAACTGCGCGTCGCGCGGCGACCAGTCGATATCACCGACCTTGAAGACGCTGTCCTGCATATGCGCGGAAATGATCGCGAGGTCCTCGTTATCGAGCGCAACAAGCTTCAGGTCGGTCATTCAGGCTTAATCCCCAGCAGGCACCGCCGGAATGGCGATGCGTAGACAAGGGAAATAAGATGCTGCGGGCAATTACGCAACCGGGATGAGCGCTGCTTACTCGCTGATGCGCTCGACGACGGCGCCGCAGCGGGTTAGCTTTTCCTCGAGCCGCTCGAAACCGCGATCGAGGTGATAGACGCGAGAGACCGTGGTTTCGCCCTCGGCGGCAAGGCCGGCGATGACGAGCGAAACGGAAGCGCGCAGATCGGTCGCCATGACGGGCGCGCCGCGCAGCCGCTGGACACCCTCGATCTTCGCCGTCTGGCCGGAGAGCGTGATCCTGGCGCCGAGGCGGGCAAGCTCCTGCACATGCATGAAGCGGTTTTCGAAGATGGTCTCGGTGACGTGCGAGATGCCGGAGGAGCGGGTCATCAGCGCCATGAACTGCGCCTGCAGATCTGTGGGGAAACCCGGGAAGGGATCGGTGACGATATCGACCGGCTTGATGCCGGCGCCATTGCGCCTGACGCGCATGCCGTTGTTGGTCGACGAGATCTCGGCGCCGGCGCGGCGCAGCGTCTCCAGCGCGGTGTCGAGCAGCGCCACATCGGTATTTTCGAGCACGACGTCACCGCCGGCCATGGCGACCGCCATGGCATAGGTGCCGGTCTCGATACGATCCGGCAGCACGCGGTGGCGGGCGCCGGAGAGCGAGGTGACGCCTTCGATGGTGATGGTCGCGGTGCCGGCGCCGGAGATCTTGGCGCCCATGGCGTTCAGGCAGTTGGCGAGATCGACGACCTCTGGCTCGCGGGCGGCGTTGCCGATGACCGTCGTGCCGCGGGCAAGCGTTGCCGCCATCATCATCACATGGGTGGCGCCGACCGAGACCTTCGGGAAGGTGTAGCGCGCGCCGATCAGGCCGCCATTCGGCGCCTTGGCGTTGATATAACCGGCTTCGATCTCCATGGTGGCGCCGAGCGCCGTCAGGCCCTCGATGAAGAGATCGACGGGACGCGTGCCGATGGCACAGCCGCCCGGCAGCGACACGCGGCAATGGCCTTCGCGCGCCAGGAGCGGGCCGATGACCCAGAAGGAGGCGCGCATCTTCGAGACCAGTTCGTAGGAAGCGGTGGTATCGACGATGGTGCGGCAGGTGAAATGGATCGTGCGGGCGTAGGAATCCTCCTGGCGCTCGCGGCGGCCGTTGACGGCAACATCGACGCCGTGATTGCCGAGGATGCGCATCAACAGCTCGACATCGGCCAGGTGCGGCACGTTTTCCAGCGTCAGCGTATCGCTGGTCAGAAGCGAGGCGATCATCAGCGGCAATGCGGCATTCTTGGCGCCGGAAATCGGAATGATGCCATTCAGCTCATTACCGCCGACGATTCTGATACGATCCATGTGCGCTTACGGGCCGCGCCCGCCTTTCCTGAAAGTTCTGCCTTGAAAGAAGGTGAGGTGTTTAGGGGATTTCTTGCGAGGCTTCAATTCGTCCGGGACGGAACATTACGATTCGTCCATTTTTGCGGCGGGCAGTCCACTTGTTTCATCGGCCTGGCCGGAACGTCGAGCGCGCACCTGCTGTTTGCGTCTTGAAAGATTTTCCCGGAGTTTTTCGGCGGCGCGCTCGCGGCGCAGTTTCGCCTGTGCCTCGATTGCCTCTTTGCGGCTCTGCTGGCCGGTTTCGGTCTTGTCGTTCATGCCACAGGATTAGCCGAATTCGCGCCGATCCAAAAGGCCCTTGCAGCCCAATCCACGCGAAGTTGGAATTTGCTGCTTGCGCTTGCCGCCAAGCTGTGGCAATAGCCGCCCCGTTCCCGCGATTTGAGCCACCCGGCTCGCACGGGTCCTGGTCCTGCTGCCGTAGCTCAGTGGTAGAGCACACCCTTGGTAAGGGTGAGGTCGGTGGTTCAATCCCACTCGGCAGCACCAGTTTTCTTCAGTGACATCATAGCGATACCGCAGCGCCTGCGCTTTCATACGCTGCGCCATTCAGCATGAAAAAGCAGAACAGAACGCGAATTGCGCGGAAAATCCGTGCAGAGTGTTTCATGAACGCTCTTTCGAGACACTTGCGCCCAGCTAACGATCTCCGCGTCAGCAAGACAACTGCGATAAATCCCTTCTGTTGCTGCAGGACAAAATTGACTTTTGGGATCCCTATCCGCTCGAGCTTTCCAAAGATCGGATTTTGAAGTTCTCAGAATGAACGCCTGAGCCCGTCAGGCGGGATAACACTTTACTCCTGACTTCCCACTAAAAGTCTGGCGCTCACGGCAAATCTCCCAAAAAATCACGATTGTCTTTTGGCACTATTTCGATCATCTCGACGTGCTGGGGATATTCACTTGCAATCAAGTCAGCGAAACCGCCCAAAGTCAGTGGAGATAATTCGCTTTGAAACTTTTTGCATGGCTCTCCTGGCTAAATTGTTCGAATAAATGGACGCCCTTCCCTTCCGAAGAAAGAGGAACCCTTGGCGGAATAGTTATGCGACGACGCGGTATGAGATTTCCATTGATTGAAACTCGTATGCCGACAGCAGATGAACAACGTGAGGCACAGCTTTACTACGCCATTCGTTAGGTGGGTGGCTGCGCGTTGCCAGACAGAGAGCTGGCTCGGGAAATTTGGACAGCACGGATAAGGCTGGCATGACCAGCGCCCCGCAGAGAAAAGCAGCCTGGATCAATTTTCGATCTAAACCCATGTCGAGCCCTTAGCTTTTCGAGCATGATAGCGGTAGCAACGCTCGAACACATACAACCTATCTGCGACTAGTCGAAATTCTCCCAGCGCGCACGCCCCCCGCGATCCCTCCCACACCAACTGACATTTCGCCTCATCAGCAACAGACGATTCACCATTGTTGGCCGTGAAAATCCCGCTAGAATGGCTGTTATGGCGGCGGCTCCGCGGAGGAATAGGGAGGCGCTGCACCCTTTGTTTCTGTCGACAATCGTGGAGGAGCATTGATGGCAACTGAAAAGTGGAACAGCCCGGTCAAGGTCGGTTTCGAAGGAGCCGATCTCAGAACGGTCAATGGTCCGTTCGATGCGTTGAAATGCCTGGCGGATTTCTGGCCGAACTCGCGCGGGCTGCGTTATATCAAGGCCCGCAGCACCTGCCGGGCAGCGCTCGATGGGCGCAAGAGCGTGGAAGAGGCGAGAGCCGAGTTTCTGGCGGCGGCCGAAGAGGCGAAGCTGAAGCTGCACTAAAGTATGTCGCGCAAAAGTGTGCAGCGGTTTTGCGGCAACGACATGCGAGGAAATAAAGAGCTAAAGCGCCAGGAGCGAATCTGAAAGATCGCGACGCGTTTTAGAGCGCCGAAGCGTCCGACAGGACGCGAAAGCACGCTCCGCCCCGTTGAACCTACTCAGGCCGGCATTTCCGTAACGGAATGTGCCGGAACGGTGCAACGCTTTAATTTACTTAACCCTGCATCGAACTTGTGGCGGGTTTTGGTGCAACGGGCATTGCGCCTGGGACAGGTGTATTCCTAGAAGACGCCCAGCCATCATGATGATGGTCAGAGGCTCGTCACCTCTGCGGCAACGCAGGCGAGCCTCGTTTGAGCAGGACTGTTTTCAGCAGTCCGCGGCGCCCTCATTCTCCACCTCGATATAACCGACGCCGATGATCGTGCCATCGCCCGCGCGGATGAAGGAGGGGAGATAGTGCGGCTCGGCCGGCGTGCAGGCAACGGCGCCGGTATATTCGTTGAGAGCGATCTGGTCCTTCGGCAGCGCGGAATAATTCGTGCCGGTTTCGAGCGAGGCATAGGCGGAGCCGGCAAAGGCAGCGGCCGATATCACGGTGATTGCCGAGAGGCGAGGAAGCGACGGCATGAGGGTCTCCAGCGTTTCGATCCGGCATTTCAACCCGCGGGAGGGCACTTGGTTCCCTCAGCGCCGCAACAGGCGACTGTGCACATAACCTCGGCCGACGATACTCTCGGCGACCGCGACCGCCCGCTCGACATCGCCGCGCCGGCGCACGAAACCGTCGAGGATGACATAGGAACCGAGCACGCCGACGGTAATCTCCTCAGCGTCGAGATCTGCGGCGGCATGAAGGGCGCTCTCCACCGAAGCGCGTGTCGCCGCCTCGCCATGGCCCTGCCGGCCGGGTTCGTCATGGTCGGGGAATACAGGAAACCCGATCACTTAAGCCTCTCCTGAAGTTGGTATGTCAGGTTAACGCCGCAACAGCGCTTTCGTTGCGGTCCGCCGGTCTCGGCCGGATATTCGCGCGTATTTCTGCGGGAGCTGGTGTGGCTACCCTTGGCGGAAGCTTTCGCGGTTTCCATATTTAGTCGCAGTCGGAAGAGGGATGACGACATGAAAGTGCTGCTGCCCGCCTTATTCCCCGGGGCTTTGTTTGCCGGGGTCTTGCTCGCCGGCTGCTCGTCAGCCGATACGCCGGCGCTGGACCCCATTCCCGGCAGCATCACCTATGGCGGCCAGCCGCGGACGAAGCTCACCAAATCGCCGGTCGGCAGCGCTGTCCACCACCAGTTCTACGACGGGACCGGCCAGCGCGTTGAGGAAACTTATATTCTTCAGCCGGATCGCAGCCTGAAGCTGGTGCGGCGCGTGGTGGGGCCGGATTTCCCCGATTGAGACTTGCGCCGTTCCAGGCTTGACAGCAGCTGAAATCGCGAACATTCAAGGAACATCTAATCTTCCCCAGTGATTCTGCGGGAGCCCGACCGGACGGCTGGATGTATCTCGAAAAGCTCAATCCCCAGCAGCGCATGGCCGTCGAGCACGGCACGCTCACCGACGGCAGCCATATTGCCGGGCCGCTGCTGGTCATCGCCGGCGCCGGCTCGGGCAAGACGAATACGCTGGCGCATCGGGTTGCCCATCTGATCGTCAAGGGCGCCGATCCCCGCCGCATCCTGCTGATGACCTTCTCGCGGCGGGCCGCCGCCGAGATGGCGCGCCGCGTTGAGCGCATCTGTCGGGATGTGCTGGGTGCGAATGCCGGTGTGATGACGGATGCGCTTGCCTGGTCCGGCACCTTCCACGGCATCGGCGCGCGGCTGTTGCGCGATTATGCCCAGCAGATCGGCCTCGATGCCGATTTCACCATCCATGACCGCGAAGACAGCGCCGACCTGATGAACCTCATCCGGCACGATCTCGGCTTCTCCAAGACGGAAAGCCGGTTTCCGGCCAAAGGCACCTGCCTTGCCATCTATTCCAGGGCGGTGAATTCCGAGACGGCGCTCGACCAGGTGCTGCGCGACGCCTTTCCCTGGTGCGCGGCCTGGGAGAAACAGCTGCGCGAACTTTTCGCCTGTTACGTCGAGGCCAAGCAGAGCCAGAACGTGCTCGATTACGACGACCTCTTGCTCTACTGGGCGCAGATGGTCGGCGAGAGCGTGATTGCCGAGGATATCGGCAGCCGCTTCGACCATGTGCTGGTCGACGAATATCAGGACACCAACCGACTGCAGGCCTCGATCCTGATGGCGCTCAAGCCCCAAGGCCAGGGGCTGACCGTCGTCGGCGACGACGCGCAGTCGATCTATTCCTTCCGGGCGGCGACGGTGCGCAACATTCTCGATTTTCCCGCCGCCTTCAGCCCGGCCGCCAATATCGTCACGCTCGACCGCAACTATCGCTCGACGCAGCCGATTCTGGCCGCGGCCAACGCCGTCATCGACCTCGCCTCGGAGCGCTTCACCAAGAATCTGTGGACCGAGCGGCAATCGGCGGAGCGGCCGCGCCTCGTCACGGTGCGCGATGAGGCCGACCAGGCGCGGTATGTCGCCGACATGGTGCTCGACAATCGCGAGGAAGGCCTCAAGCTCAAGCAGCAGGCGGTGCTGTTCCGCGCCTCGCATCACAGCGGGCCGCTGGAGGTCGAGCTGACCCGACGCAACATTCCCTTCGTCAAGTTCGGCGGGCTGAAATTCCTCGACAGCGCCCATGTCAAGGACATGCTGGCCGCCCTGCGCTTCGCCCAGAACCCGCGCGACCGGGTGGCGGGCTTCCGGCTGATGCAGATCCTGCCGGGTGTCGGGCCGTCGACGGCCCAAAAGGCGCTCGACCTGATGGCCGAGGATGCGAGCCCGCTCGCGGCGCTGGCCGCCATGCCGGCGCCGCCACGCTCCGGCGAGGACTGGACGGCATTCGTTTCGATGCTGCAGGAGATGAAGTCGGGCAAGGCCGGCTGGCCGGCGGAAATCGAGCTGGCGCGGCAATGGTATGCGCCGCATCTGGAACGGCTGCATGAGGATGCGGCGACGCGGCAGGCCGATCTCTTACAGCTCGAGCAGATTGCCGGCGGTTATGCCTCGCGCGAACGTTTCCTCACCGAACTCACCCTCGATCCGCCGGATGCGACCAGCGACCAGGCCGGCGTGCCGCTGCTCGATGAGGATTATCTCATCCTCTCGACTATCCACTCGGCCAAGGGCCAGGAATGGACGAGGGTCTTCATGCTGAATGTCGTCGACGGCTGCATTCCGAGCGATCTTGCCGTCGGCGCCAGCGCCGAAATCGAGGAGGAACGCCGGCTGCTCTATGTGGCGATGACCCGCGCCCGCGATAGCCTCGACCTCGTCGTGCCGCAACGCTTCTTCACCTATGGGCAGAATGCGCAGGGCGACCGGCACGTCTATGCCTCGCGCAGCCGCTTCATTCCGGCGACGCTGCTGCAATTCTTCGAGGCCTGCAGCTGGCCGCAGGTGAAATCGGAGACCGCCGCGCAAGCGCATGTGCGGCAGATGCGCATCGATGTCGGCGCCCGCATGCGCGGCATGTGGCGATAAATCGAGTATCGTCTCAGAGAGATAGCGGCGGTTCGGCCGGCTTCAGGAAATGCTCGATCCTTGCAGCTCCCACCGCCTCGACGGACGCCGGCGACCATTTCGGATTGCGGTCCTTGTCGATGACGGCGGCGCGGATGCCTTCGAAGAAATCCGGATTATCCAGCATCTGCAGGCAGGCGCCGAGTTCGCGGCCGAGGCATTCGGCAAGCGAGGCGCTGCGGCGGCCGGCTCTCAAGAGCGCCAAAGCGAGTTTCAGGCTGGTCGGCGAGCGTGTCAGCAGCACGCCGCGGGTCTCGGCGGCGAAGTCGCCCTCCTCCTCGGCAAGGGCTGCCAGGATCTGCTCGACGCTGTCGAAACGAAAGGCGCGATCGATCATCGCCGCGTTCCGCCGCAGCCGGCTGTCTTCGGCAGGTTCCGCAAGCCCCCGCAAGAGGGCATCGACATCGCTGGCCGCGTTGCCGCGCGGCAGGGCCGACAGCGCCTCGACCACCGTGCCGAGGCGCGACGAGGCGATCTGCAGATCGGCCAGCCCGGCATGGATCGCATCGGCGGCACCGATATCGAGCCCGGTCAGCCCCAGCCACGTTCCGGCCTCGCCCGGCGCCTTCGGCAACAGCCAAGTGGCGCCGACATCGGGGACATAGCCGATGCCGGTTTCGGGCATGGCCAGGCGGGTGCGCTCGGTGACGATGCGGTGGCGGCCGTGCGAGGAGAGGCCGACGCCGCCGCCCATCGTGATGCCGTCCATCAGCGCGACATAGGGTTTGGGGTAGACGGCGATCATATGGTTGAGGCGGAATTCCTCGCGCCAGAAGGCGCTCGCGAGGCCGTCGCCGGTGCGGGCGCTCTCATGCAGGGCGCGGATATCGCCGCCGGCGCAGAAGCCGCGCTCGCCCTCCCCCGTCGCCACGACACTCGCCACCTCGGCATCATCGGCAAAGCTATCAAGCGCCTCGGTGATCATCCGGATCATCGGCAGCGTCAGGCTGTTCAACGCCCGCGGCCGGTTGAGCCGGATGATGCCGGCAGTACCCTGCCGCTCGATAATGACTTCGCCGTCCTGCATGGTTCACCTCATCCGTTACGACTAGGAATAGCCGACGATGCACCATCGCTCCAGTCGAATTAGGTCGGTTCAGGCAGACAGCGAATCCCGAGCGGAGGCGGCGGCCTCGCAGCGGGCGGCATAATCGATGGCCAGCTCCAGCGGCAGCGGCCGCGAGAAATGATAGCCCTGCGCCAGGCGAACGCCCATCGCCTTCAATCCTTCAGCGATCGCTTCGCTTTCGACGCCTTCGGCGACGGAGGCGATGCCGAGATTCTGGCAGAGACTGGCGACAGAACGGGTAATGTTCATACAACGGGCGTCGCGATCGAAATTCATCACGAAGGCCTTGTCGATCTTCAGCTTGTCGAAGCCGAGGCGATGGATATGGCTGAGGCTCGAATAGCCGGTGCCGAAATCGTCGAGCGCGATCGAGATGCCGGCAGCGCGCAGCATCGAGATAACCTGGTCGGCGGTGTCGAAATCGGAGAGCAGCGCCGTCTCGGTGATCTCGAATTCGATGCGCCGGGGATCGATGCCGGAGCGGGTGATCATGGCAAGCAGCGCCATCGAGGTCTCATGGTCGCAGATATCGCGCGCCGAAAGATTGAAGGAGAGCTTGAGATGGCGGGGAATGATCGCCAGCGCTTCGAGCGCCTTGGCAAAGAGGATGCGCGTCATCCGGCCGATGACGGCGGTGCGTTCGGCAGCCGGGATGAAGGCTGCCGGGCTGATGCGGCCGAAGCGGGCGCTGTCCCAGCGGGCGAGCGCCTCGTAACCAACGACGCGGCCGCTCTTCAATTCGACGATCGGCTGATAGTCGAGTTTCAATTCCCTGGCGAAATCGCCTGCCTGCAGCTCGAGTTCGATCAGGTGGCGCTGCGTCAGGATCTTCTCATGCTCGGCTGAAAAGAATTCGACGCCGCTGCTGCGCTTGCTCTTGACCTGGTAGAGGGCAAAATCGGCTTTCTCGTAGAGATCTTCGGCGGTGTATTCGCCGGCGTCGGGATAGACGATGCCGCAGGAACCGAAAACGCGAACCGAGCCGTCGGGGATTTCGAAAGGATCGCGGACGGCGGCGCAAAGCGCCTGGCCGAGATCGGCGATTGCCTGGCGTGTCATCGAACAGGGGAAGATGATGCCGAACTCATCGCCGCCGAGACGGGAGACGATGCCCTCTTCGCCGAGCAGCGCGCTGAAACGGCGGGCGGTCTCCTTGAGCACGAGATCGCCGGCGGCATGGCCGAAGACATCGTTGACGGGCTTGAAGCCATCGAGATCGAGAATGCCGATGACGGGCGGCCGAGACGGGTGCTTCTGCAGCCGCTGTTCCAGCGAGAGAAAGAAACTGCGGCGGTTGGCAAGGCCGGTCAGCTGGTCGTGCAGGGCGTTGCGGCTGTTGACGAGGTTCAGCTCTTCGGCTTCCGCCCGCTTCTGCTTCAACTCCTCGGTCATTCGCACGAGGCCGACGAAGTTCTGGAAATAGCTGTCGATCACCCGGAGAAAGGGCAGGATCAGGAAAAGACCGCTGACGGCGGTCGCAACGAAAACCGGATTACCCGAGAACATGAAGGTCACGACCATGGCCGAGAAGGTGATGATCGTGGTCAGCACCGCCGCCAGCGGCAGATGCATCAGACAGAAGATGCAGGAAATCCCGGTCACGACCAGGAAATAGGCGATCTGGCCCTGCTGATACGCATCGCCATATCGGTAGAGCGCGATCGCCCAGCCGCCAAAGGCAACGCACAGGATGCAGGCGCCCGCTATGGTGACCTTCATCAGCCGGTAGGCCCGCTCGGCGGTGATGTCCTTGCCTCTGGTCTCCCACCAGCAGAGCCGGAAAATACAGACGATGCTCAAGCCGACCGGAATATAACAGGAGAGCCAGAGGGGCGCGGATTGGAGATGGGTGATCGCCACCGCAAGCGCATTGATGATCAAGAGAACATAGAGAATGGGGATCTGCGACGACAGGGCCTGGAACTGCGCCGTCAGAAAAGTCGGATTGTCTTTTTGCAGCCTCAACGAGGCTAGAAAGTTCCTCATCTTCTCTTGTTTCCGTTGGCCGGGGCCAGGAGATGCTCGATTTTTCCCTATTCACGTCATGTCATGCAGGTCCCGCAGGCACGGGGATGATCAACGCGCTGATGCGCGCTCTCGCCGGAAGCGCTTTAGAAAGATGCGGCGGCGAGTGCCCGGTGGATGCTGTGCAGGTCGTCGACGTTTCTGTTCGCCAGGAAGAGTTCCCAGTCGAGCGAGCTTTGCACGATGGTTTCCAGCGAATCGTGCCTGGGCTTCCAGTCGAGCACCTGCCGGGCCAGCGAAGCGTCGGCGACGACGCTCGCCGAATCGCCGGCACGGCGCGGCGCCATGTGGATCTTGAAGGAATGGCCGTGCAGGCGGGTGACCATGTTCAAGACGTCGAGCACGGAATAGCCGCTACCATAACCGCAATTGGCGACGAGCGAGCCCTTGTCCCTGCGCAGATGCTGCAGTGCTTTCAGATGGGCATCGACCAGATCGCTGACATGGATGTAGTCGCGCACGCCGGTGCCGTCATGGGTCGGATAATCGATGCCATAGACACTGACGCTGTCACGCCTGCCGAGCGCTGCCTCGCAGGCAACCTTGATCAGGTGGGTGGCGCCTGAGGTCGACTGGCCGGCACGGTGGTCGGGATCGGCGCCGGCGACGTTGAAGTAGCGAAGCGCGACATAGTTGAAGTCATAGGCGGCAGCGGCATCGCGCAGCATGAATTCGGTCATCAGCTTCGACTGACCGTAAGGATTTTCCGGATTGAGGACGGCCGTCTCCTTCACCGGCAGATCGGTCTTTTGCTGACCATAGACGGCTGCGGTCGAAGAGAAGACGAAGTTGCGGATGCCGGCTTGGACCGACGCGGAGAGCAGCGCGCGGGTCTTGCCCGAGTTGTTGTCGTAATAGGAGAGCGGATCGGCGACCGAGACCGGGACGACGGCGGAGCCGGCGAAATGGATGATCGCCTCGATGTCGTTTTCGATGAAGATCTTCTTCAAGATGGCGGGATCGGCGACGTCGCCGAGATAGAAACGCGCCGCCGGTGCCACAGCCCAGCGAAAACCCGTGGAGAGGCTGTCGAGCACGACCACATCCTCACCCGCATCGAGCAGCGCCCAAACCATGTGACTGCCGATATATCCGGCGCCGCCCGTCACCAAAACCGCCATGTCCCGCATCCCTGCTTTGTTTTATAGCAGGGGCATCAGGCCCGGTTTTTCTTTCCAATTTTCTTATCGAATGGCCGTTGGAGGCCCTTTGAACCGGTATGTTTGGACTTGTGGTTAGAGGCCGATTTCAGGCTTTGCTCAAGTTTTATCGATCGGCCGATTCCGGCACGAAATCGCTTGGGTCGACCCCTTCTCAGCGCTTGAGGATATAGTCGCAGAGACGCTCGGCGGCGATCGCCACCTGGGCGGGATCGCGCAAAAAACAGGCGCGCAGGAAGAGTTCGCCGCCGGCGCCGAACGCGGCTCCAGGAGCAAGGCCGACGCCTGTCTTGTCGACGATGTCGATCGCAGTACCGCGGCTGTCGGTGACGCCGTCGATCTTCAGGAAGGCGTAAAGCGCGCCGTCCGGCTTCAGCGTTTCGACGCGGTTGGTGGCGACGAGAGCATCGCAGAGAATATCACGGGCGCGGGCCGCCTTGGCGATATTGGCGGCAACGAAATCGTCGCCCTGATCAAGGGCTGCGACGGCGCCCTTCTGCATGAACTGGGCGACGCCCGATGTCGAATACTGGATGAGGTTTTCGAGCACCTGGCCCATCTCGGGCGGGGCGACGACCCAGCCGACGCGCCAGCCGGTCATCGACCAGTTCTTCGAGAAGGAATTGACGAAGATGATCTTGTCGTCGGGCTCCGTCACATCGAGGAAGGAGGGCGCCCGGCCGCCGGCGAAATAATAGAGGGCGTAGATTTCATCCGCCATGATCCAGAGGTCGTGCCGGCGGGCCAGCGCCAGAATATCGGCAAGATCCTTCTTCGTCGCCGTCCAGCCCGTCGGGTTCGACGGCGTGTTGACGAAGATGCCCCTGGTCTTCGGCGTGATGGCGGCTTCGACGCGGTTCAGATCGACCGCCCATTTGCCGCCTTCGAACTGCAGCTCGACGCCGACGGAGCGCGCACCGGCAATCTCCAGGGCGGCGGCGATATTCGGCCAGGCGGGGGTGAGATAGACGAACTCGTCACCCGGCGAGGTCAGCGCCTGCACGCAGAGCTGGATCGCCTGCATGCCGGAGCCGGTGACATAGAAATGCTCGACCGGAAGCCGGATTCCGAAATGCCTGTGGTAATAATCCGAAAGCGCCTGGCGAAGCTCGGGAATGCCCCGCTGCCAGGTGTAGAAGGTCTCGCCTGAAGCAAGCGCGTCCATCGCCGCCCTGCTGATGAAATCGGGCGTCGGCAGGTCGCCTTCCCCTACCCAGAGCGGCAGCAGGCCTTCGCGGCCACGGGCATAATTGACGACTTCGACGATCCCGCTTTCTGGCGCCGCCATGGCGCGCGGGCTGAGGCTCTTCACGATCGACATGCATATCTCCAGTTTCCGCCTTCATAGTGGATTTGCGCCGGCAAATCCCATGATATCCAGTGATGGCATATCGATTTTCGTGATGAATGGCAGGGGCGGAGTGAAGCACCCTTGGAGATCGACGCTTGCCCCTCATCCGCCTGCCGGCACCTCTGCCGGGGTCGAGCCACGGGTCTCGACCCGTCCTTCGGACCCCCGCTCGCGGGGCGAAGGGGATGCGGCAACCTCTCCGTCCCTCGCTAGGCTCTCGCAGGGCACGTCCCCTCGCCCCGTTTACGGGGAGAGGGGGAGGGGAAAATCACGCGCACGGACGGCAATGGGCATGCGGGGGCGGGAGCGAAACATCCGGCGCAATGTGCCTCAGTCCGCCGCTTGAAGCCGCAGCCTCCAGCCTCGATCAGGCCGTCGGGCGGCTGGCCAGCAAATCGCGGATCTCCGTCAGCAGCTGAACATCAGCCGGCGGCGGGGGCAGCTCTTCCGGTGCTGCCTTTTCCTGGCGCTCGACCTGCAGGCGCAGATAGTTCACACCCTTGACCATCAGGAAGATGATCCAGGCAAGGATCAGGAAATTGATGAGAACGGTGAGGAAGCTGCCATAGGCAAAGACCGCCCCTTGGGCGCGGGCGGCGGCAAGGGTCGGGGCGTTGACGGCCGAGGAAAGCGGCAGGAAGTAATTCGAAAAATCGAAACCGCCGAAAATGGCGCCGACGATCGGCATGATCAGGTCGTCGACCAGAGATTTGACGATGCCGCCGAAGGCGCCGCCGATGATGACGCCGACCGCCAAATCCATAACATTGCCGCGGGCGATAAAGGCCTTGAATTCGTTGAGCATCGGATCCGTCTCCCTTCGATCCATTTCAGAGAGTATGCGATGGATTTCATTAGCTACATCTTCATTGCAATTAATCAATCGGCAATCGCAATTATTCGGCAATACGCCCGGCGGCCTTTGACTTAAGGCCTAGATGGGCGGGAATTTTCAACGCGACTGAAATGACTTAAGCTGATCTACGTTGCGGGAGGTCCCGGCGGCTTTCCGCCGGCGGAGGGTCAATGCTTCCAGGCTGGGTCATATTCGCGTCTGCCTTCGGCTATCTGCTTCTGCTTTTCGCCGTGGCAAGCTATGGCGACCGCAAGAAGCGCGGCCCGGGCGCGCTCGAAGGCGGATGGCCGGTGGTCTATGCGCTGAGCCTGGCGATCTACTGCACCTCCTGGACCTATTTCGGCAGTGTCGGGCTTGCGGCGCAGCGCGGCCTGGAATTTGCCGGCATCTATATCGGACCCATCCTGGTCTTCACCCTCGGCATGCCGCTGCTTCGCCGCATTATCGAACTCGCCAAGGCGGAGAAACTCACCTCGGTCGCCGATTTCGTCGCCGCGCGCTACGGCAAGAACCCGACGGTCGCCACCATCGTGGCGCTGATCTCGCTGATCGGCACCATTCCCTATATCGCGCTGCAGCTGAAGGCGATTTCCAGCACCGTCAGCGCCATGGTCAATCCGTCCGATTACGGCATCGGCAGCGGCAATCTCTACTTCCTCGACCTGCCGCTCTTGGCAACGCTGGTGCTGGCCTGCTTCGCCATCATGTTCGGCACCCGGCACACGGATGCGACGGAGCATCAGGACGGGCTGATCCTGGCCGTCTCGATGGAATCCGTGGTCAAGCTCGTCGCCTTCCTGACGGCCGGCATCTGCGTCATCTGGTTTCTCTTCGACGGCCCGGCCGATCTCTGGCAGAAGACGGTCGACAACGGCCTCGTCATGTCGGCGCTCAGCTACCACACGCCGATCAGCCGCTGGATCACCCTGATCGCCCTGTCGGCCTTCGCGATCATCCTGCTGCCGCGGCAATTCCACGTGACGGTCGTCGAAAACCGGACGCCGAAACAGCTGAAACTCGCGGGCTTCCTGTTTCCGAGCTACCTGATCGCGATCAATCTCTTCGTGCTGCCGGTGGCGATCGGCGGCCTGCTGACCTTCGGCGGTGCTGGTAACGCCGATTTCTACATGCTGTCGCTGCCGCTGGCCGGCGAGATGCCCGTGGTGTCGCTGATCACCTTCATCGGCGGCTTCTCGGCCGCGACGGCGATGGTCATCGTCGATTCCGTGGCGTTGTCGATCATGGTGTCGAACGACATCATCATGCCGATCTTCCTGAGGCGCAAACTCGCCGGCCGCGCCAGCCAGCGCGACAATTTCGCCAAGACGCTGCTCAACATCCGCCGCAGCGCCATTTTCGCCGTGTTGTTGTTCGGCTACGCCTATTACCGCTCGACCGACAGCACCGCCGGTCTTGCCTCGATCGGCTTGCTTTCCTTTGCAGCGATCGCGCAGATCGCCCCTGCCCTCGTCGGCGGGCTGATCTGGCGGCGGGCCAATGCACGCGGCGCGATCCTCGGGCTGACCTCGGGCTTCGTCATCTGGGTCTACCTCTTGTTCCTGCCCTCGCTCGGCGGACCCGATTATTCCTATGTGGCAAGCGCCGTGCTCGGCTTCATCTTTCCCGGCACCACGCTGTTTGCCGCGCCCGACGCCGATCCGCTGGTCAATGCGACCGTCATGAGCCTGCTCGTCAATACCGCCTTCTTCATCGTCGGCTCGCTCACCCGCAATGCCAGGCCGCTGGAACGGATCCAGGCCGGCATCTTCGTCAAACGGCATTCGCGCTCGCAATTTGCCACGCGCGGCTGGAAGACGCGCATCAGCGTCGGCGATCTCAAGGCGGCGATCTCGCGCTATCTCGGCGAAGAGCGCATGCAGCGCTCGTTCACCACTTACGAACAAAGCTCCGGCCGCAAGCTGGAGGACGAACAGCCGGCCGATATGGCGCTCATCCATTTCAGCGAGCAGCTGCTCGGCAGCGCCATCGGCTCGTCCTCGGCCCGGCTGGTGCTGTCCTTGATCCTGCAGAAGACCGAGGACGCCTCTTCCGACACCGCCTGGCTGCTCGACCAGGCGAGCGAGGCGCTGCAATATAACCAGGATATGCTGCAGACCGCCCTTTCGCAGATGGACCAGGGCATCGCCGTCTTCGACAGCTCCAACCGGCTGACGATCTGGAACCGGCGCTTCCGGCAATTGCTGGACCTGCCGGAAAGTGCCGGTCAGGTCGGCTTCCCCTTGGCCGATATTGTCAAAACACTCAGCGAGCGCGGCGACATCGCGCCTGGCGATCTCAGCCAGACGGTTCGGCATTTCCTGACGCTCGACAAGCCCTTCGCACTGGTGCTTGGTGGCGGTGAGCGGATCATCGAGGTGCGCTCCAACGCGATGCCTGATAAGGGCATTGTCGCCACCTTCACCGATATCACCCAGCGCGTCAGTGCCGACCAGGCGCTGAAACAGGCGAACGAGACGCTGGAGCAGCGCGTCGCTGAACGCACGGCCGAGCTGACCCGCGTCAACCACGAACTCGGCGAGGCGCGGGCCGCCGCCGACGAGGCGAATATCGGCAAGACCCGTTTCTTCGCCGCCGCCGGCCACGACATCCTGCAGCCGCTGAACGCCGCCAGGCTCTATTCCTCGGCGCTGGTCGAACGCATGGCGCAATCCGATAATGGCCCGATCGTGCGCAACATCGATTCGGCGCTGGAATCGGTCGAAACCATTCTCGGCGCCGTGCTCGATATCTCGAGGCTCGATACCGGCGCCATGCGGCCGCGGCTGGCTGCAGTCGCGCTTTCCGATCTGCTGAAGCGGATCGAGACCGATTTCGCGCCGATCGCCCGCGAAAAACAGCTGAAGCTGGTGGTCATGCCGACATCGCTCAGGGTGCGCTCCGACCCCAATTTGCTGCGCCGGCTGGTGCAGAACCTCGTTTCCAACGCCATCAAATATACGATCACCGGCAAGGTGCTGGTCGGGGCGCGGCGGCGCGGCAACCAGGTGATCATCCAGGTGATCGATTCCGGCATCGGCATTCCGCCGTCGAAATTCCGCACCGTGTTCAAGGAATTCGCCCGGCTGGACGAAGGCGCGAAAACCGCCTCCGGCCTCGGGCTCGGCCTTTCGATCGTCGACCGCATCGCCCGCGTGCTCAACCATCCGGTCGAACTGCAATCGACGCATGGCAAGGGCACGGAGTTCCGCATCGCCATGCCGCTCGACGTCTCGCGCCCGGCCGAGGCGGCAGCGGCTATCGCTCCCACTGAGCGGCCCGGGCAGCCGCTCAAGGGGCTGAAGATCCTCTGCATCGACAACGAGCCGAAGATTCTCGAAGGCATGCGGCTGCTGCTCAGCGGCTGGGGCTGCGAGGTCGCGGCGCTCGATTGCCTCGCCGACGTGATCGCAAGCGACGGCCGTGACGGGCCGCCGGATCTTATCATCGCCGACTATCATCTCGACGACGGCACCGGCATTGCCGCGATCCTGCATCTGCGCCGGCAGTTCGGCGCCGACATCCCCGCTTTGCTGGTTACCGCCGATCGCACGCCTGAAGTGCGCAGCGAGGCCGAGCGGCAAGACATCGCCGTTCAGCACAAACCGGTGCGGCCGGCGGCGCTGCGGGCCTATATCACCCAGATTTCCGGTCTCAAGCGCGCGGCTGCGGAGTAAGAGCCAGGCTCAATCCGTCGTGGTCATGACGCGTGCGACCAGATCGAGCACCCGCGCGGCATCCGGCACGTCGCCGAACAGGATGCGATACATGATCGGGGCCACCACCTCGTCCATGACGCGGTCGACATCCGGAAAGACCTCGCCGCGGGCCTTTGCCCTCTCGGCGATGACGACGATCTGCTGGCGGGTATATTCTGCGCATTTGCAGGCATTGGCGCCCGCCTGCGCCGCCAGCACGTCGCGGATCATCTCGCGGCCCGGCCCGGAGGACATTTCCTCGGCATATTGCTCGGCCCAGGCTTCAAGGTCGGCCTTGCCGCTGCCGGCGTCGACCGGCTGCATATCCGGGCGCAGCCGTTCGACGGCGACATCGGCGAGAAGCTGCTGCAGGTCGCCCCAGCGGCGGTAGATGGTCGACGGGGTCACACCGGCGCTGGCGGCGATCAGCGGGATCGTCACCTCGGCGCGGTTCATCTCGTCCAGCAGCTCGCGGACCGCCTTGTGCACCGATGCCTGAACCCGGGCGCTTCTGCCGCCCGGACGGAGATTCTCTTTTACTGCCATGCCTGCACCCGTTCCCGATCTCCATGGTTCAAAATCTTTGACAGAACCATAAACGCAAAGAATTTGCCTTTACTCTGCATTCGCCCTACATGGATCTAACGCAACGGCTTAGCTTTAAGAGGGCTTATATATGGTCGCCGCAGCCAAATCCACCGGGAATGCGCAGAGCCCCTCGATCGGTTTTCATGCGCTGACGCTCGCCGCCTTCTTCGGCGCTTCCGCGGCGCCGACGCCGCTCTACCGGATTTATCAGGAGAATTTCTCGCTCTCGCCGCTGCTGATCACCGTGGTCTTTTCCGTCTACGCTTTCGCGCTGCTGGCGGCGCTGCTGACCGCCGGTTCGATCTCCGACCATCTCGGCCGCAAGCCGGTGATCTTCTTCGCGCTGGTGCTCGAAATCATCGCCATGGCGCTCTTCGTCGTCGCCAGCGGCCCGGGCTGGCTGATCGCGGCGCGGATCGTCCAGGGTGTTGCAACCGGGATCGCCGGCGCCTCGCTCGGCGCCGCTCTGGTCGATGTCGACCGGGCAAAGGGGCAGATCGTCAATTCGATCGCGCCGCTTTGCGGCATGGCGGTGGGCGCGATCGGCACCAGCGCCCTGATCCAATACGGCCCCTTCCCGATGCATCTCATTTATGCGCTGCTGCTCGCCACCTTCACCCTGCTGGCGGCCGGCATCTGGCTGACGCACGAGACCGGCGGCACACGGCCGGGCGCGCTCGATTCGCTGATCCCCAGGGTCACCGTTCCCCAGCAGGTGAAGCGGCCGCTGTCGCTGGTGACGCCGATCAACATCGCCAACTGGACGCTTGCCGGCTTCTACCTCTCGCTGGTTCCGTCGCTGGTCGCCAGCACGACCGCCAGTAAGGCGCCGCTAACCGGCGGAGCGGTGGTGACTGCACTGATGGTGAGCGGCGCGACCGCCGTTTATCTCAGGCGCAGCAAGTCGGCCTCGGCCAATCTCGGCTTCGGCGTGTCGGCCAAGACGCTCGGCATTCTGACGGTCGTTGCCGGCGTGCATCTTGCCAATGTGCCGCTGCTGCTGATCGGCACGGTCTTCACCGGCGCCGGTTTCGGCACCAATTTCCTCGGTTCGATCGGCACCATCATGCCGCTCGCCAAGGCAGATGAACGGGCCGGACTGCTATCGGCCTTTTACGTGCAGAGCTATCTCGCCTTCAGCCTGCCGGCGATCCTTGCCGGCTTCCTGGCGAAATCGGCCGGTTATGCGCTGACGACAGACATTTATGCGACTGTAATTCTGCTGCTGATGGGCGCCGGACTGCTGGGGCTTCGCGCCGGACGGCGGAAGGCGGCGGCCTGAGGACGGCCGCCGCGAACACCTCCATCCCGTTGAACGGATCGGATCAGAAATCCTCCCAGCCATGCTCGGCCGGAGTTGTCGCCTTCGAGCCGCCGCCGAGCGCGGCCGCCAGCGTCTTCTTCAACGCACGGGCCGGCGAGGGAACCGGGATGGCCGCGTGCGACGATACGATTTTCGGAGCGGCGAGCGGACGCGGCGCATTGGACCGCGATAGCGCCGGCGTCATGCCCGTGCCCGCATCGAGGCGAAACTGGCCCAATCGCCCGGACAGGGCAGAGACCTCGGTCGCAAGCGTGTGGGCTGCCGCATTCGACTCCTCGACCATCGCCGCATTCTTCTGCGTCGCCTGATCCATCTGATTGACGGCGGTGTTGATTTCCTGCAGGCCGGTCGACTGCTCGCGGGCGGATTGAACGATCGCGTGAACATTGCGGTCGATCTGCTGCACCTCCTGAACGATCCCCTCCAAGGCATCGCCGGTCTCACGCACCAGGGCCACACCATGGCGCACCTGGCCGCCGGAAGCGCCGATCAGCGCCTTGATCTCCTTGGCCGCGCCGGCCGAGCGCTGCGCCAGCTCCCGGACCTCCTGAGCGACGACGGCAAAGCCCTTGCCGGCTTCCCCGGCGCGCGCGGCCTCGACGCCGGCATTCAGCGCAAGCAGATTGGTCTGGAAGGCGATCTCGTCGATGACGCCGATGATATTGGAGATCGACTTGGAGGACTGTTCGATGTCGTTCATCGCTTCGACAGCCCGCTGCACGATCTGGCCGGAGCGTTCGGCATTTTCCTTCGTGCGAACGACCATCGACCCGGCTTCTTCGGCACGCGCCGTGGAATCCTTGACGGATGTGGTGATCTGTTCGAGCGCTGCGGCCGTTTGCTCAACGGAGGCAGCCTGCTGTTCCGTCCGGCGCGCAAGATCGTCGGCCGCGGAACGGATTTCCTCGGTGCCGCTTTGGATGACCTCGGCATTTTGCGAGAACGACACCAGTGCCGAGCGCAGTTTGACGACCGACTCGTTGAAATTGATGCGGGTCTCGTCAAGCGTCGCCGCGAAAGGATGCTCGAGCGCACTGGTCATGTCGCCTTCGGCAAGCTTGGCCAAACCAAGCGCCAATTCACCGACGGCAAATTTGACGTCCGCTTCCTGGGCCTCGTCGATCCGGGCGCGCTCGGCACGCTCCCTTTCCTGCAGCGCACGGTTTTCCTCCGCCTCGGCCTCCAGACGCGCCCTGTCGCGATTGCTCTCCATCAGCGCCTTCAGCGAGCGCGAGAGATCGCCGATTTCGTCCTTGGCGTCGCCATCCTTGAGGGGCACATCGAGTTTGCCTGCGGCAATCTCGGCAGTCTCGGCGATGACGCTGGAAATCCGGCCGACGAAGCGGCGGGCGATCAGCCACACGGCAAGGCCGAGCAGCACCGCCGCCAGGCCCGTCGCGACGATCGCATCCCGCACGACGGCATAGAGCGGCCCGAACAGTGTTGCCTTCGGGACCGAAACGATCGCATACCAATTGGGGCTCTCGGCAAGCTTGACGGCGCTGGCAATCGCCAGCGAGACGCTGCCGTCCTCGTTGGTCACCTCACGCTCAACCCCGGGATTGGCGATCAGACGGTCCCAATCCGCCGTCTTCGCCCCGGTCTCGGAAAGGCTCTTGCCGATGAGGCCTGCATCCGGGTGACTGACGATCTTGCCGGCGCTGGTCACCAGGCCGAGGAAGCCCGCACCCATCGGTCGAACGGCTGACAGCGCCTTGTTGGTGTCCTGAAGCGAAAGGTCAAGGCCGGCAACGCCGACCGCTTTGCCGTCGATGACAATCGGCTTGGTGACAGAGGTCATCAACACGTCTTTGCCATCGATCGCATAGGAATACGGCTCGATGATCACAGTTTTGCGCTGCGTGAAGGGCAGCTGATAGTAGTCGCCCGCTCCAGCCACTGTGTAATCGGTCAAAGCCGTATGGGTGATCTGGCCGCCGCTGCGCACCCAATAGGGCACATAGCGGCCCGTCGCGTCGTGTCCTTCCTTGCCGACATAGTCCTTGTCCTTGCCGTCGAAAGCATTGGGCTCCCATCCGGTCCATGTCCCAAGGACTGGCGGGTTGGCTTGCAGCATGTTGAGCAGGACCTTGTCCGCCTTGGCGCGATCGGTGTCTCCCAGCTCCTTCATCGTCGTCAGCACGGTGTCAAGTCCGTTGACGATATGCACAGTGCCGCCGATATCGCTTTCGACTTTCAACGCCTCTGATGTCGCGATCTGGCGCATCTGCTCGATGCTGCCGCTGCGAATTTCGGTATAGGACCGATAGAAAATGACGCTGGAAGCGACAATAACGGCAATGACGCCGCAGGCCGCCACAGAGAAAAGATTGCGACTTGTCGTAGACTTGAAAAGCATGTTCCCGCCCGCCTTCGCTGCTGTACTGGCGCACGCCTTCAGTCCCATTCGCCGGCGCGTTTAGACAATCGTCATCCAGCAAAAACTGAAGGCCTCCCAATATTCATGCTGGCAAAATTTGATTAAAAGAAGGTTCTTATTGTCTAAGTGCCTGACCGGAAAAGAGCTAACCGAAATCAGCCAGTTGCGATTCTGTTTGTTTGCTTAGGACGAATGGAGACCACAATGGACTTGACTGATTTCACAACCGTTTCAGCTCGGCAAGATCGGGCCAAGACCCGCTATAAGAGCTGCCGCAAGCGAGCCAATCCCAAGACGGCGACCGTATTCGCATCCTGTATTTCACCGGTGAGGATCATCGTTTCGACTACGGACAACGGAAAAGCGGCCGTAACGAGATCCTGTTCCTCGTGATCTGGAGAGCTGATCCCGGCTTCGAGTTCCGTCGCCAGATAGGCCCGGTATTTCTGCGTTGCGGTGCCGTATAAGGGATATAGTTCGCCAATCAATTTAATCGCGCCCGCCAGGAGACCGGTTTCCTCTAGTAACTCGCCTCGCGCCAAATCTTCGGGCATTGCATTTGGATCTTCCTCCCAGCTTCCCTGCGGCAGCTCCCATTGCCGCCGTTTAATTGGGTAGCGGTATTGCTCGACGAGGTGGACCACCCCATCATGGATGGGCAAGATGATTACGAAGTCCGGCTTTTCAACAACGCCATAAATGCCGTCAGAGCCGTCGGCGCGACGGATGGCGTCTTCGCGGACTTTCATCCAACGGTTTTCATAGACAAGTCGGCTTTCAAGCGTTTGGATGGCTGCGGGTTTGCTCATTCGTAGGTCCTTTTGGCTGTCTATAAGGCTAGCGAACTCGATTCCAACCAGAGCGCGATTGATCACGCTTACTCGGCTGGCGGCACATAGACGGCTAGCCATAAGCAATTTACGGTATTGTTCAGGGCAGTATTGCAACCGTCATAAATCTGCCTTAAAATTCAACTGGAGAAGACATGGAGAGCGAATTGCACGCTTCGGCTGTATTAGGCCGCCTGTCGTCAGGCTGCCCTCCTATTACCGCCGGGAAACATAACGCCTTCTCTGATCTCGTAAAAGCCGGCTGTATGACTCCATCGCTTGATAGCCACAAGATCTGACTGATGGTTTTTCTCTATCCAATTAATTTTCAAACCAGGGAGAATTTTATGAAAATTACTGTAGCGAATGCGCCAGCAAAGGCTTGCCTCGCAGGTGAATATTCCGACTGGATGGGTGGGCAAGCGCTAGTGGCTTCTCTAGCTTCGCTGACGACGCGAACAGAGGTCTCAGACATCAGCGGGTCGGTTCATCTAATTAGTTCAGCGTCCGACCAGGGCTTCTTCAGCACGCATGCTCCGTTGAGTATGGATATCTCCATCAATACAGATAACCCCCTTCGCTATGTGTTGGGAGTGATGCAGGAGTTTGAAAACCGTTTTGGATTTTATGGGCCGCTGCAAGTGAAGATTGAAAGCACGATTCCAACGGTTGGCGGGCTGTCGTCTTCGGCTGCGGTGTGCGTCTCGGTCGCAGCGGCTCTCCTCAGCCATCTTGATATCAACGACAATGCCGGTGAAAAGGCCGTCGATATCGCTTTCAAAGCGGAACGAGACCGCATCAACACGGGATGCGGCACCCAAGACCAGATTATCGTCAACAAAGGTGGATTGCTGCTGTTGGAATTTGCACCATTCCGGGATTATCCAAGGACGATGACCGGCACATCGAGTGATATCGATTACTATGTCACCGTCGCCAGCCCAGGGGGCCGGACTGGCTACAATGATATTTCAGGCGACCTGATATCACGAAATGGCTCGAATGAATCGAGAATTTCCACGTACCGGGATCTGAATAAAACCGTCCCATCTAAAATTTTTAACGCCCTAATCGATCGCGATATACCGACCCTGATCGGACTATCCAGGTTCTCAACCGAAGCTATTCGCCATCTCGTGAGCATCGATAATAACGCGATACTCGAAATGATCAAAATTGCTGAGCAGAGCGGCTCTTTCTACGCTCGTCCTAGCGGCCCAAGACCCTCGGGTGGCGTGATGGTCGCGTTGTCTGAAGATCTAGTTACGGCTCAAAAGATAGCGGAAGCTCTGAGGCCTTACGCGTCGTTTGTGGCGATCGACAGGTTCGGAAAAACGGGAACACAAGTATTCACGAGCGTGGACACGGATGCCAAGGTAGGCGTGCCCGCATGAGTATCCCGGCGAGCCTAGCCGTGACGATCAGACGCAATTCATCCGCACTTCATCTCTTTTTACCCCTGCTTTTGTTCGGAATGGCTCAATCGATGTTAGGCGCTAGCACGCCTTTACTGAAAGCGGCGCTCTCGCCTTCAGACTTTATAATAAGTGCCCATTTTTTTGTTTACGCGGCCGGGCGGATAATTTCTGGCCCCGTCGCGTCTACATTGAGGGATCGAGGATCAACGCGCAGCGCACCAGCCCTAGAGGGCTGGGCAGCTGCGGGTTTAGGCAGCGCAATGTGCGGCCTTTTCTCATTACAGTCACTCGGTGTCACATTGGGGTCGGCATTTCTGATCGGCCTGTTCGCAGGTTCGCTCCACGTTTTGATTCAAATCCGGATCAATCAAGAAAGCTCTGAATCGTCTTCATCCAAATTCGCCGCAGCCTACCTATGGGTTAGCATCGGAGTATTCTTGTTTCCCTTTATACTCGGGTTGATTCTTTCGAAGGATTGGACTTCCCTCTCGAGCTTAATCATGCCGCTTGCTCTCGTCGGGGCAACCATTGTGTTTTTTCTTTTGGGAAAATACAAAATCAATACCACCGAACATTCACCTCTAATTGCGAAGTCAGACAGGCTATCTTCGCTCGGTTGGAAGCTCTTGTGCCTGGTCGCGGTTAATAGCTGTTTCGAGTGGGCTTTTGGATTCTGGGGCAGCTATTATGCCCAAAGCCGGTTCGGTTTCACAACTTCCACAAGCCTGAGTATCATGTCAGCTTATCTTCTGATGACGATCGTTGGCAGGCTGTTGAATATTTTCGTGCTCAAAGTTCTTCGGCCAATTGTCGCCTACAGGATTTACGCTGTTACAAGCATGATCGTGCTCGTGACGATTTTCATGGCGCCGTCGCCAGCATTATTTACGCTGCTATTTCCGGTGATCGGATTTTTTGCGGGATGTCTATTTCCCACAAATCTAGCACTGGCGAATGCATACATACAGAAAGAGTTCTCCGCATTCATTGCTCGGTCGACCGTTGTAGGCGGCTTAGCTCTCCTTATTTTCCCCGTGACGCTCGGTTCGCTTGCTCAAATGACGAGCATCGAGCTTTCTTTCGCAGCGGTTTCGATCACGGCAATGCTGATTGTGATCGGCATTTTGTTTTCGTTGAAGGCGCAAGAACGCCGGCTTGACGCATCGGAATAAGAACCGCTTGAAAGTGTACGTTGAGCCGAACGGGAAACCAATGAGCTGAACTGATTTCACCGCCAGCATGCCCGACGCGCAAATAGCAAGCGATCTGACGGATAAGAAAAGGGGATTATCTCGCCTTGCCTGCTCGAACCGCGGTGGCTGTCTTTGCCGCAGACCGCTGCACGGTTCTGCGCGGCATGTAGCAGAATTATTCGACAGGGCCTGCAGTTTGCGGCTTCAGATCAAGCAGCGCGCGGCCGCTGCCGTCCATGGCGAAGGGCACGGATGCATGCTGATGGGCGACCAGCCAGCGGCCATCCCGCTTGACGAGGCCGAGCGTCTGGCGGAACCAAAGATCGACCTCGGCGCCATCGGTCTTGGTCCCGGTCATGCGCAGGAGACCACTCCAGAAGGCGACATCGCCGCCGAGCGTCAATCTGGCATCGCGCACTTCGCCGCCGATCGGGCCTTCCCAGCTATCGAACCAGGTCTGCAGGCCGGCTGCGTCCTTGCCATTGCTGACGAGCGGCGGCGCCAGCGAAAACTCGACGGAATCCTCGGCCTCATAGGAAAGCGCCTCCTCGGCGTTCTTTTCGCCGATCGCCTTGGCCCGCATCATCAGCATGGCGATGATTGCCTCTTCTTCGTGCCTGGCATTGGTTTCGTCTTTCACAACCGTTCTCCTTTCCACTACGGCCAGAGGACGAACGAGAGGAGGACGGTCCGACAACCGCCGCACAATTTGCCGGAATTGCTTCAGAGATAACTCGTCACTTTAGGCTCGTTCCACCAGGCATCGTGCCTGCCGTCGTAATAACGGACTGGTAAGGCTGCCAGTTCCTCAGGGGTGAGATCGTCGAGGCAGGCGATGTTGATCGAGACATAGGCGCCGCCGATCGCTTCGACATAACCGTCGCCGAAGGCAGGCACGCCGCAGGTGCGGCAGAAGCGGTGGTGACCGCTCATCGTGTTGAACTGGTAATCCGATGTCTCGGCCTCGTCGCACATCAGCCGGAAATCCTCCGGCTTGACGTTGGCGCCCCAGTAGCGCCGCTTCGTGCAGATCGAGCAATTGCAGCGGCCGGTTCCCTCTTCGAGGTCCATATCCACCTCGTAGTGCACTTTGCCGCAATGGCAGCTTCCCTTGTAGGTCTTCTTCACGATGCGCTCCTCCTTGCCGTTGCATCCGTCGTCTGCATATGACAATATGTTGTCATTATGGATGAGATACAAAATAGACAACATGTTGTCAAACAAAATCGACCGGAGCGGACGATGGAGGGGAATGCCTTTTCCGCTTTCGCAATCACCGCCCTTCGCCTCGCCGGCCATCTGACGGCGGCGGGCGACCAGCTGGCAAAGCCGGCGGGACAGACAAGCGCGCGCTGGCAGGTACTGGCCGCGGCAAGGCGCGGCGACATGTCGGTGGCACAGATCGCCCGCGCGCTCGGCCTCGCCCGCCAGGGTGTGCAGCGGCTTGCCGATGTGCTGGAGGGAGAAGGGCTGATCGCCTATGCCGACAACCCGCAGCATCAGCGCGCCAAGCTGGTGCAGTTGACCGCGGAAGGTGCCGCCCGGCTCGGCGTCATCGAGGTGGCGCAGGCCGGATGGGCGGATGGGCTGGGTGCTGCGTTTACGTCAGCCGAGCTCGATGCGGCGCGGGCGGTGATGGCGCGGGTGATGGAGATGCTGGAGGGTGGTGAGGCGGCTGGCGGCTGAGCCGGCGGCGAAACAAAAAAAGGCCGGGCTAACCCGACCTTCCCTGCCATCTCGACGAACCGTGCCAGTACATCCGTGGTCACGATCCGGAGATGATATTCAAAGCCCCGCGCGTCCAAGAGGACGCGCTGCTTTTGTCTTTAACGCAATTCCGGACGGAAAACCGCTTCGCACTTTTCCTGGAATTGCTAGGCCTTAGGCCGCCTGGAGGCGGTCTGCCGACATCTTGCCGGACTTGTTGTCGCGGACGAGCTCGTAAGACAGCTTCTGGCCATCCTTGAGATCGCGCATGCCGGCGCGTTCAACGGCCGAGATGTGGACGAAAACGTCGGCAGCGCCGTCATCCGGCTGAATGAAGCCGAAGCCCTTGGTTGCGTTGAACCACTTTACGGTACCAGTGCTCATGACGATATCCTTTTCGAATCGCTCATAGAAGATTGCCGCGCGAACCGAAGCACGAGCGACGATGAAAACCGATTTTGGAGGAAGTTCGCCAGGAACGACGCGAGCGCCGTTTCAAAGTCCATCTAGCAAGATCGATGCGAGAACGTTTAATCGGGAATTGTGTCCGTGACAAGGCGTCCATAAGGGAAAGTCGAAACATCTCGAATGTCGTACCGTGGTCGCCCCCTCTGGCTTGACGGACAAGATCCGGGGGAAGCCATCGCGCCCAGCCAATCTCCCCACCTGTGGGGGAGATGCCCGGCAGGGCAGAGGGGGGCCTACACGGCACAACGGTAGAGATAGTCCCGTTAAAACCAAGGCCGCGAAAACAGCTTACGCCGCCGCCCCCATCTTCGCATAGGGATCAAACCGCCCATAAAACGTCTCGCCCTTGGCAGCCATGTCCTTCAGCAGCGGCGTCGGCTTAAAGTGATCTCCGTAAGCGGCTGCTAACTTCTCCGCCAAGTCCACGAAAGCCTTTGCGCCCATCCCGTCGATATAGCTCAGCGCGCCGCCAGTGTAGGGGGCGAAGCCGAAGCCGAGGATCGAGCCGACGTCGGCTTCGCGCGGGTCGGTGACAATGCCTTCCTCGACGGTGCGGGCGGCTTCCAGCGCGATGGTGACGAGGAAGCGCTGCTTGAGGACGGCGATGTCGACGTCATCCGCCTTCTTCTGCGGATAGAAATTCTTGAGATCGGGCCAGAGCGACTTCTTCGCCGGTTTCGGCGGATAGTCATAAAAGCCCTTGGAATTCTTGCGGCCGAAGCGGCCCTCCTTTTCCACCATGCGGGAGATCAGCTCCATATGCCTGGGGTCGATGGCCTTCTCGCCGAGATCGGCGGCCGTGGCCTTGAGGATTTTCAGCGAGAGGTCGATCGCCACCTCGTCATTCAAAGCCAACGGTCCCACAGGCATGCCCGCCATCTTGGCGGCATTTTCGATCATCACAGGCGGCACGCCCTCGATCAGCATGTCGTAACTCTCCGACATATAGCGCAGCACGCAGCGATTGACGAAGAAGCCGCGGGTGTCGTTGACGACGATCGGCGTCTTCTTGATCGCTGCGACATAATCGAGCGCGACGGCGATCGCCTTGTCGCCGGTCTCCTTGCCGAGGATGACCTCGGTCAGCATCATCTTTTCGACGGGCGAGAAGAAATGGATGCCGATGAAATCGGCCGGGCGCCTGGAGTTCTTCGCCAGGCCCGTGATCGGCAGGGTCGAAGTGTTGGAGGCGAAGATCGCCCCTTCCGGCAGTACGGCTTCCACAGCCTCGATCACCGATTTCTTCACCTCGCGATCCTCGAACACCGCCTCGATGACGAGACCGGCGGCGGCGAGGTCAGCATAATCGGCGGAGGGCGTGATGCGGGAAAGCAGCGCTGCCGCCTCGTCCTGCGTAAACCTTCCCTTACCGACCGAATCCTTGACGAGACCTTCGCAGACGGCCTTGCCCTTGGTGGCAGCTTCCATATCACGGTCAATCAGCGTCACCGGAATGCCGGCGGCCGCCGTGACATAGGCGATCGAGGCGCCCATGAAGCCGGCGCCGACGACGCCGACATGTTTCAGTTCCGTCTTGGGAATGCCGGCCGGGCGGCGGGCGCCCTTGCCAAGTTCCTGCATCGAGATGAACAGCGAGCGGATCATCGAGAAGGCTTCACGGGTCTGCAGCACCTCGGTGAAATACCGCTGCTCGATCTTCAGGCCGGTATCGAAGGGCACCTGCAGGCCTTCATAGACGCATTTCAGGATGGCGAGCGCGGCCGGGTAATTGCCGGAGGTTTCACGGCGCAGGATCGCGGGTGCGGCCGGCCAGAGCTGGGCGGAGGCCGGCGTCCAGATGCCGCCGCCCGGCAGCTTGAAGCCCTTCTCGTCCCAGGGGGCGACCGGCTTCAGGCCATCTTTGATCATCTGCTTGGCGGTCGGGATCAGCTGATCCGGCTCGACCACCTGATGCACGAGGTTCATCGCCTTGGCGCGGGAGCCGCTCAGCGACTGACCTGTCGTCATCATCTGCAGCGCATCCTGGGCATTAGCCAGCCGCGGCACGCGCTGGGTGCCGCCGGCGCCAGGGAAGATGCCGACCTTGACCTCGGGCAGCGCGATCTTGACGCTCTTGGCATTGGAGGCGACGCGGCCGTGGCAGGCGAGCGACAGTTCGAAAGCGCCGCCCATGCAGGTACCGTTGATCGCCGACACCCAGGGTTTGCCTGAGGTTTCAAGCTTGCGGAACAGGCCGGACATGCGGCCGACCAGGCCGAAGAGCGTCTGCACCGCCTTTTCCGGGCTCTTTGCCTTCTCCTCCTGATAGGAGCTGAACATCGACTTGATCATCGAGAGGTCGGCGCCACCGGAGAAGGAGGATTTGCCCGAGGTGAAGACGACACCCTTGACGGCTGCGTCAGCGGTCGTGGCGTCGATGATGGCGTTGAGTTCTTCCATCACTTCTGATGTGAAGACGTTCATCGATTTGCCGGGCATGTCCCAGGTGACGAGAGCGATGCCGTCGGCGTCGGTTTCGAGCGTGAAATTGGTGTAGGTCATTGGGTTTCCTCCCCGATCAGGCCGGCAAATGGCTGCGCTGCGCGTCGACTGTCTTCGTCTTTTCGGTGACGACGTCGCCGGTATGCTTGGTCTGCGACGGCTCGAAAAGCACGATCCAGCATTCCTCCTCCGCCACCGGATTATGCTCGACGCCCTTCGGCACGACATGAAAATCGCCAGCGTTCAGGTGCACATGCGGGCGGTCGCGATATTCGATGGTCAGCGCGCCCTTCCAGATGAGAAAAAGCTCGTCCTCGTCGCGGTGGGAATGCCAGGCGAGCTGGCCCCGCACCTTGGCGAGCTTGACGCTCTGGCCGTTGAGATCGGCGATGACGCGGGGCGACCAATGCTCGGTAACCTCGGCATATTCGGTTTCGATCGTGCCGGTGTTGAAGCTCATCGTCAGACCCTTTCGATAACCGTCGCGGTGCCCATGCCGGCGCCGATGCAGAGCGTCACCAGCGCGGTGTTGAGGTCGCGGCGTTCGAGCTCGTCGAGCACCGTGCCGAGGATCATCGCGCCGGTGGCGCCGAGCGGATGGCCCATGGCGATGGCGCCGCCGTTGACGTTGATCCTGTCGTGGTCGATGTCGAAGGCCTGCATGTAGCGCAGCACCACGGCGGCGAAGGCCTCATTCAGCTCGAAGAGGTCGATATCGGCAAGGCGCATGCCGGTCCGCTTCAACAGCTTCTCGGTGACATCGACAGGCCCGGTCAGCATCAGGGCCGGATCGGAGCCGATATTGGCGAAGGCCTTGATGCGAGCGCGCGGCTTCAGCCCCATGCTCTCGCCGCCGGCCTTCGAGCCGAGCAGGACGACGCCGGCGCCATCGACGATGCCGGAGGAATTGCCGGCATGGTGGACATAGTTGATGCGCTCGATTTCGGGATGCGCCTGGATACCGACGGCTTCGAAGCCGCCCATCTCGCCGGGCATCTGGAAGGAGGGATTGAGGGAGGCGAGCGCCTGCATGTCGGTGCCGGGGCGCATATGCTCGTCCTTATCCAGGATCGTCAGGCCGTTCTGGTCCTTGACCGGGACGACCGACTTGTCGAACCAGCCCTGCGCCCAGGCATGTCCGGCGCGCTTCTGGCTCTCGACGGCGTAGGCGTCGACATCGGTTCTGGTGAAACCGTATTTCGTGGCGATGAGATCGGCCGAGACGCCCTGCGGCATGAAATAGGCCGGGAAATTCACCGAAGGGTCCATGAACCAGGCGCCGCCGGACATGCCGAGACCAACGCGGGACATGCTTTCCACCCCGCCCGCGATGACGATGTCGTCAGCCCCTTGCGCGATCTTGCCGGCGCCGAAATTGACGGCATCGAGGCCGGAGGCGCAGAAGCGGGAAATCTGCATGCCCGGCGCCCGGGTGGAGTAACCGGCTTCGAAGGCGGCGGCCTTGGGGATGACGGCGCCGGCATCCATGACCGGATCGACGCAGCCCATGATAATGTCGTCGACCATCGTGGTGTCGAGCCCGTTGCGGTCGCGGATCGCTTCCAGCATCTTGGCGGCCAGGCGGACGGAAGGCACCTCATGCAGGGCGCCGTCCTTCTTGCCGCGGCCGCGCGGCGTGCGGACGTGATCGTAAATGAAAACCTCGGTCATTGTCTCGTCTCCCTGGCGGCAATCTATCTTGCCTCGAATCTTGGAAAGAGGAGAGAAGACCCCTCCCCAACCCTCCCCACAAGGGGGAGGGAGTCCGTTAGCTCAAAACGCTTCGGCGGCCAGTTCCATCATCGTGTCGGCGCCGGCTTCGATGCGGGCCTTGCGAAGGGCGGTTTCCGGCATGATGCGCTCCATGAAGAAACGGGCGGTCACCAGCTTGTTCCTCAGGAAATCCTCGCGGCTTCCATCGCCTGAAGCAAGGCCGTCCTCGGCGGCTTTCGCCATCTTTGCCCACATATAGCCGAGAACGACAAGGCCGAAGAGGTGCATGTAATCGGTCGAGCCGGCGCCGGCATTGTCGGGCTTGGCCATGGCGTTCTGCATGAACCACATGGTCGCGGCCTGGACGTCGTTCAAGCCCTTCTTCAGGTGCTTGGTGAAGAAGGAGAGCTTTTCGTCGCCGCGGTTCTCCTCGCAGAAATCGCCGATCTCCTTGAAGAGGGCCATGGCGGCGCGGCCGCCGTTCAAGGCGAGCTTGCGACCGACGAGATCGAGCGCCTGAATGCCGTTGGCACCTTCATAGATCATGGCGATGCGGGCATCGCGCACGTACTGGCTCATGCCGTGTTCTTCGATGTAGCCGTGGCCGCCGAAGACCTGCTGGGCCATGACGGCGTGATCGAAGCCCTTGTCGGTCATCACGCCCTTGAGGATCGGGGTGACGAGGCCGAGAATATCGTCGGCCGTCTGGCGCTCCTTGTCGTCGGTGGCGCGGTGGGCGATATCGGATTTGAGCGCAGTCCACAGCAGGAAGGCGCGGCCGGCCTCGTTGAAGGCGCGGATGGTCATCAGCGTGCGGCGGATATCGGGATGGACGATGATCGGATCGGCCTTCTTATCCGGTGCCTTGGGGCCGGACAGCGAGCGGCCCTGAATGCGATCGCGGGCGTAGGCGGCGGCGTTCTGATAGGCGATCTCGGAAATGGCGATGCCCTGCAGGCCGACCATCAGGCGGGCCTCGTTCATCATTACGAACATGGCGTTGAGGCCGCGGTTTTCGGCGCCGATCAGGAAACCGGTCGCCTCGTCGTAATTCATGACGCAGGTGGCGTTGGCGTGGATGCCCATCTTGTGCTCGATCGCGCCGCAGGTGACCGCATTGCGAGCGCCGAGCGCGCCGTCCGTGCCGACCAGGAATTTCGGAACGATGAAGAGCGAGATGCCCTTGGTGCCCTCGGGCGCGCCCTCGATGCGGGCAAGCACCAGATGGACGATATTGTCGGCGAGATCATGCTCGCCGGCGGAGATGAAGATCTTCTGGCCGGAGATCTTATAGCTGCCGTCGGCCTGCGGCACCGCCTTGGTGCGCAGCATGCCGAGATCGGTGCCGCAATGGGGCTCGGTGAGGTTCATGGTGCCGGTCCAGGCGCCGTCGACCATCTTCGGCAGATAGGTGGCCTTCTGCTCGGCCGAGCCGTGGACGAGGATCGCGGCGATCGCACCCTGCGTCAGGCCGGGATACATCATCAGCGACATATTGGCGGCGGACGTGTATTCGCCGACGGCGGTATGCAGCGTATAGGGAAGTCCCTGCCCGCCGAATTCCTCCGGCACCGCAAGGCCGATCCAGCCGCCATCGCGATAGGCCTTGTAAGCATCCTTGAAGCCCGTCGGCGTCGAGACGCTGGCATCGTCGTGGCGCCTGCAGCCTTCCTGATCGCCGGAATAATTCACGGGAAAGAGAACTTCTTCGGCGACCTTTCCAGCCTCGCCGAGGATCGCCTCGATCATGTCTGGCGTCGCATCGGCAAAACCCGGCAGGTTGTTATAGCGCTCGAGGCCCAGCACGTCGTTCAGGACGAAGAGGGTATCGTTCACCGGGGCCTTGTAGACTGGCATCTCTCAAATTCCTCCCATTCGACTGCCGGGTCGCGCCGGCCTTGGGAAACCGTCTTACAAAATATTGACGTTTGCGTAAACGTCAAAATCGACAGCTTTGCCGCCTTTCGCGAAAAAAATTGCGAGTGCCAATCTGCGGCTGCCGAAGGGGCTGACGAGACGTCATCTCCCCTTCCTTGTCCATCGTGGGACAGCGTATAAGCAGAAGTGTCTTTCAATCCGCAATTCAGGATGGCTTGAGATGATCAGTTTCGAGGCGATAAGGCAGCGTGCGGAGCAGCGGAAGGGCGGCGCGGCGGCGCTGCTGGCAATGCTCGACAAGCATCGGCCAGATCACGAGGCGCTGCGCGCCATGCCCGATGACCGCATCCTCGCCGATATGACCCGGCGTATCTTCTACAGCGGCTTCGTCCAGAAGGTGATCGATGCGAAGTGGCCGGGTTTCGAAGCGGCGTTTTCCGGTTTCGATCCGGCCATGCTCAATATCGCGCCTGACGATTATTGGCATGAGCTGACCTCGGACGAACGGATCATCCGCAACGGCGCGAAGATCATGTCGGTGCGCGCCAATGCCGGTTTCATCCGGGAACTGGCGAGGGAACACGGCAGCGCCGGCGCCTTTTTCGCCGATTGGCCGCGTGAGGACCAGATCGGCCTTCTCGACCTGCTGAGCAAACGCGGCAGCCGGCTCGGGGGCATGACCGGGCAATATTTCCTGCGCGGCATCGGCCGCGACAGCTTCGTCGCCACGATGGATGTGCTCGCCTGCCTGAGATCGGCGGGTGTGCCGCTGTCTGCCTCCGGCACGGCGAAGAAGGACCAGCCGCTGATCCAGCAGGCCTTCAACGATTGGGCCGAGGAGACCGGCCTTTCCTTCATTCACCTCTCGCGCATCAGTGCCTACTCGATCGATGCGGGAGAGCCGCACGGAAATTCGCGCGGGCAGTAGCGCAGGCCGCTCGGACTTCCTACGTCATCGGAACGATCCATCGAGGAGGATATCATGACCGACTTTCCCTATGAGAGCGCCCTCATCGTCGGCGCGGGCTCCGGCATCAGCGCGTCGCTCACCCGGCAATTGTCGGCGCTCGACGTCAAGGTCGGGCTTGCCGCCCGCAATGTCGAAAAGCTCCAGACGCTGATCGAGCAGACCGGCGCCAGCGCCTTTGCCGCCGACGTCTCGCAACCCGCAAGCGTCGCGGCGCTGTTCGAAGCGGCCAACGCCGCGATCGGCGGGCCTGACGTGGTGATCTTCAATGCCGGCGCCCGTCTGCGCGGGCCGCTCGCCGAACTCGACCCCGCCGATGTCGAAAAGGCGATGGCGACCACGGCCTTCGGCGGTTTTCTGGTAGCGCAACAGGCGGCGCGGCGGATGATCCCGCGCGGCCGTGGCGCCATCCTGTTCACCGGCGCTTCGGCCAGCGTGAAGGGCTATGCGCAATCGGCCCCATTCGCGATGGGCAAGTTTGCGCTGCGCGGCCTTGCCCAGAGTGCGGCCCGTGAACTCGGGCCGATCGGCATCCATGTCGCGCATTTCGTCATCGACGGCGCGGTGCGTTCGCAGATGCGGCCGGACCGGGCGGAGAAGCCGGATGGCACGCTCTCGCCGGAGGCGATCGCCCAGACCTATATCGACGTGCTTCGGCAGCACCGCAGCGCGTGGTCGCTGGAGGTCGAAGTCCGGCCCTGGACGGAGAATTTCTGAGCTGCCGTCTGCGTCGAAGAGGCCGCTTTTGCGGCGGCGGCGAACAGACTATGTTTCGTGGAAAGAGCTTGCTGGGAGGAACCCGATGCCGCGCCTGGACCACGTCACGATCGAAACACGCGATGCGCCTCGCATGATCGGCTTCTTCAAGACCGTGCTCGGCGTCGAGGAAGGCTATCGGCCGCCCTTCCCCTCGCCCGGCCACTGGCTCTATCTGGACGACCGCCCGGTCATCCATCTCAGCCTGAGATCGCGCGGCAGCGATTTCCCGCCCGGCATCTTCAACCACGTCGCCTTCAGCCTTTATGAATTCGCCCCGGCGCTGGAGCGCATCAAGGCGAGCGGCTATCGCTACGAATATTACGATATCCCCGACACCGATCTCGGCCAGGTCTTCGTTTACGGCCCCGAAGGCGTGAAGATCGAACTGCAGTATAAGCGGCCGGACTGAACGCACCGGCGTTCGTTGATCCGATGAATTGGCCGGAAATTGCCAGCAAAAACGGCGTTTGCAACATAAACGTTAAAAAATTCCCATCGATATTAACGGCTTGTTTACCACGTTTCGTGAAAGGTGCGGATTGAGCAGTAGCAATCCGCATTCCTTTTCCCAGTCTCGCGTTTCTCAGGGATGCCGCTACATCGTTCAGCTTGAGGAAAGTCTAATTGACTAACTTCTGATGAAGGATGCTCCGGTCGGCGTGAAGACGCTGGCCACAGACGGAAAAGCCACGGATCGAGCTCTGACGAGAGGTCGAGCAGTCGAAGCGAGCAAGAAGATGAACGGATCGCGATCAAATCCTTCCCGGCAGTCCGACAGGACTTCGCTCGATGCGCTGAACCGCACGATCGAAGGGCTGGAGGCGCGCATCGAAGGGCTGATGGGCAGCGGGCGCGAACAGCGGCCGCGCACGGCAACGGCCGAGCGCGATCCCTATGCCGGCTCCAATGCTCAGCGCCCGGCAAGGGCGCCGCTCGAACAGCGACCGGATCCGCTCGCCGAAATCCGCCAGCGCCAGCGCGCCCTCGAAGCCGGCCGCGAGCGGCCCTACACACGCGAACCGGCCCCGCAATTGCGCGACCCCGCACCGCGCGCCGCCGCACCGCAGCCGGCAGCAGCCTTCCGCGCCGGCGACGACACGATGACGGAGATCGCCCAGGCGCTGGTCAACCTGCGCCAGGACCTGAAGCGCGACATTTCCGAAGGCGTCACCCGCGAGATGAACGCGCTGCGCGCCGAACTGCGCGAGATCAAGACCAATGCCGGAGACGGCCGTTTCGCCGACGATATGCGCGCCGATATGGGCCGCCTTGCCCAGAGCATCACCCAGCTGACCGGCCGCGCCGCCGGACCTGAAGCTGCAGGCCTGCGCGAGGATTTCGAGGAGCTGCGCTCGCTGATGGACGGGCTGGCGCGCGAGGATTCGCTGCGCCATATGGAAAACCGCTGGGACGGCTTCGAAAGCCGGCTTGCCGCACTCGATACCGAGGGGCTGCAGGAAGAGCTGGTTTCGCTCGCCTACCGGCTCGACGACATCAAGCGTCATATCGGCGGCATGGGCGAGAGCCCGGCGGTCAGGGCGCTTGAGGACAAGCTCATTGCCATCGCCACGGCGATGGAGCAGTTCGGCAACATGATCCAGCCGCACGACCGGGTGATGTCGGAACAGTTCGCCGCCATGGACATGCGGCTCGACGAGATCAGCCGGGCAATCGCCGCCAGCGGACGCGCGGCCGCCACCAACGATCCGGCGCTGATGCAGCGGCTGGAAGGCCGGCTTTCGGCGCTGGCCGATCAGATCGACCTGATGAGCCACGATGCGGCCAACCGCGTGAACCCTGATGACGAGCTGGCGATGCGGCTGGAGGCGCTGACATCTCGCGTCGAGGAGCTGACGAAGGCGGAAGCGACGTCGCGGCTCGACGAACGGCTGGAACATCTGTCCTATCTGCTGGAGCACACGCAGAAGGCTGCGCCGCAGCCCGACCTCACCGGACCGCTTTCCGACATTTCCCGCAAGATCGATGCGCTCGAGAACGGCGCCGTCAACGACGTGCTGGCGCAACGGCTCGACCATCTCGCCCGGCGCATCGACGAGATGGCCTATCAGCAGCCGGCGCCTGTCGCGGCAGTCGACGACGGCGCCTTCCGGCGTCTCGAAGGCCGGCTGAGCGACATCGCCGCCCGGCTGGAAGAGAGCACGGCGGCGGCACCGACCGATCCGCACGCGCTGAAAAACCTCGAAGACCAGATCGCCAATCTTTCGGCACTGATGAGCGAGCCGCGCGAAAGCGCTGCGATCCCCGCCGATCTCGACCGGCGCATGGGCGCGATCGAAGATTATATGGCGACCAGCGACGAATATATCATCGAGGCCGCCCGCCAGGCGGCTGAGGCCGTCGTCGAGGCCTATTCGCGCAACGGCGCCGCGCAGGGCGGCGTGCCCGCTGCCGACATGTCGGCGCTGACGGCGCTGGCCGAGGATCTGCGTCACCTTGAGGATATCAGCCGCGACAGCGAGGAACGCACCCATAAGACCTTCAAGGCGCTGCACGAGACGCTGGTGCATATCGCCGACCGCCTCGACGGCATGGAAGAGCGCGGCGGGCGGATGAGTGCCCAGATGCCGGTGGCCGAGGTCGATTTCGATGTCGACCCCTATGCGCTGATGGTGGCCGAGGCCGAGATGAACAGCGCGCCGGCCGCCGCCATGACAGCGAAGGCCTCTCCTGTCATCCGCACCGCCGAGGTCGCCGCCGAACCTGCCGCCCCGGCGCAAGCCACCGCCATGAGCGGAACGAGCGCGATCGCCATCGAAGCCGCGACCAGGACGCCGGAGGCTGCCGCTCCAATACAGGCACTGGCGCAGGCGCCGGTAAAGGCCGGCCTGCTCGCCAGTCTCGGCAAGCGGCTGCGGCCCGGCAAGAAGGCCGAGAACCGGGCAGCCGAACGCCCGATGATCGACCCCGCGCCGTCGATCGACCCCACCGATGTGGTGCCGACGGATGCATCAAACGAACTGCTCGAGCCGGGCTCGGGCGCACCCGACGTCAAGAAGATCCTCGAGCGCGTCCGCGCCAGCCAGAGCGCGGCACGCGGCAAACCTGCCGCCGAAACCGATCGCGCCGATTATATCGCCGCCGCCCGCCGTGCGGCGCAGGCGGCCGCGATGGAGGTGGACGCCAATCCGAAGCAGGGCGGGAAGGCCGAGAAGAAGGCTGCCGACAAGGCCGGCAAGATTTCCGACAAGACGGATAAGACAGGCAAGACCAGCGCCTTTTCGCGCTACCGGCGGCCGATTCTGCTGGCGGTCGGCGCCGTGCTGCTCGCGATCATGGCCTTTCCGCTCGCCCGGACGCTGACGAGCGGCGAGCGCGCGCCGCAGCCGCCGGCCGAAGTTTCGGCCCTGACCGGCGCGACTGAGAACCCGCAGCCGGCCTTGCCTGAAGCGACATCCGCCCAGCCGGACAGCAATGCGGCAGAAACGGCCGCTCCCGCAGCGGCGGCGACGCCACCCGCCGGCGAACAGGCGCAGCCTGAGGCAGCCCCGCCGGTTGCCGGCGATCATCTGACCGACGCGACGCCGCTCGACGGCGAGGGGGCTGCGACGCTTACCCCCGGCGCACCGCAGGAGACATCGGGCTTCGTTGCCAATACGCCGGCGGCAAGCGCGCCGCAGGCCACCATCACCATTCCCGACACGATCCAGCCGAAATCGCTTGCCGATGCGGCACAGGGCGGCGATGCGCTGGCGCTGTTCGAGATCGGTGCGCGCTATTCGGACGGCCGCAACGGCATTACCGTCGATCAGAAGCAGGCCGCAGGCTGGTACCAGCTTTCGGCCGATAAGGGCTTTGCGCCGGCGCAATACCGGCTCGGCAGCATGTACGAGAAGGGCAACGGCGTCGAACGCGACATCGCCAAGGCCAAGGGCTTCTATGAGCAGGCGGCAAACCAGGGCAATGCCAGCGCCATGCACAATCTCGCCGTGCTCTACGCCTCCGGCGCGCTCGGCCAGCAGGATTATGCGACGGCCGCCTCGTGGTTCACCAAGGCCGCCAACCTCGGCATCACCGACAGCCAGTTCAACCTGGCGATCCTCTGCGCGAGGGGCAACGGCGTTCCGGCCGATCTCGAAGAATCCTACAAATGGTTTGCGATCGCCGCCAAGGCCGGCGACAAGGATGCGGCGCAGAAGCGCGACGAAGTGGCCAATGCCATGAAGCCCGACCAGCTCGAACGCGCCCGCGCCAAGGCCGATCTCTGGAAGCCGGAGCCGCTCGACCACCGCACCAATGCCATCGACATTCCCGACGAATGGGCGGGAACCGGCCTGAAGACGGCAAGCGTCGACATGAAGAAGGCGATCCGCAACATCCAGGCGATCCTCAACAATAACGGCTTCGACGCCGGCACGCCGGATGGCGAAATGGGTGCGAAGACGGTGACCGCGATCAAGACCTTCCAGAAGTCGATCGGCCAGGAGCCGGACGGCAAAGTGACCGACGCGACCGTCAAGGCGCTGCTCGAACGCAACAAGCAGACAGCCAAGGCGATCTGAGGGGCGCTGCGGCGTCTGGTTTCCCTATTCTTCTCTCGGTATCCGAAGGACGGGTCGGTGCCCTTTTGGCGGATGGGCTTTATCCGCGTTGGCAGAAAGTTGGGTGAAACGGCTACTACAATCTCCCTCATTCCTGTGCTCGTCACAGGAATCCAGTGCGCCCAAGTCCTTGGGCGCGAAAGACTTTTCCCGTTAGGATATTGATTCATTCACGGCGCGGACGCGCCGTGGCTGGATTCCTGTGACGAGCACAGGAATGAGGGAAGAGAGTGTGGGACCGGCGCCGTCTCCCGCACGCGGGGAGAAGGGATATGCCGTGACCTCTCCCTCCCTCACTGGCATCTCGCGAGGCACGCCCCTTGCCCCCGGGGGCAACCGTCGCGTACGAACCCCAAGATTCGGGCGGACTTTGTCCGCGATCCGAGCCTGGCGGCACTATGCCGCAAGGCTTTCTCCACTTTTTGCTCCCACCCGTCATGCAATCTGAAAAAAGCCGGATTATGCGGGACATATCCATCCGCGCATCCGGCGAATCTTCTGCCATCGATCTCCATCGCCAATCGGGGCCGATCGAAAGCCTCTGGCAACGATTTCACAGTATGGTGCGCATTCGAAACGGGGACGTGACAGAAACCGCCCGGCAGGGGCGGTCATCATTCGGGGTCGGCTGTGACAATCTATCTGCCCATCGCAGAATTGTCGGTGAACATTTTCATCATTCTCGGCATGGGAGCGGCCGTCGGATTCCTGTCTGGAATGTTCGGCGTCGGCGGCGGTTTTCTGATCACGCCGCTGCTGATCTTCTACAATATTCCCCCGGTCGTTGCCGTCGCCACCGGCGCCAACCAGGTCGTGGCGTCGTCGATCTCGGGGGCGATCACCCATTTCCGGCGCGGCACACTTGACGTCAAGCTCGGCACGGTGCTGTTGATCGGCGGCCTCACCGGCGCCACGGTCGGCATCTGGATCTTCTCGCTGCTGCGCGCCGTCGGCCAGCTCGATCTGATCATCTCGCTGATGTATGTCATCTTCCTCGGCACCGTCGGCGGGCTGATGCTGCTCGAAAGCATCAATGCCATGCGCCGCGCCGCACGCAACGAGCCGCCGGCGCCGCGCAAGCCCGGCCACCAGCACTGGGTGCACAGACTGCCGCTGAAGGTGCGCTTCAAGAAATCGAAGATCTTTCTCAGCGTTATCCCGATCGTCGCGCTCGGTTTTGCGATCGGCATCCTCACCTCGATCATGGGTGTCGGCGGCGGCTTCATCATGGTGCCGGCGATGATCTATCTCTTACGCATCCCGACCAATGTCGTCGTCGGCACCTCGCTGTTCCAGATCATCTTCGTCACCGCCTATACGACGATCGTGCAGGCGGCGACGAACTTTTCCGTCGACATCGTGCTCGCCTTCATCCTGATGGTGGCGGGTGTCATCGGCGCGCAATACGGCGTGCGCGTCGGCCAGAAACTGCGCGGCGAACAGCTGCGCGCCCTGCTCGGCCTGCTGGTGCTCGCCGTCGGCCTGCGTCTGGCGATCGCCCTGGTGGTGACGCCGGCCGACGTCTATTCGGTGGTGATGGGGGCCGGCAAATGATGCGCCTGCTTGTCGCCGTCATGACATTGCTTTGCCTGCTGCCGGCTGTTGCCGGGGCGCAATGGCTGCCGGGGCAGTCAGCCGAAGCGGTCCGTGAAGGGCTGGAGATCGGCACCTCGACCAGCGAAATCGCCATCACCTCGGATTTCCACGGCGCCGATCTAACCATCTTCGGGGCGCTGTCGAATACCGACCAGCTGCTGCTCGCCATCGGCCAGTATGACGTGGTCGTGGTGCTGGAGGGCCCGCGCCAGGATGCGACCGTGCGCAAGAAGGAGCGCGTCTTCGGCATCTGGGTGAATACCCGCTCGATGACCTTCGAATCCGTGCCGCACTCCTATTCGATGTCGAGTTCGCGGATGATCGACGACCTGACGACGCCGCTCGAACTGACCGATCAGGGGATCGGCATCGATCACATTCCGCTGACGCCGGTCGGCTTCGTCGGCGACGGCAGCAATCTCGGCGAATTCCGCGATGCCTTCCGGCGGCTGCAGCAGGGCGGCGGCTTCTACGACCGCAACCCGAGCGGCGTGCGCTTCGTTTCCTCGAACCTCTTCAAGGCGAGCCTGCGCCTGCCGGCAAACATTCCGAACGGCGTCCATACCGTGCGCGCCTATCTCTTCAAGAGCGGCAATCTGGTGACCGAGGAATCGCTGCCGCTGCGCGTCATTAAAACCGGCATCGAACAGATGATCACCGACGCCGCCCATGGTCAGCCGATCCTCTACGGCTGCGCGTCCGTGCTGCTCGCCCTCATCACCGGCTGGGGCGCCAGCCTGATCTTCCGCAAGGATTGATTGGTTAGCCCTGCCTTTCCAGAAAACTTCGTATTCGACTAAAAACCGGTCCTTAACATTTACGAGTTAGTAATCTCTCGGAAACGAGAGGTTTTGTCATGCGTACTCGTGTCATTCTGACCGCGGTGGGTCTCGCGCTGCTTGCCGGCTGCGCGACGGCGCCGAAGCAGACGCGGAATATCTGTGCCGTCTTCGATCAGCGCGACGGGCTCTTCTCCAGCTGGCAGAGTGCGGCCGAGCGGACGGAGAAGAAATACGGCGTGCCGGTGCCGATCCTGATGGCGACGATGTATACCGAATCCGGCTTCCAGCCCTATGCGCGGCCGCCGCGCACCAAGCTGTTCGGCTTCATTCCCTGGACGAGGCCGTCGACCGCCTATGGCTATTCGCAGGCGCTCGATGGGACATGGGACCATTATCAGTCGCAGACGGGAAACTGGACGGCACGGCGGGCGAACTTCGCCGACGCGATCGATTTCATCGGCTGGTACCACGCCCAGAACAGCGCCGAGACCGGCATTCCCCTGAACGATGCCTATAATCTCTATCTTGCCTATTATTCCGGTCCGACGGGATACAAACGTGGCGACTGGCGCTCGAACGGGCAATTGCAGCAGACCGCGCAGAAGTTCGCGCGGATGGCCGGGACGTATCAGCAGCAGTTGCAGGGGTGTGATTGATTTAAGGGTGTGCCAAGCAAGCCCCATCAGGGATAACAGGTCCTATCCCCGCAAATTCCCGTACCTGACCGAATAAATCCGATCGCGCCCCAGCAGATGCGCCACCAGCGATGCCTTGTCGAACAGGCCTTTCATCGCCTGATGGCCGAGATCCAACCCGCCGCTCATGACGCCGAAGGCCGGCATCAGCAGGCGGGCGCCGTCGGTGGCGAAACAGGGGCGGCGGATGGATCTGTCGCGGCGGCGCACCGTTGCCGACGGGTGCAGGTGGCCGGCGATTTCGCCGCTCTGCAGGCCGTTCCTCGGCTCGTGGCGGAAGGTCAGACCGGCATAGTGCATTTCGTCGACGGAGGCGCCGGGCAGATCGACGACGCCGTCGGGATCGTGATTGCCGTTGACCCAGATCCATTCGCGGCCGCGCGCCATGGCGACGATCAGCGCCCGAAAATTCTCCGGCAGGTATTTGGAGCCGATGCGGTCGTGGAAATTGTCGCCGAGCGAGACGACGAGCTTCGGATCGTAACGCGAGATGACAGCGGCCAGCACGGTCAGCGTCGCCAGCGTATCATAGGGCGGCAGCATCATGCCGCGGCGGGCGAAGGCGGCACCCTTTTCCAGATGCAGGTCGGAGACGACGAGCAGACCGGCATCCGGCAGATAGAGGGCGCCGAGCGGATCGCAGACGGCGGCAATGCCGTTCACCGATGTCTCGATGCCGGGGATCGAAGCCAATCCGGATATGTCGCGCGCCAGCGCCAGGCGGTTCATCACTATCGTCGATTCCAAAATCATCATCAGGCCAAAGCCTCGGCGATCAGATCGTCGGCGGCTTCGGCGAGCAGCGCGTCATGGGCCTCGCCCGGCACCGCCTCGCGTCCGATCTCCAGCATCACCGGCACGGCGAGCGGGGAGATATGGTCGAGCGGGCGATGGGTGATGTGGCCCCTGATTCGCTTCAGCATATCGCCAAGACGGCCAATATCCAAAAGTCCCGTCGCCGCATCCTGGCGCGTCGCCTGCAGCAGAATATGATCCGGCTCGTGGCTGCGCAACACGTCATAGATCAGATCGGCCGAGACGGTGATCTGGCGGCCGCTCTTTTCCTTGCCGGGATGGCGGCGCTCGATCAAGCCTGCAATCACGGCGCAATTGCGGAAGGTGCGCTTCAGCAGGAAGGATTCGTCGAGCCAGGCTTCGAGATCGTCGCCGAGCATGTCTTCGTCGAAGAGATCGGAGAGGCTGAGCCGGCCATTGCCGATCATCAGCCCGATATCCTCGAGACCCCAGACAGCCAGCGAATAATCGGTGGCGACGAAGCCGAGCGGCTTGGCGCCCGCCCGCTCCAGCCGGCGCGTCAGCAGCATCCCGAGCGTCTGATGGGCAAGACGGCCTTCGAAGGGATAGGCGACCATATAACCGCGGCTGCCGCGCGGAAAAGTTTCGATCAGGAACTCGTCGCGCTTCGGCAGCATCGACTTGTCGTTCTGCAAGGACAGCCAGTCGCGCACCTGATCCGGCAAATGGCGCCAGCGGTCGGGATCGGCGATCATCGCCCGCACCTGTTCGGCAAGATAGGTCGACAGCGGAAACTTGCCGCCATTGTAGGATGGGATCTTCGGATCGAGGGAAAAGGCCTGCGAGGCCAGGCATTCATTTTCGCGGATGCCCTCGAAACGCAGCACCTTGCCTGAAAAGACGAAGGTATCGCCCGGCGACAATTGCTCGAGGAAATATTCTTCGACCTTTCCGAGCGTAGCGCCGCCGCGGCCGATCCGGCCGCCCTCGCCGCGCTTGACCATACGGATGTTCAGCATCGGGCTTTCGACGATGGTGCCGAGGTTGAGGCGGTATTGCTGGGCGACACCAGGATTGGAGACACGCCAGCGGCCCTCCTTGGTCCTACGGATGCGGGCGTAACGCTCATAGGTGCGCAGCGCATAACCGCCGGTCGCGACGAAATCGACGATGCGCTCGAAGGTTTCCCAGCTGAGATCGGCATAGGGCGAGGCGCTGATGATTTCGTCGTAGAGTTCCAGCATGTCGAAGGGTTCGGCGCAGGCCATGCCGAGCACGTGCTGGGCGAGCACGTCGAGCGCGCCGCGGCCGACCGGCGGCGTGTCCTGGGCGCCGATATAATTGGCGTCGAGGGCTGCTTGACACTCCATCACCTCGAAGCGGTTGGCCGGCACAAGGATCGCCTTAGAAGGCTCGTCCATGCGGTGATTGGCGCGGCCGATGCGCTGGGCAAGGCGCGAGGCGCCCTTCGGCGCGCCGACATGGATGACCAGATCGACATCGCCCCAGTCGATGCCGAGATCGAGGGTGGAGGTGGCGACGACGGCGCGCAGCCGGTTTTCGGCCATCGCCGCCTCGACCTTGCGGCGCTGGGCGACATCGAGCGAACCGTGATGGAGGGCGATCGGCAGATTGTCGTCATTGATCGTCCAGAGTTCCCGGAACAGCATCTCGGCCTGGCTGCGGGTATTGACGAAGAGCAGCGTCGTCTGGTGTTCGAGAAGCTGGTTGTAGACGTCGGGAATGGCATATTTGGCGGAATGGCCGGCCCAGGGAATGCGCTCTTCGGTCGACAGGATCGAGATATCGGGCTTGGCGCCACCTTCGACGACGACGAGACCGGCATGGTGCTCCCGGCCCTCCTGCCCTATGCGCTCATGTTGCGCGACCAGCCATTTCTGCAGATCTATCGGCTCGGCGACGGTCGCCGACAGGCCGATGGTCTGGAGGTCCGGGGCAAGGCGGCGCAGACGGGCAAGGCCGAGCGACAGCATATGGCCGCGCTTGGAGGTGACGAGCGAATGCAGCTCGTCGAGCACGACATATTTCAGGTCCTTGAAGAACCGCTCGGCCTCGCGGTTGGCGAGAAGCAGGGCGACCTGCTCGGGCGTCGTCAGCAGAATATCCGGCGGGTTGAGTTTTTGCCGCTGGCGCTTGGCGTTCGGCGTATCGCCGGTGCGGTTTTCGACGGTGACCGGCAGGTCCATCTCCGCGACCGGCTTCATCAGATTGCGCTCGATGTCGATCGCCAGCGCCTTCAGCGGCGAGACATAGAGCGTGTGGATGCCGGTGAAGGCGGAGCCCGGCGGAATCCTGCCGCGGCGGGTGAGATCGGTGAGCGACGGCAGAAAACCGGCGAGCGTCTTGCCGGCGCCCGTGGGCGCAATCAGCAGCGTGCTTTCGCCGGCCTCGGCACGGGCAAGCAGCTCCAGCTGATGGGCGCGCGGCCGCCAGCCCTTTTCCGCAAACCAGCGGGCAAAGACGGCAGGCAGCAAAGCGCTGGTTTCGGAATCGATCTGGTCCACGCGCTGAAACTAGTGAAAGCTCAGGGAAAAAGAAGAGCCGCCATCCGCTTACGCGCATGATGCCGAAAAGTGTGAGCGGTTTTCGGGCGACATCATGCGCTGCCTCCTGATTTAGACTGCGATATAGCGGTCCTTGCGGTGGTTGATGGCGAGCGTGAGGTTGAACACGACGGCGCCGAGCACGGAGCAGGCGATGATCGAGGGGCTGGCGACCAGGAAGGAGAGCGCCAGGATGATGCAGTCGAAGCCGAGCTGGACGAGGCCGGCGCGCCAGCCGAGACGATCCTGGATATAGAGGGCGAGAATGCCGATGCCGCCGAGGCTGGCGCGGTGGCGGAAGAGCGCCAGCATGCCGGCACCGATGACGAGGCCGCCGAAGAGCGCGCCGGCGATCGGATTAACATGCCCGATGCCTATAAAGCCCGGCACGAATTCGGACAGGATCGAGGTCAGCGCGATGGCGGCGAAAGTCTTGACGGTGAAGGCCGGACCCATGCGGCGGAAGGCGAGATAGTAAAAGGGCAGGTTCACGGCAAAGAAGCAAAGGCCGAAGCTGAAGCCGGTCGCATAATGGGCGAGGAAGGCAAGGCCCGCCGTGCCGCCGGCAAGCAGCCCGGCGCCGGAGAGCAGCGAGACGCCCAGCACAGCGAGCATGCTGCCGGCGACGATGCCCTGGGCGTCGTCGAACAGCGAGTGGCGATCGGCGCTGGAATTCAGAAGGCCTGTAAAGGCATTGGCTGCCATGATGTTCCCCTGTCGTTTTCCCGTTTCTATCCGCCGTCGGGAGAAAGGCAAGCGGCAAGCCGCAGAGGCTGCTCTTGACAGCCGGCCTAATCGTGGATATTTTTTATCCATGATTAGGAGATTGCCTCAATGAAGATGAGCGATGGCGTCGAACAGGCCATTCACAGCGTTGCGATGCTTTCCGGCCTCTCCGAAGGCGGCGTGCTTTCGGCTGCGGCGCTGGCGGAATTCCACGGTGTGTCGACGAGCTATCTGCTGAAACATCTGCAGGCGCTTTCCGGCGCCGGCATCCTCGATACCGTGCCGGGGCCGAAAGGCGGATATCGGCTGGCGAAGGCGGCGGAAGAGATTTCGCTGCTCGATATCCTGCTCGCGGTCGAAGGACCGGCGCCCGCATTCCGCTGCGCCGAAATCCGCCAGCGCGGGCCGAACCCGGTCTCCGACCGCTTCTTTGCCAAGCCCTGCAACATCAGCGCGGCGATGCTCCGGGCCGAACGGGTCTATCGGGCCGAACTCGCCAAAACCAGCATTGCCGATCTCGGCATCGAATTGACCGCCCTCGACGACGGATCGATCGCAGCCCGAGGCTGCGCCTTTCTTGAAATCCATGAACGCAAGACGGCTCGCTGAGCCACAACCAAGGAGAAGATCATGCAACCGCGTTTCAACTTCGCCAAAGCCGCCCCCGATGCCTACAAGGCGGTCGCCGCACTCGAGCAATATGTCCAGACCAGCGGGCTGGAGCGCCGCTTCATCCACCTGATCAAGCTGCGCGCCTCGCAGATCAACGGCTGCGCCTATTGCGTCGACATGCATGTGAAGGAAGCCCGCCACGACGGGCTCTCCGAGCAATGGATCAACCTGATGTGCGTCTGGCGGGAATCGCCTGTTTATGACGCCCGCGAACGCGCCCTGCTCGGCTGGGTCGACGCCGTCACCAACATCGCCAAGTCAGGCGCGCCGGACGCCGATTACGAGACGCTGAAGGCGCATTTCTCCGAAGAGGAGATGACCAAGATCACCGTGGCGATCGGCGCCATCAATGTCTGGAACCGGCTGGCGGTCGGCTTCCGCTCGCAGCATCCGATCGATGCGGCAGTGAAAGCAGCTTGAGACCTGCCACGGGGTTGAGGCCGGTGCCTCAACCCAGGCAAACATCGGGGCCACACGGCACCGCGTTGAGCCAGGGAGTGCGACGTGTCATCCGCTGCATCAACGGCGAGTTTGGCAAATCAGCCCCCAAGTTCCGTCATCCCAGGCCTTGAGCCTGGGATCCATGGCCCCGTCTGACGGAGGCTGGCGTGGATCCTCGGGTCAAGCCCGAGGATGACGGAGTGTGGGGTGGTTTGTGGAGCAAGGACAGCGAGGAATAGGGACGCGGCGGCGATTTTTACGGGGGCTTCTCAACCCGATCTGCCCTGCGGGCGCCTTTATGATGGCATCCCAACAACCGACCCGAAAATCTCGGGTCGGTTGAATGTCCCGTTACTCGCGATCGGTCGTGGCGCGCACCGCGACGGCATCAAAGCCATCGCCCGAAAGGTCGATGCTGTTGAAGAGGTCGCGGACGACTTTCGCGATTTCCTCTGCGGAAGCGCCCTTGGCGTATTCTTCCTGCATGCGGCGTCTCACAAGCTTTTCCAAATCTGACATAACTCACCTCATCAAATCCGGCGCGGGAAGAAGTGTCGCGCCGTGGCTGAGCTGAGGCAAGTTACGTTTTGTTTAGAATGGCTTACGGATTTGTAATGTCAGAGCTTGGCGTGTGTCGCGGGCCCTGAGAGAACTGCCATTTATCCGGTTCGGGCAGGGCGATTAGCGATGGCGTGCCGTGTGGCTTGCCCCTCACCCTAACCCTCTCCCCGTAAAACGGGGAGAGGGGACGTGCCCTACGAGATGTGTGCGAGGGACGGAGAGGTAGCGGCCATCCTCCTTCGCCCCGTTTACGGGGAGAAGGTGCCGGCAGGCGGATGAGGGGCAAATGACACGCGGATACGGGGCTTGGGACACCACCCTACAACGCGATGTACCTGTCGGCGCGGTGGTTGATGGCGACGAAGAGGTTGAGGACGACGGCGCCAACGACGGAATAGAAGACGGTGGGCGGCGTGGTGACGAGGAAAGCGGCGGCGAGCACGCATAGGTCGATGGCGAGCTGGACGAGGCCGGCGCGGATGCCGAAACGCTCTTGGACATAGACGCCGAGAATGCCGACGCCGCCGAGGCTGGCGCGATGGCGATAAAGCGCCAGCACGCCGAAGCCGAGCAGCAGGCCGCCGAGAAGTGCCGCCCAGGCCGGATGGATGCTGGAAATGGAGAAGAAGCGCGACTGCACGTCTGCCAGCACCGAGGTCAGGCCGATGGCGACGAAGGTCTTGATGGTGAAAGCCATGCCGAGACGCTTCCACGACAGCCAGAAGGACGGCAGGTTGAGCAGGAAGAAGGCAAGGCCGAAATTGATGCCGAAAGCATAGTGCAGAAGGAAGGCAACGCCGGCGGTGCTGCCGGTGAGAAGCCCGGCGCTGGCGAGCACGTAGAGGCCGAGGGCGGCAACAAGGCTGCCGGAGAAGATGCCCTGCACGTCTTCGGCCGGGGCATGGCGCGTGGCGCTGGTATTCCAGAAGCCGAGGGCATTGATGAGCTGTGTCATGTCGCCAGTCTCCAACAGCAGACGCGTTCGGGAACACGTCCGGAGGAAAAGCCGGACGCGGTGGATTTTTGATTGTGAAATGAACAGGATCGCCCGGCGTCTTATCGCCGCGCTCTCTGCGGATATCCGTGCAATATCAGTCTTCTTGCGTGCCGATCAAGCGAAATAGGTAAGCAATGCTGTCCTATTAAAAAATCGCAAGAAATATTCGCTCAGGCCGGCTTGCGCGTAAGGAACAGAATGCCGGCAACCGGTTTGCCGCCATCTTTGCGAATGACCGTCTTGACGATGTCGAGGATGTCGAAGCCGTGGCGGGCAGCGAGCAGCCCGACATAGGCTTCCGAATGGGCATACCGCAGCGACGGAGCGAGATGAAAGCCATCGCCCTCCCCCGCATCCTCGACGGAAAAGGCGAGATCGGCGCCTGATGCGGCGAGCTCTTCGATGATGGCAAAGACGCTTTCGAGATTGCCGAGATACATCAGCACGTCGGCGGCCGTCACCAGGTCGGCGCGATGGCGCGCGGCATCGGAAAACAGACCGGAGAGATCCGGCGCCAGCGAGAGATCGGCCTGGGCGAGGTGATCATAGACCCCCTTCTCCGCGGCTTTGGCCAGCATGTTCTGCGAGAGGTCGAAGCCTTCGAGGCGGCTGACACGGCTATGGATTTCCGGGCCGAGCAGGCCGGTGCCGCAGCCGAGATCGACGGCGCATTCATAATGCCTGCCGGTGGAGGCGACGAGGGCTGCGAGCTTCTGCGGGACGGTGTAATCGAGTTTTTCGACGAGCGCCGATTCGAAACGGTCGGCATAATCGTCGAACAGGCGCTCGACATAGCGGCTCGGCGGCCGGTCGGGCGTGGCGGCGTCGCCGAGAAGGGCGAGCTTGAGGGCGGCGCCGAAAATGTCTTCGGGGTCGAGGGCAAGCGTGTTGCGATAGGCTTCGATCGCGGCTTCGCCCCTGCCCGCCTTTTCGCGGTAGCTGGCAAGGCGATACCAGCCGGCGGCCCAGCCGGGCACGAGTTCGAGGGCCTGCTCCATCAGCTCGGCCGCCGCTTCCGGCTCGCCGCCCTCGTCGAGCATGCGGGCATAATCGGCGCGGCGGTCGGCGATGACATCGCCGGAGGAAAGCTGGTGGGGCTGCATCAATGAACCTGTTGTTTGATTGGCATCTGGCCGCGGCCACAAAAAAACTCAAGTCCTATTTCAGAGGCGAAGCGGCCAATTCCGGAAAGGGCTTGCGGGCAGAACGCGGCAACCTTATTCCAAGGGCAAACAGGAGATGGCGCATGTCCGATCAGGTGAACAAGTTCCTCGGCGATTCCTTCGCCCGCACATTGATAAAGCTTGTCGTCGTGTCGCTGATCGTCGGCTTCGTCATGACCGTCTTCGGCCTGACGCCGTGGAACATCATCTATGGGTTCCGGGATTTCATCCTGGAAATCTGGCATCGGGGTTTTTCGGCGCTCGGGCGCGTCGGCGACTATCTTCTGCTCGGGGCGACGATCGTCATCCCGCTCTTCGTCATCCTTCGCCTTTTCAGCTATCGCCGGTAACATGACATCGATCGACCTTTCCAGGCGCAGCCTGCTCATCCTTTCCGGACTTTCGCTTGCCGCCGGCATCGCCGGCTGCACCACCACCCCGCGCCTTGCCGGCACGCCCTCGAACGGCGAGGACGAGACGGCGAGCGTGCTGCCGCTGGTCAACCAGCTGCGGGCGAAGAACGGCCTGCCGCCGCTTCGCTCCGATCCGGCAGCGAGCACGGCCGCCCTCTTCCAGGCCAAACGCATGGCAAGCGCCGGCAAGATGGCGCATCTGATGGGAATGACCGACAGTTTCGGCGCCCGCGTCAAGGCGAGCGGCGTGCAACTGCCGGCGGCTGAGAATATCGCCTCCGGCCAGCAAAGCGTCGATGCGGTGGTGACCGCCTGGATCAACTCGCCGCATCACCTGGAAAACATGCTCGGGCGTTATGACGGCCTCGGCGTCGCCGTCGCCCACAATGCATCTTCCCGAAACCTGCCCTATTGGGCCATGGTGCTTTCCAGCTGAGGCGATTCGGCCTCGAGATCAGGCCATCATGGACACGCGCGGTAACGACAACAGGTTCGCCTTCGAGGTGACGCACCGGCTGGTGCTGGCGATCGCCATTCCGATGACGCTCGGCTTCGTGACGACGCCGCTGCTCGGGCTGACGAGCACCGCCGTCGTCGGCCATATGGGCAACCCGCAAGCGCTTGCAGGGCTGGCGATCGGTGCGATGCTGTTCGATCTCATCCTCGGCAGTTTCAATTTCCTGCGGGCATCGACGACAGGACTGACAGCGCAGGCCTATGGCCGGCGGGACCAGCACGAGCAACAGGCCGTCTTCTCCAGAGCACTGATCTCGGCGCTCGGCAGCGGGTTGGCGCTGCTCTGTCTTTCGCCGCTGCTCAAGGCGGCCGGCTTGCGGCTGATGGGCGCGGACGGTGCAATCGCCGAAGCGACCGCCACCTATTTCTCGATCCGCATGCTGGCGGCGCCGGCAGCGCTGGCGAATTACGCCATCCTCGGCTTCGTGCTCGGGCGCGGACAGGGCGGTGTCGGGCTGCTGCTGCAGGCGCTGATCAACGGCATCAATATCGTGCTGTCGATCTATCTCGGCCTGACGCTCGGCTGGGGCGTGGCCGGTGTCGCCTGGGCAACGATGGCCGGCGAGGCGACCGGCGCGCTCGCCGGGCTGTTCATCGTGCTCAGCGGCTTTGCCAAATCAGAGCGGCCGGCATGGTCGGAGATCTTTTCCCGGCACCGCTTGGCCGAGCTTTTCGCACTCAACCGCGACATCCTGATCCGCACCTTCGTGCTGATCGGCGCCTTCGCCATCATGACGCGGATCGGCACCGGTTTTGGCGCGGTGACGCTTGCCGCCAATGCCGTGCTGATGAATTTCTTTCTGCTGTCGGGCTATTATCTCGACGGGCTTGCCAATGCCGCCGAGCAGATCACCGGCCGGGCGGTCGGCGCCCGTTACCGGCCGGCCTTCGACCGCGGGCTGAAACTCACCACCCTCTGGTCCTTCGGCCTGGCGGCAATCGTTTCCGCCTTCTTCTTCCTCGCCGGGCCCTGGCTGATCTCGGTGCTGACGACCTCGCCCGAGGTGCGGCAGGCCGCAGAGACTTACCTGCCCTGGGCGGCGGTGACCGGGCTGACCGGCGCGCTCGCCTTCCTGATGGACGGGGTCTTCATCGGCGCGACATGGTCGGCCGAGATGCGCAACCGGATGCTGTTGTCCTTTGCCGGCTATCTCTTGATGCTCGCCGTCTTCGTGCCGCTCTTTCACAATCACGGCCTATGGCTGGCGATGAACGCCTTCCTGCTGTTCCGCGGTTTCTTCCTGGCGGTGCTGGTCAAGCCGCGGGCCGATCAGACCTTTCGGGCCGCCCAGTAATCCAGCCTGCTGTCGCGCAACTCGCCGATCCCGGCCGCCTTTTCGCGGTCCATGAGCTTGGAGAGGCCGCGGACGATATCGCCGGGCAGACCGGGGCCTTCATAGACCATGCAGGAATAGAGCTGGACGAGATCGGCGCCCGCCCTGATCTTCTCCAGCGCGGTTTCGGCCGAGGAGACGCCGCCGACGCCGATGATCGGCAGCGCCGGACCGACGCGCTTGCGCATCCTGGCAAGCACGGCCGTCGATTTTTCGAACAGCGGCACGCCGGAGAGACCGCCCGCCTCCTTGGCCTGGCGCTGATCCTTGAGACCGTCGCGCGACAGCGTGGTGTTGGAGACGATCAGCCCATCCAGCGCATGCGACAGCGCCTCGGCCGCGATATCGTCCATGCCTTCCTCGGTCAGATCCGGGGCGATCTTCAAGAAGACCGGCACCTTGCGGCCTGAGGTCACTGCTGCTTCATCGCGCGCCGCCAGCACGGATGATAGCAGTGCGGCCAGGCTTTCGCGCGCCTGCAGGTCGCGCAGGCCCGGCGTGTTCGGCGAAGAGATGTTGGCGGTGAAATAACGCGCGACCGAATGGAAGCGGCGGATGCCGGCGACGTAGTCGGCGATGCGATCCTCACTGTCCTTGTTGGCGCCGATATTGACGCCGACCATGCCCTGGCCGCTCAGCGCCGCAAGGCGCGCGAAAGCGGCGTCATGGCCTTCATTGTTGAAGCCGAGGCGATTGATGACCGCCTCATCCTCCACCAGCCGGAAGATGCGCGGGCGCGGATTGCCGGATTGCGGCTTCGGCGTCACCGTGCCGATCTCGGTAAAACCGAAGCCGAGCTTCAACAGCGCCTCCGGCACCTCGGCATTCTTGTCGTAGCCTGCCGCCATGCCGAGCGGATTTTCGAAGGTGAGGCCGGCGACGGTCTGGCTGAGGCGCGGATCGGGCGTAATCTGGCAGGCCGGCACCAGGCCGGATTTCAGCGCGGCGATCGACATGCCGTGCGCCATCTCAGGATCGAACAGGAAGAGACCCTTGCGGGCGAGACGCTTAAAGGGATCGATCATGGCTGCAGCTCCGGAAAGACATGGGCGCCGGCTTGGTCGAGCGGCAACGGCGCTTCCCAGAGCACGGCTGCGAGCGGCAAATCGGCATAAAGATGCGGGAAGAGATCGCCGCCGCGCGAGGCTTCGAACACCAGCTTGTCACCGAAGCTCCCGCCATCGACGGCAATCAGCAGCAGGCCGGCCTGGCCGGCAAAATGCAGCGCCGCGGTCTGCTTGACCTGGCCTGCCGTCGAAAAATGGATGAAGCCATCCTTGAGATCGATGCCGGCGCCATGAAAAATGCCGGTTTGTCTGGCTTGCTGCCAGAGCGTTTCCGTCACGATCTTGTAAAGGGTCGGTGTCACGCTCATCATGGCCTCGCCATTGCTGGTCCTCGATCACCAGCGCTTTGCCGGAAAGAGGCGGCGATGTCCACGCCCCGGCAGTTAAAAACAGAGCTACCACAGGCAAAATCAGGAGGATGAGATTATGAAGATTTTGGTTCTGACACTTGGCGTTCTTCTCCTGCCGCTTGGCGCCGTGGCGGCCGAGGCCGATGCAAGTCGGTTCCAGCTGGAAAGGAGCGGCGACCATTTCGTCCGGCTCGACCGGCAGACCGGGGCGATGTCGATCTGCCAGGACAAGGACGGCGCCCTCGTCTGCCGCATGGCGGCCGACGAACGGGCGGCCTATGAGGACGAACTCGATCGGCTTTCCGAGCGGGTGACGAAGCTGGAACAGGGCGGCCCGATCCAGCGGGCGCTGCCAAGCGATGCGGAAATTGACCGCTCGATCGGCATCATGGAAAAGATGATGAAGAGTTTCATGGGGATGGTGAAGGAGTTCCAGACCGAGGAAAACGCCAATCCCCTTCCGCAGAAGACCTGATCTGATATAGTCCTATCAGCAGGCAGGCATGAGAACGCCGAGGGGACGGCGGCGTATGCGGGCACGATCGGGCTCTTGGGAGGGAGTTTTCGATGCAGGAACAAACCATTATCATTGCGGACGACCATCCGCTGTTTCGCGATGCGCTGCGCCAGGCGGTGATCGGCATGGAAGGCCGGCAGGCGATCGTCGAGGCCGGCGATTTCGCTGCCGCCCGCAAGGCGGCAGGCGCCCATGCGGAGGCCGACCTGATGCTGCTCGATCTCGCCATGCCCGGCGTCAGCGGCTTTTCCGGCCTGATGGCGCTGCGCTCGGAATTTGCCAGCCTGCCGATCATCATCGTCTCGGCAACCGACGATGCGACGACGATCCGCCGGGCGCTGGAACTGGGCGCCTCCGGCTTCATTTCCAAATCCGCCGGCATCGACGACATTCGCCGCAGCATCCAGACGGTGCTTGCCGGCGATATCGCCACACCCGAAAACTACCGCGACGGCCAGGAGCAGGATCCTGATGTCGCCGACCTGATCCACCGCCTGCACACGCTGACGCCGCAGCAGAGCCGGGTGCTGACCATGCTCGGCGAAGGACTTTTGAACAAGCAGATCGCCTATGAACTCGGCGTCTCCGAGGCGACGATCAAGGCGCATGTCTCGGCGATCCTCTTGAAACTCGACGTCGACAGCCGGACGCAGGCGGTCATCCAGCTCGGCAAGATCAACATGGCGATGGTGGCTTGACCCGTCAGCCGAAACAGCGCCGGGAGGATTTTATTCCCAGCGCCATCTTGGACAAATCCTCCGCGTCTGGTAAGACTTGGTGCTGACATGCCAGCTTTGTCGAGGGAATATTTTCATAGCGAGGCTTCGCCCCGCGAGCACTTCCTCTACGGCGAAGCGGTGATTCATTCCAATACGATTGAGAACTACTTCTCAATGTATAAGAGCGGCATGAAGGGGTTTTGCATCGTTGCGCCAAGAGACATATGTATAGCCACCTTGACTTTGATTTCCTCTACGATCGGCGAATTGGCCTCTGCGTGTGACAAAGAAGGTGCAAACGAAGCGTATCGTGGTATCGTCGGAAAAATACTTCTTTATCGGGAGTAATTGGAGGTGTGAGGGTGCAGCCAACAAATCCATTGATGGTGGGCTTTTACACGGTTCCAGAAGCGGCGCGGCTAATTAGAGTAGGTAGCGCCCGACGGATCTACGGATGGCTGCGAGGCTATAAGCAAAGAAATGTCGGGCCGCTCCTTGCGCGTGATTTCAATCCGATAGATGATCAAGAAGAGCTGAGTTTCCTCGATTTGATGGAGGTCAGGTTCGTTGAGCACTTTCGGGAGCATGGGGTTAAGGTTGGAAGCTTGCGCCGTGCGGCTCATTCGCTAAGGCAAGACTTTGATACCAGCCATCCATTCGCCCTCAGCACGGTTCTTTTGGCAGCAGACAAAGCCGACGTTTTCGTGGTTGAGACGCTGAGGAAGGCGGCAGAAGCTGAAGACGATTACAGGCTGAGATCGCTCACGACACGAAATTACGTCATGTACGAAGCGATACGGCAGGCGCTGGTGCCGGGTATCGAGTTCGATGCCAACTCCAAACTTGTTAAAGAGTGGCGACCGTTACCTGAGCAGTTTCCGACAGTTTCTGTTAGCCCGCTACGAGCGTTTGGGCGACCGGTAATCGAGCGCGGAATTCCGACTGAAACTTTGAGGGACGCCTATCTGCGCGAAGGCAAACGGCCCGACCCGGTTGCGGATGCTTACGGAATTTCGGCAAAAGATGTTGTCACGGCTGTTGAATTTGAGACGCATCTTGACCACCCCGACCGGAGAGACGCGGCGTGAGCCGCGTTAAAGTGGCATTGGACGCCAATGTGCCGGAGCGAGTTGTCCGGATGCTGAACAGTGGGTTCGGCGGCACGAGTTATGAGTTTCATTGGGAGCCGGATTTCGCCCCAGCCAATTCGCCAGATGAATTTTGGGCGATAGCTTTTCAGCGATTTGGTGGCTCAGTCATCATTACAGGAGACAAGAATATCGCTAAAAGGCCACACCAAATCAACGCATTCCGACAATGCGGGTTGGTAGGGTTCTTCTGCTCTAAAACATGGAATGAGTTTGATTTGGCCTACAAATGCGCCCATCTAATTCGCTGGTGGCCTGTCATTCAGGCCAAGATTGAAGAGGGGTATGGTGCCAGCTGGTGGCTGCCTGGCGGCCTTTCTGGCGACTTCAAAGAGGTTAGGGTTCCCGGTGGTCTCAGCAAACAAAATTCAGTCTCAGGTGGATAAGTTCCGCGAAGACGCCTTCCAGCTGAAGGCGGACAACAACAAAAAGCGTTTCGACGACCCGCTTGGCAAGACCGCTGAGAGAAAACTCGATAACGCACTAATCAAAGGACGGGGGGAGGGTCGATAGTGGCCGCACGGCTAGATTCCGTCGCCAGGTATATTTGCGACAAAGCTGACTGGGATGTCACCCACCTCCAACTGCAGAAGCTCCTTTATCTTGCCCAGATGTTTCACATGGGTAGGACGGATGGGCAGCGCCTGTTTGACGGCACTTTCGAAGCTTGGGACTACGGCCCAGTTGAACCCACACTCTATCACCGAGCCAAGATGTTCGGCGCAGAGCCGATGAGAGACATCTTTTTTTACGCGCGAACGTTCCGGGACGGGGATCCTCGACGAAAAGTCATGGACGACATTTGCCGAAAATTCTTGCCGTATAGCGCGGGTGACCTCGTGGAAATTACTCATGCGGACGACGGCGCTTGGGCGACCCATTACGTTCCCAAAGCGAGGAATATACGGATCCCCGACGAGGATATTTTTAATGAGTATAGACGACGTCAGCGCGCCGGAAACTGAAAAGGACGATCTTGAGGCATTTAGACCGGCGCCGCCAGCTCGTCGGATCGACGATAAGGCCGCATCGTTAGAGCAAGACATTCAAGGACTTAAAGCTAATTTCAACCGTGAACGGTTCGCCTACTATTTTGTCATGGTGCTGCTGTTCAACATACTTATCGCCTCGATAGGCAATAACCCCGCTATCTACATTTGCATTATAGGCAGCCTGCTGATCATGATTGGGTTGGCGAAATGGCTCGATTTCCCGTGGGTCTCCGCTCACTTAGAGAGGTGGCACGACTTGTTTTACCAAGCCTGCGAACGCTGGCTTTTGAAGAGCAAGCAGCCGGAAGTCGAGCCGCTCCCTATAGAGGAAAAATCGGAAAAGCAGCCAGCCGATTGAACGGGCTTTTTTACTGGATACGATATTGACCTTACTCGCGTTGGATGCTCTGACCGTGGCATTGGCAAACCGCAGCCATAAATTGACGATAGAAGATACCGGCTCAGTTATTTCGAGGATACCAATTCCAAGCCGTCCGCAATCTCTAACCCACCCGATTCTCGCGTGGGTGCATGAACTATAACATTGGGACTTTATTCCTCCCTTGCCTTTACTCGGGCGGCACGGTCGGTTAATATTCCGCCCGGCTGACGCGCGGATGTGCCGCGCGCGGAATCGGGCGCCTATGCTGTCACACGACCAAATCTGGGGGGCGATCGACAGGCTTGCCGAGCGGCACGAGCTGACGCCATCCGGTCTTGCGCGCCGCGCCGGGCTCGACCCCACCTCCTTCAACAAATCGAAACGGCTTTCCGCCGATGGCCGGCTGCGCTGGCCCTCGACGGAATCGATCGCCAAGGTGCTCGACGCCACAGGGGCGAGCGTCGAGCAGTTCCTTGCCTTCCTGCAGCCGGATGCGGGTTTTTCCAGGAAGCCGGCCGGGCAGCTGGGCGCACAGCCTGACGGCGCCTTTCCGCCGCAGGGCAGCTCTATTCCGCTGCTCGGCTTTGCCCAGGCCGGCGCCGGCGGCTTCTTCGACGATGGCGGTTTTCCGGCCGGCCAGGGCTGGGACGTCGTGGAATTTCCGGCAACCCCGTCGCAGAAATCCGCCGTCTATGCGCTGGAGGTGCAGGGCGAGAGCATGATGCCGCTCTACCGCGACGGCGACGTGCTGATCGTCGAGCCCGGCGCGCAGGTGCGCCGCAACGACCGCGTCGTGGTGCGCACATGCGAGGGCGAGGTGATGGCCAAGGTGCTGCTGCGGCAGAGCCCGCGCTCGATCGAGCTCCTGTCGCTCAATCCCGAACATCCCAACCGCACCCTCGAGCTTTCCGATGTCGATTGGATCGCCCGCATCATCTGGGCCAGCCAATAGGAAGATATTCCATGCGCCCTGCCGCCGTCTTCACAGGCCTCACAGGGATAGTGGTGGTGGCCGGCCTGCTGATGGCGGGGGAGGCAAGGCTGCGGGGCGGCACCGCCGGGGATGAGACCGTGTCTGCCGAGGAGACAGCGACGCCCGCCGCGCAGGCCGGTGAACCGGCTGCGATTTCGGACGAGCGTGCCGAAGTGATCGTCCGCTCGACGGAACCGGCGGCGCAACCGCCGGCGCCGCCCTCGCCCGGTCCAGCCAGTGGCACGGCGCCCAAACCCGCCGATCGCGAGCCACGCGCCGAGACGGCCGCCGCGCAAGCCGCAGGTCCGGCCGCGAAGACGCCGATGGAGCTGGCGCGGCCGGCGGTCGACAATGCCGGCCTTCTCTCCTTCGGCGAGCGCAAGCTTCAGCTTGCCGGCGTGGTGCCGACGCCGGCCGACAGGATATGCGGGCCGACAGGCCGGCAATGGCCCTGCGGCATGATGGCGAAGACGGCGCTGCGCCAGCTATTGCGCAACCGCAGCATTGCCTGCGATCTCGACGCGGCCGTATGGACGGAAACGGCGACCGCCGCCTGCCGGCTCGGCACTCAGGATCTCAGCGCATGGCTTGTCGAAAACGGCTGGGCCGAGGCTGCGGCGGGCTCACCGCTTGCATGGGCTGCCGAAAAGGCCAGGCAGGCGGGAAAAGGTCTTTATGGCGACGATCCGCGCCGGAGATAACCGGCGGCCTTGACAGGGAGCCGATCCCTTGTAATGCCGGCTGCCAATTCCCACTCTGGGCTGATCGAAAAAGGAATCAGAGATGAACAAACCGCTTTCCGCCCATGATGCGCTGATCTACGTGATGGTGATGGCCTCAGCCGTCGACAGCACGATGAACGACCGGGAGATGGAAAGGATCGGACAACTGATCGGGTTCCTGCCGGTTTTCCGGGATTTCGACGACGACAAGCTGATTTCGGTGGCGCGCGACTGCGCCTCGCTGCTTTCAGGGCCTGAAGGCCTCGACGTCGTTCTCGAAACTGTGCGCGACACTCTGCCGGCAAAACTCTACGACACGGCCTATGCGCTGGCCGTCGAAGTCGCCTCCGCCGATCTCTCCGTCAAAGCCGAGGAATTGCGGCTGCTCAGCCTGCTGCGCGACCGGCTCGGCCTCGACAAGCTCACCTGCGCGGCGATCGAGCGCAGCGCCATTGCCCGCTTCCGCAAGGGATAAGCTCGAAAGTTCAATAGAGCCCGTAAGGAAAATAGCGCAGATAGATTTCCTGAAGACGGCCGTTGCGCGACAGCGTGGCGAGCGCATGGTCGATCGCCGCCGTCAGCACGCTGTCCTTCTGCCGCAGCATGATCGTCATGCCCTCGCCCAGGAAATGCTCGGAGAGGTAGGGCCCGTCGAACAGGGCACAGCATTTGGCCGAGGCCGGGGATGAAACCCAGAAGGAAAGCTGCAGCGCATCGGCGAAGGCGGCATCGACCTTGCGCTCCTTCAGCGCCGCAAGCACGGCATCCTTGGTGTCGAAGGCTTGGGCATTGATCGCAGGGAAGAAGGCGGCCAGCATCGCCTCGTGCACTGTGCCCTTGACGACACCGACCGGGTGGCTGGAAAGCGCGTCAGCCGTCTTGCCGTCGAGCGGCACAGCGAGATTGCGCACGAAACGGGCCGGCAGCATCAGATATGGCCGGGAAAAAACGAACCGCCGGCGCAGCTCCGGCGTCACGGCAAGACCGGCGATCACGGCATCGCCCTGCGAGGCGGCGAGCGCATCTTTCAGGTCGGCGAAAGGGAGCGCCTGGATCTGGCACTTGTCCGAAATCTCCAGCTCGCTGCAGATTTCGCGGGCGAGATCGACGTTGAAACCGGAAAGCTTGCCGTTCTGATCGGTGAAATTGAACGGCGGAAAATCGACCGAGGTCAGGAAGCGCAGCCGCACCAGCGAGGAGAGATCGGGCCGCGCCAGACGTTCACGGGCATCGAAAAGCAGCGGCAGCGACGGTGTTGCCTGCTGGGCGGATGCGGGAAGGCCCGAAAACAGCACTGCGAACGCGAGAAGAGCCCTCAGAATCGGAAATGCCTGTTTGGATTCGATCATCGTGGTCTCGGGTTAAAGCGCGAAGCGTTGCCGCGAGATGTAACAGAGTCATGCGGGACGGGGAATATCTATGGGACGGATCGTGCCGCATCCGCCCCTCATCCACCTGCCGGCACCTTCTCCCCGCCTGCGGGGCGAAGGGGATTTGCCGCGACCTCTCCGTCCCTCTCCAACGTCTCGCAGGGCACGTCCCCTTGCCCCGTTTTTACGGGGGTCCGAAGGACGGGTCGAGACCAGTGGCTCGACCCCGGCAAGGGTTAGGGTGAGGGGCAGCCTTCGGCGCGGTGGCAGCCGTGGCGGCTTGCCCTCCTTGTCCCCAAAAATCACCGCATCACCACCCCGCCGTTAGCGCGGAATTAAAGAATATCGCCTCTATTTGTGACGACGACACGGACCCGCCGGCCGATTGCATGATGCATGCGTCAACTCCGCCATAATCCCTGAGCCGCGACACTCACGCGGCGCTCTGTTTGAAACAATTCATTTCAAAGCACCGGGCGCGCGACGCCCGGTCAACCGGGTGACATTTCCATGTTGAAGCATCTGAAAATCCGCACGAAAATGATATCGGTCGTGGCGCTGCTCGGGCTGATCACGATGGCCGGGCTGGTCTATGTCATCGCCGAGTTCCGCCGTGCGGACGCCGCCTACAGCGCCTTCATCGATCATGAAGCGCTGGCCTCGATGCAGGGCGCGCGCGCCAGCGCCTCGCTGGTGGCCTCGGTGCTGCAGGTCACCCTGCTTGCCGAGATGAAGCCCGATACGCCGGCTTTCGACACAGCGCTCGCCGCGCCGAGCAGGCTGCCGCAGGCCCGTGACCGGATGAAAGATGCGCTGGCGCTGGTGCCCAGCCGCAAGGCGGCGATCGATGACATTCAGGCCGGCATCGATGAGATCGAAACGCTGGCGAACAAGATTATCGAGCAGAGCAAAGCCAAGGACAGCGCCGGGGCGCTGGCGAATGTTGCGCTGATCAATGCCAAGCTCAATGCGCTGATACCGAAGTTGACCGCCAACAATGATGCGATGATGGCGATGCTCAACGACGGCGGCGATGCGCTTTCGGCTTCGGTCAACGAGCGGATCGTCTTCTGCCTCTTTCTGATCGGCATTGCCGTGCTCGCCGCCGTCGGCTTCAGCGTCGTCGTCGCCCAGATCGGCATTGCCGGCCCGATGACGCAGTTGCGCCAGCGCATGACCCGGCTTGCCGAGGGCGATACCACAAGCGATGTCGGCGGCCTCGACCGCGGCGACGAAGTCGGTCAGATGGCAAAGGCCGTCTCGATCTTCCGCGACAATGCGATCGAGCGTGGGCGGATCGAGGCGCGCGCCGAGGCCGACCGTAACCTCAGTGACAGCGAACGCCGCGAACGCGACGCGCAGAGAACCCGAGAAGCAGCCGAACTCGAAGGCGCCGTGACCGCGCTCGGCGACGGTCTGCGCCGGCTTGCCGCCGGCGATCTCGCCTCGCATATCGACCAGCCTTTCGTCGCCCATCTCGATGCGCTGCGCGAGGATTTCAACAACTCGGTCGAGAAGCTCAACGAGGCGCTGCATACGGTCGGCGCCAATGCCCGGGCGATCGGCGCCGGCGCCAACGAAATTCGGTCTTCGGCAGACGAGCTTTCCCGGCGGACGGAACAGCAGTCGGCCTCCGTCGAAGAGACGGCGGCGGCGCTGGAGGAGATCACCACCACGGTGCGCGACGCCGCCAGGCGCGCCGAGGAGGCGAGCCAGCTCGTCGCCCGCACCCGCCTCGGCGCCGAAAAGTCCGGCGAGATCGTCCGCAGGGCCGTCTCCGCCATGCAGCAGATCGAAAAATCCTCGGGCGAGATTTCCAACATCATCGGCGTCATCGACGACATCGCCTTCCAGACCAATCTTCTGGCCTTGAACGCCGGCGTCGAAGCCGCGCGCGCCGGCGAAGCCGGCAAGGGCTTTGCGGTCGTCGCCCAGGAGGTGCGCGAGCTCGCCCAGCGCTCGGCCAAGGCGGCAAAGGAAATCAAGGACCTGATCACCAATTCCGGCACGCATGTGCAGACCGGCGTCTCGCTGGTCGGTGAAACCGGCAAGGCGCTCGATTCGATCGTCCAGGAAGTGCAGGAAATCAACCAGCACGTCCACGCCATCGCCGAAGCCTCGCGTGAACAGTCGATCGGCCTGCAGGAGATCAACACCGCCGTCAACACCATGGACCAGGGCACACAGCAGAACGCGGCGATGGTCGAACAGTCGACGGCCGCCAGCCACAGCCTCGCCACGGAAGCGACGGCGCTGAACAACCTGCTCGGCCAATTCCGGCTGACGGGCACCGCGGGCTTTGCCGCCGCTGCACCGATCGCCTCGACCCGGCCGTCAGCACCCGCACCACGCACCGCCGCGCGCCCGGTGGCCAAGGCACCCGCAATCCGCGTCGCTCGGGAAGGTGCGGCCCGCCCGACCGCCTCGCCCGCCCGCGCCCTCGGCCAAACCCTCGCCAACGCCTTCGGCGGCGGCGCGCCGAAAAGCCAGGATGGGGACTGGACGGAGTTCTGAGGCACGGCCGTTCAGTTCGCGCCCGAAGCCTGCCCCTCACCCTAACCCTCTCCCCGTAAACGGGGCGAGGGGACGTGCCATGCGCGAGGCTAGCGAGGAACGGAGAGGTTGCCGCTTTTCCCCTTCGCCCCGCTAGCGGGGAGAAGGTGGCGGCAGCCGGATGAGGGGCAAGCGGCGGCCGCCGCCCTTCCTTTTCGGATCTCGTCTAACCCGGCCGCCACCCCACCTCGACAAGGATATTCCCCGGCGCCGTGCAATAAAACAGCCAGCCGCCGCGCATGGCGGCCGGCGGGCCGGAGAGTGCCGCGCCGGCGGCGACGAGCCCGGCATGGACCGCATCGACATCCGCCCTTTCGGGCAGGATGAAGCCGATATGATAGGTTTGGCGTCCTATCTCCACTTGGTCGGCGGCGCCGAACTTGGCGATGGCGTGGCTGAGGACGATTTCGAGGCCGGCATCGTCCTCCATGATCGCCAGGCCGTTGTTGCCGCGCATATCCTTGAGCGTCAGGCCGAAATGGCGGATGAAGAAATCCGCCGTCTCAGTGATATCGGGTACGTGAAAATCGAGATGGTTCAGGCGCATGACAGTCTCCGTTCAAAAAAATCCCGGGACTGCCTTTTGCCGTCTCCGCACGCCGCCGGGATCCCGCATTGCATGCGGATCACGTCGCGGGTTCTCGTGCCAAGGGCCACGGAGCAGAGCTTCTAGAGAGCGCTGATGACGCCCTGACGGAAGGGATCGGGCTTACCTCAACCGATCCTGCCTTTTTCGACGCTGCCGATCTAGCAGACAGCTCCAGTTTCGGCAATGGAAGCGGTGCTTCTCGAAGGATTGCAACTTGCCACGCCGTTTGCATGATGCGCCGGCGCCAATAGAGAGTAAGATCGCATCGCTCGGCGCACCGGAAGGGATGAACATGAAACCCGCACTCATCGGCCTCATCGGCATCCTCATTCTCAGCGGGTGCAGCACCGTAACCTACAGCGGCCCCGGCCTTGAGCCGATCCCGGGAAGCATCACCTATAGTGGCCAGCCGCGCAGCAAGCTCACCAAATCACCTGTTGGTTCGGCCTTTCCGCATGATTTCATCGACCAATACGGCCAACAGGTTGAAGAAACCTACATCATCCAGCCCGATCGCAGCCTGATCATCGCGCACCGCCGATACAAGCCGATCCGGTTTTTTGGGGATTAGAAGAAGCTCGTTGGAAAGGTCGCTGGAGCGGGTGAAGGGAATCGAACCCTCGTATTCAGCTTGGGAAGCTGCTGCTCTACCATTGAGCTACACCCGCGATGCGCTGAGATTTCCAACAGATGGGGGCCGCTGTCAAGTCGCGTCGAGTGCTGCTTGTCAGATGCGGAAGTGCTTCGAGAGTTTGAGGCCCTGGGCCTGGTAGTTGGAGCCGAGGCCGGAGCCGTAGAGGCTCGCCGGTTTTTCCTGCATGTGTTCGTAGACCAGGCGGCCGACGATCTGGCCGTCTTCGAGGATGAAGGGCACTTCGTGGCTGCGCACTTCGAGCACGGCGCGGCTGCCGCGGCCGCCGGCCGGCGCGTGGCCGAAGCCCGGGTCGAAAAAGCCGGCATAATGGACGCGGAATTCGCCGACCAGCGGGTCGAAGGGGGTCATTTCGGCGGCATAATCCGGCGGCACATGCACGGCCTCGCGCGAGACGAGGATATAGAACTCATCAGGATCGAGGATCAGTTCGTTGCGGCCGCGGCTATAGAGCGGCTCCCAGAAGTCGAAGATATCGTGCTGATCTTTCTCGTCGACATCGACGACGGCGGTGTGGTGCTTGCCGCGATAACCGATCAGGCCGTCCTTGTCTCCGCTGAGATCGATCGACAGCGCGATGCCGCCGCCCGAGACGTTCGGCTGCTTGCTGGCGACCAGCGTCTCGCTTTCATGCAGTTTCAGAAGTTCCGGCTCGCCGAGCAGCGAATGGCCGACGCGGAAGCGGATCTGCGACAGGCGCGAGCCGCGGCGCACGACGATCGGGAAGGTGCGCGGGCTGATTTCCAGATAGAGCGGGCCGGCATAGCCAGCCGGGATCTTGTCGAATTCCTGGGCGTAATCGGTGATGACGCGGGTGAAAATGTCCAGTCGGCCGGTCGAGCTCTTCGGGTTGGCCGAGGCGGACATTTCGGCCGGCAGTGCCAGGCTCTCCATTAGCGGCACGATGTAGACGCAGCCGGTTTCGAGCACCGCGCCTTCGGAAAGGTCGATCACATGCAGGCTGAGGCGATCGAGCTTGTCCGACACCAGATGCGAGGGGCCGGGCATGAAGCTGGCGCGCACCCGAAAAGCCTTGGCGCCTAAGCGCAGGTCGAGGCTTGCCGGCTGGATCTGGTCGCGGTCCAGCTCCCGTTCGGAGATCAGACGCCCCGTTTCGAACAGCGCCGATATCGCGCGGTCCGCCAGAATTCCCGTTTCACGAGCCATCATGCCTCATCCATCATTTTGCCGCCGACAAAACCAAATACGGGGAATTGACGCAAGCAGCTAACAGCAGTATTGCAGAATTATCCCGTGGTGATTTGGCCGGTCGGCTTGCAGCCACGTTAAACAAGTGGCTAAAAAGACCGGGTTGAAACCGGTCTGCTTTTGCGACCGGTTTTTTTGTTATGTGAAGGTGATGGCATGAGCAAGACCTGGCGCCCGGCAACCCAACTCGTCCACGGCGGAACCTTGCGTTCGCAATATGGCGAGACATCCGAGGCAATCTATCTCACGCAGGGCTTCGTCTACGACACGTCCGAGGCGGCCGAAGCCCGCTTCAAGGGCGAGACGGACGGTTACATCTACGCCCGCTACGGCAGCCCGACCAACGACATGTTCGAAAAGCGCATGTGCATGCTCGAAGGCGCCGAAGACGCCCGCGCCACTGCCTCCGGCATGGCTGCCGTCAGCGCGGCCATCCTCTGCCAGGTCAAGGCGGGTGACCATATCGTTGCCGCGCGCGCCCTCTTCGGCTCCTGCCGCTGGGTGGTGGAAACATTGGCGCCGAAGTACGGCGTTGAATGCACGCTGGTCGACGGCCGGGATCTTGCCAACTGGGAAAAGGCGATCCGGCCGAACACCAAGGTGTTCTTCCTGGAAAGCCCGACCAACCCGACGCTTGAGGTGGTCGATATCGCAGGCGTTGCCAAGCTCGCCAACCAGATCGGCGCCAAGGTCGTCGTCGACAACGTTTTCGCGACACCGCTCTTCCAGAAGCCGCTGGATCTCGGCGCCCATATCGTCGTCTATTCCGCCACCAAGCACATCGACGGCCAGGGCCGGTGCCTCGGCGGCGTCGTTCTGGCCGACAAGGACTGGATCGACGAGAACCTGCACGACTATTTCCGCCATACCGGCCCGGCCATGTCGCCGTTCAATGCCTGGACCCTGCTGAAGGGCATCGAGACGCTGCCGCTGCGCGTCAAGCAGCAGACGCAGAATGCGGCGAAGATCGCCGATTTCCTCGCCGAGCAAGGCAAGGTCGCCAAGGTGATCTATCCCGGCCGCAAGGACCATCCGCAGGCCGATATCATCGCCAAGCAGATGACCGGCGGCTCGACCCTCGTCGCCTTCGAGCTGAAGGGCGGCAAGGAGGCGGCCTTCGCGCTGCAGAACGCGCTCGAGATCATCAAGATTTCCAACAATCTCGGCGACAGCAAGAGCCTGATCACCCATCCGGCGACGACGACGCACAAGAACCTGTCGGAAGAGGCGCGCGCCGAACTCGGCATTTCCCCGGGCACGGTCCGCCTTTCGGCCGGCATCGAGGATACCGACGACCTGATCGAGGATTTCGCCAAGGCGCTTGCCAAGGTCTCGGCCTGATCGACGACAATGGCGGCCGGACCTCATTTGGGGTTCGGCTTGCCAGGGTTCGGCCGGGCCGGACTTCTCGAAGATCCGGCCGGGGGAACAAGTTCGGCCGTGCCGGCGTTCGGAATTGGAATTAACGCTGACAATTAGGCTTAACGATCGAAACACCTTCGATCATGACCGTTTTATTCACGATCAACGTTCCGTTTCTTGACGGACAGGCCCTCTTATAAGATACGGGTAACATATCTTGACTAAGGTGCAAGGCATGTATCGCGCCCTCACAAAAGATATCGAAGTCGTCGTCGAACCATTCTATCTGGAGGAGCAATCCGATCCGGACGACGATCGCTATGTCTGGGGTTACCGGATTGTCATCAGCAACAATTCCGGCATCGCCGTCCGCCTGGTCAACCGCTACTGGAATATCACCGACCAGAACGGACAAGTCGACGAGGTGACCGGCCCCGGCGTCGTCGGCGAACAGCCGCGTCTCAGCCCCGGCGACACCTACGAATATTCCTCCGGCTGCCCGCTCGACACCCCCTCCGGCCTGATGTTCGGCCACTATCAGATGGAAACGGACGAAGGCGAGATGTTCGATGTCGACATCCCCGCCTTCTCGCTGGATTCACCAGGGCTGCTGCGCGTGCTGAACTGACGTGCGTAGGTTCGCGGTCGCTTCGTGAGCGCGAACATGAATGCCGTGCTTGCCGCATGGGTCCTCGGGTCAAGCCCGAGGACGACGGAGGGTGGGGACACCGACCGGCAAGAGGCGGGAGCTGGGAGCAAATTCATCAAAAGTGTGCAGCGGTTTTGTTGGGAGTGGTTTGCTTTACCTGCTTCTCACGCACAATCGCTTGCGCATTTTGCTGGAATTCCGAGACGTCCCGCCTCTTGCCGCTCGTTTCTCGCCACCTTCCGTCGTCCTCGGGCTTGACCCGAGGACCCATGCGGCAAGCACTGCGCGTAGATGCGGCCGAATGCAGCCTTCCAGTCAGTGCCAACATGGACGCCGTACCCGCGGCCGCGGATCCTCAGCCTTGACCGGTCAACAACCGACTAAAGGTCAAAAGGATCCGAGGCCTGGGTGCCTGGCTTTGCTTCGAACGGATCTTTTGATTGGGGCGGTGCCGGCTGTTTTGCGACCGCAGCGTTTACCGCCTTCTGGCAGGTGAGCAACTCACCCGTTGCCCTGACGGAGTTTTTCAAACTCAGGGCAACAATCTGTTTTCCGTTAAAGGTGGCGCGAAAACTCAGTTTACGAGCGAACTCGGCAATGAGACCGGAATCCTTGAAATCGATCCATAGTCCCTTGAAGCCATCAAGATCGAGAGCGCTCGCATTCGCCGTCCATTGAGAACGATCTAACGACAGTTCGATGGGATATTGCTTTCCCACTTCCAAGGATTTCCAGTTCGGATTTGCGAACACTATGTAAAAGGGGCTTTCCTTTTTTGAATAATTGAGGCCCAGACGAAAAACGGTGCCGTCATCAAAGGACGTGAGAACAAAACAGCCGTTGCCTAAGGTCGGATCGACAGCCACAGTCCAGCCGCCAACCTCTTTCCATTTGATTGTTTCGTCGTCAGCCAAGACAATTCGTGGCATCGCAGCCATGAATGCGAGTACAAAATACAAAAGACGCATTGAGGCCCCATCCCCCAAGAACCAGCTGGGATAATAGGGGCACAGTGACTACCAAAAGTCGAGTCACCGTGCTGCATCATCGCCAATCTTTTGTATCGGTTCTAAAGCTCTTTGTTTTGATGCATGTCGTCATCCCGGAACCGCTGCACACTTCCGGGCGACATGCATTAAACGTGCTCAACCGAGCCTACTCAGCCGGCTGAAGTTCGACCGGCTCGAAGCGGTAGGTGGTCGAGCAGAATTCGCAGGTGACGGCGATCTCGCCGTCTTCCTGGCTGGCCTCGATCTCCTCGGCGGTGAAGCCTTTCAGCACGCCCTTGATCTTGTCGCGCGAACAGCTGCAGCGGTCGAAGACCGCGCGCGGTTCGTAGACGCGAACACCGCGCTCGTGGAACAGGCGGAACAGCAGCCGCTCGGTGCCGACCTGGGGGTCGGTCAACTCGTCGGCATCTATGGTTTCGACCAGCGAGCGCGCTTCGGTCCAGGCATCGTCCTCGCCATGCGGGCGGCTGCCGGTGTCGCCGTCGCCTCCATGCAGATCGGGCTGGCGCATGCGCTCCGGCGCCTCCGGCAGGAACTGGGCGACAAGGCCGCCGGCCCGCCAGCGATGGCGCGGCTTGCCCGCCTCGTCGCGGTCGAGCAGTTCGGCCGCGGCCAGGCGCACGCGCGTCGGGATCTGCTCCGACTGGCGGAAATAGACGCCGGCGATCTCCTCCAGCGAGGTGCCGTCCAGCGCGACGATGCCCTGATAGGGCTGGCCGAACTTGCCCTGGTCGATGGTGAAGGCGAGCACGCCACGGCCGAGCAACTGCTCCGGTTCGGTTTCGCCAGCTTCAACGGCCTTGTTGAGCAGCGCCTGATCGAAACGGGCATAGGCGCGGACATTTTCCGGCGTCGAGAAATCGGCGACGAGAAGATCGACCGGGCCATCGCCCTTGGTCTGCACCGTGAACTTGCCGTCGAACTTCAGCGATGTGCCGAGCAGCACCGTCAGCACCACGACTTCGGCGAGCAGCCGGGCGACGGGGGCGGGGTAATGATGGCGCTCGAGGATCGCATCGAGCATCGGGCCGAGCTGGACGGCGCGGCCGCGCACATCCAGACCCTCCACCTGAAAGGGGACGACATGGTCATCGCCGGCGAAATCGAACTGGCCGAGGGCGGCTGCAGCTTCTGCCATGGATTCACTCCTAGTTTTCAAGCGAAAGGACAGGGTGCCCTTCGCTCGCGCGGCCGCGCGTTTTTCACACGCGGCGTCCGATTATGGTTCAGATCGCGCCCAGGCACCAAGCAAGAATCGACTTCTGCGCATGAAGACGGTTTTCCGCCTCATCGAAGACCACGGATTGCGGGCCGTCGATCACCTCGTCCGTCACTTCCTCGCCGCGATGCGCGGGCAGGCAATGCATGAACAATGCATCGCTGCCGGCCTTCGCCATCAAGGCCGCGTTGACCTGGTAAGGCTGGAAGACGTTGTGACCCCGGGCCCGATGTTCCTGATTCATGGAGACCCAGGTATCGGTCACCACGCAATCGACGCCTTCGACCGCTCGGTCGGCATCATGGCAGAGCATGATTTCGGCGCCCTCATTGCGGGCCCAGTTCAGATAGTGATCCTTGGGCTCCGAACCAAGGGGTACGGCCATGTTCATGCGATAGCCGAAACGCGCAGCACCCTCGACCAGCGAATGCAGCACATTGTTGCCGTCGCCGGTCCAGGCGATGGTCTTGCCCTTGATCGGGCCGCGATGCTCTTCGAAGGTCATAATATCGGCCATGATCTGGCAGGGATGGGTATCATCCGTCAGCGCATTGATCACCGGCACGGTGGCATGTTCGGCAAGCTCCTTGAGCCTGGAATGCTCGGTGGTGCGGATCATGATCGCATCGACATAACGCGACAGCACCTTGGCGGTGTCGCCGATCGTCTCGGCGCGGCCGAGCTGCATCTCGGTGCCGGATAGAAACAGCGTTTCACCGCCGAGCTGGCGCATGCCGACATCGAAGGAGACGCGGGTGCGCGTCGACGGTTTCTCGAAGATCATCGCCAGCATCTTGCCGGCGAGCGGCTTGTCGCCCTTGCCGGCCTTGAAGGCCTGCTTGCGGGCGAGCGCATCGTTCATGATGGTTCTGAGGTCGGCTGAGGTGACGGCCGAAAGATCGAGGAAATGTTTAGGAGCCATGTTCTTACCTGTCGTGCGCCCGCAGGCACAATCCTTTCAAGCCGTCTTCTTGACCTTGGAGGCGCGGATGCTCTCGGCGGCGCGTTCGATGCGGGCAAGGCCCTCGCGGGCTTCCTCGGCGGTGACGACGAGGGGCGGGAGAAGGCGGATGACGTTGTCGCCGGCGGGCACGCCGAGCAGATGCGCGGCGCGGATCGCCTGCAGCAGTTCAGCCGAGGGAATAGCGGCCTTGACGCCGAGCAGCAGCCCCTCGCCTCGGATATCCTCGATCACATCGGGATAACGATCCTTCAGCGAGGCGAGGCCCTGGCGGAAAACGAGTGCGACGTCGCGCACCTGCTGGAGGAAGCCTTCGGCGAGGATGATGTCGAGCACGGCGCCACCGACGGCCATGGCGAGCGGATTGCCGCCATAGGTCGAGCCGTGCGTGCCGGCCTGCATGCCGGAGGCGGCCTCTGCGGTGGCCAGGCAGGCGCCGAGCGGGAAACCGCCGCCGATGCCCTTGGCGACCGCCATGATATCGGGCGTCACGCCCGACCACTCATGGGCAAAGAGCTTGCCGGTGCGGCCGACGCCGGTCTGGACCTCGTCGAGGATCAGCAGCAGGCCGTTTTCGTCGCAGATCTGGCGCAGCGCCCTCATGAATTCGGGGGTGGCGGGGCGCACACCGCCCTCGCCCTGCACCGGCTCGATGAGGATGGCCGCCGTCGCATCGGTGATGGCGGCGCGGACCGCTTCGATATCGCCGAAAGCCACCTGATCGAAACCCGGCGCCTTTGGGCCGAAACCTTCGAGATATTTCTCCTGGCCGCCGGCGGCGATGGTCGCCAGCGTGCGCCCATGGAAGGCGCCTTCGAAGGTGATGACATGGAAGCGCTCGGGATGGCCCTTGGAAAACTGGTAGCGGCGCGCCGTCTTGATCGCGCATTCAAGCGCCTCGGCGCCCGAATTGGTGAAGAACACCTTGTCAGCGAAGGTCGCGTCCGTCAGCCGCTTGGCCAGGCGCTCCTGGCCGGGGATTTCATAGATGTTGGAGAGGTGCCAGACCTTGTCGGCCTGCTCCTTCAAGGCGCCGACCACATGCGGGTTGCTGTGTCCGACCGAGGTGACGGCGACGCCGGCGCCGAAATCGAGATAACGCTCGCCGCCTTCGGTGATCAGCCATACGCCCTCGCCTCGCTCGAACCGCAGCGGGGCACGAGAATAGGTGTCATAAAGCGGCGCGGCTTCGGCCATGGCGCGGGTCTCCCGATCAGCGTTATCTAGCAACGGACTCCGGCTAAGAAAACCAGGCCCGAAAAATCAAAAATGCCGCCTTGCGGCGGCCAGCGGTACTATTTCCTTTTCGCGCTGCAATGTCAACAAAACTGCGCCCTTAGCGCATGCAGCAAGCTTGTACAGCGGTGTTTTCGACCTTCAACAGGCAATATTGCAGAAATGACACGCCGGGGCAGCAAGTTGGGGAAAACTCCGAATTCGATTCATCCGGATTCATGCGACTCTTGTCACGGAGTCAGGCTCACACTAGGTTAAAGTTCAATTACTAGACTGCATGCGGCGGAACTAGTCACCAAAATTGATCAGGCGTTTCTTGTTTCGGAGGCTTCCGGGACAACGGTGAGGGATTCTGCCATCACCAACGCGAAAGGTGGAGACAGGGCATGAACTGGACAGACGAGCGGGTCGAGAAACTCAAGAAGCTTTGGGCCGAAGGACTGAGCGCCAGCCAGATCGCGGCACAACTTGGCGGCGTCAGCAGAAACGCCGTGATCGGCAAGGTACACAGGCTGAGCCTTCCCGGCCGCGCCAAGGCCGGCGGCACCGCCGCCACGGCGCGGACGCCGAAACGCAATACATCTGCGCCGCGCGCGCCGAACTACGCCTCCCGGATCGCCACCCGCACCGTTACCCGCCAGCAGGGCGCGACGATGCTGAAGGAAGAGATCGAGATCGAAACGGTCGAGGAAATGGAATACGTGCCGAAGGGCAACGTGGTCGTGCCGATCTCGCGCCGCCTCGGCCTGACGGAACTGACCGAACGCACCTGCAAATGGCCGGTCGGCGATCCGCTGAAGGACGACTTCCACTTCTGCGGCTGCGAGTCCCCGGACAATTCGCCCTATTGCAGCTACCACCAGAAACTCGCCTACCAGCCGATCAACGAACGCCGCCGGGCAGCGGCGCGGGCAAGCTGAGCGGGTAAGGCATTATCGAGATGCAAAAACGGGCTGCAAGGCCCGTTTTTTTGTGAGTGCGTTGGGTGTGGCTGCCCCTCCGCCTGCCGGCACCTTCTCCCCGCGCGCGGGGCGAAGGGGATATGCCGCAACCTCTCGGCCCTCACCCACCTCTCGCAGAGGCACGTCCCCTCGCCCCGTTTACGGGGGTCCGAAGGACGGGTCGAGACGCGTGGCTCGACCCCGGTCGGTTAGGGTGAGGGGCGGAGCTTGCTCGACTTTGTCAGATACCCCTCAGGCTTCCATTGAATAGCCGGCGCCGCGGACGGTACGGATGACGTCTTGCATGTTGGAGAAGTTCAGCGCCTTGCGCAGGCGGCCGACATGGACGTCGACGGTGCGTTCGTCGACATAGATGTCGTGGCCCCAGACGCCGTCCAAGAGCTGCGAGCGGGAGAAGACCCGGCCGGGCGACGACATCAGGAATTCCAGCAGGCGGAATTCGGTGGGGCCGAGGCGGACTTCGCGGCTCTTGCGGTGGACGCGGTGGGTTTCGCGGTCGAGTTCGATATCGCCGCATTTCAGCACGGTCGACAGCACCTCGGGGCGGGCACGGCGCAGCATCGCCTTGACGCGGGCAACGAGCTCGGGGGTCGAGAAGGGCTTGACGACGTAATCGTCGGCTCCGGTCGACAGTCCGCGGACACGTTCGCTCTCTTCGCCGCGCGCCGTCAGCATGATGATCGGCAGGCGCTCGGTTTCCGGCCGCATGCGCAGGCGCCGGCAAAGCTCGATGCCGGAGACGCCGGGCAGCATCCAGTCGAGGATGAGAAGGTCGGGCGTGCGCTCCTGAAGCCTGATTTCGGCCTCGTCGCCACGAAGGATGGTATCGACCTCGAAGCCCTCAGCTTCGAGATTGTAGCGGAGAAGCACGCTCAGGGCTTCCTCGTCTTCAACAACTGCAACTCTCGGGATCATGCGTGTCGGTCTCCTCGCGCATGATCCTTAAACCGGGGGTGATTTAAGCAATGCATCCTGCGCAAATTCACAAAAATCGGCTGCGACCTCTTTGCGCGCCCCACATGGGCGCGCACGCAATCGTCTGGTTTAGGCGGTTATTCCGTGACCGCGCCGACGGTGTTGGCGCTGTCGTCCTTCGGACGGTCACCTTCCGGCTGGGCGCCGGTCGCCATGTAATAGATTGTCTCGGCAATGTTGGTGGCGTGGTCGCCGATGCGCTCGATGTTCTTGGCGCAGAAGAGAAGATGCGTGCAGCTGGTGATGTTGCGCGGATCTTCCATCATGTAGGTCAAGAGCTCCCGGAACAGCGAGGTGTACATCGCGTCGATCTCGTTGTCGCGCTCGCGGATCGCACTCGCCTTGTCGGCGGCGCGTGTCGTGTAGACGTCGAGCACTTCCTTGAGCTGGACGAGCGCCAGCTCGGAGAGATGCTCGAGGCCGCGGGCGAGCTTGCGGGGAACGCCGGTGCTCTGCACGGCGATGACGCGCTTGGCGGTGTTCTTGCCGAGGTCGCCGACGCGTTCGAGATCGGCGGCGATGCGGATCGAACCCATGATTTCGCGCAGGTCGGCGGCCATCGGCTGACGGCGGGCGATGGTGACGATCGCCTTGTCGCCGATTTCGCGCTCGGCGTGATCGAGGATCACGTCGTCGGAGATGACCTTCTGGGCGAGCGCCGTATCGCCGTTGACCAGCGCCCGGACGGATTCGGCGACCATCTGCTCGGCCAGGCCGCCCATTTCGGAAATCCGCCGGGACAGGAACTTCAGATCATCATCATAGGCAGAATAAATATGTGTCGATGCCATGGGGCTTTATCCTCGAATAACGGGAAGGCTTGGTGACGCCAAAATCAGCCGAAGCGACCCATGATGTAGTCCTGGGTGCGCGGATCGTCGGGATTGGTGAACATCTTGTCGGTGTCGTTCTCCTCGACCAGATTGCCGAGGTGGAACATGGCGGTGCGCTGCGAAACGCGCGCGGCCTGCTGCATGGAGTGGGTGACGATGACGATCGTGTAGTTCTCGCGCAGTTCGTGGATCAGCTCCTCGACCTTGGCGGTGGCGATCGGGTCGAGCGCCGAGCAGGGCTCGTCCATCAGGATGACTTCAGGGCTGACGGCGACGGCGCGCGCAATGCAGAGACGCTGCTGCTGACCGCCCGACAGGCCGGTGCCGGATTCGTGCACGCGGTCCTTGACCTCGTTCCAGAGGCCGGCGCGCTGCAGGCTGGTCTCGACGATCTGGTCGAGATCGGCCTTCGACTTGGCAAGGCCATGGATGCGCGGGCCGTAGGAGACGTTTTCGTAGATCGTCTTCGGGAACGGGTTCGGCTTCTGGAAGACCATGCCGACGCGGGCGCGCAGTTCGACGACGTCGATATCGGGATCATAGATATCGTCGCCGTCCAGCGTGATCTTGCCGGCGACGCGGCAACCGTCGATCGTGTCGTTCATGCGGTTCAGGCTCCGCAGGAAGGTCGACTTGCCGCAGCCGGACGGGCCGATCAGCGCGGTTACGGTGTTTTCGCGGATGTTCAGGTTCACATCGAAAAGCGCCCGCTTCTCGCCGTAGTAAACCGAGACATCCTGGCCGATCATCTTATACGGGACGTTGCTCATCTTCTGATCCAGCGCCTTTTCAACTGCAGCTTCCGTCAACATGTTCATGATCTGTAACTCCGTTTACCAGCGGCGCTCGAAGCGACGACGCAAGAGGATGGCGCCCATGTTCATGACGATCAGGAACAGGAGCAGGACGATGATGGCACCCGAAGTACGCTCGACGAAGGCCCGTTCGGCCTCGTTGGCCCACATATAGACCTGCACCGGCAGGGCCGTCGAGGGATCGAGCGGTGTCGTCGGCGCGTTGGCGACGAAGGCGACCATGCCGATCAGGAGCAGCGGCGCGGTTTCGCCGAGCGCGTGCGCCAGGCCGATGATCGTGCCGGTCAAGATGCCGGGCATGGCGAGCGGCAGAACATGGTGGAACACCATCTGCATCTTCGAAGCGCCGAGGCCAAGCGCTGCGGCGCGGATCGACGGCGGCACAGCGCGGAGCGCCGCACGGGTGGCGATGATGATCGTCGGCAGGGTCATCAGCGTCAGCACCAGGCCGCCGACCAGCGAAGCCGAACGCGGCATGCCGACGAAGTTGATGAAGACGGATAGGCCGAGCAGACCGTAGACGATCGAAGGGACGGCGGCGAGGTTGTTGATATTGACCTCGATCAGGTCGGTCAGCCGGTTCTTCGGGGCAAACTCCTCGAGATAGATCGAGGCGGCAACGCCGATCGGCAGAGCGAGCGCCAGCACGATCAGCATCAGGTAGAGCGAGCCGATGAGGGCGACGCCAAGGCCTGCAGCCTCAGGACGGCTGGAATTGCCGTTGACGAAGAGGCCGGTGTTGAACTGCTTGTGCAGAGCGCCGCTCGCCTTCAGCTCGTTCATCCAGCCAACCTGCTTGTCGTTGACCTTGCGGTTCTTCTCATCGACCGAAAGGTCGATCTGGCCCTTGTTGGCGCTGTCGACATTGGCGTCGGCGAGCACGGTGACATTGACCGTCTTGCCGATGATCGTCGGGTCGGCGACGACCATGTCGCGCAGCTGGATCGGCGCGCCCTTGGAGAGCATGGCGGCTGCATCGCGCACGTCAGGCTTGCTCGAGGCGTTGATATTCAGCTGCTTGACGATCGCGTCGCGCAGCAGAACCGGATAATTGGCGGCAATCAGCACCGAAGGGTCGGTCGCACGCTTATTGCTGGGGTCGATCGTCTTCTCGGCAAATTCGATCGGCAGGGTGATCGCCGTCTGCTGGAAGGCGGTGTAGCCTTTGCCGATCACCGTCCACAGCAGGATGAACAGGAAGACGAGACCGAAGGTGATGGCGGCGATGCCATAGGCCTGGAACCGGCGTTCGGCGGCGTAGCGGCGCTTGATGCCGATATCGCGGCGCGCTGGCGCCTTGGAGACGGTGACGCCTGATGTGGGAGAAACAATATCCGTCATTCGTACTGCTCCCGGTATTTGCGCACGATGTAGAGCGCATAGATGTTGAGGCAAAGCGTGATGCAGAACAGCGTGATGCCAAGAGCGAAAGCAACCAGCGTCTGCGGCGAGGTGAACTCGAGGTCGCCGGTCAGCTGATTGACGATCTTGACGGTCACCGTCGTCATCGGCTCGAAAGGATTGATCTGGATGCGGGCGGCGACACCGGCGGCCAGCACGACGATCATGGTTTCGCCGATGGCGCGCGAGGCGGTCATCAGCAGCGCGCCGACGATGCCGGGAAGTGCTGCCGGCAAAACCACCTTCTTGATGGTTTCGGAGCGGGTGGCGCCGAGACCGAGCGAACCGTCACGCAGTGCCCGCGGCACGGCGGTGATGATGTCGTCCGACAGCGAGGAGACGTAGGGGATCAGCATGATGCCCATGACGATGCCGGCGGTCAGGACGCTCTGCGCCTGGATGAAGTTGGTGTAGTTGCCGGAGAGCAGGCCGCTGATCTGAGCGGAGAAATCGCGCAGGAACGGGCCGACGGTGACGAGCGCGAAGAAGCCGTAGACGATCGTGGGAATGCCGGCCAGCACTTCGAGCAGCGGCTTGGCGATCCCGCGCAGCTTCGGCGAGGCGTATTCGGCCATGTAGATGGCGGCGAAGAGGCCGACCGGCACGGCGACCAGCATGGCGACCAGGCCGATATAAAGCGTGCCGAGCAGCAGCGGGATTAGGCCGAACTGGCCGAAGGACGAGCTGCCGGCGCCGGCAAAACGCGGATCCCAGACCGTGCCGAAGAAGAAGTCGGCGGCGGGAACGGCGGCAAAGAAGCGCGCGGCTTCCGACAGCATCGAGAACACGATGCCGATCGTCGTCAGGATGGCGATCGACGAGGCGAGCAGCAGGCCCCAGAGCATGACGCGCTCGACCCGATTGCGGGCCCGGAAGCGCGGCGCGATGGCGCGCAGCGCATAGAAGGCGCCGGCAACGGCGAGAATGAAGACGACCACCGTCATGGCGAGGCGGCTCGTTGCGCTCATGGCGTTGAGCGTCTTGGCGGCGCCGAGCATGTAAGGCAGCGGCTGGCCGGCAAGCGGCACGCCCTTTTCGCTCAGCTTGGCCTGGAGAGCCGCCGGATCCCCGGCGACCGCGGCGGTTTCATCCGCGGTCAGCATCGTCAGACCGCGGGCGACCGTCGCCACCATGGAATAACCCAGATCCTGCTCGACTGCAGCTTGCGCCTTGACCTCCTCAGGGAAGTGGCTGCGCACCGAGGATTGGATGATGCCGGGGCTGACCGAGAGCCAGACGCAAAGCACGATGAGGGCGGGAAGAACCGCCCAGATCGCCGCATAGGCGCCGTAATAGGCCGGCCGTGAATGCAATGCGGAGGACCGGCCTCCGGCAAGTGCCGTGGCCCGGCTGCGCGCGACCAGATAGGCGGCGGCGCCGATCACCACAAGGCACAGAAGTATGACGGATGTGCTCATTCGTTACGTCCCCAGGCCATAGCCCCAAAAAGCCCAATCATGCGGAATGAATTCAACCCTGCACCGGAAACGCCGGCGCCAGGATTTAAGGCAATGCCGGCGCGGGCTTTGCAGCGCCGCGCCGGCAAAATCATTACATGGCCTTGCCGGCTTCGACTTCCTTGCGGATCGCGTCGCGCTCGGCATCCGGGGCGGCAACCAGGCCGTATTCGACGAGCGGGCTGTCGGGGCCGATCATCTGGTCGGATACGAAGAAGTTGACGTATTCCTTCAGGCCCGGAACGGCGCCGAGATGTGCCTTCTTGACGTAGAAGAACAGCGGGCGGGAAACCGGGTAGGTGCCGTTGGCGATCGTTTCCGTCGACGGAACGATACCGCTCATGCTGGCAACCTTGAGCTTGTCGGCGTTGTTTTCGTAGAAGGAGAGGCCGAATACGCCGACGCCGGTCTTGTTGGCGGCGATGCGGGCGAGCGTTTCCGGATAGTCGCCGTCGATGTCGACAGCAGCGCCGTCCTTGCGGACTGCGACGCAGGCCTTCGTCTGAGCGGCCTTGTCGGAGATTTCCTTGGCGATGACGTCGAGAGCACCCGAAGCCTTGCAGCCGGCAGCGAGAACGTTCTGTTCGAAGACTTCGCGGGTGCCGTGCTTTTCGCCCGGGATATAGGCGGCGATATCAACAGCCGGAAGCTTCGGGTTGACGTCCGACCACTTCTTGTAGGGGTTGGCGACGAGCTTGCCGTCGACGACGACCTGGGCTGCGAGGGCCTTGTAGATGTCTGCGGGAACGTAGGCAACATCCGGGTTGGAAGAGTCGGTTGCGAAGACGATGCCGTCATAACCGATCTTGACTTCCTGAATGTCGGTGACGCCGGCAGCCTTGCAGGCTTCGGCTTCGTTCTTGTTGATCGGACGCGAAGCGTTGGCAATGTCGATGGTGTCTTCGCCAACGCCCTTGCAGAATTCCTTCAGACCAGCGCCCGTGCCGCCGGATTCAACGACCGGCGTCTTGAAGTTGGTGAAGGTTTCGCCGAAGGACTCGGCAACGATCTTTGCGTAAGGCAGGACGGTGGACGAACCAGCAACCTGAATCTGGTCGCGGGCGACGGCAGCGCCAGCGAAAGCGGCGGTTGCAGCGAGCGCGGCAACGGTGAGCTTGAAGGTGTTCATTAGAAATCTCCCGCATTGGGCTTGTGTGAGTGCGGCCTTTCGAGAGGCCCTCGCAGTGCCTTTTTTCATCGGCGGGACTCTCTTAGCGCTGTAAGCACCGTCCTTTTATGTCAAATCGGTGAAACATTTGTGACAGGTTAAGTTTTTGATATTCAACATCAATTTTTACACACCTGGAGTGGATGCGTCACAGGGATCTGAATTTTTGGCCGCTTAACTACTTTGTGTTGCATAACCACATAACACACCAGAAAGTGAAGACTCTTGCATCCTTTCATTGAGATCGTACCGTGTATCTGCCCCTCATCCGCCTGCCGGCACCTTCTCCCCGTTTTACGGGGCGAAGGAGCATGGCCGCGACCTGTCCGTCCCTCGCCAACGTCTCGCGGGGCAAGTCCCCTCTCCCCGTTTTTACGGGGAGAGGGTTAGGGTGAGGGGCGGGCACAGCACGCCATCGCTAATCGCCCGCTGCCGGAAAGAACCGCAAATCCGTCGCTTCCACGCGTTCGGTCAGCCGTCCGTCACAAATCGCAACGATCGTCTCCAGCACGGACGACAGTTCTCTGAGCACATCCACGTTCCAGAAGCGAACGACCGACCAGCCGTTGCCGGTCATGAAGACATCCCGAATTGCGTCGCGTCGATTGCCTGCGTGTTGGCTGCCGTCGATTTCGATCACCAGCCGCAGTTCACGACAGGCGAAATCCGCAAAATAGGGACCGATCGGCAATTGCCGGACGAATTTATGTCCGTTGAGCCGCCGATCGCGCAGCTCATTCCATAGTTTGCCTTCCGCGTCATTGTCCGACTGACGCAACGATCGCGCTCGGGCGGTGGTTTTCGGCTTAGGGCCTCTCATCGATGTCGTTCCGTGTGATTTGCCCCTCACCCTAACCCTCTCCCCGTTTTACGGGGAGAGGGGACGTGCCATACGAGAGCGACAGGTCCCCTCTCCCCGCCTGCGGGGAGAGGGTTAGGGTGAGGGGCAGCCTCTCCATTCGGTCATTAGAACCGCACGGTGAAATCGGTGCCCTTGCCGACTTCTGACTTGACGATCAGCCGCGCCCTGTGGCGGGTGAGGATGTGTTTGACGATGGCGAGGCCGAGGCCGGTGCCTTTTTTCGAGCGGCTGTCCTCGATGCTGACGCGGTAGAAGCGCTCGGTCAGGCGCGGCACATGCTCGGCCGGAATGCCCGGTCCCTTGTCGACGATGCTGACCTCGACGGGCTGGCCGGCGCCGTTCTTCAGCCAGACATCGACGATCTTGCCCTCCTGGCCGTATTTGCAGGCATTTTCCATCAGGTTCTCGAACACCTGGACCAGCTCGTCGCGGTCTCCCAGCACCTCGACCTTGCCGTCGGGCAGATGCAGGTCGATGTCGACGCCGACATCTTTTGCGAGCGGCACCAGCGAATCCCGGACATGGCCGAGCAGCGGCACCAGATCGACCTTCTCATCCGGCGCGATATGCGATTTCAGCTCCAGCCGCGACAGCGACAAGAGGTCGTCGACCAGCCGGCTCATGCGCGTCGTCTGATCGAACATGATGGCGAGGAAACGCGCCTGCGCCTTCAGATCGTTCTTCGCCGGTCCCTGGATGGTCTCGATGAAGCCGCGCAGCGACGCAAGCGGCGTGCGCAGCTCATGGCTGGCATTGGCGACGAAATCCGACCGCATGCGGTCGATGCGGCGGACCTCTGAAATATCGCGGAAGGAGAGGATGAAATAGCGCTCCTGCGGCCCGCCTTCGGCCGAAAATTCGACCGGGGCGCTGCGGACGATATAGACGCGCTCCGACGGCAGCCGCTCGGCATGCTCGATCTGGTTCGGCGCGTTGGTGGCGATGGTTTCGCGCACCATGTCGAGCACGCCGGGCGAACGCATGCGGCCGGATATATGGGCGCCGAGCGCCACCTCGCCGAAGGCCTTTTCGGCAGCGCGGTTCTGGAAGAGCACCGAGGCATCGTCCGACAGCACCATGACCGGGATATCGAGGCCGGAGAGCGTGGCGGACACCTCAGGCAGGCGGCTCGGCGACACCTCCGGCTTGATCTCAACGGGCGCGGCCGGTTCGTCCTTGATGACGGGCGCCTCATTGAAAAGCGCGGTGACGACCATCACGAGCAGCAGGATGAGCACCACCCATTTGTTCATACCGGCGGCAAGCGCGGCGAGTGCGCTGAGGATCGCCGCCAGCAGCACCGGCCGTTCGCGCCGGATGCGCGCCAACAGGCTTTTTCTCCACGGAGTTTGGTCTTGCAAGTGCCCTCGCGGCGTCGATTCGTTTTTCTCTATATTGAACTCTGCCTGATAGCGGCAATTCATGACAGAAGTTTTCGGGCTGCCGCTTTGATGCGAAAGGCCGTAGCCGAAACCCCCGAAAAATTATCGGCGAATGCGAAAGATTTGATTTTCAACGGTAAATATGTTCGCCTGCAATAAGAACCGATCGGGCTGAGGAGGAACATATGGCCGAGACCGTCGAAAGCAGGGCCGTGGAGCTGGAGATCCGTGGAAAGCAACGCATCTTCGATGTCGACGATCCCATCCTGCCGGACTGGGTGGAGGAACATGCTCTTGCCTCAGGCGACTTTCCCCACAAGAAGAAGCTTAAGGAAGAGGACTATGTCGAGCAGCTGGAAAAGCTGCAGATAGAGCTCGTCAAGGTGCAGTTCTGGCTGCAGGCCTCAGGCAAGCGGGTGATGGCGCTGTTTGAAGGGCGCGATGCTGCCGGCAAGGGCGGCGCGATCTCGGCCTCCTCGGAGAATATGAACCCCCGCCTTGCACGCGTCGTGGCGCTGACCAAGCCCACAGAGCGCGAACAGGGGCAATGGTATTTCCAGCGTTATGTCGCGCAGTTCCCGACATCAGGCGAATTCGTGCTGTTCGACCGTTCCTGGTACAACCGCGCCGGCGTCGAGCCGGTCATGGGCTTCTGCACGCCGCAGCAATATGAGGATTTTCTCAAGCAGGCGCCGCAGCTCGAAAAGATCATCGCCCATGAGGGCATCTTCTTCTTCAAATTCTATCTCGATATCGGCCGCGAAATGCAGCTGAAGCGTTTCCACGACCGCAGGCACGATCCGCTGAAAGTCTGGAAACTGTCGTCGATGGACATCGCCGCGCTGATGAAGTGGGGCGACTACAGCGAAAAGCGCAATCGCATGCTGAAGGAAACCCATACGGATTTCGCGCCCTGGACGGTGATCCGCGCCAACGACAAGCGGCGGACGCGCCTCGAAATCATCCGCCACATGCTGAACAGGATGGACTATGACGGCAAGGACGAGAAGGCGCTCGGCACGGTCGACAAGGAGATCATCGGCTCAGGGCCCGGATTCCTGAAATAGGGTTCTCTGACGAGGCGCGCCGGGGCTGGGGCTACCAGCTTTGCTGGGACCGAGGCCATCGGCTTTGCCGAGGCTGGGGCCATCGGCTTTGCCGGAGCCGGATTATTGCCCCGGCAGGATGCGGATGGCGAAGAGGTTGATGCCGCGCGCCTTGCCGTCGAGATCGCTGTTGATCGTCAGCGTGCCCGGCGCATTCGGCGCCAGCGAGCGGTCGAATTTCACCTGCAGCAGCGCATCCGATTTTTCGCGGGTGACGTTGAAGCGATGGCGGGCGCAATTGCCGAGCGACTGGAAATTGCATTCGACGGTCACCTGCGTCGGCTCGTCGCTTGTGGATTGCAGCGTCAGCGCGATGGTCGAGGATTTGCCGGCAAGCTGCTGCAGCACCGAAGCGGGCACGCTGATCGAGATATTGCCATCGGCCGCACCGCTCTCGGAAATCAGGCGAATGGCGGGACCGTCATTCTCGGCGATCTTTTCGGTGCGCGCCCGCGGGCCGCTCTGGATCTTGTCGGCATCGTCGGGCTTGAACAGCGGGATCCAATCGGCCGAAAAGCTGTTCTGCGGATCGATCGTTACCGGCTCGTCGGTGTGAGGGGCGGCATTGCCGGCGCTGTCGTCATTGCCGGTGAAATCCTCGGGCTGGGTGCTGGCGGGTGGATTGGCGACGCTGGTGTCGCGCTCGGCGGCCGTCATCAGCAGGCCCGACGTATGCGCCCACCAGGCGCCGATGCCGATGAAGGCCAGCAGCACGCACCAGACGAGAAGCCTGGAAAAGAATTTGCGCGGCTTGCGGCGGCCTGCCGCCCGCTCCGGGCGGAAATCCATGTTGGTGGCGCGCTGACCGCGGGTAAGCCGCTCCTCGCCGACCGGGGCGGCAGCCAGATGATCGGCGCTGCCGGCATGCACGTCGTCGAGGCTGAAATCGTCGCCGCGGCTGTGGGCCACCTCGGGAGCGCGGGTCTCGCCTGCGGCCACGGGGCTGTCGATCAGATTGTCGATATCGCCGACATCGCCCGTGTGAACCGGCGGCGCCGGCATTTCCACGACGGGCGGCACGGGCACTTCAGGCGGCCTCTGGCGTGGGTGCAGGCGGTCGCGCTCCTCGCTTTCGATGGCGTGGATGGTGCTTTCCAGGCGATGGCGATGATGGGCGACGACCTCGGTCTCGGTGATATCCTGCTTGCGCAGGCCGGCTTCAAGCGCCTGGCGGGCCGACTGGTAGATCCTCGCTCGAACCTCCGGATTGTCGCGATCGGAATTGTCGAGCGCTGTTCTGATGGCCGTTTCTAATCCGCTCACTTCAAGTCCTTCACCTTGAACCCGGCATCGGACTGCAATCCCCGCCGTTCTCCATCAAAATTCGGTAGCGGCAAGCGCGGCAAACCGCAAGCCTTGCAGGCCCGGCTGCAGCGGATCGGCGGGGATAATCGCCAGGTTTTGCCGCTTGCGGACCTTATTCTACCAGCTTTGTCAGCCGCCTATATTCGGGCAGAAATCGACGAAGGCGTGGCAGCCGCTCTTTTATCGGCTTTTCTTCTCTGTTATGAGATTGACGTTTTCGTAAACGTCAATGGAAGCGTCAAGCATGGCCCTGCCCCCGATCCTCAGCGACAAATTGAGACTGCCGGTCATCGGCTCGCCGCTGTTCATCATCTCGCATCCGGCGCTGACGCTGGCACAGTGCAAGGCGGGTGTCATCGGGGCGTTTCCGGCGCTGAACGCCCGGCCGGCAAGCCAGCTCGACGAATGGCTGGCCGAGATCACCGAAGAGCTTACCCGCCACGACGCCGCTCATCCCGACAGGCCGGCCGCCCCCTTTGCCGTCAACCAGATTGTCCACATGTCGAACAAGCGGCTGGAGCACGACCTGTCGCTCTGCGTCAAATACAAGGTGCCGGTCGTGATCTCCTCGCTCGGCGCCGTGCCCGAGGTCAACGCCGCCGTGCATTCCTATGGCGGCATCGTGCTGCACGACATTATCAACAACCGCCATGCCCATTCGGCCATCCGCAAGGGCGCGGACGGGCTGATTGCGGTCGCAGCCGGAGCCGGAGGCCATGCCGGCACGCTGTCGCCCTTCGCGCTCGTCCAGGAAATCCGCGAATGGTTCGACGGGCCGCTGCTGCTTGCCGGCGCGATTTCGACCGGCGGCGCCATCCTCGCCGCAGAAGCGATGGGCGCCGACATGGCCTATATCGGCTCGCCCTTCATCGCCACTGAAGAAGCGCGCGCCACCGAGGCCTACAAGCAAGCGATCGTCGAAGGCGCTGCCGGCGATATCGTCTACTCCAACTATTTCACCGGCGTGCACGGCAACTATCTCAAACCCTCGATCGTCGCCGCCGGCATGGACCCGGATAACCTGCCCGCCGCTGATGTCTCGAAGATGGATTTCGAGCAGGCGGTCGGCGGCGCCAAGGCCTGGAAGGACATCTGGGGCAGCGGCCAGGGCATCAGCGCCGTCAAGGCCGTCGAGCCGGTGGCCAAACTCGTCGACCGGCTGGAGGCCGAATACAAGGCCGCCCGCGCCCGGCTCAGCCTCTGAACCTGAACTCGCCGCCCCTACCCTCTTTTTTGCCAAAGCCATGACAGGGCGCTTGAAATCTTCGGACAATGGCTGTATCAGCGCCATGCAAATCGCGGGCCGCATGCTTCGGCCGTGAGATGCCGCTTTAGCTCAGGTGGTAGAGCACATCATTCGTAATGATGGGGTCGCAGGTTCGAGTCCTGCAAGCGGCACCAGCCTTCCCTTTCTCCTTTGATTTCATTAATCATTCAATGATATCAATGTCTCGACAGCTGCCGACTGAGCCCCACGACAGGGACACACGGCAGATCAATGGCGTTTCGAATGGCTAAACCGACAACACGCAAAGGGACGGCTAACGCACAATTCAAGCGCCGCGTCCCGCTCCATCTGGTCGACACGTTGAAAGGCCAGCGGACAAACTCGCGTCTCTCAAGACGCTCGACCTTGCCGGTTTAGCCAACGTTGCACCTGAAGCCGATCCGAGCACATCTGCTCTGCGCGGCACAGCATCTGAGCACGCGGCGGGGCATCACCGCGTCGGCGTTTCCACTGGCGAAAAATTGGTGCAGCAATACACAACCTCTGGCTTATTATGCGCGCACTGGTATTGATTGGCGGGAGACCATCTAAGGGATTCGAAAGCTTCATTGATGCTTGGGCTGGTAGAAGAGATACAGCGAGATGCCCTCAATCCTGATGTCGGTGTTTCGACGCTTCTGCGGAAGGTAAAGCTGGCGGCTGCGAAATTGCAGCTGCCCACTATCGAAACGTGGGTGGAGGCCGAGCTTCATGGTTACGATGGCCCCGTGCCTCCCTACCGCAAATTTAAAGGTATCCCAAAGGCTTTTAATCCGTTCCGGGGTTGGATCGGAATACAGGTAACTGCTGAGGTATACGAAAAAATCAGCGGGACAAGCACAGGTCAATCCGTAGCGCAGATTGAGGACTTGCTTGCTGACAAGGCGGAGACGACATTTCACACGCCGATGAACCGCAATGTAGTTGACGCTTTAAACACTGGCACGCGGGTTCAACTTCCACAGATGTCTGTCTTTATTGGAAGGTCTGACTTAGCGGGCATCTTAGACACAGTTCGCAACATGGTTCTTGATTGGGCGATAGCTCTTGAAAAGAATGGAATAAGGGGGGATGGAATGTCATTCAGCCAAGAAGAGAAATCAGCCGCGCAGCGCGATGCGTCCATCACTATAGGGTCTGTCGGAACGATCGTTGGCGTGGTCGGTGGCCAGAACAGCGTCCGCGATATTGTCGGCGGGAACATGAACCTGACGTCGGTACGCGACCTTGCGCAGCAGCTCCGTACTGGCCATGAACTTCTTGTCAGCGCGGGGGCGGACGGGCGGTCACTATCGTCGGCTGTGGACGCCTTGATTGTTGAGTCTGAAAAACCTGAACCCAATCAAGGTGTACTGCGGGGATTGTTGACAGACGCGCGCACAGCGTTGGCTGGCGCAGCAGGGAATTTGATGGCAAGTGGCGCTTTGGCATTGATCAGCACACTGCTCGGGGGCTAGTCGAACGCCGATGGCGGCAAAGGTCCGTTGTTCTATGGAGCGCGCCGGGAGCGAAGGCGGCAAATCGGCTGCGGGATGACCAGAAGCACCCGTCGAAGAGTTTAAAGCTTCCAGCTGGAGGGCCGTGGTAGGTAGCCTATTCGGGGAATCGACGTATGAATATCGCAGAAGATCAAGCGGTGCTCGCTGCGCTGGAGGCAGCTTATCCCGCAGCAAAGAGATTACGAAATCCTCTTACTCCTGTCTCTGCCGGGAAGCCGACTACGGTATGGGGTAAACTGCGCAAGGCCTTAGAAGCGCACGAGGTTTTCGGAAAGGGGCGGCAAGTATTCGCAGGAGCGCACCAGCTGCAGCTCCACCCGTCTATGCTTTCGCAGTATATTAATCGACCCCTTGCAGCGAGGGGGCCAGAGGATACCTTGAGGTGGCTCCATGCTATTTTCTCCGTGGAGAAATTCGTCTCCCGACAGTGTGCCGAACTTATCGGCGTCAAGGTCGTCCGGGACTGCGCATTCGCCAACGGGGTTCAATTGCTGCCGCTTGGAAACATGCGACCGTCTTGGCATTCCAATCAACTAAGGTACGTTTATGAGGGGCCTCGATCTTTCATGGCCGCAACGCCATCCGATGTTGCCGGAATGATCCAGAAGGTGGAGATGACCTTCTCAACAGATGTTAAATCACATCGGCATGATTATTCCGCATTCTCTGAACTCGCGCTCGCTATTACGACAGCAACTGATTCAGCTCCGGTGGTTGGAGCAGCTTGGGGCGAGTATGAGGACACGGATTTCGCGGACGCCGAGTTTGGATGGGGACATATGCCGGCTCGGTATGAGGGACGACCGCCGCGATTCTCGACCGTCACATTGGAAGACGAGCACGTTGAACCGATTAATCGGTTTCTGTCGTTAAGTGGTAACGTCAAGCGCGCATGTGCGAACGCAGCCGCGCGGTTAAACTCCGCTAGACGCCGCGTAGAAACAGGACAAAGTGCGATCGACCTAGCGACGGCGTTTGAATCCCTGTTGGCCACGAGCGATGAAAGAACGGAGATCACCTATCGCCTTCGATTGCGTGCTGCCTTGATCCTTGCAAGCGACTACGAAGGGCGGCTGGAGGTATCAAACCGAATGAGAGACCTTTACGCTCTACGCAGCAAAATTGTTCACGGTGATAGTGTGGCTTCAAGCACCGCTGCAGACCGGGCTACGGTTGATTGGGACACACAAAATTTCAGCCGGCTTTTGAATCTGGTGATTGACGCGGGGCGATTGCCCGACCTTAAGCGGCTGGAACTCACCGGAGATGCTGCTGAAGCATTCCCAAGCTGATCATCGGTAAGCCGGCGGTCGACACCGGGCGCAAGCGAAACGCGGTGTTCGTCAATCCGAAGCTTGTTGCCGAGATCGAGTATCGAGCGTGGACCCATGACGGCAAACTCAGGCATGCGTCATACAAGGGGCTGCGGGAGACGCAGGACGATGTGGCGATTTTCGATCTATCCGGACAAGTGTAGCTGCGGACTTCACTGACTGCATGCCTCTCGCCTGGCTTACTCCATTAACTGGACATCATCGATGAGAATCATAGGTCCAGCATAATGGGGAGCGTTCTCCGTGAATATGTGCACATCCGTCGGCCCGTCTTTATCGACCTGCACGGGAACTTGATACAGTGTCCAATTGGTCTCAGGCTTCACCATAGCAGCGAACACCGTCCTGGTTCCAACTCTGGCAATTAGCGGGGTTAATCCCGCATACCCGCTACTAGCTTTGTACCAAAATGAAAAACTGTAGATGTGGCTTTTCAGCTCAACCAGCTGTGTGACCCCTCCCGTGCCCCCTCCAAGCCCGCCGATTGCCACGCTATATTTTTCGGTGTGGGGATCCTGGGTGACCGCCGAATTAGGCGGGATGAGTGTCCATTCGGAGCATGTTGCGGAACCGGGTATGCAGCTGTTCTCGAAACCGCCATTTCTGATCTGATCGTCTGCATTCGCATGAGACGCTGCGAGGGATGCCGTTAGATAGGCGCCAGCCACAAGTGCAGCCCGAGAAATGGTTGCGACGCGACGTGCAATCAAAGGGTTCTCCATCTGATGGCCTCCCTTGAGTTGTATTGCATTCATCAATATCGCGCTCATATGTTGTAGTAGTCAATTGACCTATAATTGAGCCCTCGTACTCACATCGGCTGTGGCCTACGACGGCAAGCCGCGACATATAAAGGACTGCGCGAAGCGATAAGCTGGCGGTTTGTGAGTGGACACACCCTAAGGTCTAACACCGGCCAGCCTAATGCGTCTCGTCGACGCGACTCTGCAAACAGCCGCCCTCTCAGTCGTTGCTAGTGACAGCTTTGCCCAGTCGGTGGGCAAGCCTTCAACAGTTTGAAGACATCTTCAACTCAGGCCGGCTGGCTGCCCCTTATATAAATATGCGCGACTGATATCGATCGAACGCGAGCAGGTTTAGCAATTAGGAGGATCTATGCGGACATCGCTTTTAAGCATCGCGCTTTTCACATTTACCCTGTCCGCTGCTCAGGCAAAAGACTTCCCTCTCGCCTCATGTGCCGGATGGAACGGAACGCTCGTCAGCAAGACCGGCACCGATACAAGCACAGCAGTGATGGAAGGCAAGCTCACTCGGGCCGATTTCCAGGAATATTGCAAGCGCGACGCAGGATGGGAGACAACAGCCCATGGCGGCAAACTGACCGTCAAGCAGTGCGTGGCGATGTACACGAAAGAGAATGGGGAAGACACTTTCCGTTCCACCGCCAATTGCAGCGAAGGCACGCTGTCCTTCGAACACTCTGCCGGAACACCGCAGAGTGTCACTTTCCCACTACCAGAGAATTCAGACGTCTCGTGCGCTTCGGGGATGCCGCCGCTGATCGAGCAGTTCCGCCTTCTCTGCCCTCAGGCCGCGCGGGAGTTTCATTTGATGGATGACGAATGACGGGGTGGCTGCGTAATATCGCACAGACTCGCCTTTCCCGACAGCGTAACGGCGTTTGTGACGCCGCAGACACAACGCCGTCATCGTTTGATAGCTGACTTGAGAAACCGCCTCAAAACTTCATGGAGAGTCAGGAGCGAAAACAGGGTGATCCACCCGCCGACAAGGCAGATCAGGTAAAACGCGGCAAATCTGAAATGACCAAACAGCTCGACTCCACTTCGGCACCTCGCGTTGGTGCATGCGGGAACTTGAGCCATGCCATAGGCAGCTAACCCAACCAGAGACAGGCTTAAGAACGCAATGCCTAACGCCTTGGCGGTTGAAATCTCAGGGTTAGGTTTGCGGGCGATCTGGCGCGAATAAAGGAAATAGATCGCTAAACATAAGCACGGAAGAGCCGTCGCCAGTAAGGCCAGTAGCATTGAAGCCAGCAGCGTCGATGCAGGTGTCGGATCGACGAGGATCGAGAAAACGTTCGCGAATAAATAAGCTAAAATAGGAATGCCAAGCATTGAGGTCTCCCAGCTTTTCGGGCCGGGTTTATAGAACTCTTGGAATACGAAGACGAAGTGGGACGCCAGCGCAAAAAGCGCTGGAAACAGCGGGAACTCCCATCGTAAAATAAGCAATCTCAACAATCCGAAACCTACCTAGCGCTCTGCCGAAAACGAGGCGATGCGTACGCTTTATCTAGAAGAACCGACTCCTCCTCGGTCCAGGAGCCGCGATCTATGCCATCAATCGCCTGAAAACCGCAACCGACAGGAACAATGCCGCCGCCGCACTGGTTCTCCCCTTGAGACAACAAGGATGGAGAAAACCATGCCCTGCAAATTCATCGCGATATCGCTGCTTTCCATCGGCTTTGCCGGCCCGGCGCTGGCGCAGACGGCAGGCGGGGCGGATTCCAGTGGGCGGCTTTCGGCGGCGCTCTTGATGGCACCTCTATTTGACGGCCGCACGGACCGTATGGTACGGTTTCATGATGTGGTGGAACGAGGCATTCGCGCCTCGCCCCGAGGGCCTTGCGCCCCTGCCGGATTGGGTCATGTAGGATGACTTTCTCCGGGAAGCCTTGGATGAACTATGGAGGCTCCATATGGCACCTCCTTTCATTCGAATATATTGGCCGGAGGCGTCGTTCGCGCGCTGCCTTCGGCCAAATCTTTGTCATCGGTGTTCGATCCCAAATAATACCACATCCTTCCGCTTCGACGCGCTACCCCCTCCTTAGAAAGTCGGTAGAGTGTCATTCCCACGGTCTTCTCATGCATACCAGTCAATCCGATCGCGCTTAGAAAGTCCTTTACGTCGGCAGCCTTGGTGCCTTTGTCGCCTTCGGCCTTAAGGATCTGTATGATCCACTCGCGTATCGATAGTGTTTCATTCGCAACGGCTTCCATCGGCAACGACTGGACATTACCGAGAGTCTCCTTGCTGGTCGAACCCTCTATCAAAGGGCCTTGAAGATGGGCAGGGCGCGGGACGCCGGCCAAGTCAAACGCCTTGGCATACCGATCCATTCCCAAAGCTTCTCCGACGTTATTCCAAAGGTCAGCATCGTTGCTAAAGCCGAAGGCTCGCAAGGCGGCCCTGATCGAGGTAATCGCTTCGTTGGCGATACGCAGCCGCTCCTGCGCGTCCGCCATATCCTTGGCGGCCTTCTCATGTTCCTGCCCAGCTTCGATGGTCCTCACAAGGAGCGCGTAAACGCCATCCCGCTCATGATCTTTTAAAAACATCACCCTTCCTCATAATCGATTCGATACTCGCATGTTCTCCCGACGTAAGCAATCCCCATAAGAAATCCCATCAACACATCATCATATCCAATCACGGGACAATAGAGGATCCATTTCGGCGGGTGCGACATATTTCTCAGCTGGCGTTTCGAGCAGTCGTTAAGGAACAATGCCGCCGCCGCTTGGGTTCCCCTTTGAGGCAACAAGGATGGAGAAAATCATGTCCTGCAAATTCATCGCGATATCGCTGCTTTCCATCGGCCTTGCCGGCTCGGCGTTGGCGCAGACGGCAGGCGGGGCGGATTCCAGTGGGCGGCTTTCGGTGGCGCCTGTTATCGGCGGATCGGGGAGTTCGGGTGTGGGTTCCGCCGGCACCGGTTCGGCTGGCACCGGCTCTGCCGGCGCCAATTCGCCGGGCAGCGGTTCCGTCGGCACCGATTCCGGCACGACCGGCAGCACGAGCGGCAATACCACGGGCACGGGCGGCGTCGAGCTCAACAGCGGCCGCAGCACGATCAATCCCGGTGGCGTCAATCCCGATCTCAAGCCGACGCCGGGTTGCACCGCCGGTTCCGGGAATACCGGCTCGGGCGGCGAGGCCTGCCCGCAATGAGGATATCGCGGATATCCGCCTGACTCCTGACAGAATGAAGGCCCGGCGTTGAGGGCGCCGGGCCTTTGCTCGGCGGCCTGAACCGCATAAAACAACAGTTGCCGTGAGAACTGCTTTACCGGCCGGTTTCCAGGACGTAATAGTACCGCATCCCTCCGCAAGCGGCGATCGCCCTACCCAGCCTGCCGATATCCCCGGCGTCCGCGGAGCACCCGAAGAGGATTGTCATGTCGAATGCAGCGCATCGCTCGAACCGCGTGCTTGTCGTCGCGACCATCATGTTCGCCACTTTCATGGTGGCGATCGAGGCGACGATCGTGGCAACCGCGATGCCGCGCATCGTCGGCCAGCTCGGCGGTTTTTCCTATTACAGCTGGGTGTTTTCGGCCTTCCTGCTGGCGCAATCGACGACGACGGTGATCTACGGCAAGCTTTCCGACATCTTTGGGCGCAAGCCGGTGCTGATCGGCGGCATCCTGATCTTCCTCGTCGGCTCTTTGCTCTGCGGGCTTGCCTGGTCGATGATGTCGCTGGTGCTGTTCCGCCTGCTGCAGGGGCTGGGTGCCGGCGCCATCCAGCCGGTGACGATGACGATCATCGGCGATCTCTTCAAACTCGAGGAGCGCGGCCGCGTGCAGGGCGCGATGGCGACCGTCTGGGCGACCTCGGCCGTCGTCGGGCCGCTGGCCGGCGGCATCATCGTCGACAATATCTCCTGGGCCTGGATCTTCTGGATCAACCTGCCGATCGGCATTCTCTCGATCATCGCCTTCATGATCTTCCTGAAGGAGGAGGTGGCGCACAAGCAGGCAAAGATCGATTACCTCGGATCGGTGCTGTTTTCGATCTCGATCGTGGCGCTGCTCGTCATGCTGACGGAAACCGATGCCGGCGCCTGGATCCTGCTGACGCTCTTTGCCGTCTTCGTCATTGCGGGCCTGCTCTTTCTCGCCCAGGAGAAACGGGCGCCGGAGCCGATCATTTCGATCCCGCTCTGGAGCCGCCGGCTGATCGCCACCAGCAATGCGGCGACGCTCTTGGCCGGCATGGCGCTGATCGGGCTTTCCACCATCCTGCCGATCTATGTACAGGGCGTGCTCGGCCGGTCGCCGATCGTTGCCGGCTTCACGCTGACCATGCTGGTCGTCGGCTGGCCGCTGGCGGTGATGCTTTCCAGCCGCTTCTATAAAGCCTTCGGCATTCGCCGGACGCTGCGCGTCGGCAGCCTGCTGTTTCCGTTCGGCGCCTGTTTCCTGCTGTTCCTGACGCCGGAGAGTTCGCCGGCACTTGCCGGCGCCGGCTCCTTCTTCATGGGCTTCGGCATGGGCCTGATCAGCCTCACCAGCATCGTGCTGGTGCAGGACAGCGTCGAATGGTCGATGCGCGGCAGCGCCACCGCCTCGATCATCTTTGCCCGCAGTCTCGGCAATACGCTTGGCGCCACCGTGCTCGGCGCCATCCTCAATGCCGGCATCAATCATTATGCCGGCGGCGAGGCGGCGGCCGGCCTGCACGAAGCGCTGAACCAGCCGACCGGGCTTTCGGCGCTCGCCGCCGACCCGGCGATCCGCGCCGTCTTCAATGCGGCGCTGCATTGGAGCTTCTGGGGCGTGGTGGTCGTCGCAGTGCTGACCTTCTTCACCACCTGGCTGATCCCGGTGGCGCCGAGCCGGAAACGCGAGGGCGCGGCTGTCGCAAGCGAGGCGGCCTCGCGTTAAGCGGTTCGGCCGATGCGGGGTGATCGACGAGAGCGGAAATGGGCGGCAATGTGCGGAGAGGCGCTCAAGTCTAGGCCTACAAGCCCTCCCGGACGCGTGACCCGGCTGACGGGCGCAGCAGCCGGATCCTCGGCGCAGGTTTAAAGGCAAGATTGGGCTTTTGAGAGGAACACTTATGCACAAAGGATCCTGTCTGTGCGGCGCTGTAACTTTTGAGATCGAAGGCGATCTGCAAGCGCCGGACGCATGCCACTGCTCCAAATGCCGAAAACAATCCGGGCACTTTTTCGCTTCAACCGACGTGCCTCGACGTCAGATCACGATCCGCGGAGGCGAAAGCGTCACCTGGTATCAATCCTCGGAAAAGGTCAGGCGTGGATTTTGCACGGTATGTGGATCATCGCTGTTTTGGGATCCACCGCATCGAGACTGGATTGCTGTCGCGATGGGTGCATTTGATAGCCCGACCGAAACCAAACTGAAAATGCATATCTTTGTCGCAGATAAAGGCGACTACTACGACATCACAGACGACCTACCCCGGAATGAGCAATAGCCAGAAGCGTGAAGCTGCGTATCCGACAAGCGAGGGCACTCCGCGCACCCGACCAAGCCAACGTCAGTGTCTATCGCGCGGCTGCGCCGATTTGCTCGCGGCCGTGCCGGCCTTCGACAGGGAGCGCCGGTTCTCCAAAACGCGTGACAGCAGGTTCCGTTTTTTCGTGCGCTTGATCAGGTCGATATCGCTGACCAGCTTTGCGCCGCCCTCGCGCCGCTCCAGGGTGATTTTGCGGCTATGGAAGACTTCGAGCTCGGCGCGATGCGCGACGCTGATAATGGTCACCTCCGGCAATTCCTCGATCACCATCTGCATCATCTTGTCCTGGCTCTTTTCATCGAGGGCCGAGGTTGCTTCATCGAGCACGATGATATCGGGCGTGTGCAGCAGGAGGCGCGCAAAGGCGAGCCGCTGCTTTTCGCCGCCGGACAAGGTCTGGTCCCAGGGCGCGTCTTCTTCGATCCTGTCGTTCAGATAGTCCAGTCCGACCTTTTTGAGGGCATCCTTGATCTTATCAAGCGTCCAGCTATCGGCGGCGCCGGGATAGGCGACTGCCCGGCGCAGCGTGCCCGACGGGATGTAGGGCCGTTGCGGCAACATGAACAAGCGGCGGTCGGCGTGAAAATTGACGCTGCCGTCGCCCCACGGCCAAAGACCTGAAATGGCCCGCACCAGCGTGCTCTTGCCCGACCCGGATTCTCCGGCGACCAGCACCCGTTCGCCGGGTTCGATCGCCACCCGGGTTTCCGTGACCACGGCGGTGCCGTCGTCAAGCGACACGGAGAGATCGTTGAGGCTGAGCATCGCTTCGCCTTCCGTTTCGCCGCGTTTGATGCGCCCGAGCGCGTCGCTCTGTTCGGCCCGCTCCAACCCGTCGAGCGACATCATCAGCGAAGCGACGCGCCGGGCACAGGCGTTCCAATCGGCAAGACGGGGATAGTTGTCGACCAGCCATCCGAACGCGCCCTGGACGATGGCGAAAGCTGACGCTGCCTGCATGACCTGTCCGAGCGTCATGCTGCCTTCGAGAAACTTCGGCGCGCATAGCAAGACCGGCACGACCGGGGCAATCAGCATCGATCCATGCGACACCAGCGTCGTGCGCATGTGCTGGCGGGCAAGCAGCGCCCATTGCCCGAGCACATTGGTGAAGGTTTTGTCGAGGTCGTTGCGTTCCTCCTCTTCACCGCCGAGCAATGCGATGCTCTCGCCGTTTTCCCGCACATGCGTCAGCGTGTAGCGAAATTCGGCCTCCGTCTGGTTTTTGGTCTCGGAGACCTGGACGAAATGGCGGCCGATCACCGCCATCGAACTGGAGGTGATCGCGGCATAGAGGACAGCGGTGACGACGAGAAAGCCGGGAATGGTGACGGTGAAACCGGCGATCGGCAGCGTCAATGCCCCGCCGATCGTCCACAGCACGACGATGAAGGTCGAAGCCGCCAGGAATGCGGAAATGACGCCGGCGATGAAATCGACGGGGGCTTCGGTGGCAATCCGCAAATCTTCGGAAATGCGCGCCTCGGGGTTCTTGTGGTCGCCGCCGATCAGGTTCAGCTGATAGTAACGGCCGTTTGCCAGCCAGCGCCCGATGACCGCAGTTGTCAGCCAGGACCGCCAGCGGCGCTGGATCATCATGCGAAGCGCGACCTGTGTGGTGACGACGGCGACGGTGCCGAGCACCAGCGGCACGAAGACGGCGCTGAGGAAATAGACGGTGCCGGCATCGTGTCGCTCGATGGCGTCGAAAATCGCCCGATTCCACAGATTGATTCCATATTGGAAGCCGACATTGATGCCGATCAGGGCCAGCAGCCCGAGTGTGCACGGCCAGGCGAGCCTGTCGCCGCCGCGGCCCCAGTAATGCCGGGCGCTGATCCAGAAACGCTTGAGCAGATACTTCTTGCGCGCCTGCTCGGCCTCCTCGGGCGTCAGCTCCGGACCGGGCTCGATGACATCCGGCGGGGGGACATCTGGCGGCGGCACGACCTCGACAGTCGATTCCTTCTCCTCGAGCGACGTCTCGGAACCTTGCGGTTCGGTGCCGTCAACCGATTGCGGTTTGAGTTTAGCGCCGGTCATAAGCACGATAACGGCTTATGGACCAGAAGGTTTCATGATGCGGATGAGGGGGCCACACGGCACGCCTTTCACCTCAATCACTCTCCGTCGCCAGCTGCGGCAGGGATTGCAGCAGGGTCTGGCGGGCGGAGTGGAGATGCGCGCGGCAGGCGGTTTCGATCGCCGCCTGGTCGCCGGATTCGAGCGCGGCGATATAATCCAGATGTTCGTGGATGGCGCGCTCGTTGCGTTCGCGGGCGGCGGTCTTGTTCCACTGGTAGTGATAGTGGAAGACGATGGCGATGGCGTCGTAGAAATCGGCGATGAAGCGGTTCTTCGAGGCGCGGTGGATCAGGAGATGGAAGCGCTCGTCGAGGACGGAGAAATCCTTGAAGCGCTGATTGATGTCGGCAAGCATGGCGTGATGTTCGTCGCGGATAGCGGCGAGATCGGTCCAGGCCTGGCTATCCCGGGCAAGCCGGCCGAATTCGGCGGCGGAATGCAACTCGAACATCTCGCGCACATCGGCCAGTTCGAGGGCGAATTCGCGGGTGAAGCCCTTGAGCGTCCAATGGCTGTTCGGCCGCTTCTCGATCAGGCCGAAGCGGGAGAAGCGGATCAGGAATTCGCGGACGCTTGTCGTGCCGGTGCCGATCTCGCGGGCCAGCTCCAGCTCGTTGATCTGCATGCCGGGGGCGGCATCATCGGCGAGGATGCGCTGCATGAAGCTGCGCTCGATGATATCATGCAGGGAGTCGGTCTCTTCGGAGGGAAAGAGATCGCGGTCGGTGGGCTGGCGCAGCACGATCTTCTGGCGCTTGTTCCAGCGGATGATGCCTTCTTCGCTGAGGCGGGTGAGGATGGCGCGGGCCGTCGATCGGCTGACGCCGAGCTGGGCGGCGATCTCCGGTTCCGAGGGCAGTGCCGTATCCGTGCGCAGGGCGACGGCATACCTGTTGTAGGCTTCCTTGAAGACTGTATTCTGCCTTGCCACCAGACCCCGCTTTCCGCCCTCGTGCCCGCTGCCCGGCTCTAAAGCAGGGCAAATAGACCGGGGCTTGTTCAAACGAACTTAGCTTATTTCCGGTCGCCTGCGGCTCATTGCCTCCCTCGTCCACAGGATCAATATTCCCGTTGACTTGAAAATGTTTATTGTAGATAAAAAACAAAATCAATGCGCTTTCGCCGATGCAGCGAGCGTTTCCTGAATTCAATAGTTGGAGCATGATGTCGTCCGAAAACCGCTCACACTTTTCGGTATCACGCTCTGGGGAGAAGAGACTTGGACAAACTGCCTTGGATCATCCTGTCGGCCGGTGACAATGTCGCGGTCGCAACGGCGGCCATCGCACCGGGTTCGACGGTTGCCGGCATCAAGACCTCCGAGAAAATCGACCCCGGCCACAAGGTGGCGATTGCGGATATTCCGCTTGGGTCCGCCGTCGTGAAATACGGACAGGCGATCGGCCGCACCACCGAAGACGTCAAGGCCGGCGACCATGTGCACAGCCACAATCTGCATTTCGAAAACGACCGGCTGGCGGCCACCGCCAATTCGGCGCCGGAAGCGGCGACTGATGAAGACAAGGCGCGGACCTTCATGGGCTATCGCCGCGCCGACGGACGGGCGGCAACGCGCAATTATATCGGCATCATCGCCAGCGTAAACTGTTCCACCACCGTCTGCCGGGCGATCGCCGACGAGGCCAACCGGACGATCCTGCCGCATTACGAAGGCATCGACGGCTTCGTGCCGATCGTGCACGACCAGGGCTGCGGCATGAGCTCGACCGGCGACGGCATGAATGTGCTGCACCGGACCCTTGCCGGCTATACCCGCCATGTCAATTTCGGCGGCGTGCTGATGATCGGCCTCGGCTGCGAGGTCAACCAGCTGACGCTCTACGGCCAGAGCGGTGCCGGCGCCGCCAAGCGGCATTTCAACATTCAGGATGCCGGCGGCTCGCGCCGCGCGGTCGAGCGCGCCATGGGCATGCTGCGCGAAATTGCCGCCGATGTCGGCAAGGAAAAACGCGTGCCGATCTCGGTCGGCGAAATCATCATCGGCCTGCAATGCGGCGGCTCCGACGGCTTTTCCGGCATTACCGCCAATCCGGCGCTGGGTGTCGCGGCCGATCTGTTGGCAGCCGCCGGCGGCACGGCGATCCTGTCGGAAACCTCGGAAATCTACGGCGCCGAACATCTGCTGCGCAGCCGCGCCGTCAGCGACGAAGTCGCCAGGAAGCTCGACGAGAAGATCGCCTGGTGGGAGGATTACGTCGCCCTGCACGGCGCCTCGCTCGACAACAATCCCTCGCCCGGCAACAAGCGCGGCGGCCTCACCACCATCCTGGAAAAATCGCTCGGCGCGGTTGCCAAGGGCGGGCGCTCGCCGCTGACGGCGGTCTACGGTTACGCCGAGCGGGTCACCGCCCCCGGCCTCGTCTTCATGGATACTCCCGGCTACGACCCGGTCTCGGCGACCGGCCAGGTGGCGGGCGGGGCGAATATGATCGCCTTTACCACGGGCCGCGGCAGCTGCTTCGGCTGCCGGCCGGCGCCGTCGCTGAAGCTTTCCAGCAATTCGGCGCTCTATGCCTCGATGGAAGAGGATATGGACATCGATTGCGGCACGATCGCCACCGGCGACGCGACGATCAGCGGCAAGGGCCGCGAGATCTTCGAGCTGATCGTCGACACGGCCTCCGGCAAGAAGACCAAGAGCGAACTCTTCGGCTATGGCGACAATGAATTCGTGCCGTGGCATCTGGGCGCGACTCTCTAATCTAAAAAGAACACCCCAAGGCTTGGCGAGGAGGCATGATGAAGACGAGACGGATCGGCAAGACCAAGCTCGAGGTGACCGAAATCAGCTTCGGCGCGGCAGCGCTCGGCGGTCTTTACCGCGCCTGCCCGCGCGAGGTAGCGATGGAAACGCTGCAGGCGGCCTGGGACAGCGGCATCCGCTATTTCGACGTCGCCCCCTGGTACGGCCTCGGCCTTGCCGAACGCCGCGTCGGTGATTTCCTGCGCGACCAGCCTGATGGCTCCTACGTGCTGTCGACCAAGGTCGGCCGGCTGCTTCGGCCGGTGCCGACCGGCACCGTGCCCGATTACAGCTATGTCGATCCGCTCTCCTTCGATGCCGATTACGACTATTCCTATGACGGCATCATGCGCTCTGTCGAATTCAGCTATGCCCGCCTCGGCCTCAACCGCATCGATATTCTCTACGTGCACGATATCGGCGGCTATACGCATGGCGCGGCGAAGAATGCGGTCTACCAGAAGCAGCTGCTCGATTCCGGCATCAAGGCGCTCGAAGAACTGAAATCCTCAGGCGCGATCGCCGCCTTCGGCCTTGGCGTCAACGAAGTGCCCGTCTGCCTCGACGTCATGCGCAACGCCGATCTCGACTGCATCCTGATGGCCGGCCGCTACACGCTGCTCGACCGGTCGGCGGTTGCCGAACTTCTGCCGCTCTGCCTGAAGAAGGGCACGTCGCTGGTCGTCGGCGGCGTCTTCAACTCCGGCATTCTCGCCACCGGGCCGGTGCCGGGCGCGCATTTCGACTATATGCCGGCCGATGACGAGGTGCTCGCCAAGGTCGGCGCCATGGAGGCGATCGCCAAACGCCACGGCGTGCCGCTGGCCGCGCCCGCCCTGCAGTTTCCGCTGCGCGAACCAATCGTCGCATCGGTGCTGATCGGCACCGCCAAGCCGTCGAGCCTGATCCGCAACATTGAGATCGTCGAGCCACGGCTTGCCGATGAGATCTATGCCGAATTCGAGCCCTATACGCTGGTCGCGCCGCCGCTCGGCGCCGAAGCTGTCCGGGTCTGAGGAGACACTATGCTCAAGGGTATTCATCCGCTGCTCGGCCCCGACCTGCTCCACGCGTTGAAGACGATGGGACATGGCGACGACATCGTCATAGCGGACGCCAATTTCCCCTCTGGTTCGATGGGCCCGCCGGTCATTCGCGCCGACGGTGTCAGCGCCACCGACATGGCCGAGGCGATCCTCGCCCACATGCCGCTCGACACTTTCGTGCCGGAGACAGCCTGGCGGATGGAGGTGGTCGGCGACCCGCACGCCGTGCCGGAGGTCTGCGCCGAGTTCCAAAAGATCGTTTCCCGGCGCGCCGGCGATTTTGCGATCGTGCCGGTCGAGCGTTTCGCCTTCTACGCGATGGCCCGCAAGGCTGCCTATATCGTCGCAACGACGGAATTCCGGCTCTACGGCAACCTGATTTTGAAAAAGGGCGTCGTGCATCCGCATGAGGTCGATCTCGGCCAGTAGCTATTTTAGGTTATCGTTGTATTGGAATAAAATCAGTTGCTTGGGAGGATTTTACCAAAGCAAAAAAGCCGGATCGGCACTCTTGCAATTTGATTGCGCCTCGGCTAGCTTCTCCCTGCAAATGTTTTTTATCGATAAAAATCGTCCGCCTGCGTTCAGCGGCCGGTTTATTCGGAGGAGAACGCATCCTGAGAGGAGAACCCTTATGACCATCGTGAAATCCCTTCTGTCGCGCCGCGCCTTTACCGCGCTCGCCGGCGCCGCCGTCATCGCCACGGCGATGCCGGTCACGTCCTTTGCCGCCGACGTGACGATCCCGATCATCGTCAAGGACACGACGTCCTTCTACTGGCAGATCGTTCTGGCCGGCGCCCGCAAGGCCGGCAAGGATCTCGGCGTCAACGTGCCGGAACTCGGCGCCCAGGCGGAATCGGACATCAACGGCCAGATCAGCATTCTTGAGAACGCCGTTGCCGGCAAGCCGGCCGCCGTCGTCATTTCGCCGACCGAATTCAAGGCGCTCGGCAAGCCGATCGATGAAGCCGCCAAGTCAGTTCCGATCATCGGCATCGACTCGGGCGCCGACTCCAAGGCGTTCAAGTCGTTCCTGACGACCGACAACGTCCAGGGCGGTCGCATCGCCGCCGACGGTCTTGCCGCCGCCATCAAGGAGATGACGGGCAAGGAAGAAGGCGAAATCGTCATCCTCACCAATCTTCCCGGCGTCGGCTCGCTGGAGCAGCGCCGCGAAGGCTTCCTGGATCAGATCAAGACCAAGCATCCGGGCCTCAAGGTCATCGCCGACAAGTATGGTGACGGCCAGGCGACGACCGGCCTCAACATGATGACCGACCTGATTACGGCCAATCCGAAGCTCGTCGGCGTCTTCGCCTCGAACCTGATCCTGGCGCAGGGTGTCGGTCAGGCGATCGCCGAAAACAAGCTCGGCGACAAGATCAAGGTCATCGGCTTCGACAGCGACGACAAGACGGTCGGCTTCCTCAAGGACGGCGCCATTGCCGGTCTCGTCGTCCAGGACCCCTACCGCATGGGTTATGACGGCATCAAGACCGCGCTTGCCGTCTCCAAGGGCGAGAAGGTCGAAGCCAATGTCGATACCGGCGCCAACCTCGTCACCAAGGCGAATATGGCCGATCCGAAGATCGACGCACTGCTGAACCCGAAGATCAAGTAAACAAGACAGACAGGCCGCGCCGGTTTTTAAAAACCGGCGCGGCTTTTTCCATCATGCTATGGTTTGCAAGGGTGGAAATGAGGCGACCAAGAGGAGGAGAGGTCCATGATCGGACTGGAAGAGGTCAGTCATCGCCATGATGACAGCGCCACGCTGAAAGAAGCCAACCGCATCCCCACCGGATCGCCCATCCTCGAGCTCAAGGGCCTGCAGAAGAATTACGGTCATGTCCAGGCGCTGAAGCCGGCGACGCTGACCTTCCTCGCCGGCGAAATCCACGCCATCGTCGGTGAAAACGGCGCCGGCAAATCCACCCTGATCAAATTGCTCACCGGCGTCATCACCCGCACGGCCGGCGAGGTGCTCTGGTGCGGCCAGCCGGTGGGGCTGTCGACGCCGAACGAGGCGATCGCCCGCGGCATCAACGCCGTACACCAGGAAGTCGTGCTCTGCCGGCACCTGACGGTCGCCGCCAACCTCTTTCTCGGCGATGAGGTCAACCGATACGGCCTGATGCGCAAGAAGCAGATGGAGAAGCTGGCGCAGGCCGTGCTCGACGATCTCGGCTTCGGCCTGCCGGCCGGCGCGCTGCTCAGCTCACTGACGATCGGTCAGCAGCAGCTGGTGGCCACGGCGCGCGCGGCGATGCGCGGCACCCAGTTCCTGATCTTCGACGAACCGACTGCCTATCTCACCCGCCAGGAATCGGCGCAGCTCTTCAAGCTGATCCGCCGGCTGCAGGGCGAAGGCGTCACCATCGTCTATATCAGCCACCGCATGGAGGAAGTCTTCGAGCTTGCCGACCGCGTCTCGGTGCTGCGCGACGGCACCCATGTCGGCACGCGGCTGATCGGCGAGACCAATGACGCCGAGCTGATCGCGCTGATGATCAACCGCTCGATCGAACAGATCTACCACAAGGAAGAGATTGCCATCGGCGAAACGATCGTCGAGGTCCGCGGCCTTTCGGGCCCGGGCTTCGAAGACGTGTCGCTGAGCGTCAAGGCTGGGCAGATCGTCGGCCTCTACGGCCTGATCGGCGCCGGGCGCAGCGAATTCGCGCTCGGGCTCTATGGCCGCCAGCCGACGACGGCAGGCGACATCCAGTGGATGGGCAAGCCTGTCGATATCAAGAACGAACGCACCGCGATGGAACTCGGCATAGCGCTGGCGCCGGAAAGCCGGCGCGACCAGGGGCTTTGCCTCAACCTGCCGATCGGCCTCAACATCAACCTGCCGGTGTTCGGGCGTCTCAGCCACGGCCCCGTCATCAACCACGCGCGGGAATCGGCCAATGCCGACAGGCAGATCCGCGATCTCAGCATCAAGACGCCGAGCCGGCGGGTTCCGGCCTCCAGCATGTCGGGCGGCAACCAGCAGAAGATCGTCATCGGCAAGTGGCTGAGCCATGGCGCCAGGCTGTTCATCTTCGACGAACCCACAGTCGGCGTCGACGTCGGCACCAAGGCGGAAATCTATCGGCTGTTCGCCAAGCTGCTGAAGGAGGGCGCCGGCATCATCCTGATCTCCTCCTACCTGCCCGAGGTCTACGAACTGGCCGACCGGCTGCACGTCTTCCGCGGCGGCAGGATCGTCGCCAGCCATGATTTCCACGCGGCGACGCATGAGGAAGTGCTCAGCGAAGCGATCGGCGTCTGAGCAAAAGCAATTCCAGCAAAAGTGCTTAGCGGTTTTGCGTCCGGAAATTGCGTGAGAACAAAGAGATAGAGAATTTCCGTCATTCGGAAAACGAAAATTCTCTAAGAGGGAGAAAATACATGACTGCCACCCCCACCGAAATCGTCGCGCCGCCGCCGCGCCGGAAAATGAACATCCTGTTCGGCCTGACGCTGATCGGCCTGCTGGTCTTCCTCTGGGTCGTGCTCGGCCTGGTCACCCCGAGCTTCTGGACGCCGCTCAACATTTCGAACCTGCTGCGTCAGGGCGCGATGACGGCGATCCTGGCGCTCGGCCAGACCTTCGTCATCATCACCGCCGGCATCGACCTTTCGGTCGGCGCGATCGTCGGCTTCTGCACAGTCATCATCGCCTGGCTGCTGCAGGCGGGCGTGCCGCTCTGGGGAGCGATCATACTAACGCTGGCAATCGGTGTGGCGATCGGCGCCTTCCACGGCTTCGGCATCGTCCATATGGGCCTGCCGCCCTTCATCATCACGCTGGCAACGCTGACATCGCTGCGCGGCATCGGCCTGTTGATCACCAACGGCTCGACGATCAGCATCACCGACGAGAGCTTCAGCAATTTCGCGCGGGCCGATTTTCTCAGTATTCCGAGCCTGTTCTGGATGGTCATCCTGGTGGCGGTGCCCTCCTTCGTCTTCCTGCATCTCAGCCGCTGGGGCCGCTATCTCTTCGCCGTCGGTTCGAATGCGGAAGCCGCGCGTCTTTCCGGCGTCAACGTCAAGGGCATGATCTACCTCGCCTATATCCTCTCGGCTGGCTTTGCCGCCTTCGTCGGCGTGCTGCTCGCCTCACGCATCGCCATCGGCAATGCGACGCAGGCCGACGGCTGGGAATTGCAGGCGATCGCGTCCTCCGTCATCGGCGGCACCAGCCTGTTCGGCGCGGTCGGCTCGGTGCACGGGCCGCTGATCGGCGCCTTCATTCTCGCCACCATCAACAACGGCGCCAACCTTCTGAACGTCAACTCCTTCTGGCAGCGCATCATCACCGGTCTGCTGATCATCGTGATCGTCTTCTTCGACCAGCTGCGCCGCCGTAAGAGCAATTGAGCGGCGAGCAGGAGATCGCCGCCTGCCCGCCCCTCATCCGCCTGCCGGCACCGTCCTTCGGACCCCCGCTCGCGGGGAGAAGGGACCAGGCCGCAACCTCTCGGTCCCTCGCCAACGTCTCGCTGGGCACGTCCCCTCGCCCCGCAAGCGGGGAGAGGGTTAGGGTGAGGGGCAAATCTCGCGACATAGAGTAAAAACGAAGAATCGAGATCCGTCATGAAAGCAGTCGTTTGCCGGGAGCCCGGCGTGCTCGAGATCGCCGAACGCCCTTCGCCTGCGGCACCGGCACCCGGCTGGGTGCGGTTGGCCGTCAGCCATGTCGGCATCTGCGGCACCGATTATCACATCTTCGAGGGCAAACACCCTTTCCTCGAATATCCCCGGGTGATGGGGCATGAGGTCTCGGCGACGGTGCTGGAAGCCGGCGACGGTGTTGCCATGGCGGTGGGAACACCCGTCATCGTCAATCCCTATCTGTCCTGCGGCCAATGCGTCGCCTGCATCAAGGGCAAGCCGAATTGCTGCACCAATATCAAGGTGCTCGGCGTCCATACGGACGGCGCCTTCTGCCAGGAGATCTCGGTTCCCGCAGGCAACCTCTACGCCGCCGAGGGCTTGAGCCTCGAGGCGGCGGCAACCGTCGAGTTCCTGGCGATCGGCGCCCATGCCGTGCGCCGCTCGATGACCGGCGCCGGTGCCAAGGCGCTCGTCATCGGCGCCGGCCCGATCGGGCTCGGGGCGGCAATCTTCTCGCGCATCGCCGGCCATGACGTGACGCTGCTCGATACCAGTGCCGAGCGGCTGCAGATGGCCTCGGACCGTTTCGGCTTCACCTCCGGCATCGTCGCCAACGAGCAAACGGCGGACGCCCTGCGGGAAAAAACCGATGGCGACGGTTTCGACGTGGTCTTCGATGCCACGGGTTACGGCCCTTCGATGGAGAAAGCCTTCTCCTTCGTCGCCCATGGCGGCGCACTGGTGCTGGTCAGCGTCGTCAAGGACGACATCCGCTTCTCCGACCCCGAATTCCACAAACGCGAAATGACGCTGATCGGCAGCCGCAACGCCACCCGCGCCGATTTCGAGCACGTGGCTGCTTCGATCGCCAAAGGCCTGGTGCCGGTGGACAAGCTCATCACCCATCGCACGACGCTTGCCGATGCGCCACGCGACTTGGCGCGGTGGGCGCATGAGAAGAGCGGGCTGATCAAGGCGGTGATCAGGGTTGGTTAGGGAGGGTTAGCGCCCCGTTTCGCCGAGCTGGATCGGCGGGGCAAGCCCCTCATCCGCCTGCCGGCACCTTCTCCCCGCTTGCGGGGCGAAGGGGGCGAGCCGCGACCTCTCCGTTCCCCACTAACCTCGCGCAGGGCACGTCCCCTCTCTCCGTCAGAACGGGGAGAGGGTTAGGGTGAGGGGCAGCCGTTAAGCGCTGTGCTTGCGTCGGCGGCGCTCGCTAACCCACCGCCGCAATCACCCTGCACATCTCCCTGACCACCGCAACATCCGTCTTATTCATACTCTTCGCCTCGAAACCGAAGGCAACCGCACGGGGGTCGACGCTTTCGATTGGTGAGCTGCAGGACCCATGCACCTCGCGAGCGCCGGTTGCCTGCAAGATCGCTCCGGCATTGGCCGGGCGGATGCCGCTGCCGGGCATGATGGATATGCGCCCAGTCGCCTTGGCCGAGAGGCGTTTCAGGGTTTCGATTCCGTCGGGCGCCTTCAGCGCGCAGCCGGAGGTCAGGATGCGCTCACAGCCGAGTTCGACCGCCTGTTCCAGTGCCTGATCGGCATCCGGCACCAGATCGAAGGCGCGATGCAGGGTCGAGCCGAGGCCTGCGGCATGCGCCTTCAGACGGTGGATCAGCGGCATGTCGAGGGTACCATCCAGCCGGTTGGCGCCGATGACGACGCCGGCGAGGCCTGCGGCGCGCACGGCGTCGATATCGAGCAGCATCGCTTCCTCATCCGCCGCCCCGAAGATGAAGGGGCCGGCATGCGGGCGGATCATTGCATAGATTGGGATGGGCGCCCGCGCGGCGATCTTCATCAGGCTCGGCAGAGGCGTCAGGCCGCCGAGCTCCAGCGCCGAGCAGAGCTCGATGCGGCCGGCGCCGCCTTCAATCGCGGCGGCAAGGCCCTCGGCGCTATCCACACACACTTCCAGCAGGATGGTCACGCGGCGCTCTCCCTGGCTTCGGCGCGCGCCATGGTCTGCGCGACGGCTTCCGATGTAAGTCTCGCCGCCGCTTCGATGATGACGGCGCAGGCATCGGCGGCGGCTTTGCGATGGTTGAAGGCGACGTGATAGGACATCGGCAGATGTTCGTCGAGATCGACGATGCGCACTTTATCGGCGATCGGCATGGCGCTGACGCGACCGAGGAAGGAGACGTAACCGTGATTGGCGACAAGGTCGACGATCACCGGCAGCGAATCCGCCGCGGTGATATCCCGGCTGCGCAAGCGCCGGTCGGGCGCACGCTCATCGCTGAAGGCCATCGCCGCATGGCCGAGGCCGGTGCGCGGGCTCGGCATGCAGATGGCGTGGCCGGCGACGAGATCGGCGACCGTGGTTCCGGTACTATCAGGCGGAGCGATCACCACCATATCGGTCTGCAGCAATTGGCGATGGCGAAAGCTCTCCAGCCCGAAGACCGAATCCAGAATCGCCACATCGATGCGGCCGCTCTTCAGCGCCTCGCGCAGATCGTCGGCGGTCATCGAAACGAGCGAGATCGCATTGTTGCTGCGCCGCGCATTCCATTCGGAGACCAGCGAGCCCAGGCAGCGCGCCACCCAGCTTTCCGAGCCGGTGGGGATGATCGAGCCGATGCGCAGCGACCGGGCGGCGCGGCGATAGCGCTCGTCGGCCGAGGATTTCAGATCGTTCCACGCCTGGCTGATCGTCGTGAAGATCTGGTAGGCACGCCTGCCCTCCTCCGTCAGCACCGAGCCCTGCGCCTGCCGCTCGAACAGCCGATGACCCAGAAATTTCTCCAGATTGGCAAGCTGAAGCGAAAGCTGCGGCTGACCCAGGCGAAGGCGGCGGGCAGCACGGTTGATGCTGCCCTGATCGGCGACTTCGAGAAAACGCTCGATGGTGACGATCTTGACGGGGATGCGGGCTGCCCAGGCCGCACGGGCGTCGGCGGCCGCGGCGTCCTGACCGGTGAATTGACCGAGCTCGTCGACCGCAGCGGTGATCGGCGTCAGGCCTTCCAGCACCCTGCCGCTGGCAAGCAGCGTCACCAGCTCGCCGGAGGCGCGTTCCGTCAGCTTGATCGCCAGCTCGGTCTCGAGATGGCGGATCGCCGTCGACACCGTGGAAGGCGACAGCTCGAAGCGGCGCGCGGTCTCCCGCACCGAACCGGAGGTCAGCACATGGTGGCTTATGAACAGGGCGCCGAGATGCAAATCTCTCCCTCCGGAAAGCGCTGGAAAAACCGGACGATATGGTGTGTTCACGAAAAAAGATATCCCTGCATCCGCGGAGCCGGACTATCGTTTCCATCATAAGAAATCCGGGCGGCGGAAATTCCGCGAAAGAGCACCGGAACGCCGTGGAAACACGCAAGGGGACAAAAACAAATCGCGCCGGCCCTGGAAAAGGGAATGCGTTTCCGCGCGTGGAGGTGCATTCGCCGCCATAATCGTGCTGCGACGGCAAATACTGGAGGGGGCTTGCATCGATTTTTCGAGCGTGCACGCTATTTCCATGACGCACGCCATTCCGGCATGGCGGCCCAAGTGGTCGCCGGTGCCGGCGGATTTTCTGCGCGCGCAGGCCTCCCGCCGAGGTTTGCGCCATATTCAACGGTGTCAACGAAGGGGATATTCCATGCTGAAGAAACTCGCACTCGCCGTCTCGCTCTCCGCCTTCGCGGCGGGTGCGGCCCATGCCGCGGATGTCGTCGTCTCGTCGAAGATCGACACTGAGGGCACGCTGCTCGGCAATGTCATCGCGCTCGCGCTCGAAGCCAACGGCATCAAGACACAGGACCGCATCGCGCTCGGCGCCACACCTGTTGTGCGCAAGGCGATCACCGCTGGCGAAATCGACATCTATCCTGAGTATACCGGCAATGCCGGCTTCTTCTTCAACAAGGCCGACGACGCGGCCTGGAAGAACATCGACCAGGGTTATGAGCTGGCGAAGAAGCTCGATTACGACGCCAACAAGATCGTCTGGCTGACGCCGTCGCCGGCCAATAACACCTGGGCGCTCGCCGTGCGCAACGACGTCGCTGAGCCGAACAAGCTGAAGAGCCTCACAGACTTCGGCAAATGGATTGCCGGCGGCGGTGCCGCCAAGCTTGCGGCGTCTTCCGAATTCGTCAATTCGGCCGGCGCGCTTCCCGCCTTCCAGACCACCTACGGTTTCCAGCTGAAGCCCGACCAGATGGTGGTGCTCTCCGGCGGCGACACGGCGGCGACGATCAAGGCGGCCGCCGACCAGACGAACGGCGTCAACACCGCCATGGTCTACGGCACGGATGGTGCGATCGAAGCGGCCGAGCTGACCGTTCTCGAAGACGACAAGAACGTGCAGCAGGTCTATGCGCCGACGCCGATCATCCGCGAAGAGGTGCTGAAGGCCAATCCGAAGATCGAGGAAGTGCTTTCGCCGATCTTCAAGAGCCTGACCGCCGACGAACTGCGCAAGCTCAACGCCAAGATCCAGGTCGACGGCGAGCCGGCAAAGTCCGTCGCCGAAGCCTATCTCAAGGAAAAAGGCTTCCTGAAGTAGTCATCGCTCGCTCCGCCCGGTTGCGGGCGGAGCCTCCCTTTGCTGATAGGGTTGGCCGGACGGGACTGGTCAGACAGGGTTGATTTGATGGAAGAAACCTCAGCGGTCCGCAGGCTGGACCGGCTCGGCGTGGTTCTGGTGGCGGGCGGCATCGCGGCGACGGCACTGATGCCCTTCATCTACGTCAAGGCGAACCGCATTGCCGCCGGCAAGCCGATGCTGCTGACGCAGCTTCTTCCCCAGCCTTCCGTCATCACCCTCACCGTGCTTCTCATCCTCACCGCTTTGGCCGCGCTGTTCCTGCGCCAGGCTCTGGCACGGCTTGTCATCGCCACACTCTGCCTGGCGGCGCTGATCGCTGCGATCGGCCTCGTCTCGGCCGCGGCCACGCCGCCGGGCAGCACCGTGGCGCGCATGACGCCGGGCGGCGGTTTCTGGGTGCTGTTTGCGGTGATCGGGCTCGTCATCTCGGATGCGCTGGTGAAGATCCGGCTGGCGCCGTGGATGCGGGTCGCAGCCCTTGCCGCCTATACGGCGCTGCTCTTCATCTCGCTCTCCTCCGGCCTGCTCGACAGCCTGTCGATCATGAAGGAGTTCTCGACGCGGGCGCCGCAATTCGAGACGGAAGCGATTTCGCATCTGCTGCTCGCCTTCGGCTCGCTCGCCATCGCCATTATCCTTGGCCTTCCGCTCGGCATCCTCTGCTTCTGGGTGCCGAAGCTGCGGGCGATCGTGCTGCAGGGTTTGAGCCTGATCCAGACGATCCCGAGCCTGGCGCTCTTCGGCCTGCTGATGCTGCCGCTCGGTTATCTCGCCACCCATGTGCCGCTGGCATCAGCGATCGGCATTCGCGGCATCGGCACGGCGCCGGCCCTGATCGCGCTGGTGCTCTATTCGCTGCTGCCGATCGTCGCCAATACCGTCGTCGGCCTGCAGGGCGTCGATCCCTCGGTGCGCGATGCCGCGGCCGGCATGGGGCTGACGCGCCGACAGATCCTTGTCGGCATCGACATGCCGCTCGCCTTTCCCGTCATCCTCACCGGCATCCGAATCGTGCTGGTGCAGGCGATCGGCATGGTGACGATCGCGGCGCTGATCGGCGGCGGTGGCTTCGGCATCTTCATCTTCCAGGGGCTCGGCCAGACGGCCATGGACCTCGTCCTGCTCGGCGCCGTGCCGACCGTCTTCTTCGCCTTCTCATCGGCCGTCATCCTCGATGCGGTCATCGACAGCATCCGGGGATCCGCCGCATGAGCATGATCGAGATCAGCAACGTCACCAAACGCTATGGCGCCGCCACCGTCGTCGACAATGTCTCGATGCAGGTCGAAAAAGGTTCGATCACCGTCATCGTCGGCACGTCGGGCTCCGGCAAATCGACGCTGATGCGGATGATCAACCGGCTGGTGCCGATCAGCGAGGGCGAGATCTTCGTCGGCGGGCAGAATGTCATGGATGTCGAGGTGACCGATCTCCGCCGCCGGATCGGTTACGCCATCCAGGGGCATGGTCTTTTCCCGCATCGCACCGTGGCGCAGAATATCGCCACCGTGCCGCAGCTTCTCGATTGGGATTCCACACGTATTTCCAGGCGCGTCGAGGAACTGCTCGGGCTGTTCAATCTCGATCCGGCGACCTTCGCCGACAAATATCCGCATCAGCTTTCCGGCGGCCAGCAGCAGCGCGTCGGGGTCGCCCGGGCGCTGGCGGCCGAACCGGAACTGCTGCTGATGGACGAGCCCTTCGGCGCCCTCGACCCTGTTATTCGCGGCAAGGCCCAGGACGACCTGCTGGCGATCCAGAAGCAGTTCGGCACCACCGTCATTCTCGTCACCCATGACATGGACGAGGCCTTCCACCTCGGCAACCAGATCGCTGTCATGAGCGAGGGCCGGCTGCTGCAATGCTCGACGCCGGAAAAGATCCTCACCGAGCCCGCCGACCCCTTCGTCCAGCAACTGACCGGCACCTCCGACCGGGCGCTGAAGCTGATGTCGCTGCTGCCGCTGAAGGAGAGCATGGAACCGGCCAAGAGCGGGCTTACCTATGCCCTGCCGCAGTCGCTCAGTCTGCGCGACGCGCTCGCCGAAATGATCTGGCAGGGGGTCGGCGAGGCGACCGTGCAGGACGGCGAAAAAGCGCCGGTGGGATCGATCTCGTTGACGCGGCTGCTCGAACTGGGCCGCAAGGCATGAAACTGCTCGTCGCCAATCTCTTCCGCCTGGCGGCGCTCGCCCTGCTGCTGGTGCTGCTGTTCAGGACCGAGTGGCTTTCCCTCCTGCTGACGCCGCTGACCAGCAACAATGCGCCCGCCGTCTATACGCAAAACAGCCTTGCGTCGCTGGCGGCCGGTCATCTGCAGCTGGTGATCGGATCGATCGTCTGCAGCGCCTTGCTCGCCGTTGCCGGCGGCATCTTCGTCACACGGCCGAGCGGCGCCGACTTTCTGCCGCTGTCGCGGGCGATTGCCAATGCCGGGCAGACCTTTCCGCCGGTCGCGGTGCTGGCACTCGCCGTTCCCGCCACCGGCTTCGGCGCCATGCCGACGCTGATTGCGCTCTTCCTCTACGGCCTGCTGCCGATCTTCGAAAACACCGTCGCCGGTCTCAAGCAGGTGTCGCCGCAGGTGCTCGATGCCGCCGACGGCATGGGCATGAGTGCTACGCAGCGGCTGTTGCGCGTCGAGCTGCCGCTTGCCCTGCCGCTGATCCTCGAAGGGCTGAAGGTCGCCACCGTCATCAATATCGGCACGGCGACGATCGGCTCGACGGTGGCGGCAAAGGGCCTCGGCGAGGTGATCATCGCCGGGCTGATTTCCGACAACACCGCCTTCATCCTGCAGGGCGGGCTGATCGTCGGCCTGATGGCGGTGCTGATCTATGACGCCATGGGTCTTGTCGAAGCGGCGATCACCCGAAGAATCGGCTTGCGCCCGGCGTGAAAGGACCGCTACCACAGCTGTGACCGAAAGAATGGGAGGCAGACTTGGCAAAGATGATCCACTCGATGATCCGCGTTCTCGACGAGGCGCGCTCGGTCGCATTCTACAGCAAGGCCTTCGGTCTTTCCGTCGCCGACCGCGTCGATTTCGAAACCTTCACGCTGATTTATCTCAGCAATGCCGAGACCGGCTTCGAACTGGAGCTGACCGTCAACAAGGGCCGGAGCGAACCCTACGATCTCGGCAATGCCTACGGCCATCTCGCCATCTCCGTCGAGGAGGTGACCGTCGAGCGTGAACGGCTGTCCAAGCTGGGGCTGAAGCCGGGTCAGCTGGTGGAACTCAACCGCGACGGCAAACTCTTCGGCCTGTTCTTCTTCGTCACCGATCCCGACGGCTACAAGATCGAAGTGCTGCAGCGCCACGGCCGGTTTCTCTAGGAATATTTGATGATCGAAAAGACCGAGCTCAATTCCGGCTGGACGCTTCACTGCAACGATACAGGAAGACCCGGCCTGCCGGATGCGATCCCCGCGACGGTGCCGGGCTGCGTGCATCTCGACCTTCTCGCCAACCGGCTGATCCCCAATCCCTATATCGACGTCAACGAGATCACCAATGACTGGATCGGCAAAACCGACTGGACCTATCGCTGCACATTCGAGGCCGCGCCGGATGAGGGCAAGGTGCAGGAACTGGTCTTCGACGGGCTCGATACGATCGCGGCGATCGCGCTGAACGGCGAAGAGATCGGCCGCGGCTTCAACATGCACCGCACCTATCGCTTCGACGTCTCGGCCCTTCTGACGACCGGTACCAACGACCTCACGGTCAGCTTCCGCTCGGCTTACGCCTATGGCGCCGAGATGGAGAAACATTACGGCTACCGGCCCAACAATTATCCGGGGCCGGGCAATCTGATGCGCAAGATGGCCTGTAATTTCGGCTGGGACTGGGGTCCGACGCTGGTGACGGCGGGGCTCTGGAAGAGGGTCAGGCTGGAAAGCTGGGATCGGGCACGGCTTGCCGAAACACGAGTCTCGGCCACGCTTGCCGGCGGCGACGGGCTGGTGAAGATCCATGCGAAGGTGGCGCGCCATGGGGACGCGAAGCCGTGCCGGCTGGTCGCGACGATCGGCGGTGTGACGACGACGGTTGCGATCGGCGCCGGAGAAGACACCATCGCCTTCGAGCTTCGCCTGCCCTCGCCAAAACTCTGGTGGCCGCATCATCTCGGCGCCCAGCCGCTCTATCCCCTGACGCTTGAGCTCGTCGACGATGCCGGCGGCGATCTGCTCGACAGCTATCAGCGGGCGCTTGGTTTCCGTTCGCTCAGGCTCGACACCTCGGCCGACGCGCATGGTTCGGCCTTCACCTTCGTCATCAACGACGTGCCGCTGTTCATCGCCGGCGCGAACTGGATTCCCGACGATTGTTTCCCTTCGCGGGTGACGGCGGGGCGCTACGCGGCACGGATCGACGAGGCGAAAGCCGCCAATATCCACATGCTGCGCGTCTGGGGCGGCGGCATCTTCGAGCGCGACGAATTCTACGAGGCCTGCGACCGCATGGGCATGCTGGTCTGGCAGGATTTCCTCTTTGCCTGCGCCGCCTATCCGGAGGAGGAGCCGCTTCGAAGCGAGGTCGAGGCTGAAGTACGCGACAATGTCGTGCGGCTGATGCCGCATGCCAGCCTGATCCTCTGGAACGGCAACAATGAGAATATCTGGGGATTCGACGAATGGGGCTGGCGGCCGGTCATCAAGGCCGATGAAAGCTGGGGGCTCGGTTATTATCTCGACCTGCTGCCGAGGCTCTGCGCCGAACTCGATCCCGACCGGCCTTATTATCCCGGCAGCCCCTATTCCGGCTCGATGGAGATCGCGCCGAATGCCGATGCGCATGGCTGCAAACATATCTGGGACGTCTGGAACGATGTCGGCTACGAGGTCTACCGCGACTATGTCCCGCGCTTCTGCTCCGAATTCGGCTGGCAGGCACCGGCCAATTGGGCGACGATCGAAGAAAGCGTGCACGACCAGCCGCTGACGCCGCAATCGAACGGCGTCTTCCATCACCAGAAGGCGACGCAAGGCAATGACAAGCTGATCCGCGGCCTCGCCGGTCATCTGCCGGAGCCGAAGACGATGGACGACTGGCACTTCGCCACCCAGCTCAATCAGGCGCGCGCCATCCGTTTCGGTATCGAGCACATGCGCTCGCATCGAAATATCTGCAAGGGCGCGGTGGTCTGGCAATTCAACGATTGCTGGCCGGTGACCTCCTGGGCGGCGCTGGATTCGGCCGGGCGCCGCAAGCCGCTCTGGTATGCGCTGAAGGCCGCCTATGATCCACGGCTGCTGACAATCCAGCCGCGTGATGGGGGGCTTGCGGCAGTGGCGGTCAACGAACGCACGCTGTTCTGGCGGGCGAAGATCAGCGGCAGACGTTTGAATCTCGACGGCTCCGTGCTGGCCGAATTCGAATTCTGGCGCCTGCTCTGCGACCGCTTCGAAGCCAAGGCGTTTCCGCTGCCCGAGGATATCGTCAGCCCCGGCTTACCGAAGGAGGAAGTCATCGTCATCGAGATGCTCGACAGGCGGGCTTTTCACTATTTCGTCGAGGATATCGAACTCGCCCTGCAGGCGCCGCGGCTGAGCATCGATGTCACAGCGATCGATGGCGGGTTTGCGGTTGCGGTGACGGCTGAGAACTTTCTCAAGGATCTCTGCCTGATGGCGGACCGGCTGGATCCGGATGCCGTGGTGGATACCATGCTGGTGACGCTGCTGCCGGGCGAGAGCCATGTATTTGCGGTGACGACGGGCAAAATGATTCGGGCTGAAGACATTGTCGTCGGTACGGTGCTGCGGTCGGCCAATGATCTTGTTGCGGGTTGCTGAAAAGCCCCTCATCCGCCTGCCGGCACCTTCTCCCCGCGCGCGGGGAGAAGGGGGATATGCCGCGACCTCTCCATTCCTCACTAACCTCGCGCAGGGCGAGTCCCCTCGCCCCGTTTACGGGGAGAGGGTTAGGGTGAGGGGCAGCGCCACCGACAACAGCACACACCAAAAGGCCCCGCATCGCACGGGGCCCTTCCAGTTCCGCCTATCGGACGACGTTACATCCAGTAGGGCGGCACGCCGTAGTAGTCATACACTCGGCGGCCATTATCGTTGTACCAGGTGTCGTCATCGTCCGCATAGCTCGGGGCGCCTTCGATCTGTTCCTTGGTCAGATCGATGCGATAGCCGTCCAGCTGGGTGTCGTAGTTCAGCTTTTCCCAGGGCAGCGGGTAGTGGTCGTGGCCGATGCCCAGGAAGCCGCCGAAGCTCAGCACGGCATAGGCGACGCGGCCGTCGAGCTTGCCGATGATCAGGCGTTCGATCGAGCCGATATGTCTGCCATCGGGCCCATAGACACGGGTGCCTTCGACGCGGTCGCTGGCGATCAGCGAATGTGTGCTCTTGGCGTTCGGGTCACGGCGGTTGGCGTCGGTATCCTGGTTCAGCATTGTGCACCTCCTTTTGGTTTTCTCGGATTGGGTATGGAAGATCAACGTCATGGCGGGTTCAAAGTTCCCATCTCCGGCGGGATGGCACGGCCAGCGAATGTTGACGTTTACGTCAAGGTTAGTATAGCTTCAATTCGGCTTGAACCATTCGAGCAATGGCATAAGCTGCCGGACTGGAAGATGGAGGGTCTTTCCGGTCGATTTGCCGACCGATCGTCGGCACGGCGGCCGCAAGGGAGAGAGACACGATGAACAGCATTTCCGTCCATCCGAACGGAGCCAAGCCCGAGAAACCCTGGCTTGCCGCCTATCCGGAGATGGTTCCGGCCGAGCTTCCGCCGCTGGAACATGCCTCGCTGGCGGAACTGCTCGAAAAATCCTGCGCCCGTTACGCCGACCGGACCGCCTTTTCCAGCATGGGCAAGGCGATGAGCTATCGCGAACTGGAGAGCCAGACCCGCAAGGTCGCCGCCTGGCTGCAAAGCACCGGCCTCGAGAAGGGTGACCGCGTCGCGGTGATGATGCCGAACGTCCTGCAGAACCCGGTCGCGACCTACGCCATCCTCAGAGCCGGCCTCGTCGTCGTCAACGTCAATCCGCTCTATACGCCGCGCGAGCTCGAACATCAGCTGCGCGATTCCGGCGCCAAGGCGATCTTCGTGCTTGAGAATTTCGCCCGTACGGTCGAGCAGGTGCTCAACAAGACCGACGTCAAGCATGTCGTCGTCACCTCGCTCGGCGAAATGCTGGGGCTGAAGGGGCTGATCGTCAATCTCGCCGTGCGCAAGGTGAAGAAACTCGTCCCCTCCTGGTCGATCCCCCAGCACAAGAGCTTCGGCCAGGTGCTGCGCGAAGGGGCGAAGAAAACCCTGCAGCCGGTCGCTCTTACCGGCGGCGACGTCGCCTTCCTGCAATATACCGGCGGCACAACAGGCGTTGCCAAGGGCGCGGTGCTGACGCATGCCAATCTGCTTGCCAACAAGCTGCAGCTGTCGCTCTGGCTGCGGTCGGCCTTCGAGCGCAAGAAACAGCCGGAGGTGCTGAATTTCCTCTGCGCCCTGCCGCTCTACCATATCTTCGCGCTGACGGTGAATTCGCTGATGGGCATGTCGCTCGGCGCCCGCAATATCCTGATCGCCAATCCGCGCGACATTCCCGGCCTCGTCAAGGAATTCGGCAAGTCCGATGTCCACATCTTCCCCGGGCTCAACACGCTGTTCAATGCGCTGATGAACAATGCCGATTTCGCCAAACTCGATTTCTCCCCGCTGATCATGTCGCTCGGCGGCGGCATGGCCGTGCAGCGCCCGGTCGCCGAACGCTGGCTGAAAATAACGGGCACGGCGGTGACCGAGGGCTACGGGCTTTCCGAGACATCGCCCGTCGCCACCGCCAACCGCTTCGATTCGCCAGAATTCACCGGCTCGATCGGCCTGCCGATGCCTTCCACCGATCTCGATATCCGCGACGAGGACGGAAAATCGCTGCCGCTCGGCGATGTCGGCGAGATCTGCATCCGCGGGCCGCAGGTGATGGCCGGCTATTGGCAGAAGCCGGAGGAGACGGCGCGGGTGATGACCGACGACGGCTATTTCCGCTCGGGCGACATGGGTTTCATGGATGCACGCGGCTATACCAAGATCGTCGACCGCAAGAAGGATATGATCCTGGTCTCCGGCTTCAACGTCTATCCGAACGAGATCGAGGAAGTCGCCGCCATGCATGCCGGCATTCTCGAAGCCGCGGCGATCGGCGTGCCGGACGGGCATTCGGGCGAGGCGGTCAAACTCTTCGTCGTCAGGAAGGATCCGAAGCTGACGGAAGCCGAGGTGAAGGCCCATTGCATCGCCAATCTCACCAATTACAAGCGCCCGCGCTTCATCGAATTCCGCACCGAGCTGCCGAAATCCCCCGTCGGTAAGATCCTGCGCAAGGACCTGCGCGGCTAATTTAACAAGCTCATGAAATTGAAGGCCATCCGCTCGCTGCGGGTGGCTTTTTTCATGTTGGAGCAATGGCTGAACTTGATTTGGGCCTGAGAAAGCGAATAGTTTCCGCAACCCTTTCCGCCTCCAAAGGAGCCTCCCATGAACGCCATCGTCGAACAGCTGAAAAGCACTGCCGCCGCCACCAAGGCGACCGATCTCCGTGCGGCCTTCGCCGCCGATTCCGAGCGCTTTTCGCGATTCTCGGTCTCGCTCGACGATCTGCTGATGGATTTTTCCAAGACGGCGGTGAACGACGACATCCTCAAGCTGCTGGTGAAGCTTGCCGAAGACGGCGGCGTCGAGAAGAAGCGCGAGGAGATGTTCTCCGGCAAGGCGATCAACTTCACCGAGGATCGCGCCGTGCTGCACACCGCCCTGCGCAACCGCTCCAACACGCCGGTTCTGGTCGACGGCAAGGACGTGATGCCCGATGTCAACGCTGTGCTCGCCGCCATGGGCAAGTTCGCCGACGAGATCCGCTCCGGCGCGCTGAAGGGCGCCACCGGCAAGGCGATCACCGATGTCGTCAATATCGGCATCGGCGGCTCGGATCTCGGCCCTGTCATGGCGACGCTGGCGCTTGCTCCCTTCCATGACGGCCCGCGGGCGCATTTCGTCTCCAATATCGACGGCGCTCATATCGCCGATATCCTCAAGCTGGTGCAGCCGGAGACGACGCTGTTCATCGTCGCCTCAAAGACCTTCACCACGGTGGAGACGATGACCAATGCGCAGACGGCGCGCAAATTCATCGCCAAGGCGCTCGGTGAAGCGGCCGTGCAGCATCACTTCGCCGCCGTCTCGACGGCGCTCGACAAGGTTTCAGCCTTCGGCATCGACAGCGCCCGCGTGTTCGGCTTCTGGGATTGGGTCGGCGGCCGCTACTCGATCTGGTCGGCCATCGGCCTGCCGCTGATGATCGCCGTGGGTCCGGAGAATTTCGGCAAGTTCCTCGATGGCGCCCATGCCGTCGACAATCACTTCCGCAAGGCGCCGATTGCAGAAAACCTGCCTGTCCTGCTCGGCCTGATCGGCTTCTACCACCGCAATGTGCTGGGTTATCCCACCCGCGCCATCCTGCCCTATGACCAGCGCCTGTCGCGTTTTCCCGCCTATCTGCAGCAGCTCGACATGGAATCGAACGGCAAGGGCGTCACCATCGACGGCACGCCGGTCGAGGGCAATTCCGGGCCGGTCGTCTGGGGCGAGCCCGGCACCAACGGCCAGCACGCCTTCTACCAGCTGATCCATCAGGGCACGAGCATCATCCCGGCCGAGTTCATGATCGCCGCCAATGCCTTCGAACCGGAGCTGCGCCACCAGCACCAGCTGCTGATCTCGAACGTTCTTGCCCAGTCGGAAGCGCTGATGAAGGGCCGCACCTTCGAAGAAGCCAAGAAGCAGCTGACCGACAAGGGCATGGACGACAGGAAGGCCGATTTCATCGCCCCGCACCGCGTCTTCCAGGGCAACCGTCCGTCGATCACCTTCGTCTACGACAAGCTGACGCCTTACGCGCTCGGCCGCCTGATCGCGCTTTACGAACATCGCGTCTTCGTCGAGGGCGTGCTCTTCCGCATCAACTCCTTCGACCAGTGGGGCGTCGAGCTCGGCAAGGAACTGGCGACGGGTCTGCTGCCTGTCGTCGAGGGCAAGGAGAGCGCGGCAGGCCATGACTCCTCGACGCAAGGGCTGGTCGCGGCGCTGTCGAAGCTGGCGAAGTAAGTACTCGAGGCTGCCGCCTCATCTTAACTCAAGAGGCCGGGCAAACGTCTATGCCCGTCCTCCGGCGCCCTATGCCCAGGAGAGGAGTCCTGCAGCGGGCTGTGACCCGCGCAGGCGATCCACAGGCCGACATCGCGACGGGCGCCAACATCATCATCACGGCGGCAAAAGTCGAACCGACATCGGTGGCGTCAGGCGCGCGGCCCCGCACAGACGCTCCCGTGCGGAAGCGGATGAAACGTTCTTCTAATGGAAAATTGTAGAAGGAATTCTTTCAATCCGCGGCGATCGCCCTAGATTCAAGCAAATTCTGTGCAACGGCTGTCTCCCAAGACATGGCCCATCAAGCCCGGGACGACGCTCCGTTCCATTATTCCCATTGGCCTATGAGCAGGCCCTCGTCCGGATCGGCGCGGAAAAGCTGAACCGCTCCAAGGCAAAGGAACCCCATGAGCCGTCTTATCGTCGTTTCCAACCGTGTTCCCGTGCCGAACAGAGATGGCGGTGCGGCTGCCGGCGGCCTCGCCGTCGCGCTGCAGGCAGCCCTGCAGGAGCGCGGCGGCATCTGGATGGGATGGTCGGGAGAGTCGAGCGGCGACAGGGAACCCGGCGCGCTGTCGCTGCAGCAGAAGGGCAATATCACCTATGCCCTGACCGACCTCACCGACACCGATGTCGAGGAATATTATCGCGGCTTTGCAAACCGCGTTCTCTGGCCGATCTGCCACTACCGCCTCGATCTCGCCGAATATGGCCGGAAGGAAATGGCCGGCTATTTCCGCGTCAACCGCTTCTTTGCGCACCGGCTGGCGCCGTTGATCGAGCCTGATGATATCATCTGGGTTCACGATTATCACCTCATTCCGCTGGCCGCCGAACTGCGCCAGATGGGGCTGAAGAACCGGATCGGCTTCTTTCTGCACATTCCCTGGCCGCCGGCCGACATTCTCGTCACCATGCCGGTCCACGAGGAGATCATGCGTGGGCTCTCGCATTACGATCTCGTCGGCTTCCAGACCGATTACGACCTCCAGAATTTCGCCGGCTATCTCAGACGGGAGGGCATTGGCGACGACCTCGGCAACGGATTGTTCGATTCGCACGGGCGGATCTTCAAGGCCGGCGCCTATCCGATCGGCATCGAGACCGCGGCCTTTGCCGAATTCGCCGAAAAGGCCGCAGAGAACGTCATGGTCCAGAAGACCCGGCGCAGCATCGAGGGTCGCGACATGATCATCGGGGTCGATCGTCTCGATTATTCGAAGGGCATCATTCAGCGGCTGGAAGCCTTCGAGCACTTCATCACCGTCAATCCGGCCTACCAGAACAAGGTGACGTTTCTGCAGGTCACGCCGAAATCGCGATCGGAAGTTCCCGAATACGAGCAGATGCAGAAGATGGTCGCCGAACAGGCCGGCCGCGTCAACGGTTCCATCGGAACGGTCGACTGGGTGCCGATCCGCTACGTCAACCGATCGATCAGCCGCAACGTACTCGCCGGGCTTTTTCGGCTGGCGACGATCGGGCTCGTCACACCATTGCGCGACGGCATGAACCTCGTCGCCAAGGAATATGTCGCCGCCCAGGATCCGGATCGCCCGGGTGTCTTGGTGCTGTCACGCTTTGCCGGCGCCGCACGAGAGCTGAAGGGCGCGCTGCTGGTCAATCCTTATGACGTCGAAGGTACCGCCAATGCGATTGCGCGAGGGCTCGCCATGTCGCTGGAGGAGCGCCGCGACCGCTGGAGCATGATGATGGAACATCTGCTCTCGCACGACGTCTCGCTCTGGTGCGAGAACTTCCTGCGGGATCTGGTGACCGCTCCGGAGGTTCAACCGGAGCATGGCTCGCGGACAATCTCCTGATCGATCGGCATCCAACGTCATCGCATGAGTCGTCGAAGGCGCGCGGGCGACCCATGTTTCCTGGACGCAAGGGCTGGTTGCGGCGCTTGGCGAAGTAAGCGTTAAATGCCCCTCACCCTAACCCTCTCCCCGTAAACGGGGCGAGGGGACGTGCCCTGCGAGGCGTCGATGGGACCGAGAGGTTGCCGCAGATCCCCTTCGCCCCGCAAGCGGGGAGAAGGTGCCGGCAGGCGGATGAGGGGCCGACGCTGGCCTAACCTTAAAGCCCGATCTCATGCGCCCAGGGCGGGTTGGCGCCGGCGCGGGAGACGGTGACGGCGGCGGCTTTGGCGCCGAGCGTCAGGGCGTTGCGCACCGCCTGTTCGTCGAGCGCGGCGACCTGCGCCTTGGTCAGCAGGCCATCCCTCTTCAAGGACGCCAGCACGCCGGCATCGAAAGTATCGCCGGCGCCGACCGTGTCGACGACCGCGACGCGCTGGCTCGGCACCGTCACCTTGCGATCCCTGGTATAGCCGGAAGCGCCTTCCGCACCCTTGGTGATGACGACGAGCTTGGCGCCCTCAGCGATCCAATGGGCGGCGAGCGCGTCGTGATCGCCCGCAAGACCGAACCAGTCGAGATCTTCGTCGGAGAATTTGACGATGTCGGATTTGGCCGCCATGCGCTTGATGCGGGCCATGTGCGCCGGCTTATCCTTGATGAAGCCGGGGCGGATGTTGGGATCGAGCGAGATGACGCGCTTTTCGGCCTCGCGGTCGAGCAGCGCTTCGTAGGTTTCGCCGCAGGGGCTCGGAATCAGGCTGATCGCGCCGAAATGCAGCGCCTCGCAATCATCGCCGAGGGTTGGCAGGTCGGCCTCGGTGATCATGCGGCCGGCCGTGCCCTCGTCGTAGAAAGCATAGGTCGCCTGGCCGTTGACCAGCTTGACGAAGGCGATCGTCGAGGGGCGCTGCGTGATGGCGCAGGGGCTGTAGTCGACATTGGCGGCCTTCAGCGTCGCAAGCAGGATTTCGCCCATCATGTCGTCGGCAATGCCGGTGAAGAAGGCGGTGGGGATGCCGAGGCGGCCGAGCGCGATCGCGGTATTGAAGATCGCGCCGCCGGCATAGGGGGCAAAGCCCTTTTCACCAAGGGTCGTGTCCCTCGGCAGCATGTCGATCAAGGCTTCGCCGCAGCACAAAATCATCATATTCCTCCCAACAGCACTGATAGGTTCATCAACCGATTAAGCGAGCTTTTGTCAACTGGCTAGAGCGAAAGCTCACTGACGCCACCGTTCCGTCCCGACCAGGCGAGCGGCGCATCGAGGAAGGCCTCGACCTCCTCAAGCGTCTTCTCGTCGAAGAGCTTCTGCGCCTTGGCGACTGCAAGCATATTGCGCCAGGTGGCGATGTGATGCAGCCTGACCTTGCCGTCGGTAAAGCGCTGCTGACCGAAGATGTCGTAGAAAAACAGCGCGATGCCGTGATCGACGATGCCGCCGGCAGCGCGGACGGCGTCGATGAACTTGAACATGCTGGTTCCGGCCGTCGTCAGGTCCTCGATGACCAGCACGCGCGACCCTTCCGGCATATTGCCTTCGATCTGGGCATTGCGGCCATGGCCCTTCGGCTGCTTGCGGACATAGATCATCGGCAGGCCGAGGCGATCGGCAAGCAGGGCGGCGAAGGGGATGCCGGCGGTCTCACCGCCGGCGATGCAGTCGAACTGCTCGAAGCCGGCATCACGCAGCAGCGTGCTGGCGGCGAAATCCATCACCGTCGAGCGGATGCGCGGGAAGGAAAGCAGCTTGCGGCAATCGATATAAACAGGGCTCGCCATGCCGGAGGCGAGTTTGTAAGGCTGGGCCGCATTGAAATGCACCGCCTTGATCTCCCAGAGCATCTTGGCCACCAGTTCGGCCATTACGGCGCGGTCGGGAAATGTCGTCTGGATCATGCGGCTCTCCTTCAGCTTTGCGTCTCCGGCAATAGCAGCAAGAGCCCATCGTTTCCAGACGCAAGGCGAGCCTTACAGCAAGAGACGGCCGATATCGGGTCCCTGCATCTTCTTGAACAGCGCAATCGCCGCATCGCCCGCTTCCGCATCCAGCGAAACGGCATAACGCACTGCGGCGGCAAGCAGTTGCATCGTCAGCCGGGCGATCGCCAGAAGCTCGCCACGGTCACGCTCCGGCCACAGGCGGGCGAGCACGGCGAGCAATGCCTGAGCATGGAATTCCATATCCTCGGCATCGACCTGCTGCAGCAGCTTGTCGGTATGGGTCGCATGCCAGATATCGCGCATGACGGGCTCGCGCCGGAAAAAGGCATAATATTCGTCGGCGATAGTGGCGAGCGCGCCGGCGAGCGCCGCTGGATCAGTCACCTCAGCCAGCTCCGCCTCGACGCAGCGCCTGCCCTCCTCGTTGAAGCGCTCGGCCAATGTCCGGATGATCGAACTCTTATCGGGGAAATATTGGTAGAGCGCGCCGAAGGAAAGACCGGCCTTTTGGACGATTTCGCTCATCTTCAAGCCGTCGCTGCCGCGGCTTTCGATCAGCTCGGAGGCGACGGCGAGGATCTTTTCGAAGCGTTCGCGGCCGCGCTGCTGGCTGGGAATGCGGCGCGGCTGGCCGGTATGTTGCTGGCGCCTGCGTGATGCGACCGGCTGATCCGACATCGTCTCTCCTTCGACGGTTGACAAGGAAAATAAGAGAGTTTATCTCATTTTGCAAATGGGAGAGTTTCTCTTGTTTTAAATCTTCGGAAGGAGCTTCGACATGCAGATCGTCCTCATCCTTTCCCTCGTCGCCGCAGCGATCGGCAGCGGCCTCGTCGCCGGCATCTTCTTCGCCTTCTCGACCTTCATCATGACCGCCTTCTCCCGCATCCCGGCGGAACAGGGCATCGCCGCGATGAATTCGATCAACGTGACAATCGTCCGCTCGCCCTTCATGGCGCTGTTCGTGCCGACGGCAATCCTCTGCATCGTCATATCAGTGCTGGCGCTGATGAACTGGCGCGGCGGCGCATCCGCGCTGATGCTGGCGGGTGCTGCGCTCTATGTCGTCGCCTCTTTCCTCTCGACCATCATCTTCAACGTGCCGATGAACGACGCGCTGGCGAAGGTCAGCGGCAGCGGGGCAGAAGCGACCGCGCTCTGGGCGACCTATCTCAGGGACTGGACGTGGTGGAACCATGTGCGGACGATCGGCTCGCTCCTTGCCTCGGTTGCCTTCGTCAGGGCGCTGATGATCCTCTGAGAAGCAAACGCCGGTGGCTGCCCCTCATCCGCCTGCCGGCACCTTCTCCCCGCTCGCGGGGCGAAGGGGGCGAGCCGCGCCCTCTCCGTCCCTCGCCAACCTCGTGCAAGACACGTCCCCTCGCCGCGTTTACGGGGAGAGGGTTAGGGTGAGGGGCAGCCACTGGCGCGAACCGTGCAATCTACAGCGCGCCCCGCCTATCCCTGCTCGCAAAAAACGATGCGGTTGCTGAAGGGGTCGATGACGGTCATTTCCAGTCCCCAGGGCGCCTCTTCCACGCCGGGCTTCATGTAGCGGTAGTCCTTGCCGGCGAGTTCGGCGTGGTAGGCCCGCACATGGGCGACGCGGACGAAGGCCTTGGCGCCGGGGCTGGCGTCGCCGGAATGTTCGCTGAGGTGCAGCGCCATGCCGTCACGCGAGACCTGGCAATAGAGCGGGGAGTTTTCCTCGAAGCGGTGCTCCCAGTCGAGATGGAAGCCGAGGAAGCCGCAATAGAATTCCATGGCCTTCTCCACCGAGAAGATGCGGAAGATCGGCATCGGCGGTTCGATGCCGATAGCGGAGCGGGAAGCACCCGCCGCATCGATCTTGGCCGAGAGGATATTCCATTGCTCGAGCCCGAACTGGCGGGCGACGATTTCGAGCGTCTCGCTGTGGGTCAGCGAAATGTCGCGGTCGGCAAGCGCCTGCCGCAAAGTCTTTGCCATGAGCTTGGCATCGCGAAAATCGCGCATAAGTCATCCTTCCGTCGGCGGCAAACAGGACGATCAGTGCCCGCGTCTGCTGACCCGTTCGCCATCGATCGCCAAACGGCAAGGGATGTGAAGGATGGTATCTGGATGCATTCACCATAACGCCAGAGTATCAAACGTCGAGCGTCGCGGGGCGGCTGGCCGCATCCGGCCAGGGGCGATATTATGAGAGGAACCGTCAGCAATCAAGACGCCGTGCGCGCCACCTCGAGCGGAACCGCCTGCAGGTGGCCGGCCAGCTCGACCCGGTTGCGGCCGCCCCGCTTGGCGGCGTAGAGCGCCTTGTCGGCAGCACTCAGCATGGCATCGAAATCCAGGCTTTCGGCGCGCCCGGGCGCCACGCCGACGCTGACCGTGCATTTCAGCACCGCGTCGTCGATCGCAATCTCGCGCGCCTCGAAATCCCTGCGGATGCGCTCGGCCGCCAGTTCCGCCCGACCGGGCATGGTCTCCTTCAAGACCAGCGCGAACTCCTCGCCGCCCAGCCGTGCGGCAATGTCCCCGGCGCGGCGATGGGCGGCAAGTTCGGCGGCGAAGACCTTGATCACGCGATCGCCCGCCGCATGGCCGAAGCGGTCGTTGACGGATTTGAAGTGGTCGATATCGAAGACGATGACGGCTGTGGTCGAACCCATCGGGCGCGTGCCGTATTGGTCGAACAGGGCGCGGCGGTTGAGCAGCCCGGTCAGCGGATCGGTGATCGCCTCGAGCCGATGGCGGGCGGCAAGCCGCCACTGATGCAGCGCCAGCGACAGCGCGCCGATCCCGGTCATGCCGGCGATGCAGACGGCAAGGCTCAAATCCTCGGCCCAGTTGCTCGGCGCCTTGCCGAGCACCAGCTTGCCGTCGGAGATCAGCACGGCGGCGCAGAGCACGAAGGAGATCGCCGTCAGCGTATAAAGCGCCGAGATGCCGAGGATCGGCGCCGGCGCTTCAGCACGGGCGAGCCAATATTGCCGGGCGGTGGCAAAGAGAAGCAGGGCAATGGCGAGATTGTCAGCGATGAAGGCCAGGCCGTCATAGCCCGATACCAGCGGCACGATCGAGAAGACCATCGCCGCCAGGGCGCGGATCGCAATGCCCGGCAAGGACAGGCGGCCGGTCAGAAACTGCCGGCCGGCACCCCAGATGGTGGCAAAACCGGCATGGAACAGCACGAAATTGGCAATGCCGAAGCCTATCACCGGCCTGTCCACATAGGCGCTGTAGACAAAAATGCCGCTGACGACGAAGACCAGGCCGACGGTGGCGGTGAGCAGCACGGTTTCGGCCCGGCGGACAAGCCAGCCGCCCATCAAGGTCACGGCAAGGCACGCCGTCGACACGCCGAGCGCCAGCAGGAGGGAGTTATAGTCAAGCATCATGCTTTTCAGTCTCCGCGACCGCGGCCACGCCGGATAATATTGGCAACCTATGCGATCGGAAGTGAGGAATGTCTTACGCATTCCGTTAAAAAATGATGCACTGCACAGGGAAATGTTATGGCGGTAACTTCGAGGCGAAGCTCGCGCATGAGGCGCCCCTCATCCGGCTGCCGCCACCTTCTCCCCGTAAACGGGGCGAAGGGAATATGCCGCACCCTCGTCCCACCAACCTCTCGCAGGGCACGTCCCCTCGCCCCGTTTTTACGGGGAGAGGGTTAGGGTGAGGGGCGGATCCTGGCGCCTACGCCACCACCTGCCAATGCAGCGGAAACATCGGGTCGAACACCGTCACCGGGCCGGCGCCGGTTTCGATCCTGGCGGGAAAAGTGACCGGCTCGGCCTGCTTTGACAGGGTGATGCGTTCCTCGTTCGGCTGCAGCCCGTACCAGGCCGGGCCGTTCAGCGAGGTGAAGGCTTCGAGCCTGTCCAGCGCATCCTCCTGCTCAAACACATGGGCGAGGCAGCTCATCGTGTTGATCGAGGTGTAGATGCCGGCGCAGCCGCAGGCGCATTCCTTCAGCGGATCGACATGCGGGGCGGAATCGGTGCCGAGGAAGAAGCGGGCGTCGCCGCTGGTGGCGGCCGCACGCAGCGCCAGCCGATGGTTCTCGCGCTTGGCGACCGGCAGGCAATAATAATGCGGGCGGATACCACCGACGAGGATGGCGTTGCGATTGATGATCAGGTGATGGGTGGTGATCGAGCCGGCGAGATTGCCCTTGGCCGCCTTGATATAGTCGATGCCATCCGATGTCGTCACATGCTCCATCGTCACCTTCAGCTCCGGCAGGCGGCGGCGCAGCGGATCAAGCACGGTTTCGATGAAAACGGCCTCGCGGTCGAAAATATCGACCTCAGGCGTCGTCACTTCGCCGTGGACGCAGAGCGGCAGGCCGATCTTCGCCATGCGCTCCAGCACCGGCATCGCCTTTTCCATGTCGCGTACGCCACCATGCGAATTGGTGGTGGCGCCGGCGGGGTAGAGCTTGACGGCGGTGATCAGGCCGCTCTTGGCGCCCGCTTCCACGTCATCCGGGCTGGTATGCTCGGTGAGATAGAGCGTCATCAGCGGCTGGAAACGATGACCGGCCGGCACGGCTTTGAGGATGCGCTCACGATAGGCCGTGGCATCCGCTGTGGTGACGACGGGCGGCACCAGATTGGGCATGATGATTGCGCGCGCGAAGGTGCGGCTCGTATCGGCGATCACGCCTTCCAGCATGGCGCCGTCGCGCAGATGCAGGTGCCAGTCGTCAGGGCGGCGGATGGTGATCGATTGCATGGCAGGCCTCCGAAGCGATGCGTCTGCGGCCTCGATAGCACTATCTTTTATACGAAAACAATCGCTGCGGCATCACGCCAGCGCGATCTCCAAAGTCACATCGGCCGGGCGGCGGTTTTCCAGGATCAGCCGGCCGTTCGGCAGGTCGTTGCCGTAGACCTTGGCGCTGGCGGCCTCTTCGCTCAGATTATAACCGCGCCAGCGCGCCCAAAGGCGCTCTTCCAGCACTTCGATCGGCGGCGCCAGCATGATGGTGAAATCGAAGATGCCGTCGAGTTCGGCCCATTTTCCCTGGGTGAAGAGCAGATAGTTGCCCTCGACGATGATGAAACGATCCTTCGGATCAATCGGTCGGGCGGAAGCAATCGCGAGTTCGCGCGCGCGGTCGAAGACCGGCACGAGAACCTCCTGGTCGGCCGGCCTGACGGCCCTGATAATATCGAGGAAGCCTCTGACATCGAAGGTTTCAGGAATGCCCTTGCGGGCCAGAAGGCCGCGTTCGATCAGGATGGCGTTATCCATATGGAAGCCGTCCATCGGCAGGACCGCGGCGCTTTCGCCTCTGGCTTTCAACGCCGCCGCCAGATTGTCGGCCATGGTCGACTTGCCGGAACCCGGCGGACCGGCAATGCCGATGAGGAAGCGCGTTCTATCACCGGCGCGGCTGAGCACCTCGCCGGCGATTTCCTCGGTGCTGACCGTCATGCCGCGACGGGCTCCGTCGGCACCGCCTTGGCGCCGGTCATGAAGGCGACGGCGTCGGACATGGTGTATTCCTTCGGATCGATCACCGTCAGGCGGCGGCCGAGGCGGTGGATATGGATCCGGTCGGCGACCTCGAAGACATGCGGCATGTTGTGCGAGATCAGCACGATCGGCAGGCCGCGGGCGCGCACGTCGAGGATCAGCTCCAGCACGCGGCGGCTTTCCTTGACGCCGAGGGCAGCCGTCGGTTCGTCCATGATGATGACCTTGGAGCCGAAGGCGGCGGCGCGGGCGACGGCGACACCCTGGCGCTGACCGCCGGAGAGCGTTTCCACCGCCTGGTTGATGTTCTGGATGGTCATCAACCCGAGCTCGGAGAGCTTGTTGCGCGCCAGCTTTTCCATCGCCGGCCGGTCGAGCATGCGCAACATCGAGCCGAGCATGCCCGGTTTGCGGATCTCGCGGCCGAGGAACATGTTGTCGGCGATCGACAGCGCCGGCGACAGAGCCAGGTTCTGATAGACAGTTTCGATGCCGGCCTCGCGCGCTTCCATCGGCGAGCGGAACTGCACCTGCTTGCCTTCGAGGGTGATCACCCCCTCATCGGGGGTGACGGCGCCCGAGATCGCCTTGATCAGCGAGGACTTGCCGGCGCCGTTATCGCCGATGACGGCGAGGATTTCGCCGGGGTAAAGGTCGAAATCGGCATTGTCGAGCGCGGTCACGCGGCCATAACGCTTGACCAGACCGCGGGCGGTGAGAAGGGGTTCGCGAGCCATGATTACACCGAAACCTTTCTGATCCACTGGTCGATGGCGACGGCGGCGATGATCAGCACGCCCGTCAAAAGCACTTTCCATTGCGGGTCGGCGCCGAGCATGTTGAGGCCCATCGACACGACGCCGACGATCATGGCGCCGAACAGCGTGCCGAGAATGGAGCCGCGGCCGCCGAAGAGCGAGATGCCGCCGATCACAGTCGCAGTGATCGCCTGCAGATTATAATCGGTGACCGCCGAGGAGGGCGAGATCGAGCCGTTGCGGCCGATCGAGACCCAGGCGGCGAAGGCGGCGATGACGCCCGAGATGGTGTAGACGGTGAGCAGCACCTTCTTGGTCTGGATGCCGGAGAGCTTGGCCGCCTCCGGATCGTCGCCGACCGCATAGACGTGCCGGCCCCAGGCGGTGTGATTGAGCACGTACCAGAGTAAGAGGACGAGCAGCACCATGGCGATGACGCCCAGCGTCAGTACGGCGCTGCCGAGCCTGAAGCTCGCGGCGAAAAGATGCAGCAGCGGCGCCTGTTCGTCGACATCGGTGTCGCGGATCGTCTCATTGGCGGAATAGATGAAATTCGTCGCCATGACGATATTCCAGGTGCCGAGCGTGACGATGAAGGGCGGCAGTTTCATGAAGGCGACGAGGAAGCCGTTCAGCAAGCCGCAGAGGCCGCCGACGAGGAGGCCGCCGATCACGGCGATCGGCGTCGGTATGCCGTAGGTGATGGCGACATTGCCCATGATGACAGCCGAGATCACCATGATGACGCCGATCGAAAGGTCGATGCCGGCGGTCAGGATGACCAGTGTCTGGGCGGCACCGAGAATACCGACGATGGCGATCTGCTGCAGGATCAGCGTCAGCGTATAGGACGAGAAGAACCGCCCGCCGATCGTTGCCCCGAAAATGATGATCGCCAGCACCAGCACGATCAGCGGCACGGCGGCCGGCGTCGAGTGCAGAAAATGCTGGGCACGCTTGATCAGCGAGACATCCTGGTGCTCGAAGGAGGCGACATTCTTGTCGCTGCCGTCGAGGACGCGTTCGAATTCCTGAGTTCCGGTCATGGTTCCTCCTCCGCATCCGCGCGCCGAACCCGCGCGGAGGCCGTCACCCTATTCATCCGTTCGTTGCTTAGCCGGTGGGGCGACGGCACATCGTCCGTCGAAAACGGCCGGGGATCAAGCCCCGGCCGCTCCAGTTTCAAGAGATTGGGCTCAGCCCCAGCACTTGTCGGTGCCTTCCTTGGTGTCGATCGACTTGACGCCGGAAACCGGCTTGTCGGTGACGAGCGAGACGCCGGTGTCGAAGAAGGACTTGCCTTCGGTCGGCTTCGGCTTTTCACCCGAGTCGGCGAACTTCTTGATCGCCTCGATACCGAGCGACGCCATCAGCAGCGGATATTGCTGCGAGGTGGCGCCAATGACGCCTTCCTTGACCGACTTGACACCCGGGCAACCGCCATCGACCGAGACGATCAGCACGTTCTTTTCCATGCCGACGGCCTTCAGCGCCTGATAGGCGCCGACAGCGGCCGGCTCGTTGATCGTGTGGATGACGTTGATTCCAGGATCCTTCTGCAGAAGGTTTTCCATGGCCTTGCGGCCGCCTTCTTCATTGCCGTTGGTCACGTCATGGCCGACGATGCGCTTGTCGTCTTCGTCGCCGATCTTGTCCGGATTCTTCGGATCGATGCCGAAGCCCATCATGAAGCCCTGGTCGCGCAGAACGTCGACCGTCGGCTGCGACGGCGTCAGGTCGAGGAAGCCGACCTTGGCGTCCTTGGCCTTGTCGCCCATCGTTTCCTTGGCCCACTGGCCGATCAGCTTGCCGGCGAGCAGGTTGTCGGTGGCGAAGGTCGCGTCGGCGGCATCGGCCGGCTCGAGCGGCGTATCGAGCGCGATGACCAGCAGGCCGGCGTCGCGGGCCTTCTTCACCGCAGGCACGATGCCCTTGGTGTCCGAAGCCGTGAGCAGAATGCCCTTGGCGCCGTCGGCGATGCAGCTTTCGATCGCTGCCACCTGGCTTTCGCTGTCACCGTCGATCTTGCCGGCATAGGACTTCAGCGAAACGCCGAGTTCCTTGGCCTTGGCCGTCGCACCTTCCTTCATCTTGACGAAGAAGGGGTTGGTATCGGTCTTGGTGATCAGGCAGGCGGAAACGTCAGCCGCCATCGCCGGAGCGGAAAAAGCGACACCAAGCGCGAGCGCGCCGAAAGCGAGAACTGATTTCTTCATGGAACTCCTCCCAGAGTTTGCCGGCGCCGCCCCTGCGGGCCGGAATTTTAAGATATGACACTTTGCCGTGGATTGTTAACTTCCAAAGCCGTCCCGTGCCCTTGACGAGGGCAATTAAGAGCGAAAAGAAATCGTCTTGTCAATAAATAAATCCAATTGAATTATTAATTCGATGTGGCATGCTCCGTTCAAATCGGGCATAGGCCAACGATCGGGAGGAGCGGCCATGTCGACCTTGGATGGACCGGAACATACACCGGTCCCGCCGCCAATTCTAAATCCGGCCGGAGGTGCGAACCAGGTCAGGGTCCGGGCCTATAACGAACGGCTCGTGCTGTCGCTGGTGCGTCTCTACGGTGCGCTGTCGAAGGCCGATATCGCGCGCCGCAGCGGACTGTCGGCGCAGACCGTCTCGGTCATCATGCGGGTGCTTGAGAAGGAAGGGTTGTTGTCGCGCGGGGCGCCGGTGCGCGGCCGTGTGGGACAGCCGTCGATCCCGATGCATCTCAATGCCGACGCCGTCTATTCCTTCGGCCTGAAGATGGGCCGGCGCAGCGCCGATCTGGTGCTGATGGATTTCGTCGGCCGCATCCGCATGCAGTTGCACCGGACCTACGCCTATCCGCTGCCGCAAGAAATCCTCGCCTTCGTTACGTCCGGTATTGAAGAGATCGAAAGCCGGCTCGACGAAAAGCAGCGCGGCCGCATTGCCGGCCTCGGCATCGCAGCCCCCTTCGAACTCTGGAACTGGGCCGAAGAGGTCGGCGCGCCGCCTGGCGCCATGGAGGTCTGGCGCGAGGTCGATCTGCAGGCCGATATCGCCGCGCGCGTCTCCCATCCGGTCTTCATGCAGAACGATGCGACCAGCGCCTGCGGCGCCGAACTGGTGTTCGGCGTGGGGCCGTCCTATCCGGATTTCGTCTATTTCTTCATCGGCTCCTTCATCGGCGGCGGCATCGTCTTAAATTCGGCGATCTTTTCCGGCCGCACCGGCACGGCCGGCGCCATCGGGCCGCTGCCGGTGCGGGGGAAAAACGGCGAGACGATGCAGTTGCTTGAAATCGCCTCGATCTTCGTGCTGGAAAACATGCTGCGCGAGCGCGGCATCGATCCCGAGCCGCTGTGGTATTCGGCCGACGACTGGGTGGATTTCGGCGAGCCGATGGAGACCTGGATCCAGGACAGCGCCAAGGCGCTGGCCCAGGCGATCGTCGCGGCCGCCTCGATCGTCGATTTCAGCGCCGCCGTGATCGACGGCGGTTTTCCCCATTGGGTGCGCAGCCGCGTGGTGCAGGCCACGATCGACGAAGCCGCCAAGCTCGACCTGCAGGGCGTCGTCATGCCTGAGATCATCGAGGGCGCAGTCGGCGCCCAGGCCCGCGCCATCGGCGGCGCCAGCCTGCCGATCTTTGCGCGTTACCTCACAGACCAAAACGTACTCTTCAAGGAGGTAGACCATGCTGAAGGGACTTGATCCGCTGCTGAGCCCGGAGTTGCTTTTCACGCTGCGAGCCATGGGCCACGGCGACGAGATCGCCATCGTCGACGGCAATTATCCGGGTGTCGAACATGCCCGCCGGCTGATCCGGCTCGACGGCCACCATCTCGTGCCCGTGCTCAACGCCGTGCTCAGCGTGCTGCCGATCGACGATTTCGTGCCCGAGGCGATCTTCCGCTCGACCGTCAAGGCCGAGCGCGACAAGCTCGATCCGGTGCATGAGGAGATGATCGACTGCTGCGCCCGCCACGAGCCGCACCGGCAGGTGGTGCCGCTGATCGGCCCGGATTTCTACGGCCGGGTGAAGGCCGCCCATGCGGTGATCCAGACCAGCGAGCCCAGACTCTATGCCAACATCATCCTGCGCAAGGGCGTGATCTATCCGAAAGAACCGGGCACTCAGGCGGCGGCCGGGGTGGACCCGTTCGTCTACTGATTGGGGAATTTCTTCCCTCTTTGCCGCATAAATCAAAGTTGCCACAGAGGGCACCGCGTATGAAAAGACGCGCGGGCCCTTCTGCGTGCTGAAGCGTCTGCACCATTAAGAGCCGCTTTTATTGACTATCCCCATCAATGATATACATCATCAATAAGTCACGCTATAATGACGGCCGACATTATAACTTGGGCATGGCGGTCGAAAGGGCTGTAGAGTGCGGATCACCAAGGAAAAGAAGCAGGAAAACCACGAACGTATTATCGCCACCGCGTCAGAGCTGTTTCGGGAGCGCGGGTTCGATGGCGTCGGCGTGGCGGAGTTGATGGAGCGCGCGGGGCTGACCCATGGCGGCTTCTACAATCACTTCCGCTCCAAGGAGGAGTTGATCGCGGAGTCGACCGAGAATGGTTTGAGCGAGACCTTGAGGCGCTATGCCGGTCATGACGTCCTCGACGTCATGGAACTTTATCTCGCGCGCGAGCACCGGGATGGGCGCGGCCAGGGGTGCACCGCGGCAGCGTTGAGCTGCGACGCCGCTCGACAGCCCGAGGAAACGAAGGCCGTTTTTGCTGCAGGAATAGATAGGCTGGTGCGCGCGATCGAGGGCGGCATTGCACGACACCACGCTTCCGACACCGGGGGCCGCGCGCAAGCCATCACCATCCTCGCTCAGGCCGTCGGAGCAATCGTGCTGTCGAGGGCCTGCCCGGACGACTCCCCGCTGGCGGACGAACTGCTCGACGCCTGCCGGGCGGATTGCCGCGACGCCATCGAAAATCGAACGCGGAATAATGGGGCCGCCATATAGGCAGCCCCATGCCGTCAGGCGCCGACCGGCGCGGCCATTTCAGGATAATCCGTATAGCCCGCCGCGCCCCCGCCATAGAGCGTCGCCATATCGAGATTGGCCAGCGCTGCACCGACTTTCAGGCGTTCGACGAAATCCGGATTGGCGATGAACGGCCTGCCGAAAGCGAACAGATCCGCCAGCCCCTGCTCCAGCCTTGCCGTCGCAAGTTCCAGATCATAGCCGTTATTGGCGATATACGTGTTCCTGAACCGGTGGCGAAGCGCCTGGTAATCGAAGGGTGCAACATCGCGCGGCCCGCCCGTCGCGCCTTCGACGACATGGAGGTAGGCAATGCCCATCTCGTCGAGCTCCTCGACGATATAGTTGAACTGCGCCTGCGGATCGGTTGCCGATACTCCATTGGCCGGCGACACCGGTGAAATCCGAACTCCGGTTCGTTCCGCTCCCACCTCCTCGATGACCGCAGCCGTTACCTCGAGCATCAGCCGTGCCCGGTTTTCGATCGAGCCGCCATAGGCGTCGGTGCGGCTATTGGCCCCGTCCCTGGCGAACTGGTCGAGCAGGTAGCCGTTGGCACCGTGAACTTCGACACCATCGAACCCGGCGGCAATCGCATTGGCGGCGGCGCGACGGAAATCCTCGACAATGCCGGAGATCTCGCGCAGTTCGAGCGCCCGAGGGGCCGACACGTCAACGAAGGCATTGTTCACAAAGGTCTTGGTTTCGGCCCTGATGGCGGAGGGCGCCACGGGCCGCTGCCCATCCGGCTGCAGGTCGACATGCGATACCCGACCGACGTGCCAGAGCTGCAGGAAGATATGGCCGCCCTTGGCATGCACCGCGCCGGTCACCTTGCGCCAGCCGTCGATCTGCGCCTGCGTGTAGATGCCGGGCGTGTCCTGATAGCCCTGCCCTTGCTGTGAAATCTGGGTCGCTTCCGAGATGATCAGGCCGGCCGAGGCCCGTTGCGCATAATATTCGGCAATGAGATCGCCCGGCACAAAGCCTGCACCCGCTCGGTTGCGCGTCAAGGGCGCCATGACGATGCGGTTGGATAGTGTGAGAGAGCCAAGTACGGCGGGCTCAAAGAGTGTCTTGCTGGTCATTTTTCGCTTTCAGAGTTGGAATCTATTTCTGGCGTTCGTCTCGCAATGCACGCCACGCCGGTCAGCTCGACCTCAGTCTGCGACCGCGATGACCACCTTGCCCTTGGCACGCCCGGTCTCGACATAGGCCAGCGCCTCGGCGGTCTTCTCGAACGGAAACACCTTGTCGACGACCGGTCGGATCACGCCTTGCTCGATCAGGCGGGCAATCTCACCCAATTGCTGTCCCTCGGCCCGCATGAACAGGAATGAATAAGCGATGCCGAGGCGCTTGGCCTTTTTGCGAACCCCTCGGCTCAGCAGGCGCAGCACCAGTTTCAGGAAGAGGTTCAGGCCGAGTTCCCTGGCGAATGCGGGATCGGGCGGACCGGAAATGGAGATGAGCCGGCCACCCGGCTTCAGCACGCGCAGCGATTTTTCGAGCGTCTTCGGATCCTGACTGTTCAGCACCAGATCGTAGCCCGACAAGACCTTCTCGAAATCCTGGGTCTTGTAGTCGATCACCACATCCGCCCCGAGGCTTCTCGCCAGTTCGGCATTCCCGGCGCTGGTCGTCGTCGCCACCGTCGCGCCGAGGTGTTTCGCAAGCTGAATGGCGAAAGTCCCGACACCGCCGGAGCCGGCCTGAATGAAGACCTTCTGACCCGGTTTCACCTTGCCCACCTCGACCAGCGCCTGCCACGCGGTCAGCCCGACCAGCGGTATGGACGCCGCTTCGGTCATGCCGAGATTTTTCGGCTTCGGCGCCACATCGGCTTCATCGATGGCAATGAATTCGGCGAATGCACCGACCCGATAATCGCGTGGCCGTGCATAAACCTCATCGCCAACCTTGAACCGCCTGACCCTGGATCCGGTTTTGACAACCGTTCCGGCCACGTCGTGTCCGAGGACGAAAGGCGTACGATAGGGAAGAATGAGTTTGAACTCTCCGTCCCGCAACTTGGAGTCCAGCAGGTTCACAGCCGTGGCCTGAACCCGCACGAGGACATCATTGTCCTGCACTTCCGGTTCGGGCAGGTTTGCCAGGCGCAGAGCGCCCTTCTTCTTGTATTTATCGACGACAAATGCCTTCACGAGGCTTACTCCAATTCGACGTTTATTGTGATGTCAGTCGCCAAGGAAGGCCAAAGCCTTCGGCACGAAATCGGCGTGGTTCTGGAAAATCCCGCCATGCCCGGCATCTTTGTAGATAATCAGTTGCGCGCCGGGAATGCGCCGCGCCATATCGGCGCTGTTGACCGTCGGGACCATGATATCATCGTCGCCATTGGCGATCAGGACCGGGATATTGATCCGACCGAGATCCTGAGGCGCCTGCCGCCCCCAGGCCTTGATCGCCTTGAGTTGCCGCAGAAACGCCCTTGGCGTCGGGCCCTTGTCCCTTCCCGCCTTGCGCTCTTTCAGGCGATCCAGAAAGGCTTTCGCCGCTCGGCGACCATTGGCGGTGGAGGTGAAAAACAGATAGGTTTTTGGGTCGCGCAACGTCAGCAGACCCTTGATCATCAGCGGCCAGGACACGGTGCCGACCTTCTCTATCCCTTTGCCGCCGGCCGGGCCTGTGCCGGTCAGAATGAGTTTCCGCACAAGGTCCGGCGCCTTCAGCGCGATGTCCTGCGCGACAAATCCCCCGAGAGAAAAACCGAGCAGGTCGACTTTTTTGAACCCAAGCGCTCGGATCAACGCGATCGCGTCGCGCGCCATCTCGTCGATGGTGACAGGGGCCGCGCCGCCCGAGGCGCCGATACCTCGGTAATCGGTCGCGATGACATGATGCTTGGTGGCGAGCCCATCGACAATCCGGGGGTCGAAATTGTCCAGCACCGCGCCCCAATGGTTGAGAAGGATGACCGGCACGCCGCCTTGGGGGCCGAGGTCGCGATAGACAAAAGCTGTCTCCCCAACATTGACCCAGAGATTTGGCGCCTCGGCGTAGCAGGCAGCTGACCGAAGGTATCTTATCGTCGCGTTCATCGTTTACTCCATTATCGAACGGCACGCCTAAGAGCTTTGCCGAAGCCGCTCGATGCCGGGCGCGCCTTCACCCCAATCATCGCCATTGCCCTTACGCCTCCTTACGAACGCCGACCGTTGCAGCAGAAAGCCGTCCGCTTCAGCCGTCTGGATATTTTAATGACATTCGTCATCATAGATGATTAATGATAATCATCATCAAAGTTGTCAAGCGGAATTTTCTGAACCGAATCGAAAGCCGTGCTGGTAAAAACGGGCTGAAAGATCAAGCCCACGGCCGTTCTGCTGATGGCCTTAGGCACTAGCGTGCCGCAATCTTCAGATTTGCAGCCCATCCGATTTGCGGGAAAGCTATCCGTTGTGCGAAGCGAAATGCGCGCAGCGTCGGCCAGGCAACCCGTCATTAACCTTGGACATTCCAAGATATCTTTGGATGTGCCGGTCCGCGCTTGAGCGACGACGGCCAGCCGGCCTCTCAATTCCGCCCGAATGACTTGTGGCGGTCTTCGACCACCGCTTGGGATGATGCGGTTCTGCGAGCTGGCCATGAGGGCTCTTCACACAACAGGAGCCTGTTCTATGCCTCGCATCCAAGCAACCAGACCCCAGCTGGAGATACTGGCCTGGCTCGCGATCTTCCTGCTGCTCTTCTGCCTATCCTGGCGCTTCGATTGGCATGAGGGGCTCGATGGGTTCATCGAGCGGCATCATGACTATCCGCTGGATCACGCGCTCCTTGCCCTTAATATCTCCGGGTTTCTGGGGCTCGTTTATTCCGTGCTGCGGATCAGGGATCTTTCCAGCGAGGTTCATCGCAGGCTGCAGGCCGAAAAGAACGTCGACTGGATTGCCTGCCACGACACGCTGACCGAGCTGCCCAACCGCAGATTTCTGGATTCGATATGCGCGCGGGCGATGATCGAGCAAAGGGCGCAGCAAAGCTATGCCGTGTTCAGCATCGATCTCGACGGCTTCAAGAAGGTCAATGACCTGCTGGGACACGATCACGGCGATGCGGTGCTGAAGACGGTTGCGCAGCGGCTTTCCGCCCTCTTTCCCCGTGAGCATGTTTTCCGCCTTGGCGGAGACGAGTTCGTCGTTCTCTCGCGGCGAACCGGAAATCCCGATCTTGCCGCTCTGGCGGACCGCATCGTCAGTGTGATCGGCAAACCTTTCACCTTCAACGGTGTCGCCGTCGACCTCGGCGCCAGTGTCGGCTTCGCACTCTATCCGGAGAACGGCGACGACCTCGCTCAAGTCATCCGGCATTCGGACTGTGCGATGTATGTGGCGAAAAGGCAGGGACGCAATCTGGTGAAGCCCTTCGTGCCTTCGATGCAGGACGAGCTGGCGAAACGGGTTCGACTGGAAGGGGATCTGCGCGCAGCGATCAGGAAGGCGGAGATCGTTCCCTATTACCAACCGCTGGTCGACCTGAGGGCGAACAAGATTATCGGCTTCGAGGCGCTGGCCCGCTGGAAAACGGCTTCCGGCGAATTCATCCCGCCGAGCGAATTTATTCCGGTGGCGGAGGAAGCCGGCCTGATCGTCGAACTGACGGATCAGTTGCTTCGCTGCGCCTGCACCGATGCGCTTTCCTGGCCAAGCGAGCTTGTCCTCTCCTTCAATCTTTCTCCGATCCAGCTGAGCGACCGGTTGCTGGGCCTCAGAATTCTCAGAATATTGGGCGAGGTCGGCCTTCCCGCGCACAGGGTCGAGCTTGAGGTGACGGAAAGCGCCATCATCCAGGACGCCGTCACGGCGCGAATTGTCCTCGACGATCTGGTGAATGCCGGCGTCAGGATTGCGCTCGACGACTTCGGAACCGGCTATTCCAGCCTCTCGCAGCTCTCCAACTATCGCTTCGACAAGATCAAGATCGACAGGAGCTTCGTCGCCTCGTTCGAGACCAACGACAAACAGGACAAGGTGATCAAGGCGATCATCGCTCTCGGCGCCGGACTTGGCGTGACGATCACGGCCGAAGGCATTGAAGAGGAAAGCCAGCTTCAGCGGCTTCAGGATCTCGGCTGCGACATCGGTCAGGGATATCTGCTCGGCAGACCGGCGCCGATCGAGAAAATCACCGCAGATCAAATCGGCACCAGGATTTTGCAACGCGGTTGACGGGGGCTGCGGTATGTCGGCTCTGATTCAGAGCCGACACGAACTTATCCGTTCAAGCGCGTTCGTTCTCTGTTGCAACGAGAGAAGTACCCGCTTCAACATCCCGGGATTGGAATCGCGATATCGTCGATCGTGATCGTGATCGTGATCGTCAGATCCCCCCGAGGGCTACATACTTCAACTCCAGAAAGCCCTCAATTCCGTACTTCGATCCTTCGCGCCCGGTGCCGGACTGCTTGATGCCGCCAAAAGGAGCCATCTCGTTGGCGATCATGCCGGTGTTGACGCCGACCATGCCAGCCTCGAGCGCTTCCGCAACACGCCAGATGCGGGCCATGTCCTTTGCGTAAAAATAGGAGGCCAGGCCGAATTCGCTATCATTGGCCATGGCGATGACGTCGTCCTCGTCCTTGAACGAAATGATCGGCGCCAGCGGCGCAAAGGTTTCTTCCTTCGCCACCTTCATTGCCTGCGTCACGCCGGTGACGACCGTCGGCTCGAAGAACGTGCCCCCGAGCGCGCTTCGTTTGCCGCCGGAAAGCACGGTCCCGCCTTTTGCGACCACATCGGCGACATGCTCTTCCATTTTCGCCACAGCCTTCTCGTCGATCAGCGGCCCTTGGCTGACGCCGGTTTCGGTACCGCGACCGAGCGAAAGTCCCGAAACCTTGGCCAGGAGCCGTTCGGTGAACGCGGTAGCGACGCTCTCCTGCACGTAGATGCGGTTGGCGCAGACGCAGGTCTGACCGGCGTTGCGGAACTTGGAAATCATCGCGCCTTCGACGGCGGCATCCAGATCGGCGTCGTCGAATACGATGAAGGGCGCGTTGCCCCCCAGTTCCAGCGACAAGCGCTTGATGCCGTCGGCTGCCTCCTTCATCAGCCAGCGGCCGACGCCGGTCGAGCCGGTAAAGGTGATCTTGGCAATCTTCGGATTGTGGCAGAACTCAAGACCGATTGGCTTGGCCGCGCCGGTCACGACCGAGAACACGCCCTTCGGCACGCCGGCGCGCTCGGCCAGAAGGGCAAGCGCCAACGCCGATAGCGGCGTCTGCGAAGCGGGCTTCAGGATCATGCTGCAGCCGGCGGCAAGGGCCGGGCCTGCCTTGCGGGTGATCATGCCGTTCGGAAAATTCCACGGCGTAATCGCCGCGCAGACGCCCACCGGTTGCTTCAGGACCATGATGCGCTGGCCGGCATTGGGACCGGGAATGATATCGCCGTCGATGCGCTTTGCCTCCTCCGCGAACCATTCGAGATAGGCGGCATTGGAGACGACCTCACCCCTCGCCTCCGCCAGCGGCTTGCCTTGCTCGGTCGTCAGGATCAGCGCCAGATCGTCGGCGTTTTCGATGATGAGATCGTACCAGCGCTTGAGCACCTGCGCTCGTTCCTTGGCCGTGCGCCTTGCCCAGAGCTTCTGGGCGGCCGCTGCGGCATCGATCGCTTCGGCGACAACCGCCTGGCCGAGATCCGGCACATTGGCAATCAGCGCCCCGTCGAAGGGGTCCGTGACCGCAATCGACTTGCCGTCAGGCGCGGCGATCCACGCGCCGTCGACGAAAGCCTTGTCTATGAGAAGCGCGGGGTCCCTGAGGGCAAGCGTGCGACGCTCGGTCATGATGCATGATCTCCTATGATCTTCAAAAGGGCGGGAACGGCCAGCGACAGGCCGGACAAGAGAAGCAGGCCGAAGGCCATGCGGCGGATGGACAGAGCGGACAGGGGCGGCGGCCACCTTTTGGCAACCGAGGTCATGATCATTACGACCGGAATGCAGAGCAGCCCCCACCAGAAGCCGCTGTGCGGCACCTCGCCGGCAACCGCGACCATGGACAGCCGAATGACCGCATTGACGGCAAAGACCGCCACCAGCGTTTCGCGGATGCTGACGGCCGGCAGCGGCTGCCGGTAGAGATGATAGACCAGCGGCGGACCGGCGGTGGAAAACAAGCCGCCCATCAGGCCGGCAACCGCCCCGAAAAGCGCAAAGGAAACCGTCGATGACCGCACCGCCAGCGGCTGCGGCTTCAGCGCGAGCTGCAGGCTGGAGGCAATGATGACGATACCGAGCACAAGCTTCAGCCAATCGATGGACGTCGAAACCATCAAGCCCAGCAGCCAGTATCCGGCAGCAAGAGCCGCAAGGCTGGAGATGACGACCGGCCAGAATTCCGCCCAGGCGATATCGCGCCAGCCGCGTGCCAGGACCTGCGCCGCATTGACGAGCACCATGCAGCCGACGAGTACGGCGGCCTCCGGCAGCGGCATCAGCCCGGAAAGCCCGATGCCGCCCATCATGATCAGGCCGAGGGCAAAACCGGTCAGGGTCTGCATGTAGGCGGCGACGCCCGCCAGCACCAGAAGCCCCGCAAGACCGGCGACGCTCACCGTCACAGGCCCCGAAGACCGGAAAACAGCGCTTCATCGGCGCAACCGGCGCGATAGAAAACGGGCGGCTGCCCCAGCGGCGCGGCAACTTGCACCTTTTCGCCGCCGGCAAAGGTTTCGCCGGTCCAGGCGTGAATCCACCGCTCGCCCTGCGGCAGGTAGACGAGACGATCCGCCTGCGCCGCCTCCCAGATCGGCGCGACCAGCATGTCAGGGCCGTAGAGATAGCTGTCCTGGATCGCGTATGTCTGGCGATCGTCCTGGTAATGCAGGAAGAGCGGCCGCTGCACCGGCAACCCCCGCGCAACCGCCTCATCGGACAGGCGTTTCAGATAGGGAGCGAGATGCTTGTAGATCCTTGTCATCCGGGCGAAATGCGACAATACCTGCGGATCCTGATCTAGCTGGACGTTCTCGCGCGGACGATTTCCCTCGTGGCTGCGCATGACGGGCGTGAATGCCGCCATCTCAGCCCAGCGCATCAAAAGCTCCGGCGTGCGGACATTGCCGAAGAGACTGGTGTAACCGCCGATATCGGAGTGGTGATAGGCGTTGCCGAGCAAGCCGGAAGACAGTGCCGCACAGATAACCGTGACCAGCCCGTCGTGACGGGAGAAATCGACCGACTGGTCGCCGCCCCACAATAACGGGCAATGTTTCTGAACGCCGGTGAAGCCGGCGCGCATGAAGAACAGCGCCTCGCCGGTCTGGCTGCGGCTGGCAACGGCCTTGGCGTTGACCTCGGCCCAGAGCGTCGGCCACTGATTGTGCATCAGCTTGGCGTCGATGCCGTTGGAAAGATGGACGTCGATTGGCAGATATTCGCCAAAATCGGCCATCCAGCCGGAAAGACCGTAGTCGAGCATCTTCTTGCCGATGATGTCCTCGGCAAACCATTCCGCCGCGGCCGGATTGGTGAAATCCACGACGCCGCAATCGAACTCGCCGAAATCAACGAGTGCGGTCCCCCCGGCCGCATCCGTTGCAAAGTAGCCGGCTTTCTCGGCGATCTCGAACAAGGGGCCATCGACACACAGATAGGGGTTAACGTAGCCCAGGAAGCGGATGCCGTGATCGTTGAGTTCGGCGATCTTCCGGCGCAGGCCCGGATAACGGTCCTCGTTGGCCTGCCAATCCCAGAAAAGACGCGCGCCGAAAGAAGTCTGACGCAGGCCGACCCAGTCCTCGCACCACAGAGCCGACACCTCGACACCCGCGTCGCGCATCGACTGAAGGCGCCGGAAGGAATTCTCCCCATCCTTCAGGCCGATAATCGCGCCGTTATATACCCAGTCGGGAAGCGGCGGCTGGCGGCCGAAGCGGTCCGACAGCACCTCGACCAGTTCGACGAACGTCGGAGCGGCGAAGAACTCGATCCGCTCCGGGATCGCCCAGACCTCGATCTCGTGAAAGGCCTTGCGGCGGAAATCGAAGACGGAATAGGCCGACGTCTCCACATGGCATGCGTAAAGAGCCGAAGAAACATAAGTCGGCTGCGGATAGTTGGTGTTGAAATAGTCACCGCCGGCCCTGTCCTTGACGTTCGATTTGAACGTGATCTCGCTGGTTTGGTCGCGGCCGACGCCGGGCTCGGACGTCCAGAGCGGAAAGCGGCGGCCGCGCATATCGAAATACGACATCTGCTCGCCCCCGCCCCAGACATGCTCATCGTGATCGGCGGGAATTCGGATCCAGAGCCGGTTGACGAGGGGATCGGGCGCTTCAAATTCGATCGCCCCGTTCTCGATCGTCAACACCAGCCGTGGCTTCTGGCCCGACCGTTCCGACAGGGCGACCCGGTTTCCGTCGATCTCGGCATGCGCCAGTCGGCCGCGCTCAATGACATAGTCCTCGATCTCGAAGTTGCCGCGATACATATCCATGCGCTCCTCGCCGATACCGGCGAAGATGCAGGGCGCACTCGTACTGTGATCGAGGATCGTCCGGCCGTTGATGGACACGGTAAATCCGGTTTCCGTCTTTTCGAGTTTCATCGCAATGTCTTTCAGATCTTGCATCGTCTTGGTCGGTTCTCGGTCAGTTCTGGGTCAGGCCGGCATCGACGACGAAATTGGCGCCGGTGCAGCCGCCGCTTTCGTCGGAGCCGAGAAAGAGCGCCATGCGCGCTACATGGCTTGCATCCAGCCTGAATTTCAGCGCTTGCAGTTCGAGGAACTGCTGGTTCTGCTCCGGCGAGGTCCACAACTTCAGCTGTCGCTCGGTGACAACAGCGCCGGGCACGATGCAGTTGACCCGGATTCCGGAAGGGCCGAGTTCGCGGGCAAGCGTCTTTGTCATGCCGTTTATCGCGGCCTTCGCGGTCGTATAACCGACCATGCCCGGACGCCCGCGCATCCAGGAAATCGAACCGAGCATGATGATCGATCCCGTCCCCTTTTCCGCCATGCGCGAGCTGACGGCCTGGGTGGCGAAGAACTGGTGATCGAGATTGAGCGACAGCGCCCTGCGCCAGCCGTCCGGCTCGACATCGCTCATCGCGTGACGATCGTCCTTGCCCGCATTGTTGACGAGGGTATCGATGCCGCCGCACGCCTGCTCGATCTCGGCGATGGCAACCCGCAACGCCGCAATGTCGGTGATATCGCATGCGGAAAAGGCAGCACCTGTTTCGGCGGCAAGCTTTGCCCCTTCGACCGCGTCGATATCGATGAAGGAGACATTTGCGCCCTGCGCCGCAAAAGCCCTGACCATTTCCGCGCCGATCCCCGACGCGCCGCCGGTGATCAGCACGGCGCGGCCCTCAAGAGATGCATAACGAACGCTGTCATAGGTCGATGGCATGGATCAGACTTCCGGATTGAAGAGAGGTTTTTGCAGCCCGGCGACATCGGCGCGCATGGCAAAGAGACCGCCGGACAGCGGGAATGCATCAAGCTCTGCCTCGGAGCGGCCGACGCTGGCGCTGGTGCAAAAGAGCGTACGCATGTCCGCACCGCCGAAGCTGACCATTGTCGGGCATCTGACGGGAACAGGATATTCGGCCAGCAGCGCGCCGTCCGGCCTGTAGCGCTGCACCCGGCCGCCCTCGAACAGGGCCGTCCAGTAGCAACCTTCGAGGTCGACAGCGCCGCCATCCGGGCGGCCCTTGTCCGTTTCGCTGCCGAACCGGGCAAAGACCCGCCGGTTGGATGCGATGCCGGTTTCCGGCGCGTAATCATAGGCGTAGAGCGTGTAGCGCAGCGTATCGGCGTGATAAAGCCGGCGTCCGTCCGGTGAGAAAGCGACGCCGTTCGAGGTCAGAAGACCATCGGCCAGTCGCGCCAATCCGTTACGGTCATACCGGTAAAGTCCAGCAATGCGTTTTTCGCGGCTTTCATCCACCGTTCCGGCAACGAACCGGCCCATCGGATCGACCATGCCGTCATTGAAGCGGCTGATCCTCTGGTCCTCCGGATTGTCGGCGAGCTTTCGAACCGGCTTGCCGTCCGCATCGATCAGCCAGATCCCCGACCGCAATCCCGCTACGAAACCGCCCCCTGCAGAGAGGCCGATGCAGCCAATTTCTTCCGAGAGATCAAACGTCGTCAAACTGTGCGCCTGCGGGTCGAAACGATGGATGCGGCAGCGCTTGATATCGACGAAATAGAGCACCTGCTCGGCAACCGACCACAAAGGGCATTCGCCGAGCGACGTTTTTGCATCGAGAACAAGGTCAAAGCCGGCGCGCACGAAATTATCCTCAATAGGCAGCGGCTGGTGCCGCGACAGGAGCCGCCTGACCCTTCAGGACGCCGAGCCAGTCATTGGCGCGGCCGGTCATCATCGCGACGTCGGACGCAATAGCCGCAAAGTCGTAGCCGTAGCCGAGGAAGCGCTTCACCATATCGGGATTGGGACCGACGATGCCGACCGGTTTGCCGGCGGCATGCGCGTCCTTGGCCGCCTTCTCGATCAGCGCCTGGACCTCTGGATGGGCGATATTGCCGATATGGCCCATGGCGGCCGAAAGATCGCCCGGACCAACGAACAGCGCGTCGATCCCATCGACGGCGGAGATCTGCGGCAGCCGCTCGATCGCTTCCGGAGTTTCGAGCTGTACGATGGTGCAGACTTCGCCATTCGCCCGCTTCAGATAGTCCGGGATCGTGCCGAATTTCGAGCCGCGATGAACGGCGGCGACGCCGCGAATGCCCTGCGGCGGATAGCGGGTGTAGGACGCCGCCGCGCGGGCCTCTTCGGCTGTCTGCACGAAGGGCAGCATGATCGTGCGTGCGCCAGCATCGAGCACGCGCTTGACCAGCACCTGGTCGTTCCAGGCAAGGCGCACCACGGCCTCGGCCGGCGTGCAGCCGATGGCGCGCAGGATGCCCGCCACGTCCGAAACCTCGACCGGCACATGCTCCATATCAACGACGAGGAAATCGAAGCCGGTATAGCCGAGCGCCTCGGCCGTTGCGGGAGCTGCGGCCATCAACCAGGTGCCGAGCGGCGCTGCCCGGTCCTTCTCGGCAAGCCATGCCTTGAAATGATTGGTCAGGCTCATCATCGTCTCCTCAATAGATCGCCGGATCGGGCACCACGGCCGTTCCGCTTAAGAAATCGAAATCACAGCCCTGATCGGCCTGGCTGACATGCTGCTGGTATAGTGCTGCAAAGGACCGCTGGTAGGTCGGCGGGGCTGGTCTCCACGCCGCGCGGCGGCGGATGATTTCCGCCTCGTCGACCCGCATGTTGACGGTCCCGGCGGTAACGTCGAGTTCGACGAGGTCGCCGGTCTTCAGGAGCGCCAGCGGTCCGCCGACGGCGGCCTCGGGAGAGACGTGCAGGATGCAGGTGCCGTAATGCGTACCACTCATCCGGCCGTCGCAGATGCGCACCATGTCGCGCACACCCTGCTTCAAAAGCTTCTTGGGGATCGGCAGATTGCCCCATTCCGGCATGCCCGGTGCGCCCACCGGGCCGGCATTGCGCAGCACGATCACCGTATCCTCGGTGATATCGAGATCGGGATCGTCGAGCGTCATGTTCATGACGCCCGGATTGTCGAAGACGATGGCCGGGCCGACATGCTTCAGAAATTTCGGGCTGGCCGCGGAAGACTTCATGACGGCGCCGTTCGGGGCAAGATTGCCGCGCAGAACTTCCAGCGTTTTTCCGCGCGATAGCGGCACCACCGGATTGTCCTCGCCGCGGATGACGTCGTCGTTCCAACAGTCCGCCCCGGCAAGATTGTCGCCGAGCGTTTGGCCGTTGACCGTCGGTCGCGTCAGATCGAGGTGATGCGAAAACTTGTTGAGAAGCGCCAGAAGACCGCCGGCGAAATAGAAATCCTCCATCAAGTATTCGCCCGATGGAAAGACGTTGACCGCCACCGGCACCTTGCCGGCCATCGCCGCCATGTCATCGAGCGATAGATCGACACCGGCGCGGCGCGCCATGGCGACCAGATGGACGGCCGCATTGGTGGAGCCGCCAAGCGCCATATAGGCAACCAGGCCGTTGAGAAAGCTCGCCCTATCCAGGATATCGGAGGGTTTCAGATCTTCCCAGACCATCTCGACGATCCGGACACCACAGGCCGACGCCATGCGTGGATGACCGGAATCGGTGGCGGGGATGGAAGAGGCGCCCGGCAGCGTCAGCCCCATGGCGTCGACGATCGATGTCATCGTCGAGGCGGTGCCGATGGTGTTGCAGGTGCCGGCCGAGCGCGTCATACGGCTTTCGAGGTCGACCCAATCCGACTGCGTGATATTGCCGGCGCGCAGTTCGTCCCAATATTTCTTGGTATGCGTGCCGGCGCCCGTCTTCATGCCACGCCATTGCCCGTTCGACATCGGGCCGGCCGGGCAGTAGATCACCGGAATATCCATCGAAATCGCGCCCATAAGAAGGGCCGGTGTGGACTTGTCGCAGCCGCCGAGCAGCACGGCCCCATCGACCGGATGCGAGCGCAGCAGTTCCTCGCATTCCATGGCGAGAAAATTGCGGTAGAGCATGGTGGTCGGCTTGACCATGACCTCTCCGACGGAGAGCGCCGGCATTTCGACCGGATAGCCGCCCGCCTGCCAGACGCCGCGCTTCACCGCCTCAGCGCGATCGCGCAAATGCGCATGGCAGGGACTCATCTCGCTCCAGGTGTTGATGATGCCGATCACCGGCCGGCCCATGAACTCGTCGCGGCGCATGCCCATCTGCTGCGTGCGCTGCCGATGGGCAAAACCGCGCATATCGTCCGAGGCGAACCAGCGCTGGCTGCGCAGTTCCGAGAGATCGCGTCTCTTCTTCACGTCGCTCATCCCTTGATGCCCCCCGCCGTCAGGCCGGAGACGACGCGCTCCTGGAAGATGACGATGAGAATGGCGACCGGCACGATGCCGGCGACCAGCGCTGCCGAGATCACCGGCCAGGGAAAGGCGAACTCGCCCTGGTAAAGCTGGATGCCGACCGGCAGCGTGCGCAAGGACGGGTTGGAGTTGAACGACAGCGCCAGCAGGAATTCATCCCAGGCATTGACGAAGGCGAGGATGCCGGCTGTGAAGACACCGGGCGCGCAGAGCGGCACCACGACCTTGAACAACGCACCCATGCGGGTGCAGCCATCGATCATCGCGGCATTTTCCAGATCGCGGGGAATGCCTTCGAAGAAGGAGACCAGCATCAGCGTGCAGACGGGCAGGCTCAGCACCGTGTAGGGCAGGATCAGCGCCGTCCAGCTGTTGAGGAGATTGAGCGCCCGCATGATTTCGAACAACGGCACCAGCAGCGTCACCAGCGGGAATGTCGAGACGGCGATGATCAGCGACAGGATCAGCCCGCGATAGGTCAGATTGAGCCGGGCGAGCGCATAGGCCGCCAGCACCGCGACGAACAGCGTCAGCGCGGTCGAAAGCAGCGCCACCATGAAGCTGTTGAACAGGAAGATGTGCAGCGGCTGGTCGGAGAAGGCCTGCACATAGTTCTGAACGGTGGGCGCATGCGGGATCCAGGTAATGGGCTTTGCCGTCAGCTCGGTTTCGGTCTTCAGCGACGTAAACAGGATCCAGAGCGCCGGGAACATGCCGTTCACCAGAAGGATGCCGGCAGCGATGAAACGCAGCGGCTTGCCGGACAGGAAGGACGCCGAACCGGCGGCTGTTGTCGTGCTCATGGATGCTACTCCTTGGTCCGGATCATGCGGAGATAGACGGCCGTCACGCACATCGACAGCGCGAACATCACGACGGCCAGCGCCGATCCATAGCCGAGATCGAGGAAGGACACGGTGTTCTGGTGGATGTACATGGCAAGCGTCGCGGTGGATGTGCCCGGCCCGCCGCCCGTCATCATGTAGGGGATGTCGAAGGTCTGCAGCGCGGTGATGGTGCGGAAGATCAGCGCCACGACGATCGAAGGCTTCAGCAGCGGCAGGGTGATTTCGAAGAACTGGCGCAGCCGTCCGGCGCCATCCACGTCCGCCGCCTCGTAAAGCGAGCGCGGAATGGTCTGCAGACCGGCCAGAATGATCAGCGCCATGAAGGACGATGTCTTCCAGACGATCGTCAGACAGATGGCGGCGAAGGCCCAGTTCGGCGAGTTGAACCAGATGATCCCCTCGAAGCCGAGGCGGTTCAGCACATCGTTGACGACGCCATATTCCGAGTGGAAAAACCACGCAAAGATCAATCCGGCAAAGGAAAGCGGCAAGGCCCAGGGAATAAGCAGCGACAACCGCACGGGCCACTGCGTCCGGAAGGGGAGGTTGGCGAGCAACGCGAGTGAAAGCCCGACCAAAAGTGCGCCCGGCACGGTGATCAGAGTGATCAGGATCGTATTCCAGGTGGTCTCCCAGAAGACCGGATCGTCGATCATCAGGCGGTAGTTATCCAGCCCGGCGAATTCCGCCGGCAGGCCTGAGGTGAGCGATAGGTTGAAGAAGCTCGTATAGATCAGCCGACAGACCGGATAGACGATGATCAATGCCAGAAGAAGACCGGCCGGTGCGAGGAGCAAAACGGCAAGAGCACGGTCGCTGAGATCGAGCCAACGAGTCCAGACCGCCGGCTGATGCTCGCGCGTATCCGTCGCCTTAAGTGTGGTTGTCGTCGCCATGGTCTCGTTCCGAAACGTTGAGAGGCTTGGAGGGCAAGGTCGATGCCTCGCCCGCAACCGGACGCTGCTCGTCCGCCTCTTGAGAAGATCTCCCCTCCCCGGAGGAGAGGGAGGGGAATGCGCAAGGAGCTAAGGGCTCCTCACCGCAGAATGCGTTTCAAGCGTGCGCCGATCTGATCGGCACCGTCTTCCGGCGTCGTCACGCCGGCAAGAACGGCGTTGACCGTGGTGCGGATGACTTCACTCACTTCGTTGTAGCGCGGCGTCACCGGGCGCGGCTTGGCGGTCTCAACCACCTGCAGCGCATCGGCAAACCACGGCGCGCTCTTCGTCACCTCGGCGTCCTGATAAAGACCGGCATAGGTCGGCAGCAGCGAGCCGTTGATTGCCATGAACTTCGAAACATCCTCGGATGACAGGTACTCGACCAGCTTCTTTGCTTCGTCCTGATGCTGCGAATAGGCGGAAACGCCCCATTCCCAGCCACCGAGGCAGGTTGCCTGCTCGCCGCCGGTCATGGCCGGCAGACGGGCAACGCCGACCTTGCCGGCAACGGCGGAATCCTTGCCCTGAGCCTGGGCCCAGGCATAGGACCAGTTGACGGCGAAGATAACATTGCCAGCCTGGAATTCCTTCCGCGTGTCGTCGGTGCCGACTTCGGCGATGTTCTTCTTGGCAATGCCCTCATCGGCAAAAGCTTTCCAGAGACTGAGCGATTTGATCGCCGCGTCGCGATCGAAGGTCAGGCGACCGTTGTCTGTCAGCATCTTGCCCTGGCTCCAATAGGGCAGCAGGAAGGTGCAAACGGCGCCTTCGATCGCCTTGCCCTGGAAGGACAGGCCCTGGAGATCGGCGTTGCCTTCGCCTTCGGCGATCTTCTTGGCGGCAACTTTCAGCTCGTCCCAGGTCTTGGGCGGCGCGATACCGTATTTTTCCAGAAGGTCCTTGCGATAGTAGAGGAACTGCGAATCCGCGAAGGCGGGCAGCGCGATCACCTTGCCATCGACCGTGTTGGCGCCCGCATAGGCCGGCAGATAGGAGGACATGTCCTTGCCGGCGAAATCGCTGGTCCAGCCGGCAGCCGCAAACTGCGCCGGGCGGATGACGTCGAGGATCAGAACGTCGAGAGAGGTGTCCTTGGCCGACATCACGGTGTTGAGATACTGCGCCTGAGCTTCGGACGTATTGCCGCCGGTCTCGATCTTGACCTTCACATCCGGATTGGCGGCTTCATATTTGTCGAGCGCCTTGCGCCAGACGTCCGGCTGGTGCTGGCTGGAGATGTAGATGTTCAGCGCCGTCTCGGCCGAAGCCGGCATCGCGAAGGCCAGCATCGCGCCGCAGAGCAATGCACCGGTTAATTTCGAAAACGTCATGATTTCCTCCCGTTTGATGTTTGGTCGCGCGATGCTGGCATCCTCCCCGCGCAGGGTCGTCAATGGACGGCGCGTTCCGTTGCGGCGTCAAAAAGATGAATTTTCGCGGGGTCCACCCCGATCTTCAGCGTTTCGCCGGCCTTGACCCGCGTCTCCGGCGGCATCCGGGCCGTCAGGGTCTCGCTGCCGACGGCGAAATGGACAAGCGTATCGGAGCCGAGCGGCTCGACGACCTGAACGTGACAGGTCAGGGCAACGTCTGATGCGTTCGCCGCAAAATGCTCCGGACGTATCCCGACGACGAATTCGCGGCCATCGACCGCGGGGACCTGGATCGCCGACAGCGGCAGGCGGTCCCCATTGGCAAATACCAGATGGCCGCCATCGGCCTTTGCCTTGGCAAAATTCATCGCCGGCGACCCGACAAAGCCGCCGACGAAGACGCTGGCCGGGCGATTGTAGACCTCGTCCGGCGATCCGACCTGCTCGATTTCGCCGCCGCGCAGGATGACGATCCGGTCAGCCAGCGTCATCGCCTCGACCTGGTCATGGGTGACGTAGATGATCGTCGTGCCGATCGCCTGATGCAGTTTCTTGATTTCGGTGCGGACCTGACCGCGCAATTTCGCGTCCAGATTGGACAGCGGCTCATCGAAGAGGAACACCTGCGGACGGCGCACGATAGCGCGGCCCATGGCGACGCGCTGGCGCTGGCCGCCGGACAACTGGCCGGGCCGGCGATCGAGCAGATGGGATATGCCGAGCATGTTGGCGGCCTCGTCCACCCGCACCGCCGCTTCTCCGGCGTTGATGCCCCGCACCTTCAGGCTGAAGCCCATATTCTCCCGAACCGTCTTGTGCGGATAGAGCGCATAGTCCTGAAAGACCATGGCGATATCCCGTTCACGCGGCGCCAGCCGGTTGACGACACGGTCACCGATCCTGACCTCGCCGCCGGTGATCGCCTCCAGCCCGGCAACCATGCGCAGGGTCGTCGATTTGCCGCAGCCTGAAGGACCAACGAAGACCACGAACTCACCGTCGGCGATCTCCAGATCGATGCCCTTGACGATCCGAAGGGCACCATAACTCTTGTCCAGCGCCCGCAGGCTCACTCCCGCCATTCAAACCTCCCGGAGACGGAACTTCATCCCATGCCCATCCTTACGTCTCGCTGCAATAATAGCGCTACGATTTTCTTTTTGCAAGCCCGTCTATTGAGAATCGCCGCGGGCGAATGAAGGCAAACCAAGCCCGGCATCACGAATTTGCCGACTTATCGAGTTTTATCAGGCAAATGGCGTATTTCCCGTCAATGGGAATTGTTCAATGGCGGCCTATGGGTTATTATGCGTTTAAATAATAGCGCTATTATATTGACGGAATAAATGGTGGACACTCGACGCTCCGCGAAGCCGACCCGAAAACGCCGCAAGATGCAGCGGGTGACGATGATGGATGTCGCGGCACGGGCCGAGGTCTCGCCTTCGACCGTCTCGCTTTATCTGCGCAAGCCGGACGCCGTATCGGCGTCGGCCAGCGAGGCGATCGCACAATCCATCGAGGCTCTCAATTATGTCCCGAACCTGATGGCCGGGGGGCTCGCCGCCGCCTCTTCGCGCGCCGTCAGCATCATCGTGCCATCGGTACGCAATGCCTTTTTTGCCGAAACGGTTGCAACCATGCAGGCCGAACTGGGCAAGGAGCGGCTGCAGGTGCTGCTCGGCCACACCGAATACAGCGAGCGCGAGGAGGAAAACCTCGTGCGCATGGCCTTATCCTGGGCGCCGGCGGCAATCGTGCTGACGGGGCTGAGCCACAGCAATGCGACTAGGAAGCTGCTGCGCGAAAGCAATGTGCCGGTGGTCGAAATCTGGGAGCTCGGCTCCGAGCCTATCGAGATGGCGGTCGGTTTCCACCACGAACAGGTCGGCCGCTCGATGGCCGCGCACCTGATCCAACGAAATCGCCGCAACCTCGTCTTTCTTGGCGCCCGTCTGCAAGAAGACAAAAGAGCGACGCACCGCGCCGAGGGATTTGTAGAGGAAGCTCGCAAAACCTCGGGTGCTACCGTCGATATCATCCAGCATCCGGCACCGTCGAGCGCCGAAGTCGGCGCCATGCTGCTTGGCGAAACCATGCGGAAATTTCCACAGGTGGATGGCATTGCCTGCTCCAACGATCACGTGGCACTCGGCGTAATTTTTGAATGCCAGCGGCTCGGAATCGACATTCCCGGACAGCTTTCGGTGATCGGCTTCGGCGATCTCAGCTTCAGCGCCGCCTCGAATCCTTCGCTCACCACCATCCGCCCGCCGGGAGATCTGATCGGCACCGAGGCTGCGCGCCTGATCCTTGAGCGCATAGCCGACAGCGGCGAAAGAAAGCCGACGGTCATCGATACCCGTTTCACGCTGCTTCATCGGCAAAGCAGCTGATCGAAGACAAACTGCCGCACACGGCACGCCGCTTCGAAAATTGATCTACCAAACAGGGAAAGGACAAAAGTGCCGCTCCTTCCTTCCACAGGCAACGGCTGCTACCAGAGACACTTGCGCCAGAGCCGGGCCGATAGTGAAATGCCGTGCGCGATCGCGCCGACGAGACCGGAGAAACCCACAACATGACCACCGCCTGCGAAGTCAGCTGGTTTTCCGCCCTGTGCGACGACGATTATGAATTCCTCGGCTGTCCCGATCCACGGCTCCTATCGAGCTTCGAACATTGCCGCGATATCGTCCTGCAGGCCGAAAGCGGCGGCTTCGACAATATTCTGCTTCCGTCCGGCTACGCGCTGGGCATCGACACGACGGCGTTTGCCTCGGCGATGGCGACGCTGACCCGCCGGATCAAACTCCTGATGGCAGTTCGCATTGGTGAAAACTGGCCGGCGCAGCTGGCCCGCCAGATCGCCACCATCGACCGCATCGCCCATGGCCGCCTCTCGGTCAACATCATCTCCAGCGAGATGCCGGGAGAAACCCTTGCGAGCGGCCCGCGCTATGCCCGCACCATCGAAGCCATGTCGATCCTGCGCACGCTGCTTGACGGAAAGCCGCTTGATCACGACGGCACCTTCTGGAAGCTGAAGGTCGATCCGCCGCGGATCGCTCCGCTGTCGGGACGCTGCCCGCAATTCTATTTCGGCGGCCTATCCGAGGATGCCCGGCAAGCAGCAGCGGAAGGTGCCGACGTCTATCTGATGTGGCCGGACCGGATGGAAGCCGTCCGCGAGACGATCGCCGATCTTCGCAGCCGGGCACAGAAGCGTGGCCGGGCGCTGCGCTTCGGTTACCGCGTGCATGTCGTCGTTCGCGAAACCGAATCTGAGGCACGACTTGCCGCCGACCGGCTGCTGTCGAAACTCGATGACGCCACGGGTGCAGCCATCCGGGCGAAATCACTCGACAGCCAGTCCGTCGGCGTCAGGCGCCAAACCGAGTTGCGCGATCAGGCCGGCAGTGAAGGTTATGTCGAGGACAACCTCTGGACAGGTATCGGCCGCGCCCGCTCCGGCTGCGGTGCTGCGATTGTCGGCGATCCCGACCAGGTTCTGGCAAAATTGCAGGCATATCGCGCGGAAGGGATCGAAGCTTTCATTCTCTCGGGGTATCCGCACACCACCGAGGCCGATCTTTTCGCCCGTCTTGTTTTGCCACGGCTGGATCATGGGCCGCTTTGACAAGAGGGGTGGAAACTTGCTTGCCTTGGCGGGATATGAACCGAAGATGTGATGCGACGCGTTTTTAGAACAGGGATGCCACTCGAAAACCGCTTCCGCACAATCGGCACCAGGATTTTGCAACGCTGCTGACGGGACGATCCGCCCGGAACGCCTGCGTTCAAGAATCCTTTACACTGACGCAGCAAGGAGCAGCGTAGCGGCGTGTCCTTCGAGGCTTCAGCCTTCGGCTTGCGCACCTTCAGGATGAGGGACGTTGGGTGCCGCGGTTTTACCCCGTCTCGGTCGTCGTCGTTGGAACCCCGATGACCTCCCAAGCGGCAAGCCCGACATTCGAGAGAGCCTCATCCTGAGGTGCCCCGCAGGGGCCTCGAAGGACGAGGCGGGCCTGCGCACAGTTGTCAGACTTCCACCCGCTCGAACTGACACGAGAACTTGACATTGTAAGCACAAAAGTCGCCTTCGGGGGTGATCACCAATCCAGTGATGTTCGCGCGCTGGAAGCTGTCCTCCTCGGCCTCATTGTCGATGTTGAGCGTTACCGTCAGAGCACCGTCTTCTGATTCAATCACCTTGTAATCATAGACTACCAACTGCCCAAAGCAGATGATTTCGCCGCCCTGGACGATCAGTTCCGCGCTATGCTCTTCCACATCCCTCCAGCGGCCCTGCATGTCTTCTGGCAGCGGCGCGGCGCGTCCGAGGCGTTCCATTCAGCTCTCTCCATCAATTTCGACATATGATCCTGAGCCCAGCGAAATTGCCGCGGCCGGAGCGTCTTTCTGCTTGGTAACTTTCAGTCAAGCTAAGGGAACGTTCTCGTAACGACGATCTTCCCGACGATCGCCGCGTTGAATTGATCCATCTCTTCCGCCGGTATCCAATATTCGAGATGCGCGCGACCGCCCGCCTCCTGAACAGCATGCCGGTCAAGATAGTCCTTTCTCACCCGAAATTCCGTCACGAAACCTGACCCGCTCCTCGGCACATTCCAGTCGCGTGCGATCTTGACTGCATAATCTTCGGACAGCACCGGATAAAAGATCGGCTGATCTGGCAGGCGTGGCGGAAACCCGCGCATGTCGCGCTCGCGGATCAGCATCAATTCCTCAGGTCCGACCGGGCGCCAGAGGGTTACGGTCTCGATATCTTCGTTCATCCTGTTTCCCCCCCTGCAACCAAACGCTGTCTTGACCGGCAAGGCTTACCACAGCCTGTACGCTCAAATCTCCCCCGCCGACGGCCCCCAGACATCCGTCAGCGCAAAGCCTGCGGGATGCGGGTCGAAGGGGTCGAGGGCGACCTGGGTCATGCCGAAGGTGAAGCCGCGGCCGGTGATGGTGGGGATGACGGCGGGGCGGCCGGCGACCTCGGTCACCGCCTGCAGCCCGACCTCGAACTGCGAGCCGATGATCGATTTCGAGGTGAAGACGTCGCCGACCTTGGCCCTGCCGCGGGCATGAAGCGCGGCGAGATTGGCGGAATTGCCGGTGCCGCAGGGCGAGCGGTCGGCCCGGCCCGGCCACATGGTGGTGCAGGTGCGCACCGTGCCGTCGGCCTCGGTATCGCGAAACATCACATAGGCGATGCCCGAGATCGCCGGGATCTCCGGATGGACGACCTTGATATCGCGGTTGATCAGTTCTTTCAGGATCATGCCGGCCTGGACCAGACCGGCGGCATTGGCCTTCTCGATCTTGAGATTGATCTGGCCGACATCGACAAGCGCGTAGAATATGCCGCCATAGCAGAGATCGGCCTTGATCCTGCCCCAATGCGGCGTGTCGATCTCGACGTCGAGCTGATGCACGAAGGACGGCACCATGGTGAGCTTGACCTTCTCGCAGCGCCCGTCGCGGCAGGTTGCCGTCGCCTTGACGAGGCCGGCCGCGGTTTCGAGCGTCACCACCGTCTCCGGCTCCTGCATCTCGACGATGCCGGCTTCGAGCAGCGCCGTCGTTACGCAGATCGAATTCGAGCCGGAGCTGGCATGCGCCTGATCCGGTTGCAGGATGATGAAGGCGGCATCCGCGTCGGGATGTCTTGCCGGCAGCAGCAGGTTGACCGAGCCGATCGGTGCGCCGCGCGGCTCCAGGCAGAGGAAGCGGCGCAGCTCGTCACCCTTCGGATCGGTGTTCAGCCAATGCAGCTGGGCGGCGATGGTGTCGCCGGGGATTTTCGGCACGCCGCCGATCGCGACGCGGCCGATTTCGCCTTCGGCATGAACATCCAGCAGCTGGATCGTGCGCTTCCATCTCATAGAAGAAACTCCGGTTCAGAGGTGACGGGCGACGCCGCCATCGACAGTAAATCCTAATATCGGTCTATGCGGAACGGGGCGATGTCGAGGGACGGTTCGAGCCCGGTCACCATATCGCCGATCAGCCGCGCTGTCGTTGCGGCATAGGTCAGGCCGAGATGGCCGTGGCCGGTCGCGTAGAAAACACCGGGCATCTTCGAGGAGGGCGAAATGATCGGGATGGTATCGGGCAGCGCCGGGCGGTGGCCCATCCAGTCCGTCGCCTCTTCGAGCTTCAGCCCGGGCAGCGCGCGTTGGGCGTGGCGCACCAGCACCCGCGGGCGGCGGAAATCCGGCGCCGCATCGAGCCCGGCGAGTTCGACATTGCCGCCGACACGGATGCCGCCTGCCGTCGGCGTCACCATGAAGGCGCGCGCCGGCCAGATCATCGAATAGCGCATGGAGATGCCCGGCTTCATGATCTGCGTGTGATAGCCGCGCTCGGTTTCAAGCGGGATCGGCTCGCCGAGCTTTTCGGCCAGAAAACGGGTGTGGACACCGGCGGCGAGCACGACGGAATCGGCCTCGACGCGGCCGCCCTCTTCCAAGAGAACGACAACGGTGCCATCACCCTTGCGCTCGATGTTCCTGACCGCGCCGGAGACAAAGGCCGCGCCCGCGGCTTTGGCCGCCTCGGCCAGTTTGACCACCAGTCTATAGGGATCGCGGATCGACTTGTTGTCGGGCAGCAGCACCGCCTTGGCGATGGTAGGCGAAAGCGCCGGCTCATAATATTGGATGGCGCCGTTGCTCAACACCTCGAACTCGAGACCGTAGCGCTGCATCATGGCGATATGGCCGCGGTCGGCGGCAAATTCCGCCTCGGTCTCGTAGATCGCCAGACACCCCTCTTCCGTCATCATCTCGGGCGCGCCGATCGCCTCGAGCATCTGCCTGAAATCGCCGAGCGCCTGTTGCGACAGGCTCATACCGGCATCCTCGATCTCTCTCAGGCGCGACGGGCGGCCGGCGGCAAGGAAACGCAGGAACCAGGGCAGCATCTTGGCCGCATAGGAGGGTCGCAGCCAGACCGGACCTTCGGGATCGAGCAGCCAGCCCGGCATTTTCCTCCAGGTCGAAGGGCCGGAACCGGCGGCGAAATCGAGCGCGATGCTTGCCATATTGCCGAAGGAGGTGCCGCGTCCCGGCTCGCCCTTGTCGACCAGCGTCACCGCAAGCCCGCGCCGCTGCAGCTCGAAGGCGATCGAGGCGCCGATCACGCCTGCGCCGACGACAACCACCCTCTTCTTCGTCTCATCCGCCATGCATCAACCCATCCAGACGGCAGACAGAATTTGCCGTTCGTCACTCTGATATATCAGATCGGTGGTGATGCCTATGGAATTTTTACTGGCTTTCCGGCAGGCTTGCGCCGACGCTGTCGCCGACCGAACCGACGGTATTGTCCATCGACTGGCCGAGACGCTTCAGCTGGGCGTCGTAATTGCGCCTTGTGCGCGGATCGAAGATGGCGATCGGCGTGCTGACGGCGACGCTGACGGCACTTCCGGCCGTCTGGGCAGCGCCCATCGCCACCGCGCCGACGGCCTCTCCGAGACCGACATTGGAATCGGTGATCGTCTGGCCGGCAATCAGCCGGTCGCCGATCAGCTTCACCACTTCGGGGCTTTCAGCGAATTTGCCATGGTTCAGCCGGTCGCCGCCCTTGAGCTTGGTGAGATCGAGCACGGTGATGCCGGCCGCCTCCAGCTTGCTGCGATAGGGTTCGGCGGAGGGATCGATCTGGCCGAGGCGATCGACATTGCCCGAGATGCGCCGCGACAACGCCAGCGCCCGATCATCCCTGGAGACGAAGATGGTGAAATGCGGCTTGTCCTTGCCGAGGCTGACGAACTGGCGGCCGAAGACGTCGACATCGAGATCCGGCGAGGCGAGGATGACATTGTTGATCTTCGACGCGACGTGGCCGTTGCGGATCGCCATCTGCCTGAGCGCTTCGACGGTCAGCCAAGTGCCCATCGAATGCGCCATGATGGTGACGTCGCTGACGGCGGGATTGGCGGCGGTGCGGGCCAGCAGCTCCTCCAGCGCATCGCGGGAATAATTGGTGCTTTCCTTGTCGTAATTGTAATCGAAGATGCTGGCGCGCGAGGGCCAGGTGAAGACGACGGGGGCGACGTCGGCATGCGAATCATGGACGATCTGCGCGAAGCGGTAGACGGCATCCTCATAACGATTGTTGAAGCCGTGCACGAAGACCAGCACCCGCCGGCTTTTAGGCATATGGCCCTTCAGCCAGGTCTCGCCCGCCCGCTCGCCTTCGAGCGGATCGACGGACACGGTGACGAAATCGCGCAAGGGATCGGCCGGCAACCGCCTTGGCCATTGCACCTGGCCGACCTTGCGATTGGCCTCCGGCGGGATGGAGACATCGACGGCATTGACGGTCAGCCCGGTGCCGCGTTCACCTGAGAAAAGCACTGCGGGATTATCATCGGCAGCGCGCGTCGTCGCGACAAGAAGATCGACCTTCGAGGTGCCGGGTGGCACGCTGCCGGCCGCCTGCATGACGCCGACCGGCCTGCCGCCGCAGCCGGCAAGCGTAAACGCCGCCAGCAGAAGACCTGTCAGAGCCGCCCGCGGGCCGCGCCATTTGCCGATCATGATCAAACTCCAACCGGTTCGCGCACCGACAGGCGGCGCCCGTTCAAATAGGCTGACGACGCATGCCGAGTCAAATTTGCGCGCGGCGGAGAGCTTGAATGGGAAAACGAAAAGAGCCTGGCGCGGGAGGAGGTGCGCCAGGCTCTTGATCCTGACTGACAACTGGGAGGAGGAGTGTTGTCAGTCCGATGTAAGAGCGCTGGGAGGAGGAGTGCGCTGCTTACGAAGATAGTGATACCCCATTCATTTGATTGGGAATAGCGAAAATACCGCAATGCAGCAATGCGTTGAGCGCAAGGCTTGCCCTGAAATTAACAGGGCGCCGCCTTATTTTTTAGCATGTTTGACCAGGTGGTCAAAATTGTGCTGAAAAATGCGTCTCAGTTCAGAGACCGCCACCAGCCCCTCATCCGCCTGCCGGCACCTTCTCCCCGCTTGCGGGGCGAAGGGGATATGCCGCAACCTCTCCGTCCCTCACCAACGTCTCGCGGGGCACGTCCCCTCGCCCCGTTTACGGGGAGAGGGTTAGGGTGAGGGGCAGCTTATGGGGTACAGCCCGGGCAGATCCCTCACGCCGCCTTAAACACCTTCCGGCCCTCGGCATCGAGCGCCGAGAATTCCTCGTCCGACAGGGTGATATCGACGGCCGCGACGTTTTCTTCGAGGTGCTTGACCTTGGAGGTGCCGGGGATCGGCAGCATGACCGGGCTGCGTTTCAGCACCCAGGCGAGCGCGATCTGGCTCGGTGCGGCATTGTGCTTTTTGGCGATCGTATCGAGCAAGGAGCCCGGTTTGGCGAGATCGCCGGCAGCCAGCGGGAACCAGGGGATGAAGCCGATATTGTGTTTGGCGCAATAGTCGAGCACCTCCTCGCTGGTGCGATCGACGAGATTGTAGCGGTTCTGGACGGTGGCGACCTTGAAGTGTTTCGACGCCGCCTCGATGTCGGCGACGGAGACTTCGCTTAAGCCCGCATGGCGGATGAGGCCGGCATCGAGCAGCGATTTGATCGCATCGAATTGCTCCTTGGCCGGCACCTTCGGATCGATGCGGTGCAGTTGCCAGAGATCGATCTGCTCGAGCCCCAGGTTGCGCAGGCTCTTATGCGCCTGCTGGATCAGATATTCCGGGCGGCCGACCGGCAGCCAGATATCGGGGCCGTGGCGGGTCAGGCCGCCCTTGGTGGCGACGACGGATTTGCCGCCATAGGGATGCAGTGCCTCCTTGATCAGCCATTCGGAAATATCGGGGCCATAGGAATCGGCGGTATCGATGAAGTTGACGCCGAGTTCCGGCAGGCGCTTCAGCGTGCGGATGGATTCGGCATGATCGTCTGGCTCGCCCCAGATGCCCTTGCCGGTGACACGCATGGCGCCGAAACCGAGACGGTTGACCGCGATCTCGCCGCCGATCTTGAAGGTGCCTGACTTGGCTGCGTTATGACTGGACATGATCTTTCCTCTCCTGGTCAATGAAATCGTTAAAGTCGGTGGAGCGTTCAGGTGCCGCCCGGTTCACCTGCCATGGCGGGGCCTGGCCGAAAGCGATGCGGGCATGGTGATGATCCGCTCATCGTGGGGATATTGAGAATGTGGCCGTTACGACGCTTGCACATATAGGAGGGCGCCGCGTCGACGGACAGGGACGGCGCTGAAAATGCCGCAGAGTGCGCGGGTTCATCGATACGCATCAACGCCCGGTCTTCGCCTCGCCGCCGAATTCCGCCAGGATCGTCCACAGTTCGGCGAGGATTTCATAGGCGAAATCCTGCGGCGCCGCACCCGGCGGGCGCTGCTGCCAGAGTTCGGCCCCGACGCGCAGCGCGCCAATGACGACCGCCGCAAGCACGCGCATGCGCGACCGCTCCTCCGGATCATTTCCCTTGCGCAGAAGCAGCGCCTCGGCGAGCTTCTGCTCCAGCCTGGCATATTTCAGCTGGTCGCGGGCCTTCAGGGCCGGCGTGCGATGGATGAGTTCGCTAAGCGCCAGGCCGCGCTCGTCGACGGAGGCAAGGACGGCGGCGGTGATCGCCGCCTTGACCACGGCCACCGAGGGTTCTTCTGCCGGCCTTGCGGCGATCTGCGCCATCAGCCGATCGGCGAAGCCATCCTGCCAGGCGAACACCACCTCGTCCTTGGAGGGGAAATAATCGAAGAAACTGCGTTTGGAGACGTCGGCCGCCTCGGTGATGTCCTCGATGGTCGTGGCCTCGAAACCGCGCTGGAGAAAGAGGGTCATCGCCGCCTGCTCGATGCGCTCGCGCGTCTGCCGCCGCTTGCGTTGCCGCCTGCCTTCCCCAGTCGCCGTCCGCTTGCTGTCAGCCATTTCAGCCCGGCATCATCGTTCAGCCGCCGGTTTCGTTGGAAAAGGCGGCGACATCGTCGAGTTCAGCTTCGCTCGCACGATAGCTGAAACGTTCGCGCGACAGCTCCAGCGGCTTGCGGCGGGAAATCCGGTAGACGGAGGCCGGAGGCAGGTTGCGCACCGTGCCGCCGATGCGCACCGCCTTCAGGCCGAGACGGTCGAGGATCGGCCGCGGCACCGGGCAGCGCGGGCCATAGGTAAACTGATAGACAGCCCCGCCCGGGCGCAGATAGACGAAAGCGCCGGCCAGGATCGAGGCGATCTTGCGCGGCGACATGGACAGAAGCGGCAGGCCGCTGACAACCGCACCGACCGGTTCGCCCTCGAAAATATCGGCGTGGGCGAGTTGGGCCGCATCCATCTGCAACACACGCGCCATCGGGAAACGCGCCTGCAGGGCGGTGATGAACTCCGGACCGTACTCGATCAGGGTCAGATCCGCCTCACTTACGCCGCGCGCCAGCAGCGCCCGGGTGAAGACGCCGGTGCCGGGACCGAGCTCGATGATCGGCCCGTCAAGGGCGGCAATTTCACTGGTCATGATCCTGGCAAGCGAATCGCCGGATGGCGCGATCGCCGCGACGCGAAGCGGGTTGCTGATCCAGGAGCGGAAAAAATGCAGGAAATCGGAGCATGCGGCCTTTGCGGTCATGACTATCCCACCTGTCTGAAATTCGATTTGATTATGAAAAGCGACCATCGCGGCGAGCATGGCAATTCCAAGGCAGACACATCAAGCACCCGCCCGATCAAGCGATTGACACGAATTTTTCGGTTGAAACTCGATGTTTGTTTGTACTTATTGCATCTTTGCATTGGATGCAAGATTTACTGAAGATAACTGCGCCGGGACATGCCATCTCCGGCTGAGCGATATCCCACGGCAAAAAGGCGGCGCAAAGGCCGCCTTCAGACTCGCCAGCCGCCGAGGCTCGTCAGTAGTTGCAGCCGGAGCTGCTCGTCGGGTTGAAGCCGAGCTTGCAATCCATGTTGAGGGGCTTCTTCGGGTTCGTCATATAAGGTGTCGAGCCCATGCTGTCCGCGCGCTCGCCGATCGAACCGGTCGTGCGCCTGTCATGTTCGATCCTGGTTTCCTGCCGGACAACCGGACGCGCGGTTGCACGCTGCTCCGTCGCGCTCGACTGGAGCGGGGCTGCCGCGGCTGGAAAGGCCGCGAGGCCGAGGATCGCAGCGAGGGCCGCGGCGGTCAGGCCGGTCTTGAAGGTGATGGTCATAATCGTCTCCTTGGGAGGATTCAGGGACTTTACGCCCCGGAATTAGGAAGGCGATCTGTCACAATCTACGGCGCCAAAGCGGAGGTCACGGACATGTGAGCGGCCCCACGAATGGCGAAAGAGGCGGGTCATCGCCGCCTCTTTCATTTGCCGGCTCAATAGCCGTTGTCGCAGGGCATGCTGCCGGGACCGATCGATCCCGAAAACGTAGGGTTGCACATTTCCGGAACTGCCGGTCTGTTCACCGGCTGGCGGACGATCGAGCCCGTGGTGCCGGCCTCGACGCCGAAGGCGGCAAGCGGATACCAGTAACCGTCGGAATGGCGGCGGGTGCCGGGGCGCTCGGTGCGGAAGCCCTGATAGCCATGCCAGGACCCGGCATGTGGTTTATATTGCACCATTTTTACGGCTTGGACATCGGGCGGCCGAACCGCCTGGATGGGTGCCGCCTGCGCTGGAGCGATCGATGCGAGGGCGAGAAAGGCACTGAGCGCCGTGGTGGAAGGGACAAGTCTGGACATCTTCATGATAAACCCTCCTTCGTGGATTTACCTGATGAAAATGCCTTTCCCAACGGCGGAGTTCCCGTTCACATGCAACTTCCAAAACTCGTGATTGCAGGCGATCCGGCGTGAGCAAATCGCCGAAAAACGTGAAAAGTCGCGATCGGCGAAAGGGCTCAAGCGGCGCTCGGGCGGAATTACGAATTCTCTGTTCTCAATTCGCGTATAATGTCCGGTAGCCCTGGCCGGAGAGGCAGGCGACATATTGCCGGTGGGCCGCGGCGCGCGCTATCGTTTCCGCCTCCAGCTCATCGGCCTCGATATAGCCCGTCAGCTGGGCGCGCAGCTGATACTGCTTTCGGGCCTCGTCATACATGGCGTTGCCGTCAGTCATGCAAATGCCATGCGCAACGGCAGGCGGATTGACCGGTACGCCGACCGCCAGGAGCACCGGATCATTGGCATGGTCGATGCAGCCGGCAAGCGCCGTCGTCATCGCAAGGACTGCCAGAGCCCGAAAAATTCGCACCATCATGCATTCCTCCGGCCGAACCGCCTCTGAGATCATCAGACCTGCGGGTACATCAGCAAGGTTGCGCGAAACTAGAATTACAGCTGCATTTTTGATTTGAGGTGTGCTTGCCTTGCTGCGGCTTGGTGTGCCCGTCGCCAAAGCGACCATGTGACGCATGATTTTATGGACCGTGATTTTAGATTTCGAACGAACTCTAATCTTGACTTAGATGACAAAAGACCTCTAAGTAGATCCAGTTGCGAACGCTATTCGCGAGGCCTAGCCATGAATCGTCCCTCCTCTTCGAACATAATTCCGGTCCAGCAGCGAGAGATTCGACTTGGCGTGCTAGATGGCCCAATCATCCCAACCATTCTCAGTCTTGCAACACCAACAATCCTGGTCCTCGTGGTCCAGACACTCGTGGGCGTGGCAGAGACCTATTTCATTAGTTTCCTGGGCACTGACGCACTTGCCGGTGTCAGTTTGGTTTTCCCGATACTGATGCTCATGCAAATGATGTCGAACGGTGGGATCGGAGGCGGGACGGCTGCAGCCATTGCACGTGCTTTAGGGGCAGGCCGTCGAGGAGACGCCGACGCTCTGGTTTGGCACTCTATCGTCCTTGCCTGTGCTCTTGGGGGGATTTTTACGGCGCTTGCGCTTCTATTTGGCTCAATCCTTTTCCGATCCATGGGAGGGGAAGGCCAAACGCTCACTGCGGCGGTCACCTACTCATCCGTGGTATTTTCGGGCTCCGTTCCGATCTGGATCACAGCGCTCCTCTCATCCGCTTTGCGTGGCGCGGGCAATCCAAGAATCCCGGCCTTGGTGATTTTTGGGGGGACGATTGTGCTTCTTCCTCTGTCTCCAGCCCTTATATTTGGCTGGGGCCCCTTCCCGATACTCGGTATAGCCGGTGGCGGGCTTGCCATCGTGGTCTATTATTTGATCGCAGCTGTAGCCCTTGTATTGTATCTAAGATCGCCAAACACCTTTCTGAAATTGAAGGTTGTTCCTCTGGAACGACGACTGTTCGGCGAGATACTCGGCGTAGGCCTGCTCTCCGCGATTGGAACCGTCCAGGTCAATTTGACCGTAACCTTCGTCACCGCCGCTGTTGGCCATTTTGGAGTTGACGCATTGGCCGGTTACGGCATTGCCTCCCGTCTCGACTACCTCCAAATTCCTGTGATCTTCGGGCTCGGGACTGCGATAGTAACGATGGTAGGCCTCAACATCGGCGCCAACCAAATCGAGCGGGCTCGCCGTATCGCATGGATCGGCGCTTTTCTCGCGTTCGGTTTTTCGGGGATAATTGGCATTATTGGGGCGCTTTGGCCGGCGGTCTGGATGAGAATCTTCAGCGATGACCCCGACGTTTTGAACCAGGGTTCCCTATATCTGAAGACGGTAGCGCCTTTCTATGGGTCCGTCGGTCTGGGTCTCGCCCTTTATTTCGCCAGCCAAGGTGCAAAGAGCGTCCTGTTGCCGGTGCTTGCCGGAACCGTTCGAATGGTAATTGCAGCCTTCGTAGGATGGTCTGCCGTCCAATGGTTAGGTGTTGACCTTATCTCACTCTACGGCATCGTCGCGTTTGCTGCGGTCGTATACGGGGCACTCACCGCTGCGGCCATTTACTGGGGAAAATGGACGCGTGACGCGGTATCCCTACTCCAGCACGATAAATCGCCTTGAACGGCAGGATCCACCAAGATAAGGGCGATCAATGAACGAGCTTCGGAGCCTTGCCGCTTGGATCATCGACAAGGGCATTTGCAGCAGCAGCATCGAGGAAATTCTCCTGGGCGCAAGCGAACGACTTGTCGCACTCGGATACCCCGTTATGCGCCTGTCGATTTTGATGCCGTCACTTGATCCGACGCAACGCGGATTTTCTATATCGTGGTCATCGTCCACTGGTGTTTCCACCGAAATAACAACTCATGGAACTGCCGGCCAAAAGTCGTTTGAACGGTCCCCCGTCTTCTATTTGCTTTCGAATGAACTCCAATTCGCTCGGTGGAAGCTATCCGAGGGTGAAGATAAGCACCCTTACCCAATTCTTTCCGAGTTGCGTGAACAAGGTGCAACCGACTACGTGCTGAAATTGATCTCATTCCCCGGCGAGGCGGTGCTCGTTGGCATGGGTTTTTCGATGGCAGCAGACGGTCCCCAGGGGTTCTCACAAAAGCAGATCGACGACCTCGATATGTTTTTACCCGCGTTGGGTCTGGCATGTTACCGCATTGCTGCAACCCGAACCGCTACAGAAATGCTTGCTGTCTATACGGGTCCACGGACGAGTGGCAGGATTTTGAGTGGTCAGACCGCGCGCGGTGAGGGCACTGCTATCTACGCCGCAATTCTCCTGGCTGACCTCAAGAACTTTTCCGCATTGAGCGAGGTCTACGGTGCGAACCGGATCGTGGCATGGCTTAACGAACACTTCGAGGCAATAGGCGGCGCCGTCGAAGCTAATGGCGGCGAGATATTAAAATTTATGGGCGACAGCGTCCTATCCATTTTCCCGGCCGATCTCGATATGCCGGCAAACGCGTGTAAAAAGGCCTTTGTCGCGGCTCAGATGGCCCATACTGCCAACGACAATCTCAACCGGAGGCGATTGGCAGCAGGCGGCCCGGAGCTCTTGGTCGATGTGGTTTTGCATGTGGGTGAAATCTTTTATGGAAACGTTGGATCGCCTCGACGTCTCGATTTCACAGCCATCGGGAAAGCCGTTAACGAAGCAGCACGGATCGAGAGACTGTGTGACGCGGTAGGGCGAAGACTTTTGGTCTCAGAGAGCTTCGCAAACCATTTCGAGGGCGTCTTCGAGAAAGTAGGAACGTTCACGCTGCGGGGCATCGCCGCAGCCGCCGATGTATACGGAACAATGCCTCACCTGGCCGATGGACGTTCGCTTTCAGCTTCGGAAGCCGATGTTGAATCTTGACCGGGCAACTTTTCGTAGGCTGTGAGCGAGCGATATTTGCGGCGAGCTGTTTGCTAAATGACTCGCTCCCGCTGCTTTCAACAATATGAACTAGCCCCCTGAGTCTATCTTCCGTCCCCAGCTGCCGGCACCGCCCTCGGCGGCGCCGATGTCCTGGCCATCCCCTCCAGCGCCAGCTTCTCCTGCCGTGCGCATGTCCTCTTCCGTATTCTCAGACCAGCCGTGGACAGCGCGGATGTAGTCCGCTTTGGGTTCAGTTACCATGAAAGACAGGGGGACGACCTTCCGATTGCGCGGCCAGCCCCTCGATGAAATCCTCCGTACGATAGAGTGCAGCATACTGAGCGCCGAGCTGCGAGAACGCCTCGGCATCACCAGAATCAACGGCCAAATGCGCTGAAGTCAGAGTCGTCGCCACGCCGAGCGGCGCATTGGCTGCAATCTTGGTGGCGATCTCAATCGCGCGATCAAGGGCACCTTGGGGCGTCTTGACCATCTCCTGCAGGGTGCCCATCCGGTACGCCTCTTCGGCGGTCCAATGATCTCCAGTGAGCATGTATCGCATCGCATTGCCCCAGCCAGCTTCACGGACGAAGCGTACGGTCGAGCCGCCACCAGGGAAGCGACCATGCGCGTTTTCATCCTGACCGAAATTGGTTTCGGCTGCGGCGACCCGGATATCCGCCGAGAGGAACAATTCGTGGGCTAAATTCCAGGTATCACCGTGAACCGCGGCAATCAGCGGCTTCCTGCGCTGTGTTGGGCCGTAGTTGAGAGGATTGATGACGTGGGCCAGGCCAGCGAGGGGGCCCCCGCCGTTCGCGACGGCTCTGTATGCTTCCACGTCGATGCCGCGTGAAAACCGCTCGCCGTGGCCGAACAAGATCGCTGCTCGCAACGACGGATCGTGGTCATAATCATAAAGGGCTCTCGCCAATGCCTGAAAGGTTTCCGGATCGACCCGATTTTCGATGGCGGGGCGATTGAGGCCGAACAAGGCCACTTGGCCGCGGCGTTCGATGGTTAATTTGGCGCCAGAGTCGAGGCGTACCTCCACCAGCGTCGTAGCTTGTGCCGGCTGCACGGCCGCAGTCGATTGCGTGGGTTGAGTTTGCTGGGTCCGCTCTGCACCGAGGGCAGACGTGGCCGCTGTGGTCACGGGGACAATGGCAGCTATGGTTGCGGTCGCCTTGATGAGATCGCGACGCGCGATGATCGGCTCGTTCTTCATTCTCGATTCTCCGTATTTCGTGGCCATACGGCCTGCGTGCCTGTTGGTCGCTTGTTGGCCGGCTACCCGCCGACGGAGGGCACGCTCAAGGAGGCGGCGCGTGGGAGGCGGCGCGTGGGAGGCGCAAGAGAACAGGGCCTGGAAGGGCAAAGTCTGTAAGGACCGCATTCGCTATCCCGCGCCCTGGTCTCACCAGACGAGTGCCGAGTGTTCACACCCGGGTTCTTCAATCGCAGAGGAAATGGGTGGGCGGCTTCAGGCCGCCCACCGGACAATGCCACTGCCGACATATTGGCCTGGTGCTCCGCAAGCAGGCTTAGTTCGGTCCGTCAAGAAATGTATCCACTTGCGAGACGAAGAGCGTGTCGTGCTGAAACAGCGACCCGTGACCGGAGTCTGGATACAGGCTAAGCTGAGCGTTCGGGATGCGCTGAAACAGCGTAACGGACTCAAGCGTCGGGGCAATGAGATCCTTGCTTCCGTTCACGATCAGCACAGGTTGTTTGATTTGCGCAAGCTGCTCGGAGTTGTCCGGCATGCTGCCCCAGGTAACGAGAGCTTTGGCTTGCGCGCCCATGGTCTGTTCAGACGCTGGAGCCTCGGGGTCCACTGAGTGGTTGTTGATATTCTTCAAGTACTCGTCGGCTTCTGCCCTTCCCAGTTCAGTGTCGGTGAAAAACAGAAGGGCACGTAGCGGACGTCCGGTCTCACCGCTGGTTTTGACAGCCGTTGCAATCACGTTAGGAAGCTGCCTGAAGCCTGCCGAACCTTGTGGTGCCGAACCGACCAGGACTGCCTTTCTGATCAGTGATGGCTTTTCTATCAGAAGCTGTTGAACTATGGAGCCCCCGAGAGAAAAGCCGAGTGCGTCGACCTTCTGCAGCTTTAGGGCCTCGATCAGTTGCACAGCGATCTCGGCCATGCCCGCCACACTGTCCGGAGATTGTCCTTCGGAGGCTCCGACGCCCGCATTGTCGAATATGATGAGCTCCCGCCCCTTCGCCAGACCTTCCACAGTTCGTCGGTCCCAATCATCCATGGTGCCGGTAAAGTGCTGGAAGAGAACAAGGGGTGGCTTGGCACCGCGGTTGCCGATCGTTCGATAGGCGTAGCGCGTACCATCGACTTCGACATATTTGTTTTCGGTCGTGGTGTAGTCAGAGGCTAGAACGGGTTGGGCGGAAGCGACGCTGCCGATGACGGTCGCCGAGAGAAGCATCGTGGATAATATTAAGCGCTTGATCATTTCGCACCTTACTTTTGTTTTTCCGACGCGGGCGCGTTAGCGAAGAAACTCGAGAGCTTGCTGCACGAACAACTTGTGGTGCTGGAAGATGCCGCCGTGACCCGTACTCGGGAAAATGCTCAGGCGGGCATTGGGCAGGCGCTTCGCGAGCTCGAAGGAATTTACCGTGGGCACCATGATATCCTTGTCTCCGTTTGCGACGAAAACCGGATGTTCGACGTTGCTCAGATCGGTTGCTTCACTCCCGCCCCAATTGTCGATGGCGGCGATCTGGGCACCGATCGTCTCATCCCGGGCGGGTGCATCCCGATTCTCCGTGCGCTCTTCCAGGCGCGACAGGAATTCGTCGCCGGCTGCCTGCCCTTCGGCTGTTTCTGTGAAGAACAGAAAGTGCTTCGGATGTTTCCCGGTAGCTCCAGCCTGCTGAAATGCATTCTGGATCAGGGCCCCGACACCCGAGATGCCCTCGCCTCCGGTCGGCCCCGTTCCGGCAAGAATGATCTTACGAACGAGCCCCGGTTCGCGTTGGACGAAGGCCTGCGCAACGAAACCTCCAAGCGAAAAGCCGAAGAGATCAACCTTTTCAATCCCTAACGCATTCACAAAGGCAACCGCGTCCACCGCCATCTCGTCGACAGTTGCCGGTGCAATGCCATCAGTTCCACCCAGGCCGCGGTTGTCGAAAAGAATAACCGGGTGGCTGGCTGCAATTCCGTCAATCAACCGGGGGTCCCAATCATCCATCACGCCAGTCAGATGATGCAGGAAAAGAACAGGCACACCGTCCTTCGGGCCAAGCGTGCGGTAAACGAACTTCGTTCCATTTACATCAGCGTCCTTGGTTTCGGCAGTCGCAAAGGTCGTCATCGGCATGGCCTCTTTCAAAACACGTCGGCGCCAGCGGGATGTTGGCTTAATATAACGATCGTGATATAACGATCGTTATGCTATCAGCGTGCAGCATGTCAAGATGTGATTGGAGCAAGCAATGAGATACCCACCCGACCAGAAGGCGAAAGCACGGGCCGCGATGGTGGAGGCTGGAGCAAAAGCTCTTCGACGCAAGGGATTCAACGGGATCGGCGTCGACGGACTTGCGTCTGCCGCAGGTGTGACATCAGGTGCGTTCTACTCAAACTTTCCCAATAAGGAGGCACTGCTGCAGGAGGTCATTGAGACTTCTCTCGGAGAACCATTTGTCGCCTCGCAGGGAACGGTCCTGGAGCGTCGACAGAAGCTGAAAGAATGGATGGCGTTGTATTTCAGCGTTGATCATCGAGACAGTCCGGACACGGGATGTGTAATGCCCGCTCTGAGCGTGGATGTGGCCCGTGCGAGCCACGATGTCCGCGTCGCCTATACGGAACGGATCAATTTCCTTGTTGCGAAAATCGCCGAAGTTGTGGAAGGCGAAACGCGCGAACGCGAACGGAAGGCGTGGAATATAATCGCGTTGATGATCGGTTCTGTTTCCGCTGCACGCGCTATGTCCAACCAACAATCTGCGGAGACCGTTCTTGGCTTCGCCCTTGCATCGGCGATGGCTCAGATCGAGTGAGCCGTGGACATGACGGGGTCTACAATCCCACAGATGCTCTGCCGATTGGCGTACAGCTCTCGGAGGGACAGTTCGGTACAAGGCAAACCGACGTCAAAAGTTTAAATATTGCTTAAATATTATATTAATGCTTACTTATGGCCGCAGACGCTAATCTCTCCGGGGAGGAAGATTATGGCTTCGCCGTGGGTAATCGACGCGCTGTCGCATGCGCAATCAGCGTTTTCCAGCAAGATCAACACGGACATTCTCGAGGTTGGCGGTGGCTCCCGCACCCATATCCCGTTGCAGGGAGCGAGATATACGGTCCTCGACATCTCGAAGGAGCAGCTCGAGAGGAACCGGGACGCTTGCGAGCGGATCCTCGGCGATGCGCAAACCATAGACTACGGAGATCGCCATTTCGACGCCTGTGTCTTCTGGGACGTCCTCGAGCATCTGGAAAGCCCGCGCGCCGCCCTGCTTAGAGCCCATGACACCCTGTCTCCCGGCGGCTTGGTCTTCGTCAAGGGCCCGATCCTGAATTCGGCCAAAGGGATCTTCACCGACCTTACGCCCTGGTGGACCCACGTCCTGTTTTATCGCTACGTGCTGCGGCAGAAAAACGCTGGCAAACCGGGTTATGCCCCCTTCCGCGTCGAGCACGCCGCCGAGGCATCGCATTCGGAGATTGCCGGGACACTGAAGGAGCTCGGCATGGATATCGTCTTCGTCGGCGAATATGTGTCGACGCAGGTGCATGCGCTCAAGGACCGGATTCCCCCGCTTTATTGGCTCTATGAAGCCTTCGGCCTTCTGCTGCGCACAGTTTCGGCCGGAAGGATCGGCGGGCGGGAGACCGAGTTCCTGATCGTGGCAAAGTGCCTGCGTCCCCACCAAACTCTATATAGCACTTCGGAATCCCGAAATTGGCTGCGGCATTGAAATCCTTCACTCTTTCCTGAGGGTCACAGCTCACGAAACGCGGCGAATTTCGGGATCCCGAAGCGGTGGGATTTCGGGATCCCGAAGTGGCGTTTTTTTCTTCCGGCCGACACGCCCACGTTTATCGGCGGCAAGTTTGCGGTCGGTCTCGGACCATTTCCGGCACCTATCGGCCGTGCATTGTTTCCACTCGTCGGTGGCCGGCGCACCTTCATGGTCACCGACGAATGTCAGCGTGAACCGGTTGGGGTGCGCCACCCCGCTGCCTGCCCGGCCGCGGTGAACTTTGATCAGCCCCTTATATGCCAGCTCATCGAGCGCATCGGCGACATATTCGCCGGTGACGCCGTAGGACACGAACTGGGGATGGGTCACCACAAGTTTGCCGTTTTCAAGAGCGGCATGGGCGGTGTGCTCAATGACGATGCGGAAGAAGGCGCGGCAGGCATTGGCGCTCAATGTCGTGAATGCCGGCGATTCCAACAGCTGGATCGTCAGCCATTGCCAGCGGAGGCTGCCGTCATCGCTCCCGCCGGGCGGCGCGGTATGCTTGCGCACCATCGCCCGCGTCTTCCCGGCACTGGTGCGGCTCTTGTCGCGCGGGTTGAATTCCACCATCAGCCCCTCGCCGTCGTTGCCGGACGATCCTTCGGCAAGACGCCAGGCTTGCGAGGCCGGGAATTCTGCAGGCGGCGGCCGAAGCGCGTCCAGACGACCACCTCGACAACGGGAAAAATTTTGCTCGACATTCAGCATTCCATGGTTGCAATTGCGTGCAACCTAGCGCAAGCACGATCCATAAACTAGGAAAATATTCTTATCTTTGATCTTATATCACCGAGGTCTTCCTGCTAGGATCTCGGCAGGGATGTCAGAGGCCAGCCAGCATGAAATTACCGCATTGGAGAAGACTTGTCGGGTTTTGTGTCTGCGTCACGCTCTCCGGCCCGGCACAGTCCGAGGATGGCGTCACCATCCCCGGTTATGCGCCGGCGACCGGCGTCGAGCATGGCTACAGCGTTCAAAAAGCGACCGAAAGCGATATGTCGTTCTGGTTCGACAAGCCGGGCGCCTCGATGACGGCGCGCGGCGTATTTCACCCCCGCATGACGGTTCTGTCGCGAGATGAAAACGGCATGCGTGTCCGCTGGTTGCTCAACGCCGAACTGCCGGAAGGCACTGCCGGCGCTGCCGATAGCTATCAGATGAACCTGCTCTACCAGAACTCCCTGACGGCCTACGGCACCAGCACACTCGACCTTGAAACGGACCTGAACGGCTATCCCAGCAATCTGTTCGGCGTCGATCGGATCCTGGCGCATATGCGGGAGATGGCCGCCAATGGGCCGGGTGGGGCCGCCGCGCCTCCAGAGAGCGGGGTCAACGGCATCATCGGCAAGATAGAGCAAAACCCTCTGCTGATTGTCACCGCCTTGGTGCCGGAGGCGCAGCTGCTTGCGACCGGACAATTCTATCAGGATCAGCTCATGCAGATCGGGCAGGCCGCGGCGGGGTCGCGGATCGAGGATTATGGCGGCGTCAATGTCCCCGTGACGTCGACCTGGACCCTTGAGTCCACCGACGCGGCTGCGCGCACGGCAACTCTTTCCGTCTCGGAAGAATTCGACCCTGCAGCGTTGAGCCAGTCGCAGGAGCCGGCGACGGCAAAGATGATAGCGGCCTTTCCCGAACGGGCAAAGAACCTTACCGCCGATCAGCTGGCGTCCATCAAACGTGCCGGCAAGACCCGAAGCGTCAAATTCGTGATGTCGCTGGACGATGGTTCGGCGATCGAAGCCACCGAGATCGTCAGCGTGACCACAGGCGGGTTTGCGCTCAGCACCTACACCCACATATTGCGGGACGACATGCCGGCACGCTTGCCGCTCCCCGCGGTGCTGACGGCCAAGGTGTTGCAGACACCCGATCTGCATATCGAGCCGCTGCCATCTGAAAAGGCCGGGCCGGGCATCCTGGACGAGCTTTCCACACTGCCTTCGCCACCAGCATCGCAGGAGACGGCAGTGGCGACGGGCAATGACGGGGCTGAGGCGATCGCGCCTGTCTCGCTTGAGGTGAAGAGCGCCGAGGTCGGCCGGTCTCCCCTATCTTATGACCCGGGGCTGACTATCGTGCTCACGCCTGAGAGCACCGCCAAATTCCGCGATTTCACGCAAGCCGCATTGGGACGGCAAACCCAGTTGCTGGTCAATGGCAAGGTCGTCATGGAACCCTGGATGCGGGAGCCGATCATGGATGGCCGCATTGTTCTGGCGGGAACGGGTGGGGAAGATCTGGCGGCGATGGCCGAACAGCTGAGGGTTCCGGGCGCTGCGATCGTCGTCCGGCTGCGCCCGTAAGGGCGCGCGCGCCCCATGTCATGGCTCACTCCATATCATGGATTGACCCATCGACAGGCTGCAAGCGCGCCGGCCTGGTCATAGATCAACAGCGCCCTTCGATTGCCCTGCCGGCGCAACTCGAACCAGTCCAGCATGCGGGCGCGAAAGATCAGCAGGCCGAAGTGCGGCTTTCCCTTCGCTTCATCCGCAGGCTTCGGCGGAACCGCGTGATCGATGACGTCAAAGGCACACTCGTCCCCGGGGAGACCGCCGGTGTAGGTCGTCCGCGTCCAGGTGGAGAGCTTGTCCCAGGCGGCGTTTGCCTGATCGCTGCCGGGGGCATGCAGTTCGACCGTTCCCTGAAGCCGAAACTGCAGCCGCGTCTGCGTGGAGAAGCCGAGGATGGTGACATGGGGATTTGCCGAAAGCTCCAGCCATTTCGGGCTGCGGCTATCGGTGTGAAATTCCAGAACCCGTGATGGACCGTCGGCGCGCCGCAACACCACCATGCGCGCCTGCGGCCTCGCCCCTGAATCCACGGAGCAGAGGTTCAAGAACCGGAAACCCGACTGCGGGCTTGCCGCCGCTGTTTCCAGCTCCCGCCATGCGGCAGCGTCTATCTCAGCGAGGTTCAACGGCACAGCTTCATGATCTGCTTCCATGAGCTGTCTCAGACGGAACGGGTAATGCCGCCGTCGACGCGGATGTTCTGACCGGTGATATAGCCGGCGCCATCGGAGAGCAGGAAGGCGACGGTCGCGGCGATTTCCTCGGCCGTACCGTAGCGGCCCATCGGCACGCTGTCGCGCCGCTCTTCGGTGGCGGGAAGGCTGTCGATCCAGCCGGGCAGGACATTGTTCATGCGGATGTTCTTCGCCGCATAGGTATCGGCAAAGATTTTGGTGAAGCTTGCCAGCCCCGCCCTGGCGAAGGCCGAAGTGGGAAACATCGCCGACGGCTCGAAGGCCCATGCCGTCGAGATGTTGACGATGGCGCCGCCGCCCTGGGCCTCCATGATCGGCGCGACCAGCCGGATCGGCCGCACGGCGCTGAGGAAATAGACCTCCATGCCCTTGTGCCAGTCCTCGTCGGTAATTTCGAGGATCGGCGCGCGCGGCCCATGGCCGGCGGAATTGACCAGCGCATCGATCCGCCCCCATTTCCCCATCGCCAGATCGACGAGCCGCTTCACATCGTCATTCACCAGGTTCGAGCCGGTGACACCGACACCGCCCAATTCCTTGGCGAGCGCCTCGCCCTTGCCCGACGAGGAAAGCACCGCAATGCGATAGCCGTCCGCAGCCAGCTTCCTTGCGGCGGCGGCACCCATGCCGGAACCGCCTGCGGTGATGAGAGCGACTTTTTCTTTGGACATCGGAGCCTCCAATCGTTGAATTGCGAAGCAGTATGCCAGAGACAGCCCCGACTTTCGCCTCAGAAAGAAACGTGTCAGACTGTAGAAAATCTACTGGAAATCGCCCGGAAATCTTGAATGGCCCAACCCCGCCGCAAGCTGCCGCCGCTGAATGCGCTCCGCGCCTTCGAAGTCTCGGGCCGCAGATTGAGTTTCCGCGCCGCCGCCGAGGAACTGGGAGTGTCGCAGGGCGCGGTGGCGCAGCAGGTGCGCGCGCTGGAAGATCAATTCGGCCTGATGCTGTTTCAGCGCCTGCCGCGCGGCCTGGCTCTGACCCCGCAGGGCGCGGCCTATCTGGCGGATGTGACGCGCGCCTTCGATACGCTCGGTGAGGCGACCGGGCGGCTTCTCGCCCGGCCGGACGCCGTGACGATCAGCGTCACCCCGACGGTCGCCGCCAAGCTGCTGATCCCCCGTCTCGCCGAGTTCAAGGCGGCCCTTCCCGACGTGGAATTGCGAACGGTCGCCACCGAGGCACTGTCCGACTTCGACCGCGATCAGGTGGATATTGCGGTGCGGCTGACCCGCGGGCCTTTCCCGGCCTCGCTGGAGGCGCGGTTGCTGTTCCGCCAGGAACTCGTCGCCGTCGCCAGCCCGCATCTGGTGAAGCACCTGCCCCTTCCGCTGACGGCCGATGCGCTTCGCAAGCTGCCGCTTCTGCATGACGCCGTCAGCCCCTGGCCGCTCGTCCTGCGATCGCGCGAGAAGCTGCCGGGTGCCGTGTTCAACCACACCACGCTGGCGCTGGATGCGGCGCTGGCCGGCCAGGGCGTCTCCTTGGCCTGCCGGGCGTTCGTGGCGGCGGATCTCGAGGCCGGGCGGCTGGTGCAGGTGATCGATGAGACGACGCTGATCGAACCGGACTATTTCCTGATCCGTAAACGCTCGTCATCACCGCGAAAGGCGGTCGATGCGGTATGGCACTGGTGCGCGGCGCGGCTGTCGCTGGGTTAAACCCATAAACCGACGCCAAGTCGGATTTCAATTCTTGGGTTCAGGGATCAGGCGTATCAGCGCTCCGTTAGACGCCGCGCCGCTGATTGTCGTTGAGATCTGCCGAAGCGGTCCGCGAGCGATGAGCATCTCCGGCGCAAGGTGTTTTCCAGGCCCCGGATCGGCAAAGGCTGAAAACGCGTGATCCGACTCGAGCATCGCCATGAATGATGTCGCGACGATTGCTTCGCCGCAGGCGGCGCATCGAAGAATGTACGAACCGAGGTGCACAATCGATTCTGTTTCGTCCAATCCGCACGATGGGCAAGCCAACATATTGTTCATTGGTTCACTCCAGTCCTATGACGCGGCGGCCAGGACGATGGCGATGACGAGCAGCATCGGGCCCATCCACTTGAAGTGACGAACTAGAGGCGGATTGGCGGAGTAGCCGGGCAGCGGCAGATAGCCAAAGCCCACCGAGGTCATCCACAGGCCGGCGCAAAACATGATGATTTCATCGATATAGGCTGCGATCATGGCTCTCCCGCCGTCGTAAGAACACTGTGACGCTCTGCCTCGACAAGCGGAGCCGCTCTATCCTAGCCGGACGGCGGCCTCCAATTAAACATTTGGCGGCGCCTTCGAAAAGACCAAAGGCTAAACTCAAGGTGGTACAGCCGCTGCAAATCCCGTAAGCATCTGAAACTCGCGACGAATGCGACCAAGCCACCTCGGGAATATCACATGCGCAACGCCCAATTCATTCGCTTCACTGCCTTCTCGCTCAGCATCGCTTTTGCGACATTTCAGACCGAAGACCTCATGGCCGGTCCGGCCAAAGAGAAGTTCTTCGATGCCGCCCTGTGCAAACCGCCCTATTCGATGACATCGGCAACGGAGATTTACGATGCCGCGGAAGCTCTGGCCAAGCCGGACAGCTCGTCGCTCGGTGCGGCGATCTACAAGATCCCGAGCCAGATCGGCCGCGACGGCTTCAAGTCGACAGAGGTTTTCTTTGCCAGCAATGCGGTCGGAATTTTGGTCGAGGGCCAACGCGCTGACGATCTGGCGAAAAAATACCGGTTGAAGCCGGAGACCTCGGACCTGCTTGGGACATCCACCAAGGGTTATTCGCGCGAGCTTCCCGCCGATCAGCAGCCCGAACCGGGACTTGCCGGTCCCGGAAAAGTCCGGATCGTCGCCCGCCAAGGGGACGCCTTGCCGGGCAAGACATTGCTGGCGTGCGAATTCGCCCAGGATTTTTGAGAGGCGCCGCATAAGCCTGCAGTCGGCTTTGCTCGAAAAAAGCAGCTCATTCAAGCCGTCGTCTCGCCACGCGGGATAAACCGCCTTATGTGAGGATGCGGCAAAGGGCACGCAGCGGAGATCCTGAGACAATGCAAACCATTTGGAAGAAGCCGGTAACACTCGCCCTTGAAGGCCCGGATCAGTGGGTGGTCATCCAGACGACCCAGGCCGCAACATGGGCGCTGGTCGAAGACTGGCCGACCGAAGAGGGTCCGGCGCTGGATCGGGCGTGCGCGGTTTGCGCGGATGTCATGTCGGGCAAACGAAACCGGGAAGAGGCGCGGCAGGCCTTTATCGAAGCTGCGATCGAAGCCGGCATCCCGATCAAGGAGTAGGCAAAGGCATTTGGACTCTGTTGGGCCTGATGCCTCCAGCAAGGGCACGAGCCGGCGGTTCCGACACTGGTGTGGCTTTTGTCGTTCTTTCACGCGTGCGGTGGGGAAAGTTCGCTCCAGCGTCCACATCGGCAAATCGCCACATATTCTTCGACATTCAACATTCCATGGTTGCAACGGCAAGAATCTAGCGTAAGAACGTTTCATGAACTAGGAAAAAAATCTTAGGGTATTTTTGAGATCGCCTGATCCCGTCAGGGACAGGAAATTGCACGCGGTGGAGGGCAGGATGCGAAAGGTCGGCATGAGGAAGAAGAGCGCCATGGTCGATGGCCAGCGGCTGCTGGCATTGGTGTCGATCCTGCTGGGAAGCGCCGTTCAGGCTTTTTCCTGCGATCAGCCGGTCGTGATTTCGAATTGGTCGCTCTGTGCGACCGGCAATGTGAGCGCTGAGGGCGGCGCCGCTGATTGGAAAGTCGTTCCCGCATGGACTCGCCAGAAAGCCATAAGCGCGTATTTCGAAAACGAGCCGCGGCTCTTGGCAAACCACGGCCTTTGCAACGCCAAATTCCAACGCGTCGTACTCTGCCTGCCGGGATGGCAAACGGGCAACCCGGATGAGTGTTCATATCTGGTTTGCAGCGGCTATTACTCTTCCGTATTCGGGAAGAAAGAAAGGGAAGACTATGAAAGAGACTTCCCGGCCAAGCAATAGTTTGCCGCTTCGCTGCCTTGGGCGGTCACTGGAGTTGCGGTCGCGGCAAACTTTTCATCCGCTTGCATTCTTGAACACGAGGCACTGGGTGAATCGGTTGCCGCTTTCCACCGCTTCAGACCAATTCACCACAATTTCCCCTTCAAGCGTCATGACCTCCGACAAAGCTCTTCCCAGATCCCAGACAAGGGGAGAGAATTGTTCGTTGGTCAGATTGTCGGCCTGAACGACAAGATAAGCGTTCGTCTTCATGCGTTTGCAGATCCGGCCGTATATTTCCTGCATTCTTTTGAGATAAACGTCATAGCCATCATAATCCGGATCGCCGTTATGAAGCGGGTTCCATTGATGCCAATGGGGCATGTATGGCGGCGACGTAATGCAAAAATCCATCTCGGGAAGGTCGAAGGCTGCCAGCTCCGCGCTATCGCCGCAGAAGAGATGATCCTTTGTCGTTATGCGTTCCCTGACCCATTCATATCTCTGCCGGTCGGCTTCTATCCCATAAGGGATTCTGCCCCTCTGCTCGCAGACAAAGAAGGTGGTCCCCAAGCCCACGAAGGGATCGAAGACGGCGTCTCCTGATTTTGTAAACCGATCAAGCAATGCCGACACCAAAGCGCCGGGAAATCTGATTTCATCGCCGTTCTGAAAGTCCGGCAAGGGAAATTGATGTTGGTTGGAGACCGTCCATAATTCTGAAATTGCCACGGCAAACTTCCTGCGCCCCACAGCTGTCACCGGACACAGTTCCTCCGCTGGCCCGTGGGAAAAATGCTCGGTCAGCTACACACAGTATCAGAGGCACACGTCAGATGGCGTTCCCTTTCGGGAGCCAAGCGGAATTAAAGCTGATAAAAAGGAAATGGCGCACCCGAAGAGATTCGAACTCCTGACCCCCAGATTCGTAGTCTGGTGCTCTATCCAGCTGAGCTACGGGTGCGTGCAAGTGCGGCGGTGCCGCTTGCGTGGGCGATCCTCTAAAGCGTCCTTGGGGACAATGCAAGAGCATTTCGGAAAAAATCGCGCGTTTCATAATTTGCGGCCGCGGCTTTCGAAATCCTGTCACTTTTCGATGTGCGTCCGGCTGCGGTAATCCTCCAGCGAAACCGGGCGATCGGGGATCTCGATGCGGAACTGGGTTCCAACAGTCGGTTTTTCCACCAGCGCGATCGTGCCGCCATGGGCGAGCACCAGCTCGCGGGCGATCGTCAGCCCGAGGCCGGTGCCGCCGGAGCGGGCGGAGCCGCGAAAGGCGGCAAAGAGGTTCTGGCGCGCCTTCAATGGCATGCCGGGACCGGTATCATCCACCGTGATGCTGACGACGCTGCCGACGCGCTGGGCGGCGACGGTGATGCGCCTGACCGTACCCGGGGCGCCCTCGCCCGGCGCGGTCAGCGCCTGCAGCGCATTGCGGCAGAGATTGTGGATGACCCGGAACAACTGCTCGCCATCGGCGTCGACCTTGAGATCGGCGGCGATCTGCTCTGAGAATTCGATGCCGCTTTGCGGATCGATCGCCAGCATGTCCTTGACGTCCTGGGTGAGTTCCAAAAGCGGGATATGGCGGCGGCGCGGGGCGGATTCGCTCGCCTTGCCATAGGACAGCACCTCGGTGGTATAGCCGACGGCGCGGTCGATGGTGCGCAACAGCTTCGGGGCGAAGCTTTTCACCATCGGATCGTCGACGTCGACCAGCCGGTCCGACATCAGCTGCGCCGAGGCCAGGATGTTGCGCATGTCGTGATTGATCTTGGAGACGGCAAGGCCGAGAGCGGCGAGGTTCTTCTGCTGCTTCAGCGTCTTCTGCAGCTCCATCTGCATCGAGGTGAGGTTGCGGCCGGCAACCGCCAGTTCGTCGCGGCCGCCATCGCCGATATAGATATGGGCGGGGTTTTCGGGATCGGAGGAGAATTGCTGCATGCTGCCGGTCAGCCGGCGGATAGGGCCGATCAGGATGCGGTTGATCGCAAAGAAGATCAGCGTCGCGGTGAAGAGCGAGATCAGCACCGACAGCAGGAGAACGTTGCGGGAATAGGCAAACATCGCCGTGCGCAGCTGCCTGTCCTTCATCACCACCTCGACGCCGGTATTGGTGTCGCCGACGGGGCCATAGACGCGGATCATCCTGCTGCCGCCGAAGATCAAGGTGTCGAGCGCATCGCGTATCGCCGTTGCCGGCGGCACATCGGTCAGATCATAGGCTTCATCGACCGAGGTCGGCATATCGGTCGTCGCCAGCAGCCGCGAGGTCCCGTCCTTGCGCAGCACGATCGCCTTGGTGCCGGTCGCCTCGAGCGTTTCCTTCTGCAGGGCGCGCGGCAGCTCGACCGGCTGCAACCCATCGATGACGATGGCGGCGGCGGCGGCCGTGTTCAGCCTGTCCTGCAGCCAGCGTATCCGCATGCTGGCGACCGAGGGGAAGAAGATCAGGATTTCGGCGAGCATGATAAAGACGACGGTGAGCCAGAGCAGCTTGCCCGACAATCCGCCGAACATTCCGCCGAATCTGCCGGCAGACGGGCACGGCGCCCTGGCGGTCTCGCCGGCCGCGGTGGTTTCCGCCGAAGGATTGTCGCCCTGATCTTGTACCGGCATTCTGGTCTCGCCCGATCGGCAGCACTGCAGCCGCCCTCACCGTTGGAGCTGTATATTAGACCAAAAGCCTCCGCTTTCAAATCTTTGCGAGCAGCGTCACGTCGTCACAAAGAAACGCCGCCCGAGAGGAGTGAAAGCCCCCCCAACCCCTCCCCCACAAGGGGGAGGGACTAATTTGCGGCGCCCGCGCAGCAAATATCAGCCTTTCCGCGGATGAGACGACGAAGTGGGAAGCGCGGGTGCGACAGGTTAAGCCTCTCCCCCTTGTGGGGAGGGATTTGGGGCGGGGTCTTTGCCCGGCGCGGACCGGGCAGAAAAACTAACGCCGCCCGGAGGCGGCGTTAAAAATGGCGAGTGATCAGTAAGGATCAAAACTCTTCCCAGCTCTGCTCTGCCGCGGCAGCGTTGCCGCCGAAGGCGCGGGCGACCTTGGCGATCGCGCGGCGGGCGGGAGAGGCGACCGGCCGTTGCGGCTCGTTGCGGACCAGCGCCACCGGTGTCGGGGCGTCGTCCGACAATTTGAAGCGGGCAATGAGGCTGACCAGCCCGCCAGCTTCGGCCGACAGCCTGTGCGTGGCGGCGGAGGTCTCTTCCACCATGGCGGCATTCTGCTGTGTCACCTGATCCATCTGGTTGACGGCGGTATTGACCTCCTTGAGGCCGGTCGACTGCTCGGTCGCAGCCGTAGCGATCGAATGGATATGGTCGTTGATGGCGATGACCCGGGTGCCGATTTCCGCCAGCGCCTCGCCGGTCGCTTGCACCAGCTTGACGCCGACCTGCACTTCGTCGCCCGACTTGGTGATCAGCGCCTTGATGTCCTTGGCGGCGGTTGCCGAACGCTGGGCAAGTTCGCGCACTTCCTGGGCGACCACGGCAAAGCCCTTGCCGGCCTCACCGGCGCGGGCTGCTTCGACACCGGCATTCAGCGCCAGAAGATTGGTCTGGAAGGCGATCTCGTCGATGACATTGATGATCTGGCTGATTTCGCGCGAGGCCTGCTCGATCCGGCCCATCGCCTCGACGGCGTTGCGCACGACGACGCCTGATGCACCCGACTTGTCCTTGGCTTCGGAAACCATGACGGTTGCTTCATGCGCCCGCTCGGTGGAGTTCTGGACGACGGCGGTGATCTGATCGAGCGCTGCTGACGTCTGTTCGAGGGCGGCCGCCTGCTGCTCGGTGCGCTTCGACAGGTCGTCGCTGGCATTGCGCAGCTCGGCGGTGTTGCCGTTCATCGCTTCCGTCGTCTCGCGCACCTCGCGCATCGTCGCCTGCAAGGTGACGAATGTGTTGTTGACGTTCTGCTGCAGCTCGGCGAAGGCACCCTGGAAACTGCCGCGCATCGTCTGGGTGAGGTCGCCTTCGGCAAGGCTTGCAATCACACGGCGGGTCTCGCCGATACCGGTATCGACGCTCGACAGCAGCGTGTTGATATTGCCGGCGAACTGGTTGAGGTTTTCGTCCTCATAGTCCTTGCTGATACGGTGGCTGAAATCGCCGGCCGCAGCCGCGGCGACGACGACCGACATGCTCGACTGCAGGTCGTCGCTCTTGGCGCGCATGGCCGCCTCCTGGGCGTTCAGGCGCTTGACGGCAAGGCCGTTCTGCTTGAAGACCGCGACCGCCGCGGCCATCTCGCCGATTTCGTCCTGGCGCCCGGCAAAGGGAACCTCGGCTTCGAAATTGCCGTCGGCGACGGCCTTGATCGCATCGGTGACGCGCTTGATCGGGCGGCTCAGATGGCTGGTGCCGATATAAAAGCCCATGCCGATGCCGGCCGCGATGCCGATGCCGGTAATGCTGAGGACGAGCATCAGCACCCAGGAGCGGAAACTCTCGATCTCGGCGTTGACGGTCTCCAGCGCGGCTTTGTCGATGGCGACGACCGCGTCGATCTCAGCCTGGAACGCCTTGCGGTTGGCGCGGTTGGCTTCATTGTTGCCCTGGGCGCTGGCGGCCTCGGGGCCGACTTCGGTGCCGAGCCGGGCCGTTTCCGCGCGGAAGGTGCGGAATTCTGCGGCGCGGGCGGCAAGCTTGGCGAAATCACCCTTCTCCTCCTCCGGCACCAGCGGCGCCCAGCCCGCGATGACCTTGTCGATCTCGTCGAGGCCGGCCAGCAGGCCCTTGGCGAAGTTCGGCGTATCCTTGATCGTCTTCGCCGCATAGATGCCGCGCGATTCCATCACCACGGCGGTGACGAAGCGGTTGAGGCGTTCACCGGCATAGGCGCGGGCGGCAGCCTGCTCGTAAGCCGTCAGGTTGCGGCTATATTCGTGCATGGCCGACAAGGCCGTTGCGCCGATCAGAAGCGCGACGGAGCCCATCACGCATACCAGCAGATTAATTTTGCCGCGGATCTTCAATGCACTGTCTCCTACCTACGCCACTGCCTGGAAAGCAAATTGCCAGCCGATGATCCGAATATCGGTGAAATTGATTAAAGTTCGATTGCCAATATTTACGATTATGGCCGGGGAAAATTATCCATGCCGGCCCTGACGAGGGCGCGAAAAGCCCTGAAAACCGGGCGATCGATCTGCAGCGACGGCAAAGCACAACCAATCGGCGCAGGTCGAATTTCTTAACACCAGAGTGCGAAAATACTTGTCGAGCCGGCCGCGCAAAGTGAAATTATCGCGTATAATTGACTTTCACCGGCTTCGTCCGTATAAGCCGCCGCACGTCCGGTCATTCAGGCCTTTCATGGCCCGCCCGTTCGAAAAACAACGCTCCTTGCATTGTGCAAATTCAAGAAGGGCCGCACTCCGCGGTGTTTAAATAAATGAAGCGTACCTACCAACCATCCAAGCTTGTTCGCAAGCGTCGCCACGGCTTCCGTGCGCGCATGTCCACGAAGGGTGGCCGCAAGGTCATCGCCGGCCGCCGCGCGCAGGGCCGCAAGCGTCTTTCGGCTTAAGGCCGGGTTGCCCGAGTAGAGATGGCGGGCGAATTGACGACCAATGAAAAAAAACACACTGTCGGGCGGCTGAAAAGCCGCCCGCAGTTTCTTGCCGTACGCGAAGGCGAAAAACGCCGCGGCGGCCTCTTCCTTCTCGAAGTCCTCGACCGGAAGGAACCCGACAGCCAAGCCCGCGTCGGCTTCACAGTCACCAAAAAACATGGCAACGCAGTCGAACGCAACCGTATGCGCCGCCGCCTGAAAGAGGCGGTGCGGCTTCATGCGGGGTTTGCAATGCAGCCCGGACACGACTATGTGGTTGTCGCGCGCAGGGACGTGCTTGAGGCGTCCTTCAAAGAATTGGCCGCGGAACTGAAATTTCGCGTGGAAACCAGGCCGAAACCCCGGCGCTCCGGAGATGGACGCCCCAGGAACGTATGATGGAAAAAAACCGCAATTACTTCATTGCGATCGCTCTCTCGGTGCTGATCGTCCTCGGCTGGCAGTTTCTCTATATGAATCCGCGCATCGAGGCCCAGCGCAAGGCGCAGGAAGCCCAGAAGGCGCAGCAGAAGACCGAACAGGTGCAGCAGCCCGCAGCCGATGGCGCGACGCCGGCTCCGACCAGCGGTACGGCGCCCTCCGGTCAGGCCGTCGCCACCGCGACGCTCGAACAGGCGCTCGCAAAGAACCCGCGCGTCGTCATCGATACCCCTGCGCTTTCCGGCTCGATCAACCTTGCCGGCGCCCGGCTCGACGACCTGAAGCTCAAGGGCTATCACGAGACCGTCGACGACTCGAGCCCGACCATCACCCTGTTCAGCCCGGCCGAAACCAAGGACGGCTACTTCACCGAGCTCGGCTATATCGGCAGCGACGCGACGGGCAGCGTTCCCGGCGCCTCGACGCTCTGGACCGCGCCCGAGGGCGCCAAGCTCACCGACAAGACCCCGGTGACGCTCTCCTACACCAACGACAAGGGCCTGACGTTTACCCGGACGATTTCCGTCGACGAACGCTACATGTTCACCGTCGCCGACAAGATCGAAAATACCGGCCAAGCTCCCGTATCCCTGTCTTCCTACGGCCGTGTCACGCGTTACAACAAGCCGACGACGCCCTCCGTCTACGTGCTGCATGAAGGCTTCATCGGCGTCATCGGTGACGACGGCCTGGTCGAAACCAAATATACCGCCGCCGAGAAGGAAGCCGTCATGCCGCCGAAATCGACCGGCGGCTGGCTTGGCATCACCGACAAATACTGGGCCGCGACGATCGTTCCGCCGCAGACGTCAGCCTATGAAGCGCGCTTTTCGCATTTTGCCGATGGTCAGCCGCGCTATCAGGCCGACTACAAGGACGATGCCTTCACCGTTGCGCCGGGCCAATCGATCGAGCTCAAGAACCTCGTCTTCGCCGGCGCCAAGGAAGTGCCTGTCATCGACGGCTACGAGGCCAGCTATTCGATCCCGAAGTTCGACCGGCTGATCGACTGGGGCTGGTTCTATTTCATCACCAAGCCGATGTTCAAGCTGATGGACTTCTTCTATCGCTTCTTCGGCAATTTCGGCGTGGCGATCCTGTGCACCACCATCGTCGTCAAGGCGTTGTTCTTCCCGCTCGCCAGCAAGCAATATGCGTCGATGGCGAACATGAAGCGCATGCAGCCGAAGATGGAGGAGCTGAAGGCGAAATTCGCCGACGACCGCATGGGGCTGCAGCAGGCGACGATGCAGCTCTACAAGGAAGAGAAGATCAACCCGATCGCCGGCTGCTGGCCGGTGGCGCTGCAGATCCCGATCTTCTTCTCGCTCTACAAGGTGATCTACATCACCATCGAAATGCGGCACGCGCCGTTCTTCGGCTGGATCAAGGACCTTTCGGCGCCCGATCCGACGACGATCGTCAATCTGTTCGGCCTGCTGCCCTTCGAAGCGCCGACCATTCTGCATCTCGGCGTCTGGCCGCTGATCATGGGCGTCACCATGTTCCTGCAGATGCGCATGAACCCGACGCCGCCCGATCCGACGCAGGCGATGATCTTCAACTGGATGCCGCTGGTGTTCATGTTCATGCTGGCAAGCTTCCCGGCCGGCCTCGTCATCTACTGGGCCTGGAACAACACGCTCTCGGTCGCGCAGCAGTCGGTGATCATGAAGCGCCAGGGCGTCAAGGTCGAACTTTTCGACAATCTGAAGGGCTTGTTCCGGCGAAAACCGGCGCCGTCGAAATGATGCTCTCAAGCCCCGCTCCGGCGGGGCTTTTCATTTCCGGGCGGACCGAGGCGCGAAGCGCAGACCACCTCAAAGCTTGACATCCGTCCGCAAAACCACGAAGCCCGGTTAAGAGACAGAACCCTAGGATTGCCGAGCCCGCATGCCCGAAACCGAAAAGCCGCTCTTCGGCCACCCATGGATCTTCATCCGGGGCGTCCCGTCGCTCAACTTCCTGCCGCCGGAAGGGCCGCTTGAGGTGGCCTTCGCCGGCCGTTCCAATGTCGGCAAATCGTCGCTGATCAATGCGCTGGTCGGCCAGAAGGGGCTGGCGCGCACGTCGAACACGCCGGGGCGCACCCAGGAGCTCAATTATTTCGTTCCGGACGGTTTTTCCGGCGAAAGCGGCGACATGCCGCCGATGGCGATCGTCGACATGCCGGGCTATGGCTATGCGCAGGCGCCGAAGGAGATGGTCGACAAGTGGACCAAGCTGGTTTTCGATTATCTGCGCGGCCGCGCGACGCTGAAGCGCGTCTATGTGCTGATTGACAGCCGCCACGGCATCAAGAAAAACGACGATGACGTGCTCGATCTGCTCGACAAGGCGGCCGTCTCCTATCAGATCGTGCTGACCAAGACCGACAAGATCAAGGCGCCCGCCGTGCCGAAGCTGCTTGCCGAGACCGCGGACAAGATCCGCAAGCGCCCGGCCGCCTATCCCGGCGTGCTGTCCACCTCATCGGAAAAGGGCGACGGGCTGGACGATCTGCGCCAGGCGATCGGCGAAACCGTCGGCGTCGCGCGCTGGAAATAAAGGGGCGCCCCGAAGGACGCCCCAGCTGCCGGAACCGCTCAACACTTCCGGACACTGCGCATCTGGATTTACATCTTCGGCAGCAGCACCTTGTCGACGACGTGGATGACGCCGTTCGACTGTTTGACGTCGGCGATCGTGACATGGGAGACGCCGCCGTTTTCGTCGGTCAGCGTAATCTTGCCCATGCTTTCCCTGGCTTTCAGCACGCAGCCGCCGACGGTCTTGATGTCGTGCTCGCCGCCGTCATCCTTGATCATCTTGGCAACGGTCTTGGCCATCGCATCGGCGGCAACCACATGGCAGGTCAGAACCTTGGTCAGCGTCGCCTTGTTTTCCGGCTTCAGCAGCGTCTCCACGGTGCCCTTCGGCAGGGCGGCGAAGGCTTCGTTGGTCGGCGCAAAGACGGTGAAGGGGCCTTTGCCCTCGAGCGTGCCGACCAGGCCGGCTGCCTTGACGGCTGCGACCAGCGTCGTGTGATCCTTGGAATTCACGGCGTTTTCGATGATGTTCTTGGTGGCGAACATCGCCGCACCGCCGACATCGGGGTTCTTGGCGGCGGCAAAGGCGACGGCGGACAGGGCGGCGGCAAGCGCGAAGCCGCGCAATAGGGACTTGATCATGATTTTCTCCTCACCGGACAGCATCCGCGGGCCTTATGCCTGAGCGTCGTCCGGACATTTCGAACTACGGAGGTTCGCGCCGAAGAGTTTCAGGCGGGAGAAATGATTTTATGCGGCGCCGATTACGGTCGGTGCCCGATCATGGCCGGCGTAAAGCGCCGCTTGCGATCACCGGACCGGTCGCCTGGCCGGTCGGCGAGCCGCCGAAGGGTTCGAGGCTGACGGCAAGCGTTGCGCCATCGGCGAGATGGCCGCGCAGATCGGCGGGAATGACGAGTTCGCCGCTCTCGCCCGGCTGGAAGACGCCAAGCGATTTCGGCAGGCCGCTACCGGGTACCAGCCAGAGTTCCAGCGACTTCTCCTCCGGCTTGCCGGCGGCGACCGGCACGATCTTCAGCCGACCGCTCTGCAGCTCGTAAGAGGCGAGAAGATTGATGGCGCTGTTCTGGCCGGAAAGCGAGGCGACGAGTGGCGTCGGCCCCTGCGGCTCAGGCACCACGCCGGAGGCGAAGATGACGGCGCTGACGGCGACGACGATGCAGGCAAAGCTCAGCGAGCGCCAGAAAACCGCCGAATTCCAGAGCCCTTGCGAAAAGGATGCGGGTTTTTCAGCATCCCCGAACAGCCGCGCCTCGATCCGCTTGAAGGTTTCCCGGCTGGGAGCGGCGGTTTCATACTCGTCATTGAAGGCGGAAAGGTTGGTTTCCCAGCGGCTGACGATCGCGGCAAAGGGCCGATCGTGGCGCATGCGCTCTTCCACCACCCGCCGGTCCTGCTGCGACAGGACGCCAAGCACATATTCGCCGGCGAGAACCTCGTCGCGGGAGCGGTCTCCCTTGCTTTTGTCGGGCGATGTCATCGTTCCATGCACTCTCTCAGTTTCAACAGGCTGCGCCTGAGCCAGGTCCGCATCGTGTTCAGCGGCACACCAAACTGATCGGCCAGTTCCTGATAGCTCAGCCCTTCGACATAAGCCCGTTTCACCGCGACCGCACGATCAGCTTCCAACTCTTCCATGCAGGTGTCAATCCGCCTTCCTTCATCCTTCGTCACCGTCTGCATTTCCGGGTCGGGTGCGGCGTCGGCAAGATCGTAGGCGCTGTCCAATTCGTCGGCGACAGGCTTGCGCGTCCTCAGCGTATCGATCGACCGGTTGCGGGCAATCGCCGAAAGCCATGCCGAGGACGAACCCGTGGCTGCCTGGAAGCTTCCGGCCCTTTGCCAGATGCTGATATAGACTTCCTGCAGGGCTTCTTCGGCTTCCGTGCGATCCTTCAAGATACGCAGGCAGATGGCAAAAAGTTTCGGTCCGGTCTGATTGTAAAGGGCAACAAAGGCCCTGCGGTCGCCGAGCGCGACGCGGCCGATCAGGTCTGCAATCTCATCGCCTTGCATGCCGTTCCTCATATCGTGCTTGGGTGCGCCGGACGCTAAAAACCATCGGCTCCGCGCCAGATACGAAAAACTATTGCCCTCTGGATTGTTCCCTCTGTCGGAAACTTGCGATAAAAGGCCGCGAACAATTCCGCGGGGTCCCCATGAACGAGTCCGAAAGCGAACTGCAGGCACGGCTTCTGGCCAAGGCGCTGCCCTTCATGCAGCGTTACGAGAACAAGACGATCGTCGTGAAATATGGCGGCCACGCCATGGGCAATCCCGAGCTCGGCAAGGCCTTTGCCAGCGACATCGCGCTGTTGAAGCAATCGGGCGTCAACCCGATCGTCGTTCATGGCGGCGGCCCGCAGATCGGCGCCATGCTGAACAAGATGGGCATCGAATCGAAATTCGAGGGCGGGCTGCGCGTTACCGACCAGAAGACGGTCGAGATCGTCGAGATGGTGCTCGCCGGCTCGATCAACAAGGAAATCGTCGCGCTGATCAACCAGACCGGCGAATGGGCGATCGGCCTGTGCGGCAAGGACGGCAACATGGTCTTCGCCGAAAAGGCGCGCAAGACCGTCAAGGACCCGGATTCCAACATCGAGCGGGTGCTCGATCTCGGCTTCGTCGGCGAGGTGGTCGAGGTCGACCGCACGCTGCTCGATCTGCTCGCCCGCTCCGAGATGATCCCGGTGATCGCCCCGGTTGCGCCCGGCCGCGACGGGGCGACCTACAATATCAACGCCGATACTTTCGCCGGCGCCATTGCCGGGGCGCTGAACGCCACCCGGCTGCTGTTCCTGACCGATGTGGCCGGCGTGCTCGACAAGAACGGCCAGCTGATCAAGGAGCTTTCCGTCGCCGAAGCCCATGCGCTGATCGCCGACGGCACGATCTCGGGCGGCATGATCCCCAAGGTCGAGACCTGCATCGACGCGATCAAGGCCGGCGTCCAGGGCGTCGTCATCCTGAACGGCAAGACCGCCCATTCCGTCCTGCTGGAGATCTTCACCGAGCACGGCATCGGAACGCTGATCGTTCCCTGATCGAGAGTGGTCGACGCGAACCTGCGCCAGCAGGGGATGGACGCAAGGAGCAGCGCTGCGGCATGTCCTTCGAGGCTTCGCCCTGCGGGCTACGCGCCTCAGGATGAGGTGCGTTGGAGAATGCCTCACTGAAGCAGGGGGGTGGAGGTTGATCGCCATCGCCTGAGCGCCGTCCCGCGCAAAAACCGCCCAAACAGCGACAATCCTATCGGACAGGCCGCAAATCGCCCGATCTAGCCTTGGCAAGATTTCGAATCGTGTTTTAGGTTGCTGCCCGAAAACCAACGGGTCGAGCAAACAGATGCGCCTTACAGACTGCTATAATTTCCACGACTTCCGGCGCATGGCCAAGCGGCGGCTTCCCGGGCCGATCTTCGATTATATCGACGGCGCTGCCGATGACGAGGTGACCTATCGGCGCAATACCGCGGCTTTCGAGGCCTGCGATCTGGTGCCCGATGTTCTCAGAGGGGTGGCCGAGGTCGACATGTCGGTGACGGTCATGGGGCAGAAGCTGGCGATGCCGGTCTATTGCTCGCCGACGGCGCTGCAGCGGCTGTTTCACCACCAGGGGGAGCGGGCGGTGGCGGCGGCGGCGGCCAAACACGGCACGATGTTCGGCGTCTCCTCGCTCGGCACGATCAGCCTGGAGGAAGCCAGACAGCTCAGTGCCGGGCCGCAGGTCTACCAGTTCTATTTCCACAAGGATCGCGGCCTCAATCACGAGATGATGGCGCGGGCGAAAACTGCCGGCGTGCAGGCGATGATGCTGACGGTCGACAGCATCACCGGCGGCAACCGCGAGCGCGACAAGCGCACCGGTTTTGCCATTCCCTTCAAGCTCAATCTCGCCGGCATGATGCAGTTTGCGATCAAGCCGTACTGGGCGATCGACTGGATGACGCATGAGGCGTTCCGGCTGCCGCAGCTCGAAAACCACGTGAAGATGGACGGCGGCGCCCTGTCGATCAGCCGCTACTTCACCGAAATGCTCGACCCCTCGATGTCGTGGAACGACGTGGCTGACATGGTGCAGGCCTGGGGCGGGCAATTCTGCCTGAAGGGCATCATGTCGGTCGAAGACGCCAAGCGCGCGGTCGAGATCGGCTGCACCGGCATCGTGCTGTCCAACCATGGCGGCCGCCAGCTCGACGGTTCGCGCAGCGCTTTCGACCAGTTGGCCGAGATCGTCGATGCCGTCGGCGACCGGATCGACGTGATGATGGATGGCGGTGTGCAGCGGGGAACACATGTGCTGAAAGCGCTGTCGCTGGGGGCAAAGGCCGTCGGGCTCGGCCGCTACTATCTCTTCCCGCTTGCCGCTGCCGGACAGCCCGGCGTCGAACGGGCGCTGGAGACGATGCGCACCGAGATCGAACGCGACATGAAGCTGATGGGCTGCACTTCGATCGACCAGCTGACGCGGCGCAATCTGCGCTTCCGTTCCTGAGCGGAAGGCTACGTCATTGCGGGCCGCAGTCTATCCTGCGGATGCGGCCCGTCAACATCTCAGGGCTGGCTATAAATCGCCGCCGCTTCCTGCTTCAGCTTTTCCATCATCGACCGGTAAGGCCCCGGCCCATAGCTGATGCGGCCAACACCGAGCCTTGCCAGGGTTTTCACATCGGGGGCGCCGGTCCGCATCATGACATTGACCGGCAGCGACGATGCCGCGCAGATCTTTTCGATCAAACCGGGATCGATCAGGCCGGGCACGAAGAAGCCGTTGCCGCCGGCCGCCGCATAGGCCCTGCCCCGCTCGATCGCCTCGTCCACCAGGCCGGCATGTTTGGCAAGATCGCTTTCGGCCAGGAAAAGGTCGGTGCGGGCGTTGATGAAGAAAGGGATGTCCTTGGCATCGGCCATAGCGCGAATGGCGCGGATGCGGGCCGCCTGGCTCTCGGCGGGATAAAGCCCCTCGCCGGCAACGACCCGATCCTCGAAATTGATGCCGACGGCGCCGACCTCCACCAGCCTGGCGACATTGGCGGCCGCCCCCGCGGGCTCCGCCGAATAGGCGCCTTCGAAATCGACAGAAAGCGGCAGGTCGACGAAATCGGTGATGGATTTCGCCGTCTCCACAAGCACCGACATCGGCAGCTTCTCACCATCGGCAAAACCGTGGGCCGCGGCGACCGACCAGCTTCCGGTCGCCAGCGCCCTGGCACCGGCTTCCGCCACCGCCTTCGCCGTGCCGGCATCCCAGATATTGTAAAGCACGATCGGGTTGCCCTTCTGGTGCAGCGCGTGGAATGCCCTGGCCTTTTCAGTCTGGTTCATGTTGTCTCCTCCATCTTTGTTTGCGTGCTGATCTTCTCTTCATGGCGCAGCAGCCATTGCTTGCGCCAGAGCCCGCCGCCGTAACCTGTGAGCGAACCGTCCGCGCCGAGAATGCGATGGCAGGGCACGATGATCGCCAGCTGGTTGGCGCCGTTGGCGCGGCCGACGGCACGCACGACCTCCGGCCTGTGCATCTCCCTGGCAAGATCGCCATAGGCGCGCGTCTTGCCGACAGGGATCTCCATCAGCTTTGCCCAGACATGTTTTTCGAAGGCTGTGCCGCCGAGCGCCAATGGCGTCGTGAAAACGGCGAGCCGCCCCTCGAAATAATCCCGGATTTCCGCCTCGACCTGGTCGATGACAGGGGTGCGGCCGATCGCGACCGAGGAGCGGACGCGTTTCTGCAATGCTTCGAGCTCGCTCGGCAGCGCCTTGCGATCGTGAAATTCGAGGAGATGCAGATGGGTCTTGTCGGCAACCGCGATCATCGGTCCGAGCGGGGTGTCGAACCAATCGGCAAAGAGCAGTTCTCGGTTCTGCGACAGCGCCGGCGCCTTGCCGACGAGCCGCTGGAAAGCCGAGCGAAAACCGCTCGGAGACTCGTATCCGGCGTCGATCTGCGCATCGATGACCCGCGCGCCATCGGCCAGCTGCCGGGCCGCTTCGCCGAGCCTGCGGTAACGGACGATATCGTGGAAGGTCATGCCGAGCGCCCGCTTGAAGGCGCGGCGCACCGTCGAGGGGTCGTGGCCGCGGCGCACGAGTTCGTCCTCCGTCCAGCGAACCTCCGGCTCGCCGTCAAGCGCGGCCAGCAGCGCATCGACGACCGGCTCCCGGCCCGGCTGCTCCAGCGGCCGGCAGCGTCGGCAGGGGCGGAAGCCGGAATGCATGCAGGCGGCGATCGTCTCGAAGAAGAGGGTATTTTCCCGCTTCGGCTTGCGGGCCGGGCAGGTCAGACGGCAGAAGATGCCTGTCGTCTTGACGCAGACATAGGCCTGTCCCTCATAATCGGCGCGACGCGCGATCAGGGCATCATAGAGCGTGTCATCGTCGGGGCGTTCGAACAGCATAGCCGTTTCTAGCATCCCGCGCCCGCGACGTCCGCCGAAAATCGGGCGTCTATTTTTTCTTGTCGATTTCCTTGCGGTCGCAGCCATGCCATAAGTCCGCCATGACAAAGATCGACCGCACACCAGATAAAGCCGATTTCGCGCACGTTACCGACTGGGTCTTCGACCTCGACAACACGCTCTATCCGCATCACGTCAATCTCTTCGCGCAGATCGACAAGAACATGACCGCCTATGTCGCCGCGCTCTTACAGATGGAGCGGGAAGAGGCGCGCAAGCTGCAGAAGCAGTATTATCTCGAACATGGCACGACGCTGCAGGGGCTGATGATCCATCACGGCATCGACCCGAACGACTTTCTGGAAAAGGCGCATGCGATCGACTATTCGGCGCTGACGCCGCAGCCGGAACTCGGCCAGGCGATCAAGGCGCTGCCGGGGCGCAAGTTCATCTTCACCAATGGCAGCGTCAAACATGCGGAAATGACGGCGGAGGCGCTCGGCATTCTCGAGCATTTCGACGACATCTTCGACATCGTCGCCGCCGACTACGTGCCGAAGCCGGCGCAGGCGACCTACGACAAGTTCACGGCGTTAAAACGCGTCGAAACGAGCAAGGCGGCGATGTTCGAGGATCTGCCGCGCAATCTGACGGTGCCGAAGGCGCTCGGCATGCAGACCGTGCTGCTGGTGCCGCGCAATCTGGAAGAGACGCTCGTCGAATGGTGGGAAAAGACCAGCGGCGAAGAGGATCATATCGATTTCGTCACCGACGACCTCGCCGCCTTTCTCAACAAGGTCACCGGCCTCGGCGGCTGACGGATTACCAAAGTTTCATTCAGCTTACCGATGTTTAACTGGGGCTTTCCGCCCTGCTGCCGTAGCTTTCTTCGTGAGGGGACACCTCACGAAAGGCAAATACGATGTACCGCAACAAGCTGATACTGGCAGCGCTTTCCTCCACCCTCATCTTCGGCGCAGCCGCCGGAGCGGGCTATGCCGCACCCGGTGACGGGCCGCGTCAGCACGCCGGCATGCACGGTCCACACGGTCCAGGATCTGCCGCCTTCCTCGAAATCACCTATGTCAGGATGCTCAAGCAGTTCGACACGAACAAGGACGGAAAGGTCACCAAGGAAGAGGCGACGGCCGGCCTCGACAAGGTTTTCGCTGCGATCGACACCAATAATGACGGCTCGCTGACGCCCGGTGAAATCCGCGCATACCAGAAGACCGAGATGCAGGCGATGCGAGATCAGCGCAAGCAGGAGGCCGGCGAAAACAAGGGGGATAGCGCCGCCGCGACGCCGGACAATGACGACCAGGGACGGCCGCCCCGCGACGGGCACGATGGTCGTGACGGGCACCGCTGGATGCGCCATGGCGGCAACATCATGCGCGCCTCGTTGATGATGCATCGGATCGATACCGACCAGAACGGCCAGATCTCCAAACAGGAAGCGGTCGCCGCCTTCGACAAGCTGTTTGCGCGGATGGACCGCAACAAGGACGGCGTCATCTCGATCGACGACATGCCGGACCGGCCGCTGCTGTAAGGCCGCTTCTGTAAAGCTGGGCGAACCATTGCCCCCGCTCTTTCCCCGCCCGGCGGGGAAAGAGACGCGTCTCACGACCGAGACGCTATTCGCGATGCTCATAGAAATCCTGGATGATCTTCCACGCGGCCTCGGCCGTGTCGACGAAGCTGATCAGCTTGACGTCATCAGGCGCGATCGTGCCGAATTCGGCCAGGGCATCGAAATTGACGATGCTGCGCCAGAAGGCCTCGCCGAAAAGGATCAGCGGCAGCCGCTCCATGCGGCCGGTCTGGATCAGCGTCAGGCATTCGAAGAATTCGTCGAGCGTTCCGAAGCCGCCGGGAAAGACGGCGATCGCCTTGGCGCGCACCATGAAATGCATCTTGCGAATGGCGAAATAGTGGAAGTTGAAGCTGAGCTCCGGCGTCACATAGGCGTTCGGCGCCTGCTCGTGCGGCAGCACGATGTTGAGGCCGATCGAGGGTGCGCCCTCGTCGGCCGCGCCGCGATTGCCCGCTTCCATGACGCCCGGACCGCCGCCGGTGACGATGACATATTCCTGGAACCCGAGGGTCGCCGAATATTTCGAGCAGAGCCGGGCGAATTTGCGCGCCTCGTCATAATAGACGGAAGCCGCCTCCAGATTGGCGCGCTGGATATCGTTGCGCGCCGCCCAGGCGCTCTGGCCGGGGGCGGGAATGCGGGCGCCGCCGAACATGACGACTGTGGAGCGGATGCCGCGTTCCGTCAGCATCATCTCCGTCTTCAGCAGTTCCAGCTGCAGGCGGATCGGCCGCAACTCCTCGCGGCAGAGGAAGTCCTCGTCGACATAGGCAAGGCGGTAAGCGGGCGACATCGTCTGCGGCGTCTTCGGCACGGCTTCGGCGCGCTGCCTGTCGGTCGAGCTGCTCTTCAGCGGGTCCCATACGCCGTCCTTGCGCCGCGATCCGCCGTTTCGTCCCTTCGCCATGTCGAAATGCCTTTCAGTCCTGCCGGTCGTAGTGCCGGATATGTCGCTATAACGCCTTGAAACCAGATTGATCCTGCCCGAAAAATCATTCCATTCTACGGGCGCATGCTGTAGAGCAGGACACAATCCCGCCAACCGCAATTCCGGAGACTGCGCCGTCTCCACGATAAAGATCGAAGTTTAAGGAATTCCCATGAGCGCCACCGACCTCGCATCCCTCGAAAAGACCATCGAAGCCGCCTTCGACAATCGCGACAATGTGAACACGTCGACGAAGGGCGAGGTCCGCGATGCCGTCGAAGCAGCGCTCGACCTGCTCGATGCCGGCAAGGTCCGTGTCGCCACGCGTGGCGCCGATGGCGCATGGACGGTCAATCAGTGGCTGAAAAAGGCCGTGCTCCTGTCCTTCCGCCTCAACGACATGGATGTGGTCAAGGGCGGCTCGGGCAATTCCACCTGGTGGGACAAAGTGCCTTCGAAATTCGAGAACTGGGGCGAGAACCATTTCCGCGCCGCCGGCTTCCGCGCCGTGCCGAACTGCGTCGTGCGCCGCTCGGCCTATATCGCCCCGAACGCCATCCTGATGCCCTCCTTCGTCAATCTCGGCGCCTATGTCGGCGAAGGCACGATGGTCGACACCTGGGCGACGGTCGGCTCCTGCGCGCAGATCGGCAAGCACGTGCATCTGTCCGGCGGCGTCGGCATCGGCGGCGTGCTGGAGCCGATGCAGGCCGGCCCGACGATCATCGAAGACAATTGCTTCATCGGCGCCCGTTCGGAAGTGGTCGAAGGCTGCATCATCCGCGAAGGCTCGGTGCTCGGCATGGGCGTCTTCATCGGCAAGTCGACCAAGATCGTCGATCGCGCCACCGGTGAGGTGAGCTACGGCGAAGTGCCGCCCTATTCCGTCGTCGTCGCCGGCTCGATGCCGTCGGGCAATGCGACGATGGCGAACGGCCAGCCGGCGCCGCATCTCTACTGCGCCGTCATCGTCAAGCGCGTCGATGAAAAGACCCGCTCCAAGACCGGCATCAACGAGCTGCTGCGCGATTGATGACATCGGGAAAATGATCCGGTAAACAGACGGCGTCTTTTACGCGAGGCGCCGCCGCCTTGCCATGTCTTTGCCATTCCCGCCGGATAGTTCGACGCCATGACCGCTACCGATCCCGTCGCCAATCTTCAGACGCTGATTCGCTGCCCCTCCGTGACTCCAGCCGAAGGCGGCGCATTGTCGGCGCTCGACGCCATGCTTGCGCCGCTCGGCTTCACCGTCGACAAGGTGAAAGCGAGCGAAGCGGGCACGCCCGACATCGAAAACCTCTATGCCCGCCTCGGCAGCGACGGCCCGCATCTGATGTTTGCCGGCCATACCGATGTCGTGCCGGTCGGTGACGAGGCTGCCTGGACGCATCCGCCCTTTGCCGCCGAGATATCGAAGGGCGAACTGTTCGGCCGCGGCGCGGTCGATATGAAAGGCGGCATCGCCTGTTTCGTCGCCGCCGTCGCCCGCCATATCGAGAAAAGCGGACCGCCCAAGGGCTCGATCTCCTTCCTGATCACCGGCGACGAGGAAGGCCCGGCGATCAACGGCACGATCAAGCTGTTGCAATGGGCGGCTGAGCGCGGCGAGCGCTGGGATGCCTGCCTGGTCGGCGAGCCCACCAATCCCGACAGGCTGGGCGACATGATCAAGATCGGCCGGCGCGGCTCGCTGTCGGGCAGGATCACCGTGCACGGCGTCCAGGGCCATGCCGCCTATCCGCATCTTGCCGACAATCCGGTGCGCGGCATGCTGCAGCTGACGCAGGCGCTGATGGACCCGCCCTTCGACGGCGGCACCGACGATTTCCAGCCCTCGAATCTCGAGGTGACGACGGTCGATGTCGGCAATCCGGCAACCAACGTCATTCCGGCCAGGGCATCGGCAAGCTTCAACATCCGCTTCAACGACAGCTGGACGGCCGAGACGCTGCGCGCCGAAATCCTGCGCCGTCTGCAAGCCGCCGCCGGGGACGGCCGGCTGCGGCCGGGCCGCGAACCGGTGAAATACGATATCGTCTGGGCCGACCGGCCGAGCCATGTCTTCCTGACCCGCAACAATGGCCTGATCGCCTCGCTGTCATCGGCCGTCGAGAGCGTGACCGGCCGCTCGCCTAAGCTTTCGACCACCGGCGGCACGTCGGATGCGCGTTTCATCAAGGATTATTGCCCGGTCGTCGAGTTCGGCCTCGTCGGCCAGACGATGCACATGGTCGACGAACGCGTCGCCGTTGCCGATCTGGAGATGCTGACGGCGATCTACGAAACCTTCATCGCCCACTGGTTCGCCAATGCCGGGGCTTAGAGAAGTCCAGTATTATCTGGCCGGCCTCTGGCTGCTGATCCGGCTGGATCCGCGCGGCTTCCGCTACCTCGATATGTCCGAGCGCGGCGTCAACCGCTCGTTCTGGGCGATCGCCTGGTGCCTGCCGCCGATGGGCATTTCCTGGCTCTGGTGGCGGCAGGTCTTTCTGCGGTCGATGCCGCCGGAAGCCGATGTCGGCTTTGCCTTCTATCTCAGGCTCGGCCTCGTCGAGCTCGCCAACTGGTTCGTGCCGCTGGTTTTTGCCGGGCTGCTGCTGCTTGCCTTCCGCATGGGCGAGCGTTTCGCGCCGGTCGTCGTCAGCGTCAACTGGCTCGGCGTGCCGCTCTCCTATATCAACGGTCTGCTGCTGGCGATGGTGGTCTTCCTTCCCGGCTCCGTCGGCCTCGTCTCGCTGCTGCTGCTTGCCTTCATGCTGGCGCAGGTCTTCGCGCTGGCGCGCATCCTCAGGATGATCTGCCACGGCCACGCGCTGATGGTCGGGGCGATGACGCTGGTGCTGCTGGTGCCGTCGATGATCCTTTCGGAATATCTGCAGCACTTCCTCGGCATCTATCCGGTCTGATCAAGCCTATGATTGATCGTCGTCGGGATCACTGACCGGCCTGCGCCGATCGACGATCACGTCTGGATAATCCACCTGCAGAAAATAGAGCCCGTCGGGCGGCGCCACCGGCCCGCAGGCCTTGCGGTCGCGCGCTTCGAGCGCCGCCTCGACATCGTCAGGCGTCCATTTGCCTTCGCCGGCGAGCTTCAGCGTGCCGGCGAAGGAACGGATCTGGTTGTGGAGGAAGCTCTGCGCCGTGGCGCGGATTTCGATCAGCTCGCCGTTGCGGGTCACATCCAGCCGGTCGAGCGTGCGCACCGGGCTGTTTGCCTGGCAATGGGCGGCGCGGAAGGTGGAAAAATCGTGCCGGCCGACCAGCCGCTGGGCGGCGGCATGCATGACCTCGTGGTCGAGCACCTTCGGCACCCACCAGGCCTTGCCGGCTTCAAGCGCCAGCGGCGCCCGGCGGCTGACGATACGGTAGAGATAATGGCGGCGCAGCGCCGAAAAGCGGGCATCGAAGAATTCCGGAACCGCTTCGACATCGAGAATGGAGACACGCTCGCCGCCGAGCCTCAGATGTGCGTTCAAGGCATTCTGCAGCTGGTAGGGCGACCAGTCCTTGGCAAGGTCGGCATGGATCACCTGCCCCATGGCGTGGACGCCTGAGTCGGTGCGGCCGGCGCCGCGGACCGAGACGGTCTCGCCGGTCAGCGACAGCACTGCCGCTTCGATCGCGCCCTGCACCGAGGGGCCGTTCTCCTGCCGCTGCCAGCCAACATAGGGGCCGCCGTCATATTCGACGGTCATGCGGAAACGCGGCATCAGGAAAGCCTCGTGCCGGCGGCAAGCGGCGTGCCTCTGAGGAAGTCGGCTGCCGGCAGCGGCTTGCCGCCGGCCTTCTGCAGCTTGGTCAGCCGCACCGCACCCGACGCGCAGGCGACGACGAGGTCGTCGCTCAGCAATTGCCCGGCAGCCCCCTCGCCTTCCGCCAGCGCGGAGCCCAGCACCTTGACCCGCTCCGGCTTGCCGCCGATGACGAGCTCGAACCAGGCGCCCGGAAACGGCGCCAGGCCGCGGATATGGTTGTGCACATCCCTGGCATTCCTTCCGAAATCGATGCGGGTCTCGGCCTTGTCGATCTTGGCGGCATAGAGCACGCCCTCTTCCGGCTGCGGCGTCAGCGGCAGGTCGTTCATTTCCAGCTTCACCATGGCTTCCGCCATCGCCTTGGCGCCGACCTGCATCAGCCGGTCGTGCAGCTCGCCGGCCGTCATGTTCGGGCCGATCTCGACTTCGCGGGCGAGCGCGACGGCGCCGGTATCAAGACCCTTGTCCATCTTCATCACCATCATGCCGGTCTTTTCGTCGCCGGCCATGATCGCCCGCTGGATCGGCGCGGCCCCCCGCCAGCGCGGCAGCAGCGAGGCATGGCCATTGTAGCAGCCGTCGCGGGTCCCGTTCAAAACCGGCTCCGGCAGCAGCAATCCGTAGGCAACGACGACGGCGACGTCGGCATTGAAAGCGGCAAACCGCTCGCGCTCCTGTGGATCCTTAAAATTGACCGGAGTGAAGACCGGAAGACCGAGCAGTTCGGCGGCCTGATGCACCGGCGATTTCTGCAGATCGAGCCCCCGCCGGCCGCCCGGCCGCGGCGGCTGGGTATAGACGGCGACGATCCTGTGGCCGGCATCGACGAGCAGACGCAGGGTCGGAACCGAGAACTCGGGGGTTCCCATGAAGATGATGCGAAGGGACATTCTATCTCGCCAATTGAGGATCAACCCTCTTCAAACGGGTTTACGAGCTTGAGATCAAGCTCCTCGAAATCTCTGGTGTTGCGGGTGGCGAGTGTGGCGCCGTTGGCAAGGCAGATGGCGGCAATCATGGCATCCTGGACCGAAATCGGACGCCCTATGTTTTCACGTTTCGCCCGCAGGCGTCCGGTTGCCATGGCCGCTTCCAAATCCCAGCCAACAATACGATCACGAAATTGGCCTTTCACCAAATTCTCGATGGCGCGAAAGAAGCGATCCGATCCGGTCTTCAAGAGAACCCTTTCAGCGCCGTAAATCTGCTCCATCAACCCGACAGTGCAAAGCCAGATTCTCGAGCTATCCTGCCGCAACATCCAAGCCTTCACCTTTTCATTGGGTAATGACCTGGCAAACTCGGAAACCACATTCGTATCGAGAACGATCATTCGAAGTCCTCAAACGGCCGGCCAAAATCCTTTTTCCGCGCGGCCTCGATTTCCTCCATGATTGCAGCAAATTCGTCGTCTACCGCGTCTTCTCTTTCGAAAGCGGCGCGTATCGCTGCATAGGCCGACACGGCCTCGGGCTTTGCTTCGGTTTTTCTCTGAAGCGCTTCCCGCAAAAGTTCCTTGGCCTCGTCAGAAAGACTGTTTCCACTGCGCTGCGCCGATTCCGCAATGTCTCGCTTCATCGCCTCGGAAATATTCCTGATCAGAAAATCACCCATGCGGCACCTCCGTCATGATATCAGTGATATCATAATGCCTCGCCGGCGAATTTTCAACGCGGCGCTCAGAGCGCCTTCGACTTCGCCGCCTTGGTGAACTTCTTGATCACCATCTCCCGCTTCAGCCGCGAGATATAATCGATGAACAGCACGCCGTTCAGATGGTCGATCTCGTGCTGCAGGCAGGTGGCGAGCAGGCCGTCGGCCTCCGCCGTCTGTTCCTTGCCGTGGCGGTCAAGATATTTGACCGAGACGACAGCCGGGCGCTCGACCTCGGCATAATAATCCGGGATCGACAGGCAGCCTTCCTCATAGACCGAGCGATCGTCGGAGGAGGTGACGATCTCCGGGTTGATGAAGACCTGCGGCTGCTTTTCCTCGCCCTCGCGCGACACGTCGATGACCAGCATACGGCGCGGCACGCCGATCTGGATCGCCGCAAGGCCGATGCCCGGCGCGTCGTACATGGTTTCCAGCATATCGTCGGCAAGACGCTGCAGGTCGGCGTCGACCCGCTCGATCGGCTTGGAGATCTGGCGGAGAAGGGGATCGGGAAGAATGATGAGTGGCTTGATGGTCATGGCGTTCCCATAACCCATCTTTTCCGACTATGGAATTATCCGGCAGGCGGGGAAGACGCTTTTTTGCATCTCCGCCCGGAATTTCGCCATATTCGCCTCAAGCCGCCGGGTGGGCGCGGTGCCCGGAACGACCGCATACGCCGGCAGGAGCCTGGGCGTGCGAGGATATTGGGGGCGCTATATCCGTTCACGTTTTGATCTATATATTGCCGCCTCTTCTGTTATGGTTGCGGCATGACCGCCCATTCCGATTCGTTCACTTTACCGCTTGCCTCGATCAGCCCGGCCATGTTGGCGCTTGCCGGCGGGGTTCTGCTGGCCTTTGTCCTGCTGGTGACCGTGCTGCTGCTGCGCGGCGCAAGCCTTCGCCGCGAACAGGCGGAGGAGGCGAGCTTTCGCGCTGGAGAAAGCGACGCGCGCATGGCCGAGCTTCTGAAGATCCAGGCGGAAATGCAGGGCCGCATCGCGGCAATGACCGAGGTATTCGGGGCGCGGCAGAGCGAGCTCAACCAGGCGATCAGCCAACGCCTCGACGGCATGTCGCAGCGCGTCAACTCGACGATTACCGAGCAGACCAAGTCGACGCATGAGAACCTGCAGCGGTTGCAGGAGCGGCTGGCGGTGATCGATGCGGCGCAGAACAATATCCAGACGCTGGCCAAGGATGTCGTCGGGCTGCAGGCCATTCTTTCCAACAAGCAGACGCGCGGCGCCTTCGGCCAGTCCCGGATGGAAACGATCATCGCCGACGGCCTGCCGATGGGCGCCTATGCCTTCCAGCAGACGCTCACCAACGGTTCGCGGCCGGACTGCACGATCCGCATGCCGAACGGCGCGCCGCCGCTGGTGATCGATGCGAAATTTCCGCTCGAAGCCTGGAACGCGATCCGCGACGCCGGCAGCCCGGAGGCCGGCAAGATCGCCGGCCAGCAGTTCCGCCGCGACATGGAGATCCATATAAGGGACATTTCCGAGAAATATCTGATCCAGGGCGAAACTCAGGATACGGCCTTTCTTTTCGTGCCGTCGGAATCGATCTTCGCCGAGCTCCACGAGAATTTCGAGCCGGTGGTGCAGAAGGCGCACCGGGCGCGTGTCGTCATTGTTTCGCCGTCGCTGCTGATGCTGTCGATCCAGGTCATCCAGGCCGTGCTCAAGGACCAGCGCATGCGGGCTCAGGCGCATCTGATCCAGGGCGAGGTGGCAATCCTGATGGACGATCTCGGCCGCCTCGATGAACGGGTGCGCAAGCTGCAGGGTCATTTCGCCATGGCGCAGAAAGACATCGACATGGTCGTCACCTCGGCCGACAAACTGACCAGGCGCGGCGCCAAGATCGAAGCGCTGGAATTCGAAGCGGGCAGCGGCGAGGCCAAGCCGGCCCGCGATGGCGAACCCGCGGCCAAATCGGTGGAAAGCCGCACCGGTCTTCTCAAGCTGCGGGTGGTTGACGAGGAGTGACCGCTTCGGGCAGTGTCTCGCCCGCATGAAACAGCAGGAGCATGACGTCGCCTGCATGCGCCAGAGGACGGGACATCCCTGATGATTACAGTTTTCGGGTCCATCAACATGGACCTCATCGCCACCACCGAGCGCCTGCCGAAGCCCGGCGAGACGGTGGCCGGCAACGGCTTTGCCACCGCCGCCGGCGGCAAGGGCGCCAACCAGGCGCTGGCCGCGCGGCGCGCCGGTCGCCATGTGCATATGGCCGGCGCCGTCGGCAAGGACAGTTTTGCCGCCGATGCCCTTTCCCTGCTCAATGATGCGGGTACCGATCTTTCCCTCGTCAGGCATGTCGACGGTCCGACGGGCACGGCGCTGATCCTGGTCGGCGGCGACGGCGAAAACATGATCGCCGTCGTTCCCGGCGCCAACGGCCTGGTCACGCCCGACGATGCCGAGGCCGCGATCGGCGGCATGCAGGAAGGCGATATCCTGATGCTGCAGCTCGAAGTGCCGACATCAGCCGTCGAACGCGCGCTGTCGGCCGCCCGCGCCAAGGGCGTCACCAGCATTCTCAACCTTGCTCCCTTGATTCCCGATGCGCCGCGTCTCGGCCGGCTCGCCGATATCGTCATCGCCAACGAGACCGAATTCGAGCGGCTGGCCGGACAGGACGGCATGGACGCGCAAGCGCGCGAGGCGGCCCTGACGCGCCTGCATGCCGAAACCGGCCAGACGCTGATCGTGACGCTCGGCGGCGACGGCGTCGTCGCCATCCGCGACGGAGCGATCGCGCGGGCGCAGGGCCTGAAGATCGAACCCGTCGATACGGTCGGCGCCGGCGACACCTTCTGCGGCTATTTCGCTGCGAGCCTCGACGAGGGTCTGGATTTTGCCTCGGCGCTGCGCCGGGCGGCGGTCGCCGGTTCGCTCGCCTGCCTCAAATCAGGAGCACAGTCTTCGATCCCTTCGGGTGAAGACGTCGCAGCCAGGATATAGCGGGTTGCCTTGCGAAGCCGCCGGCTAGACTCCCGCTGATTCCGGGAGTTGCGGCGGGTTCCGGCCTGACGCGCATCGCATTGTCGCAAGACTGCTGCACAGTTTTGCAGGGCCTGGTTCAGGCGGCGTTGGACGTCTGCTCTTCATTGAGGAAGGCGTAGATCGCCGAAGCGGAATCGGTGGCGCGCAGCTTGGCGACCAGATCGTGGTCGCGCAGCACGCGGGCAATCCGCGACAGGGCCTTGAGGTGATCAGCGCCCGCGCCTTCCGGCGCCAGCAGCAGGAAAACGAGGTCGACAGGCTGGTCGTCCAGGGCCTCGAAATCGACAGGCTGCTCCAGCCGGGCGAAGATGCCGACGATCGAATGAATGTTGACCAGCTTGCCGTGGGGAATGGCGATGCCGTTGCCGACGCCGGTCGAGCCAAGGCGTTCGCGCTGCAGGATGACGTCGAAGATCTCCCGTTCGGAGAGCCCGGTGATCCTGGCGGCTCTTGCGGCCAATTCCTGAAGCAGCTGTTTCTTGGAATTTACTCTGAGGGCGGGAATGATCGCATCCTGATGGAGCAAATCTGCCAATGCCATTTCTTTTTCCTTCTGTCGCCGGGATCAAATGCAAGGAGCGGCGGCAATACCGCCGCTCACTGCCCTGACCTCAGCCTTTGATATTGGCCGAATCGATCCAGCCAATATTTCCGTCGTGCCGACGGTAAACGATGTTCAAATGTTCCTTGCCGGGGCTGCGGAACAGGAGAAGCGGCTCGTCGGTCATGTCGAGTGCCATCACGGCGGTGGCGACCGACATGGTCTTCAGCTGCTTCGTGCTTTCGGCGACGATTGCCGGGGCGAAATCGTCGGGAATTTCATCCTCGTGATCAGGAACAGAGTCCATGACCGTGTAGGAGACTTCTGCAAAACCGTTCAGATGGTTTCCGGCATGATGGTCCTTCAGCTTGCGCTTATAGCGGCGCAGGCGCTTTTCGATGCGCTCCGAAGCGGCGTCAAAAGCAAGCTGGGGATCGGTCGCTTCACCGGCCGCATGCAGCACCACCCCGCTGTCGAGATGAAGCTTGCAATCTGCGGAGAAACGAGAACTCGCCTTTTCCACGGTCACCTGGCCGGAATACCCCCCGTCGAAGTATTTCGTGATGGCCATACCAATTTGGTCCTCGATCTTTTGACGGAACGATTCACCAATTTCCATATGTTTACCGGACACACGCACACTCATGGAGTTTCCCTTCTTATGTCGTTTGCGGGTATCAGTTTACGCCAAGCCTCAGGTTCATCCAAGCACTTCGCGCAATCTCAAGCAAGATCGGCGTCAGCCTGCTGGTCCTTGGTACCCTTCTGATGCTGGGGATAACTCCAGATGCCGTTTGCGGCATCGATTGCGGCGGGCTTCTAGCCAGCCGCTGCCGGAAAGTCAATAGGGCGAAAAACCGCGGTTGCTAATGCGCGCACCGCGTGTGATGCCGCGCCAAGGAATACAGGGGATGCGGCCGACCGCTAGCCAGTGATGCCTAGACTATTCCCGCCCTGCTTGTACTCACCCTTGCCGGGATCGTCATAGCTGCGACACCGAGAATGACGCAAATGAGTCCAATCCAGGCGGTGGAGCTCAGCCTTTCGCCGAGGAAAACGATGCCGATCGCAACGCCGATCGGAACCCTGAGATAGGCTTGCGACGTCGTTCCGACCGAACCCAGCGTCTGGACGAGGCGGAAATAGATCGAAAAGGCAAGCGCCGTCGAAAAGGCGGAAAGAGCCAGCAGCGCCAGAATCGATGCGGCCGATGGATCGAGCGTCCACGGCCGGTCGACGACAAGGCTGACCGGCAACAGAATGACCGCACCTGAGATCAACGAGCCGGCCGCCGGCACGATGGGATCGAGCCCCTTGAAGTTCTTGCTGAAAATCGCCGCACCAGCATAGCAGGCGGTCGCCAGGATGATGGCGAGCTGCGCCGTCAGGCTTTCGCCGAGACCGCCGAGCACCGAGACGCCGATGACCAGGCAGATGCCGGCAAGCCCTGATATGACGCCGAAAAGCTTTCGCGCCGTCACCTGCTCATGGCGGGTTATCAACACGGTCAGCAGGAAGGTGAAGATCGGCGTCGCCGAATTGAGAATCACCGCCAGCCCGGCATCGACGGATTGTTCCGCCCAGGCGATCAGCGTGAAGGGAATGACGCTGTTCAGACAGGCCTGGACGAAAAGCCGCCGCCACGTCTCGCCGTCGGTGGGCAGGCGGATTCGCCGGTAGCGGAGGACGATAAGCAGGATGGCGCCGGCAATCAGCGTGCGGACCGCGATCAACGTCACCGGCGGGATCGTCTCGACACCGATCTTGATGAAAGTATAGGAGGCCCCCCAAAGGGTCGCCAGCGCCAACAGCAGAAAAAGCTCCCTGGCAAGCTTCTGATTTTGCGGCATCATGGTCGGCTTTCCCAGTTCGCTCCAGACGTCAGAGCAATAACGGGATTTGGAGCTGGATGCTTCGATCAAGACCGAAGCATTGCGGTGTCAGAAGCCGGCGACCTTGGCGAGCGCCCGCTTTTCGCGGCGGCGCTGCACCGAGGAGGCGATGTTCATGGCCTCGCGGTATTTGGCAACCGTGCGCCGGGCGAGATCGACGCCGCCCTTCTTCAGCATGTCGACGATATCGTCGTCGGAGAGCACCGCGTCCGGGCTCTCCTGCATGATCAGCGCGCGGATCTTGTGACGCACGGCCTCGGCCGAATGGCTGTCGCCGCCGGCGACGGCGCTGATCGAGACGGTGAAGAAATATTTGAGTTCGAAGAGGCCGCGCGGCGTCAGCATATATTTGTTCGAGGTGACGCGGCTGACGGTGGATTCATGCATCTTGATCGCTTCGGCGACCGTCTTCAGGTTCAGCGGGCGCAGGTGGTCGACGCCGTTCAGCAGGAAGGCGTCCTGCTGGCGGACGATCTCGCTTGCCACCTTCATGATGGTCTTCGCCCGCTGGTCGAGACTGCGTGTCAGCCAGTTGGCGCTCTGCAGGCATTCGGACAGGAAGGCGTGATCCTCGCCATTGCGGGTCACGCGGGAAAAATAGGATTGGTTGACCAGCACGCGCGGCAGCGTTTCCGGATTAAGCTCGACCAGCCAGCCGCCCTCCGAAGAGGGCCTGACGACGACGTCGGGCATGATCGCTTCGGAAACGCCGGTCTCGAAACCGCTGCCGGGTTTGGGATTGAGCTGACGAATTTCGCCGAGCATATCGAGAAGATCTTCCTCGTCGACGCCGCAGAGCCGCTTCAGCGTGGCGAAATCGCGCCGCGCCAGCAGTTCGAGGTTTTCGACGAGCGCCTGCATGGCGGGGTCGTATCGGTCCTTCTGCCTGAGCTGGATCGCCAGGCATTCCGAGAGGCTGCGGGCGAAAACTCCCGGCGGATCGAGCGTCTGCAGGGCGGTAAGCACACGCTCGGCCGCAGTCAGGCTGGTGCCCAGCCGTTCGCCGGTCTCGACGAGATCGACCTGCAGATAACCGGCATCGTCGAGCTGATCGACGAAGTTCTGCGCAATCAGCCGATCGGCCATGTCGGGCAGGATGAAGGGGATCTGCTGGACGAGATGATCGCGCAACGACACCTGGCCGGCGACGAAATCGTCGAGATCGTAATCGGCGCCCTCGCCGCCGCTGCCCGGCATCGATTTCCACTGGCCGACGAGCTCCGGCGCATCGAGGCGCTGCGGCGCGCTGTCATCGGGAAAAACGTTGGTATAGTTGGCGTCGAGTTCGTCGTTCAGCCGGCTGGTGCTGGCGCTGCCGCCATTGTCGTACCAGTCGCTGGAGAGCGCGTCGGTGCGGTTGCCATAACCGTCGTCCGAGCCCGCATCCTCCGGCGGATGACCATAAGGCTCATCTTCGGCTTCGCCGCGTTCGGCCCCTGCCTCGCCGTCATTCGACGGAAATTCGAGCAGCGGGTTCTTCTCCACCTCCTGGGCGATGAACTGGGTGAGCTCGACATGCGTCATCTGCAGCAACTGGATGGATTGCATCAGTTGCGGTGTCATCACCAGGGATTGGTTCTGGCGCAGGAAAAGACTGGCGGACAGTGCCATGACGGACGCGAAACTCCCTCGATTCCTCCGGGAAACCGCGTCCGATCACACTTCAGGCGACGGAAATCCAACTGGCCCAAAAATTGCTTTTTTATCTCATTTGGTCAAGCGGAACTATGTCAGCGCGGTTAATTTCTGCGGTGGCACAGGTGTCGGCGAAAGGTCTGCGCCGTTTCAGGACGACTGAGGCAGCGTCCCCGTCTTTGGCGTCATCAGCCATTCAGAGGCTGAAATTGTCGCCGAGATAAAGCCGGCGCACTTCCGGATTGTTGACGATGTCGTTCGCCCGGCCATGGGTCAGCACTTCACCGGCATGGATGATGTAGGCGCGGTCGATCAGGCCCAGCGTCTCGCGCACATTGTGGTCGGTGATGAGAACGCCGATGCCGCGCGCCGTCAGGTGGTGGACGAGATTCTGGATGTCGGCGACCGAGATCGGATCGACGCCGGCGAAGGGTTCGTCAAGCAGCATGAAGGTCGGGTCGGTCGCAAGCGCCCGGGCGATTTCGAGGCGGCGGCGCTCACCGCCCGACAGGGCGACGGCGGCACTCTTGCGCAGCTTCTGGATATGGAATTCCTCCAGCAGCTCGTTCAGCTTCTGCTCGCGCTCGGCCTTGTCCTTGACATGCACTTCGAGGACGGCGCGGATATTCTCTTCCACCGTCAGGCCGCGGAAGATCGAGGCTTCCTGCGGCAGGTAACCGACGCCGAGACGCGAGCGGCGGTACATCGGCATGGTCGTGACGTCGTTGCCGTCGATCTCGATCGTACCTTCATCCACCGGCACGAGGCCGGTGATCATGTAAAAACAGGTGGTCTTGCCGGCGCCGTTCGGGCCGAGCAGTCCGACGGCCTCGCCACGGCGCACCACCAGCGAGACGCCGTTGACGACGCGACGCGTCGCATAGGTCTTCGTCAGACCGCGGGCGATCAGCGTTCCCTGATAGCGGCTTTTGTCGGCGGCGCCCGCAGCTTGTGGCCCGGGCTGGCCGAACATGGTGGATAGCGATGATAATTTCACGTGGGAGGCCGGCTTCTCAGTTCTGCTTCTGCTGTGCATTCGGCTGCGATTTTGGATCGAGCTGAATCTGGACACGCCCGCCGCAGCTTTCAAGCTCCGCCTGACCGGTTTGCATGTGAACGGTCAATTTGCAGCCGGTAAAGACGTTCGGTCCATCCGACAGAATAACCTTGTTGCCCTGATCCGCCGTGAGGATGAATGTCTGCGAGGCCATATCGAAAGCGCCGTCATCGGCAGTCGCCGTCTGCGTGCCCGATGTCAGCAGGACCTTGTCGGTCACCAGGATCTTGTCGATATCGGCACTGCCCGATGCCAGCGAGGCCGACTGCTGCGGCTGGGCTGCGGGTTGCGCTCCATCAGCGGCGGGCTTTGCCGCCTTGTCCTTGTAATAGACGGTCATCTTGCCGGACTGCATCGTCGTCGTCCCCTGGACGACCTTGACCTTGCCGGTGAACAAGGCAGTGTGCTCCTGATCGTGGATCTCCAGCTTGTCGCTTTCGATCTGGATCGGCTGGTCGTTGGAAAGCTTCATGCCCGACATCGTGGCCGCCTGCTGCGCGCCTGCGCCCGGGGCCATCAGAATAAGGGCCAATGCGCCGGCAATGAATGCCATGCCAGTCTTGCAAGTGGAAAAACGACAATCTTTTGTCATGGATGACCCGGCTGGTTAAGTGCCCTGTTTATGGATGGTGGATGGATCGACATTCATGCGAACATTCCCCTCGAATGTGATCACCCGCCCCTTATCGGTTATCTCCATCGTCTTCGCAACAATGGAGGCATTGTCCTTGGTGATGGTGACGGGGTCGTCGCTGCGCATGTTTCCGCCCTTGATGTCGAGCTGGGCGGACTGGAAATTCGCGTTGAGGCCGCTGCTCAGCACCAGGGTGAAGGGGGCCGTCATATGCAGGTTGTCGGTGGCGCGATTGTAATCGGCCGTCGAGGCGACGACGCGGGCAATCAGCCCGTCATTCATCGGCACGGCGGCCTTGATGGTCTCGAGCGTGATCAGATCGGGATTGCGGATATCCTGCAGCGCCCTTTCGGCAAGCATCGAATAGTTGACGCCGTCGGAATTACGGCCGGCGATCGCCGGCTTTTCCATCACGACCTTGCCGTTCTCGATCTTGGCGCCTTCCATCTTGATGTTCTCGGGCAGATAGATCTTGACCAACGCCACCGCCGTCAGGCCAGCCGCGACGACGAGGGCTGCCACCGGCAGCAAAATCTTCAGCCGCCGCACGCGGGCGGAATGGAACAACGCATCGCCATAGGCGCTCCTGCCGGAGCCCGCATAGGCGGCATTTCCGTTGTTCTTCAGGGTATCGAGCATAGGTCTCGTTCCATGTGCGGTGACGGCAGCGCCTCGCAACAAAGCCGGCCGCCAATCACAGTTCGTTTCGCATTATTACATTGGCTTGCCAATATGGAATTTTTTCTGCAACAAGCAACAAAACGGAAAAACATCAAAAAGTGGCATTCGTACGCGCCGCTGCCACCTATTTCACCGGATCCATCGGCGGGCATGCCGAAGCCGGGGCCAGCGCTGGAGGTATCTCATGGACAGTTCGATGATCGCGGATCGCCGGCGGCTGCGCCGCAAGCTCTGGTTCTGGCGCCTCGCGGCGGTGGCCCTTGTCGTGGCGCTTGGTTTCGCCTTCTACAGCTTCGTCGTCGGCGATAGCAAGATGGGCCGCCCGCATATCGCCCATGTGACGATATCGGGGCTGATCGTCGACGACGACGAGCTTCTGGAGCGGCTGAAGAAGGTCGAGACCAACGACCAGGTGAAGGCCGCGGTGATTTCGATCTCCTCACCCGGCGGCACGACCTATGGCGGCGAAAAAATCTTCAAGGCGATCCGTGCGATTTCGGCCAAAAAGCCCGTCGTCTCCGACGTGCGCACGCTTGCCGCCTCCGCCGGCTACATGATCGCCACCGCCGGCGATACGATCATTGCCGGCGACAGCTCGATCACCGGCTCGATCGGCGTCATCTTCCAGTATCCGCAGATCCAGCCGCTGCTCGACAAGATCGGCGTCTCGCTGCAGGAGATCAAATCCTCGCCGCTGAAGGCCGAGCCCTCGCCCTTCCACGAGGCGAGCGAGGAGGCCAAGGCAATGATCCGCAACATGGTGGTCGACAGCTATAACTGGTTTGTCGATCTGGTCGCCGACCGGCGCAAGCTGCCGCGCGACGAGGTGCTGAAGCTCGCCGACGGCACCATTTATACCGGCCGCCAGGCGCTCAAGGTGAAACTTATCGATACGATCGGCGGCGAGCCGGAAATCCGGGCCTATCTCAAGTCGCGCGGCGTCGACGCCGACCTGCCGATGGTGGACTGGGACAAGAAGAGCAACACGCCGTTTCTGCTCGCTGGGGCTGTTTCGCGGTTGATTACGATCTTCGGTTATGATGATCTCATGAAAGGCCAGGATATCAATGGAATCCTGCCCCCAAAGTTGCTTCTTGACGGGCTGCTTTCAGTTTGGCAGGTTGGCCACGATTGATAAGAAATCAATAATTTAAGGGGGCGACTGTGATCAAGTCCGAATTGGTGCAGATTGTTGCGGCACGCAACCCGCATCTCTATCATCGCGACGTCGAGAATATCGTCAACGCGGTTCTCGACGAGATCACGGATGCACTGGCTGCGGGCAACCGTGTCGAATTGCGCGGCTTTGGCGCGTTTTCGGTCAAGAACCGCCCGTCCCGCTCCGGCCGCAATCCGCGCACCGGCGATACCGTCTTCGTCGAGGAGAAGTGGGTTCCCTTCTTCAAGACCGGCAAGGAGCTGCGCGAGCGGCTCAATCCCGGCCAGGCCGACGAAGAGGATTGAGCGGCGCAAGCCGCCTGCGGCGAATCCGCACTTGAACTCGTAGGCCAGTTTTCTATTCTGCTCATGCATCGGCCCCGAAAATCGGAAGCGATTTTCGGGGCCGATGCGCAGATACAACGCGCCGCGCGAAGAGAGCGGCACCATCCGACGCATGGAGAGCTTAGATGGCCAAGAAGATCGTCAACCTGTTGATTCTGCTGCCGCTCGGCGTCGTCCTCATTGTCTTCTGCGTCGCCAACCGGCAAAGCGTCACGCTCGCCTTCAATCCGTTCCGGCCGGAGGATCAGGTACTTGCGCTTTCCGCACCCTTCTTCGTCTTCCTGGTCGTTGCCCTGATCGCAGGCATGCTGATCGGCTCGGCCGCCACTTGGTTCAGCCAGGGCAAACACCGCAAGCGCGCCCGCACCGAAGCCAAGGAAGCCATCCGCTGGCAGGGTGAGGCCGACCGCCACAAGAGCCGCGCCGAGGAAATCGCCGGGCGGCTTCCGGCACGGTAAAACCGGCTCGGATTCGACGACGGTCCGGCGCTCGATCAAACCGGAAAAAAGCTCAGCTCCTCATAATCGCCCTCCGGCGACGTGCCGTTGCCGGTCACGCGGAAACCGTGGGAAAGGTAGAACGCCTTCGCCCGCCGGTTCTTCACCAGGCACTTCAGCCGGTAGCGGTGTTGCGGCCATTCGGGCAGCGCCTGCAGAAGCGCCGTACCGGCGCCAAAGCCCTGGAAGTCCCGGCTGATATAGAGCATGTGGATGAAATCATCGGCCGGCCAGAGCGCCAGGAATCCGGCTACTCCACCGTTTTCATGCTCGCAGACGAAGACCGTCTCGCCATTGGTATGAGCGGCGAAATCCTCGCGGTGGAACTTGCCGGGGTCGACCCAGACGAATGTTTCGCGGCGCACGGAAAGATAAATCTCCGCGAGTATTTCCTGGTCTTCCGCCCGCGGCGGCCTGATTGTCCACGTCATGACGTCGATTTAACCCATGCCCCACCCCGCGCCAAGCCCAAAGCACGTGGTGCCGGGCCGGGATCAGCCGGCCGCCATCTTCGCGACGACGGCGGCATTGAAATCCGAAAAGAACCCTTCGGCGAGCCTCTGCGAGGTCGAATCGAGCAGGCGTGCGCCGAGTTGGGCAAGCCTGCCGCCGAGTTCGGCTTTGGCCCGATAATGCAGGATGGTCTCGGCGCCGTTTTGCTCGAGCACGATGTCGGCGCTGCCCTTGGCAAAGCCGGCAAGACCACCCTTGCCTTCGGCCGACAGCGTGTAGCTTTTCGGCGCATCGACATTGGAAAGCGTCAACAGCCCATGGAAGGTCGCCGACAGCAGGCTGAACTTGACCTTGATCGTCGCCTCGAACATGTCAGGCGACAGCCGCTCGATGCTCTGGCAGCCCGGAATGCAGCCGCGCATGATCTCGGGATCGTTGAGCGCTGCCCAGACGACATCCCGCGGCGCGGCGATGCGTTCTTCGCCGGTGAAATCCATTCGACAGCCCCATCTCCGATTCGTTCATCTTATCCCAGCGGGAAAGGCTTTTGCCAGTTAGAGAGGAATGTTATCCCGCTCGTTGCGGAGCAAGGAACAGGCGATGAGTGACGAATTGAAGCCCTGGAGCGTGACGGCAAGCCGCATCACCTATGAGGACCGCTGGATCCGGCTGCGAAGCGACGATTGCGTCACCGCCGACGGAATTGTCGTCGCGCCCTTCCATGTGCTCGACTATCCCGACTGGATCAACGTCGTGCCGGTGATGCCCGACGGGCGCGTGCTGCTGACGCGGGAATACCGGCACGGCCGCGGCGAGATCATCCACGGTCTCGTCGCCGGCGGCATCGAGCGCGGCGACAGCGGGAGCGGCGATGCGGCGATGACAGCAGCCCGGCGCGAACTCCACGAGGAGACCGGCTATGAAGCCTCGACCTTCGTCAAGCTGCTGACCTCCTATCCGAATGCCGCCAGCCACAGCAACGCGGTGACGAGCTGGCTGGCGCTCGGCCTCAGCCGGGCCGGCGAACCGCGTTTCGACCCCGGCGAGAAGATCGAGCTGCTGTTTGCGGATCTTGCCGCCATCCTTGGCGACCTGCAGTCCGGCGCGGTCGTCATGCAGTCGATGCATGTCGCGGCCCTTTATGCGGCAGAAAGCTGGCTTCGCCGGCGGACATCCGAGGCTTGAAATACATACCGCGCCGGCGCGCAGTTGATCCGGCACGCTTTTCTGGGCTACTGCATAAATCAAAGGGCGCTGTGCCCGACAGAGACGCGGAAGAGCACGTTGAAACAGAAAGAACGCCGGCCGGGCCAGAAGAAGACATCAGGTCCTTCCGGTGAAAGCCGCAGGGACGATCGCGCCGGCCGGCCGCCAAAGCCGGCCGCACGGCCCGCGGCAGCCCGTGAGGCGGTGCGCGAGGCTGTCGGGCCCACCGCCGCCGAACGGCCGCTGACGACGCGCAGCGGCGAGCGTCCGACCGAGCGCGTGCCCGTGATCCTCGAATCGCTCGGGGCCGGCGACTTCCACCTGATCGACAGCGGCAACGGCGAAAAGCTGGAACAATACGGGCCTTACCGCATCATCCGTCCCGAGGCCCAAGCGCTGTGGCGGCCTTCGCTGCCGGCCCATGTCTGGGAAAAGGTCGATGCCGTCTTCACCGGCGACACCGACGAGGAAGGCAGCGGCCGCTGGCGCTTCCCGAAGGCGGCGCTCGGCGAGACCTGGCCGCTGAACCTGCTCGGCGTCGATTTCCACGGCCGTTTCACCTCCTTCCGTCATGTCGGCGTCTTCCCGGAGCAGATCGTGCACTGGAGCTGGATGAAGGAGCAGGTCGAAAAGGCCGGCCGGCCGCTGAAGGTGCTGAACCTTTTCGGCTATACCGGCGTCGCCTCGCTGGTTGCCGCCGCGGCCGGCGCCGAAGTCACCCATGTCGACGCCTCGAAGAAGGCGATCGGCTGGGCGCGGGAAAACCAGGCGCTCGGGCGCATGGAGAAACTGCCGATCCGCTGGATCTGCGAGGATGCGATGAAATTCATCCTGCGCGAGGAACGCCGCGGCAGCCAGTACGACATCATCCTCACCGATCCACCGAAATTCGGCCGCGGCCCGAACGGCGAGGTCTGGCACCTCTTCGAGCATCTGCCCTTGATGCTCGATGTCTGCCGCGAGATCCTGTCGCCGAAGGCGGTGGGCCTGGTGCTGACGGCCTATTCGATCCGCGCCAGCTTCTATTCGATCCACGAGCTGATGCGCGAGACGATGCGGGGCGCCGGCGGCGCGGTCGAATCCGGCGAGCTGGTCATCCGCGAAGCCGGCCTCGACGGCAAGACGCAGGGCCGGGCGCTTTCCACTTCCCTCTTTTCCCGCTGGGTGCCGAAATGAGCAAGGACTTCCACGATCAGGGACCGCGCAGGGTCGGACAGGTGAAGGAAGTCACCTCGCTTGCCAATCCCATCATCAAAGACATCAAGGCGCTGACGAACAAGAAGTCGCGCGAGGAGAGCGGGACTTTCCTGGCCGAGGGACTGAAGCTCGTCATCGATGCGATCGAACTCGGCTGGACGATCCGCACGCTGGTCTATGCCAAGGCCGCCAAGGGCAAGCCGCTGGTCGAGCAGATGGCGGCAAGGACCGTCGCTTCCGGCGGGCTGGTGCTCGAAGTCAGCGAAAAGGTGATCGCCTCGATCACCCGCCGCGACAATCCGCAGATGGTCGTCGGCATTTTCGAACAGCGCTGGAAGCCGCTCAAGGACATCCGGCCCAGAGAGGGCGAGACCTGGGTGGCGCTCGATCGGGTGCGCGATCCCGGCAATCTCGGCACCATCATCCGCACAGCGGATGCGGCCGGCGCGTCCGGCATCATTCTGATCGGAGAGACGACCGATCCCTTCTCGCTCGAAACGGTGCGGGCCACCATGGGCTCGGTCTTTGCCGTTCCGGTCGCACGGGCGACGCCGGAGGAATTCATCGCCTGGCGGAAATCGGCCGGCGTTTGCGTGGTCGCGACGCATCTTGCCGGCGCGGTCGATTACCGCACCATCGACTACCGGAAGAAGCCCGTCGTGCTCTTGATGGGCAACGAGCAATCCGGCCTGCCGGACCAACTGGCCGGGCAAGCCGACGCGCTTGCCCGCATTCCGCAGCAGGGCCGCGCCGATTCTTTGAACCTTGCCGTCGCCACCGCCGTCATGCTTTTCGAGGCGCGCCGCCATCTCCTCTCACTTGCCGAGGGCAAATGACCGAACAGACTTTTGCCCGCCCCGCACTGTTTTCGAGGCCGGCGCCGATCCTCTTCTTCATCGTCGTCGCCGTGCTCATCGATCAGGTCGTCAAGATCGCTGTCGATCATTACCTGCCGCTGCAGGAGGCCGTGCCGGTTATTCCGATGCTGGCGCTCTACCGCACCTACAATCTCGGCGTCGCCTTTTCGATGCTGGAGGGCATGGATGGCTGGTTCATCGTCGGCATGCGGCTCGTCATCGTCGCCTTCGTCATCTGGCTGTGGTACCGCACGGCGAAGGACCGCTGGCTCGCCCATCTCGGTTATGCGCTGATCATCGCCGGCGCGATCGGCAATCTCGTCGATCGCTTCGCCTATGGCCATGTGATCGATTACATTCTTTTCCACACCGAAAGCTGGTCCTTCGCGGTCTTCAATCTCGCCGACAGTTTCATCACTATCGGCGCGGCCTGCGTCATTCTCGACGAGCTGATGCTGCCGAAAACGGCCGGCCACTAAAATCTTATCGAATTCCTGAAGGCATTCGGAAGAGGCCTCATGTTAGCCAGATAGCATGCACAATCTGGGACAGTTGCAGGAAAGATTGTCCGCCGCCTTCGGCGGACCCGCCGCCAAGCCGCATGAAGAGCGGATGGCGGGGTCCTTCTCGCGGCCGGTCGCATCGGCGCTTGAGGCAGCCGATGACGGCAAGATCGGGCCTGCAACAACACGCCGCCTGCTGGTCTACTGGCTTGGCGGCGCCGGCCTGCTTGCCGCGATGATCCTGACGCTGCTTGCCCATGCCGGCGATGCTCTGCTGCTTTCGGGCGGTCTTGTCGTTCTCGGCCTTGCCGTCATCGCCAGCTATGCCGTCCTGATGGTGCGGCGGCGCAAGCCCCCGCGCGGCGGCAAATCCCTGCCGGATTGGAACGATGGCGCCAAGCTGTTCGCCGACGTGCACGACGTGCTCGGCGACATCACCGTCAGCCGCAGCATGGACCGGCGCATCATTTCCGCCAACGACACGTTTCGCCGCCTGACCGGGCGGCTGCGTCCGGAGGGGCGGAGCTGCGAGGAGATCGGGCTTGCCTTCCGCCCCGGCCCGATCCCGCACTGCTTCGACGTCGAGATCTCGACGCCGGACGGCCAGCGCATCTTTCTCTGGCGCGACGTCGTCACTCGTGACCCGGCAAACGGCCGCCTGCTGCTGCAGAGCGTGGCGCGTGATGTGACCGACGAGCGGCTGATCGCACAGGGCCGCGAAGAGGCCCGCCAGAAGGCGGAATATAACAGCGCCGCCAAATCGCGGCTGCTTGCCACCGTCAGCCACGAGGTGCGCACGCCGCTTTCCGGCCTGCTCGGCATGACGCATCTGCTCGCCGAGACGCGGCTGACGCAGGAGCAGCAGGACTATCTCGCCAATATCCGCCAGTCCGGCCACGCGCTGACGCAGCTTGTCGAAGATCTGCTCGATTTCTCCACCATCGAGGTCGGCCGCTTCGCGCTGCACCCGCGCTCGGAATCGCTGCGCAAGCTGCTCGAAAGCGTCGTCGAGATGCTCGCCCACCGGGCGCATGAAAAAGGCATTGAGATCGGCGCCACGGTGTCTTCAGACGTGCCGGAGAATATGAGCTTCGACCCGGCGCGGCTGCGCCAGGTTCTGTTCAACGTCATCGGCAATGCCGTGAAGTTCACCCAGGCCGGCGGCGTCTTCATTCGCGTGTCGCTCGACGCAGACGACCTGTCGATCACCGTCACCGATAGCGGTCCCGGCATGACGGCGGAGGAACAGGCGCGGGTCTTCGGCGAGTTCGAGCAGGGCGGGACCGTCGCCGACAAGAGCAGCGGCACCGGGCTCGGCCTTGCCATCTCCGCCCGCATCATGCGCGAATTCAACGGCGCGCTGACGGTTGCCAGCGAAAAGGGCAGAGGCAGCGAATTCACCATCCGCTTCCCGGTCGATATCGGCAGCGAGCGCCCCGACAGGCGCAATACGCTGCTTGCCGGCAACAGCGTCGTGCTCCTGGCGCCGGCGGGTGCGGCGCGCACCGCCGTCGCCGAGACGATTACCGCGCTCGGCGGCCTCTGCCATCTCGTCGCCGACGGCGAGAGCGCGCGGGCAACGCTGCTTGGCTTGGCAAACAGCGGAAAGCGGCCGACCGATATCATCATCGACCATCGCATGTCGGCCGAATTTTCCGCCCATCTTGCCGATCGCGCCGAAATCGCCGCCCTTGGCCTGCGCAAGGTCCTGCTCGTCAATCCGGAAGAGCGCAGCGCCCATCCGCTCGACCTCTTCGATGCCTGGCTCATCCGGCCGCTGCGCGAACAATCGCTGATCGACGTGCTGCGCGGGCGCATGCGCGGCATGGAGAAGCGCGACGCGCTGAACGACAACCAGCCGGGCTTCGGCCTTTCGACGGCCGAGACGATGGTGGCCGCCAGCGGGCTCAACATCCTGCTTGGCGAGGACGATCCGATCAATGCCATGCTGGTGCGCGTCGTGCTGGAGAAGGGCGGGCATAAGGTGCGCCATGTCGAGGATTTCGAGGCGCTGCTCGATTGCGCCCTTTGCGAGGCGAATGCCCGGCCCGATATCATCATCAGCGACCTGTCGATGCCCGGCGGCAACGGCATCGATATGCTCGGACGCCTGCGCGGTCACGAAAGGCGGCTCGATCTCGCCCCGGTGCCGGTGATCGTGCTCACCGCCGACAAGAGCGACGAATCGCGACGCCAGGTCTTGCTGAATGGCGCCAACCGGGTCATGGTCAAGCCGGTCGACCCGGTGCGGCTGCTGACCGAAGTTCAGGCGGTCGCCGCACTTTCCGCCCGCCGGGCAGAGGCGCGGTAACGTGCCGCGGGGCCGGCATGCGCCTTGCGCCGGGAAATCCAATATGTCACTTTCCTGTCGCAGAGAAGTGTTTTATGGCGTCGATAAGCCGGCAACGGGAGAATCGCCATGTCCGCCATCGACATCCTGAATCGTGACACCACTGCCGAGGCTGCACCGCCTTCGACGGCGGCTGCGCAGAAGGACGGCGATATCCTCGGCCGCATCGGCAATCTGGAAACCCGCCTTGCCCGCACGGCGCGCGAGATCGATGCCGCCCAGGCGGTGCGCTACCGCGTCTTCGTCGACGAAATGAAGGCGCAACTGCCGCAGGATGCCATGCGCCGCCAGCGCGATGTCGACGCCTATGACGCTGTCTGCGACCATCTTCTCGTTCTCGACCGCACGATCGAGGGTGACCCGGAAGACCAGATCGTCGGCACCTACCGGCTGCTGCGCCAGGATGTCGCCATGGCCAATGGCGGTTTTTACTCGGCTTCCGAATTCGAGATCGACGGCCTCCTTGCCAAACATCCGGACAAGCGCTTCATGGAGCTTGGCCGTTCCTGCGTGCTGCCGGAATACCGCACCAAGCGCACCGTCGAGCTTCTCTGGCAGGGCAACTGGGCCTATGCGCTGAAGCACGGCGTCAGCGCCATGTTCGGCTGCGCCTCTTTCCCCGGCGTCTATCTGGAGAGCCATGCGCTGGCGCTGTCCTTCCTCTACCACAATGTGCTGGCGAAGAACGAATGGGCCGTCGACGCATTGCCGCATCTCGCCCGCAACATGGACCTGATGCCGGTCGAGGCCGTCAACCCGAAGCGGGCGCTGATGGCGCTGCCGCCGCTGATCAAGGGTTATATGCGCCTCGGCGCGATGGTCGGCTCCAGCGCCGTCATCGATCATGCCTTCAACACGACCGACGTGCTGATCGTGCTGCCGATCTCCAGCATTTCCGACCGCTACTTGAATTATTATGGCGCCGACGCCGGCCGCTTCTCGAGCTAGAGCCGTCTGCTTGTGAAAGCCTACAGCAAAAGACGCGCACTGTAGGCTCTGCGATGGCGTGCCCTCATATATCGAACCGCCTTCTCGTATCTGACGGGTTCTCTCCATACGCCGCCCGATAGGTGGCCGCAAAACGGCCGAGGTGAAAGAATCCCCACTTCAAACAGATGTCCCGCAACGACTGCCGGTTGGAAGGATCGCGCAGATCCTCTCGGACCGCTTGCAAGCGGATCGTCCTGAGGTAGGCAGAGGGTGTGGTTCCCTTGAAGGCACGAAAACCGACTTCGAGAGCGCGAATGGAAATGCCCGCCGCCTCCGCGACACTCTGCATTGTCAACGGCTGCGCGATGTTTGCATGCATGAATTCAATGGCGCGACGGACGTGCCGCGGTGCGATCAGATGGATTTTCTTGTCGAGGAGATGCGAGAGCCGATGCGGAACCAGGCGCACCACCAGATCGGCAAAGGCCTGGATCAGGTTCGACATGGCAATTGGCGATTGGAGTAGCGGCCCGTTGTTGCGCATGCCGATGATCATCGTTTGGGCGAGACCGCCGATCAACTGTCCCGCCGCCGTGGAACGATCAATGACCGGCGCCAGATCCATTGCCCCGGTCAGCGGGGTCTCCAAAACGGCAGCGACGGTCTGAGCGATGATCGACCAGCTCAGGCTGAGTGTGTCCGACCGGTGCGGCGCTGCCCTCACGGAAACCCGTTCCGGTTCAAGATTGTTCGTCAGCAACAGCCGCCCGGGTGTCGCTTCGGCCACGGTCCGACCAAACCCTACGTCGAGAGCACCCGTGCGCGGCACGATGATTGCCAGAGTTTCCGGCGTTCCATCTGCCGTTCTTGCACCCCAGCCGCCGGAATCCTGGTTGCTGACCAGCGACAACCGCTCATCGCCCCAAAACCCGACCTTCCAGTCGAGTGGTTTCTCTCGGCCATTGCGCCATGCGTCGAACGAACCGAACCCCTTGGTCAGAGCCTCGACCATATCGTCGAAAGTTGCCCCCTGAAATCGGGCGATGAAATTGGGGGATGCATTTTCCGGCATGGGAACCCAAACGGCTGATGAAATTAAATTATGCCCCGCGTTTTGCATCAAAAGTATGACTTATTAGATAAACCCTTTCAACCAGGGCCTCGGTGCGTAAGCCACAAAAGCTGTGCGCGGCCGACGTGTTGTCGGCCGGGCACGGAAATGCCGTCTCATAGGGGAGGCAGAGCGAGTTTATGAACCCGCGCCATAAGCGGCGATCGCCGCCATATTGACGATGTCGCTGTCCTTGGCGCCCATCGAGGTGATCTGCACCGGCTTGTCGAGACCGACGAGGATCGGGCCGATCACGGTGGAGCCGCCGAGCTCCTGCAGCATCTTGGTCGAGATCGAGGCCGAGTGGAAGGCCGGCATGACTAGCACGTTGGCGGGACCGGAAAGGCGGCAGAAGGGATATTGCTCCATCACCTTGCGGTTCAGGGCCACGTCGGCCGCCATCTCACCATCATATTCGAAATCGACGCGGCGCTTGTCGAGGATCTTCACCGCCTCGCGCACCCGCTCGGAGCGTTCGCCCGAGGGATGGCCAAAGGTGGAATAGGCCAGCAGCGCGACACGCGGCGAATAACCCATGCGCCGCGCGAGCCCGGCCGCCTCTTCGGCGATATCGGCAAGCTGCTCGGCCGTCGGCATGTCGTGCACGGCGGTATCGGCCACGAAGACCGTGCGGCCGCGGCAGAGCGCCAGCGAGACGCCGATGACGCGGTGGCCAGGCTTTTCATCGATGCAGCGGCGCACGTCCTCCAGCGCCGTGGAATAGTTGCGGGTGATGCCCGTCACCATGCCGTCGGCATCTCCGAGCGCCACCATGGTTGCGGCGAAGTGGTTGCGGTCGTTGTGAATCAGCCGCTGGACGTCGCGGTGCAGGTAACCGTGCCGCTGCAGCCTGGCATAGAGATAGTCGATATAGGCCTCGACCCGCGTGGAAATACGGGCATTGACGATCTCCAGGCCCGGCCGGTTGAGATCGATGCCGGCGCGTTCGGCCGTCGACCGGATCAGGTCCTCGCGGCCGAGCAGGACGGCGGTGCCGAGCTGCTGATTGGCGTAGGACAATGCGGCGCGCAGCACCTGCTCTTCCTCGGCCTCGGCAAAGACAATGCGCTTCGGGCGGCGGCGCACCCGCTCATAGAGGCTGGCGAGCGTCGAGGCGATCGGATCGCGGCGCGCCGAAAGCTCGCGGGCATAACCGGCCATATCGGTGATGACCTTGCGGGCAACGCCGGTCTCGATCGCGGCTTCAGCGACCGCGACGGGGATCGCCGAGATCAGCCGCGGATCGAAAGGAACCGGGATGATGTACTGCGAGCCGAAACGCGGCCGGTTGCCCTGATAGGCGGCAACGACGTCATCCGGCACATCCTCGCGGGCAAGGTTTGCCAGCGCCTTGACGGCGGCGATCTTCATCGCGTCGTTGATGGTGGAAGCACGGACGTCGAGAGCGCCGCGGAAAATATAGGGAAAGCCGAGGACATTGTTGACCTGGTTCGGGTAATCCGAACGGCCGGTCGCCATGATGGCGTCGTCGCGGATGCGGGCCACCTCCTCAGGGGTGATCTCGGGATCGGGATTGGCCATGGCGAAGATGATCGGCCGATCCGCCATCGAGCGGATCATCTCGGCCGAGAAGGCGCCCTTCTGCGACAGGCCGAAAACGACGTCAGCGCCCTCCATCGCCTCCTCAAGCGTGCGCGCGTCGGTCTTTGCCGCATGCGCCGATTTCCACTGGTTCATGCCCTCTGTGCGGCCCTGGTAGATGACGCCCTTGGTGTCACAGAGGATAACGTTCTCGGGCGCAAAACCCATCGCCTTGATGAGCTCGATGCAGGCGATCGCCGCAGCACCGGCGCCGTTGCAGACGAGCTTCGTCGTCTTCAGGTCGCGGCCGGTCAATTCCAGCGCATTGATCAGGCCGGCGGCGGCGATGATCGCCGTTCCGTGCTGGTCGTCGTGGAAGACGGGAATATCCATCAGCTCGCGCAACCGGCTTTCGATGACGAAACAATCCGGCGCCTTGATATCCTCGAGGTTGATGCCGCCGAAGGAGGGGCCGAGGAAGCGCACGCAATTGATGAATTCGTCGACATTTTCCGTATCGATTTCGAGGTCGATCGAATCGACGTCGGCGAAGCGCTTGAACAGCACCGCCTTGCCTTCCATGACCGGCTTGGAGGCAAGTGCGCCGAGATTGCCGAGACCGAGGATCGCCGTGCCGTTGGAAATGACCGCGACCATGTTGCCGCGGGCCGTGTAATCATAGGCCGTCTGCGGATCGGCGGCGATCGCCTTGACGGGCACGGCGACACCCGGCGAATAGGCAAGCGACAGGTCGCGCTGCGTCGCCATCGGCTTGGTCGGCACGACTTCCAGTTTGCCGGGCCGGCCCGTGGCGTGAAAATCGAGCGCCTCCTGGTCGGTAACTGATGTCGCCGGCCGGTCCTTCTTATCGATATCGGGCATAAATCCTCCAACGTCCTGTGGGCGACGCTTCGCTCTTCCTCAAATGCTGTTGTCATCTATAGCGGCGCGCGGATAGGGTTGGCACCTGTTTTTTTGGGAAAAACTGCACCTCCGTGAACGCACGAATAGACACAGGGAATGACGCCTTTTCGGCTGCCGAGCTTGCCACGGCGGAAAGCCGTGCCTCGGCCACGCCGATGATGGAGCAATATATCGAGATCAAGGCGAACAATCCGGGTTCGCTGCTCTTCTATCGCATGGGCGATTTCTACGAGCTGTTCTTCGAGGATGCGCTGGAGGCTTCGCGCGCGCTCGGCATCACGCTGACGAAGCGCGGCCAGCACATGGGCCAGGACATCCCGATGTGCGGTGTGCCGGTGCATGCGGCCGACGATTATCTGCAGAAGCTGATCTCGCTCGGTTTCCGCGTCGCCGTCTGCGAACAGGTCGAGGATCCGGCCGAAGCGAAAAAACGCGGCGGCAAATCCGTCGTCAAGCGCGATGTCGTCCGCCTGGTCACGCCAGGCACGATCACCGAGGAAAAGCTGCTTTCGCCCTCGGAATCCAACTATCTGATGGCGCTGACCCGCATTCGCGGTGGCGCCGAGCCCTTGCTGGCGCTTGCCTGGATCGATATTTCCACCGGCGTCTTCCGGCTGGCCGAGACCGAAGCCTCGCGCCTGCTTGCCGATATTCTGCGCATCGATCCGCGCGAGCTCATCCTTCCCGACACGATCTTCCACGATCCGGAACTGAAACCGGTCTTCGACGTGCTCGGCCGCACCGCGGTGCCGCAGCCTTCAGTGCTTTTCGACAGCGCCAGCGCCGAAGGCCGGATCGCCCGTTATTTCGGCGTCGCGACGCTCGACGGCTTCGGCAGCTTCTCGCGCGCCGAGCTGGCGGCGGCGGCCGCGGCCGTCGCCTATGTCGAGAAGACGCAGATCGCCGAGCGGCCACCGCTTGGAAAGCCGGAGCGGGAAAGTGCGGCGTCGACGCTGTTCATCGATCCCGCCACCCGCGCCAATCTGGAACTGGCCCGCACGCTGTCGGGCGACCGCAACGGCTCGCTCTTGAAGGCGATCGACCGCACCGTCACCGGCGGCGGCGCGCGGCTGCTTGCCGAGCGGCTGATGTCGCCGCTGACCGACCCCGCCCGCATCAATGCGCGGCTCGATTCGATCGGCTTTCTGATCGACGAACCGTCGCTCTGCGGCAAGCTGCGCGACACGCTGAAACATGTGCCCGACATGCCGCGGGCACTGTCGCGCCTGGCGCTCGACCGCGGCGGCCCGCGCGATCTCTCGGCGATCTGCCAGGGCCTTCAGGCGGCGAGCGACGTTGCGGCTGCGCTGGAAAGCGCGATGCTGCCGGAAGAGCTTGGCCAGGCGCTGTCCGGGCTGCAGGCGCTTCCCGCGGCGCTGGAAAGCCTGCTGGCCGAGACGCTTGCCGAGGAATTGCCGCTGTTGAAGCGAGACGGTGGCTTCCTGCGCGACGGCGCCAGCCCCGAGCTCGACGAGGTCCGGGCGCTGCGCGACCAGTCGCGCCGGGTCATCGCCGGCCTGCAATTGCAATATGCCGAAGAGACCGGCATCCGGTCGCTGAAGATCAAGCACAATAACATCCTCGGCTATTTCATCGAGGTCACGGCCGGCAATGCCTCGCCGATGACCGACACGGCTGAGGCCAAGGCCCGCTTCATCCACCGCCAGACGATGGCGAGCGCGATGCGCTTCACCACCACCGAACTTGCCGATCTCGAAAGCCGTATCGCCAATGCCGCCGACCGCGCGCTGACGATCGAGCTCGCCGCCTTCGCGAGGATGACGGCGGCCGTGGTTGCGGAGGCCGAGGCGATCAAATCCGGCGCCCGGGCGCTTGCGGTCATCGATGTTGCCGCGGGCCTGGCGCTGCTCGCCGACGAGCAGGCCTATTGCCGGCCGCAGGTCGACGGCTCGAAGATGTTTGCCATCGAGGGCGGCCGTCATCCTGTGGTCGAGCAGGCGCTGCGGCGGCAGGCGGACGGCCCCTTCGTCGCCAACCATTGCGATCTGTCGCCGAAAACCGGCGACAAGGACGGCGCGATCTGGCTGCTGACCGGCCCCAACATGGGCGGCAAGTCGACCTTCCTCAGGCAGAACGCTTTGATCTCAATCTTGGCGCAGATGGGCTCCTTCGTGCCGGCGACCTCGGCCCATATCGGCATCGTCGACCGGCTGTTCTCGCGCGTCGGCGCCTCCGACGATCTGGCGCGCGGGCGCTCCACCTTCATGGTCGAGATGGTCGAAACGGCTGCGATCCTCAACCAGGCGAGCGACCGTTCGCTCGTCATTCTCGACGAGATCGGCCGCGGCACCGCCACCTTCGACGGCCTGTCGATCGCCTGGGCCGCCGTCGAGCACCTGCATGAGGCCAATCGCTGTCGCGGCCTGTTCGCCACGCATTTCCACGAGCTGACCGTGCTGTCGGAAAAGCTTGGCCGGCTATCGAACGCCACGATGCGCGTCAAGGAATGGGACGGCGACGTCATCTTCCTGCATGAGGTCGGGCCGGGTGCAGCCGACCGCTCCTACGGTATCCAGGTCGCCCGGCTTGCCGGGCTTCCGGCCTCGGTGGTGGCGCGGGCCCGCGATGTGCTCACCCGCCTGGAGGACGCCGACCGCAAGAACCCGGCGAGCCAGCTGATCGACGACCTGCCGCTCTTCCAGGTGGCGGTGCGGCGCGAGGACACGGCCCGCGGGCCGTCCAAGGTCGAGGAGGCGCTGAAGGCGATGAGCCTTGACGACATGACGCCGCGCGAGGCAATGGACGCGCTTTACGACCTCAAGAAGAAGCTGAAATAGGGTAGCGGCACGCGATGTTCATGGAAAAGCTGGTTCGCGAAACGGAGCGCCTGTCGCTCATCTGCTCGATGCTCGACACGATGCGGCGCGCCGACGCCGACCGCAATGCGCGCGGCTGGACGTCGCCGATCGGCATGCTGAAAATCACCCGCTGTTGCGCTATGATCTCAGAACTCGGCACATCAATCGCCAAGGCCGGCTATCGCGAATGCGACCGGCAGTCGCTTGAGGAGATCATGAGAGAGACACGGCAGGTGCTGCATTTGCTGAATGCGCGGGCCGCCCTCTGAGTTTTTCGGGAAAGCTGTCGCGCGGCTTACCAACACCATTTCGCCAAATTTAAAGGTTCTTGCAGTATGAGGGCGCGTGTCGATCGCCTGACAAAGGGGTTATAGCGCATGCAGACGAAACACGAGGCGAGCCCGGATCCGGCCGCCCGGCATGAACAGGAAACTGCCCCGGCGACAGCGATGCGCGCGCTTGATCTTTCCCATATCCTCGACGTCGAACTCTTGCAGAAGCAGTGCGACGCCGTTGCCGAGGCCAACCGCAACCGGCCCGACGTGCTGCGCGCCGACCTTCTCGCCGTCCTGAAAAAGGCAAGCACGGAAGGCCGGCAGAAGGCACGGGCCGCGCTGATGGCCGATGGCGGCGGACTGAATTGCGCCTACCGGATTTCCTGGCTGCAGGACCAGATCATCACCGTCCTCTACAATTTCGCCACCGCACATATCTTTCCGCAGCAGAAGGACAAGTTCACGGTCACCGCCGTCGGCGGCTACGGCCGCGACACGCTGGCGCCGGGCTCCGATATCGACCTGCTCTTCCTCTTCCCGCCGCGGCCGACTGAGGAGACGCACAAGGCGGTCGAATTCATGCTCTACGTCCTCTGGGACATGGGCTTCAAGGTCGGCCACGCCACCCGCACGGTGGAGGAATGCATCGCGCTTTCGAAATCCGACATGACGATCCGCACCGCCATCCTCGAGATGCGCTACATCTGCGGCCTGCAGCGGCTGGAAACCGAGCTCGAGACCCGCTTCGACAAGGAAATCGTCACCGGCACCGGCCCTGAATTCATCGCCGCCAAGCTTGCCGAGCGCGACGAGCGCCACCGCAAGGCTGGTGATACACGTTATCTCGTCGAGCCCAACGTCAAGGAAGGCAAGGGCGGGCTTCGCGACCTGCACACGCTGTTCTGGATCTCGAAATATTATTATCACGTGCGCGACCAGGCGGAACTGGTCAAGCTCGGCGTCCTGTCGAAGCACGAATACCGTCTGCTCGAAAAGGCCGACGATTTCCTCTGGGCGGTACGCTGCCATATGCACTTCCTCACCGGCAAGGCCGAGGAGCGGCTGTCCTTCGACATCCAGCGCGACATCGCCGAAGCCTTCGGCTATCACACCCGGCCGGGCCTATCGGCCGTCGAGCGCTTCATGAAGCACTATTTCCTTGTCGCCAAGGATGTCGGTGATCTGACCCGCATCCTCTGCGCCGCGCTCGAAGACCAGCAGGCGAAGTCGATCCCCGGCCTCACCGGCGTCATCAGCCGTTTCACCCATCGCACCCGCAAGATCGCCGGCAGCGTCGAATTCGTCGAGGACCGCGGCCGCATCGCGCTTGCCGATGCGGAGGTGTTCAAGCGCGATCCTGTCAGCATCCTTCGGCTCTTCCACGTCGCCGACATCAACGGGCTGGAATTCCACCCGGACGCGCTGAAACGCGTCACCCGTTCGCTGGCGCTGATCGACAACCGGCTCAGGGAAAACGACGAAGCCAACCGCCTGTTCATGTCGATCCTGACATCAAAGCGCGATCCGGCGCTGATCCTGCGGCGGATGAACGAGGCCGGCGTGCTTGGCCGCTTCATTCCCGAATTCGGCAAGATCGTCGCGATGATGCAGTTCAACATGTATCACCACTATACGGTCGACGAACATCTGATCCGCACCGTCGACGTGCTCTCCGAGATCGACAAGTCGCGGTCCGAGGATCTGCACCCGCTGGCGAACAAGCTGATCGTGAACATCGAGGACCGCGAGGCGCTCTACGTCGCCGTGCTTCTCCACGATATTGCCAAGGGGCGGCTGGAGGATCACTCGATCGCCGGCGCCCGCGTCGCCCGCAAGCTCTGCGCCCGCTTCGGCCTGTCGCAGAAGCAGACGGAAATCGTCGTCTGGCTGATCGAGGAACATCTGACCATGTCGATGGTCGCGCAGACCCGCGACCTCACCGACCGCAAGACCATCACCGATTTCGCCGACCGGGTGCAGTCGCTCGACCGGCTGAAGATGCTGCTGATCCTGACGATCTGCGATATCCGCGCCGTCGGCCCCGGCGTCTGGAACGGCTGGAAGGGCCAGCTTCTGCGCACGCTCTATTATGAAACCGAGCTGCTGCTGGCCGGCGGTTTCTCGGAAGTCTCGCGCAAGGAGCGGGCGAACGCCGCCGCCGAGGCGTTGCGCGGCGCGCTCTCCGACTGGAGCCAGAAGGACCGCAACACCTATACCAAGCTGCATTACCAGCCCTATCTGCTCTCCGTGCCGCTTGAGGACCAGATCCGTCACGCCCATTTCATCCGCCAGGCCGACAAGGCAGGCCAGGCGCTCGCCACGACGGTGCGCACCGACAGTTTCCACGCGATCACCGAAATCACCGTGCTGTCGCCCGACCACCCGCGCCTGCTCGCCGTCATTGCCGGCGCTTGTGCCGCCGCCGGCGCCAACATCGTCGACGCGCAGATTTTCACGACGTCGGACGGCCGGGCGCTCGATACGATCCATGTCAGCCGCGAATTTTCCGACGATGCCGACGAACTGCGTCGTGCCGGCACGATCGGACGGATGATCGAGGACGTGCTGTCCGGCCGCAAGCGGCTGCCGGAGGTGATCGCCACGCGGGCGCGCAACCGCAAGAAGAACAAGGCCTTCGTCATTCCGCCGTCGGTCAACATCACCAACAGCCTGTCGAACAAGTTCACGGTCATCGAGGTCGAATGCCTCGACCGGCCGGGACTTCTGTCGGAGATCACCGCCGTGCTCTCCGATCTGTCGCTCGACATCCAGTCGGCCCGCATCACCACCTTCGGCGAGAAGGTGATCGACACCTTCTACGTCACCGATCTGGTCGGACAGAAAATATCCGGCGACAGCAAGCGCGCCAACATCACCGCCCGGATGAAGGCCGTCATGGCCGAAGAGGAAGACGAACTGCGCGAGCGCATGCCCTCCGGCATTATCGCGCCGGCCGCCACCGCCCGGACATCACCTTCAGCCGACAAGAAAGCCGATTCCCCCGCATGAGCCCCACACGCATGAGCCAATACGCATGAGTCTCGTCAAGAAATTCGCGACCGTCGGCGGCGCCACCCTCGGCAGCCGCATCTTCGGCTTCGCCCGCGAAACGCTGATGGCCGCCGCACTCGGCACCGGACCGATGGCCGACGTCTTCTATGCCGCCTTCCGTTTTCCGAACCTGTTCCGCCGGCTGTTTGCCGAAGGCGCCTTCAACGCCGCCTTCGTGCCGCTTTTTGCCAAGGAGATCGAGGCGAACGGCACGGATGGCGCCAAGCGCTTTTCCGAAGAAGTCTTCGGCGTGCTGTTTTCGGTGCTGCTGCTCATCACCATCGTGATGGAGCTTGCGATGCCGCTCCTGGTGCGCTTCGTCATCGCGCCGGGCTTTGCCGACGATCCCGAGAAATTCTCGATCACCATCCGCATGGCGGCGGTGATGTTTCCCTATCTGATGTGCATGTCGCTGACGGCGATGATGAGCGGCATGCTGAATTCGCTGCATCATTTTTTCGCCGCGGCCATCGCGCCGGTTTTCCTCAACGTGGTGATGATCGGGGCGCTGTTTTATGCGCTCTATACCGGCGCCGATCCGCTGGCGACGGCCTGGTATCTCTCCTTTGGCGTGCTTGCCGCCGGCGTCCTGCAGCTCGCCGTCGTCTATGTCGGCGTGCTGGCGGCCGGCATGAGCATCGGTTTCCGCTTCCCGAAGATGACGCCGAACGTCAAGCGGCTGCTGATCCTGGCGGTGCCGGCGGCGGTGACCGGCGGCATCACCCAGATCAACCAGCTGATCGGCCAGGCGATCGCCTCGTCGCGCGACGGCGCGATCGCAGCGCTGCAATATGCCGACCGCATCTATCAGCTGCCGCTCGGCGTCGTCGGTGTCGCCGTCGGCGTGGTGCTGCTGCCGGAACTTGCCCGGGCGCTGAAGGGCGGCCATCTGCGCGAGGCCGGAAACCTGCAGAACCGCTCGATCGAATTCGTGCTGTTCCTGACGATCCCCGCCGCCTTCGCGCTGTGGATCCTCTCCGACGAGATCATCCGCGTGCTCTATGAGCGCGGCGCCTTCCATCAGGAAAACACCGCCGTCGTCGGCTCGATCCTGGCGATCTACGGCATCGGCCTGCCCGCCTTCGTGCTGATCAAGGCGCTGCAGCCGGGCTTCTATGCCCGTGAGGACACCAAGACGCCGATGCGCTTTTCGGCGATCGCGGTTGCGACCAACTGCGCCACGGCGCTGACCCTCTTTCCCTATATGGGCGCGCCCGGCATCGCCGTTGCCGAAGCCACCGCCGGCTGGATCAGCACTATGCTGCTATTCACCACGCTTCTGCGCCGTGGTCATCTGACATGGGAATGGGCGCTGGCAAAACGCACCGTCCTGCTGATCGTCGCCGCAGCCGTCATGGGCGGGGCGATCGTCTTCCTCAAGCAGCATTTTGCGCCCGCGCTTGCCTCCGGCGCGCCGCTTCTTACCAAGATCGGCACGCTCGGATTGCTGATTGCCATTGCCATGCTGGTCTATTTCGCCGCCGCCTTCCTGATCGGCGGGGCCGATCTCGGCATGATCCGGCGCAACCTGAACCGCAAGCCGGTGGCGGCGAAGGACGCGCAAAACTAGGCGATTGCCGGTGCCGGCCTCTTGCATGCCGGCACCAACCGTCGAGCCACAAGACCCCTCCCCAACCCCTCCCCACAAAAGGGAGGGACTTAGATGCCGCGCCCGACGTGTTCCATTTCACTGTTTCATCCGCAGAAAGGTTGCTGCTTAGCGCTATACAGTGCGCTAGGTTAGCCCCTCCCCCTTGTGGGGAGGGGTTGGGGAGGGGTCTTCGCCGGCCACGAACCGGACAACCATTGGACAAGGGCGGGCAGCACTTTTCAGCAATCGACCCATCGCCGCTGCGGCCCGACGTCGACATGGACGATGCCGTTGCAATAAGTGCCGATGCCGCCGATGCCCGGCGCGCTTCTGGCGGCTGCGATGATGGTGCGCTCCGAGAGGCCCGGCATCCTGATATCGGCCGCCAGGCATTTGCCGTGCAGGGATCCATGGCGGCGGGGATGCGGCCTGAGGCCGGAGGTGATCATCGGCCGGCGTCCGGTTTTTGCGGCGATATGCGACAGCACCGCCCGAAGACGCTCGGGAAAACAGCCGGCACGGACGCTGACGGTCTGGACCGTGTAGGCAAGGCGCGCCTCCTGCTTGGGAATATGGATGGCCGGTCTCTTGCTGTCTTGACCGACGGCGCCGGTTGCGGATTGTAGGGCGAAAAGGCCTGCCATGGCGAGCAAACTGGCGTTCTGCATGGTCCCTCCGGGCGGTTGACAGGGCGGCCATCGCACGCCCCTGCGCGATCGAGGATTTTCAGTTCAATAAAAGCTTTTCTGTGAAATTTTATACTCAATTGTGGGTAAGCAACTTGATCATTTTGGCTTAAAACAACGGATATTGCCGATCCAAATTGGAATAAACATCTCAATCGGGAGATATGACATGACGATCCAGTCGCTTTTCCTCGTCACCCTCGTCGTCGACGACTACGACCGCGCCAAGGCTTTCTACTGCGACGCCCTCGCTTTCGATTGCCTTCAGGACGAGAAACAACCGGAGGGCAAGCGCTGGGTGGTGGTGAGGCCCAAAGGGGGAGAGGGCGCCGCCTTTCTGCTGGCGCAGGCGGCAAACGAGACGCAGCGGGCGGCGATCGGCAACCAGACCGGCGGCCGTGTCGGCTTCTTCCTGAAGACCGATGATTTCGCCCGCGACCATGCCGCAATGCTGGCAGCCGGCGTGCGCTTTCTCGAAGAGCCGCGGCATGAGGTTTACGGCACGGTCGCGGTGTTTTGCGATCCCTACGGCAACAGCTTCGATCTGATCCAGCATGCCACGGCCTGAACCCCTTGATTGCGACCGGTTGCCCGTGCATAAGCCGCGGCGTTGGCGACATGGGTGAACAACCCTGTTGCCATGCAGCAAACCAAAGCTGTGGGCCCTCCACCAGCCTATCGAGGACGACATGAGCGAATTCAAGAAACTCGTATTCTCCGGCGTGCAGCCGACCGGCAATCTGCATCTCGGCAATTATCTCGGCGCGATCCGCCGCTTCGTGGCGCTGCAGGAAGGCAATGACTGCATCTATTGCGTCGTCGACATGCATGCGCTCACCGCCCAGTTGGTGCATGAGGACATGCCGAGCCAGACGCGCTCGATCGCCGCCGCCTTCATCGCCGCCGGCATCGATCCGGAAAAACATATCGTCTTCAACCAGTCGGCCGTGCCGCAGCATGCCGAACTTGCCTGGATCTTCAACTGCGTCGCCCGCATCGGCTGGATGAACCGCATGACGCAGTTCAAGGACAAGGCCGGCAAGGACCGCGAGCAGGCCTCACTCGGCCTTTACGCCTATCCGAGCCTGATGGCCGCCGACATTCTCGTCTATCGCGCCACCCATGTGCCGGTCGGTGAGGATCAGAAGCAGCATCTGGAACTTGCCCGCGACATCGCGATGAAGTTCAACCTTGATTATGCCGAGCATATCGGCAGGACCGGTTATGGGGTCGACATCACCGTCGGCAACGAGCCGGTGCATGCCTATTTCCCGATGGTCGAGCCGCTGATCGGCGGGCCGGCGCCGCGCGTCATGTCGTTGCGCGACGGCACCAAGAAAATGTCGAAATCCGACCCTTCCGACCTGTCGCGCATCAACCTGATGGACGACGAGGACGCGATCTCGAAGAAGATCCGCAAGGCAAAGACCGATCCGGACGGCTTGCCGAGCGAGGTGGACGGACTGCAGGGCCGGCCGGAAGCCGACAATCTGGTGGCGATCTATGCCGCGTTGGCCGACAAGTCCAAGGCCGACGTGCTTGCCGAATTCGGCGGCCAGCAATTCTCCGTCTTCAAGCCGGCGCTGGTCGATCTCGCCATACATGTGCTGGCGCCGATCACCGGCGAGATGCGCCGGCTGATGGACGATACCAGCCATATCGACGCGATCCTGCGCAAGGGCGGCGAACGCGCCAGGGCCCGCGCCGAGGTGACGATGCGCCAAGTACGCGACGTTATCGGCTTCCTCTATTGAGGGTGACTCTTCTTCTCCCCGCTTAGGGGCGAAGGGGACCCTCGCCTGGGGAGAAGGGAACCTTCTCCCGGGGGGAGAAGAGGAAAAACTGGGCTTGCAAATTTTCCGCTTCGGGTGTCAGAGTCCGCGCCATGGTATCGAAGCGACTCTCACGGCTCGAAGGTCATCGCCGCAAATTCATGGCGGTGATCGACGGTACACCCGAATGCCAGCGCGCCGTTCATTATGCCGGCCGGCGCGCGAAGAATTCCAATGGCGGGCTGGTGCTGCTCTACGTCATCCCCGACGGGGATTTCCAGCAATGGCTGGGCGTCGAGGCGATCATGCGGGCCGAGGCGCGCGAGGAGGCCGAGGCGGTGGTTGCCAAGATCGCCCAGATCGTGCGCGAGACGATCGGCATCGAGCCGGAGATCGTCATCCGCGAAGGCGGTGCGGCCGAACAGATCAACGCGGTGATCGAGGAAGACCGCGATGTCGCGATCCTCGTTCTGGCCGCCGGTTCGGCGAAGGAAGGTCCGGGACCACTGGTCTCGTCGATCGCCGGCCGGGCGGCGGCGTTTCCGATCCCGGTCACGGTGCTGCCGGATACGCTGACCAACGAGGAAATCGACGCCCTCTGCTGAGAATTTCTTGAGTAAAAATCTCTTGAATGGTACCGGCAATCGGCTTATCTTCTTTTGAAGAATTCTAAAGACGGCGAAGCCATGGGCAGCCGCATGGAGACCCAGATGTTCATTCAGACCGAAGCCACGCCGAACCCCGCCACGCAGAAGTTCCTGCCGGGCAAGGTGGTGATGGAAAACGGCACGGCCGAGTTCCGCAGTGCTGCGGAAGCCGAAGCTTCGCCGCTCGCTGCCCGCCTGTTCGAAATCCCTGGAGTCACCGGCGTCTACTTCGGCTATGATTTCATTTCCGTTTCCAAGGACGATGCCGAATGGCAGCATCTTAAGCCGGCTATATTAGGCTCGATCATGGAGCATTTCATGTCCGGCAAGCCGGTTATGGGTGATGCCTCGATTCTTTCCGAGGACGTCGATGCCGGCGACGAGTTCTTTGACGAAGGCGACGAATCGATCGTGCTGACCATCAAGGAACTGCTGGAGACCCGCGTGCGGCCGGCCGTTGCCCAGGATGGCGGCGATATCACCTTCCGCGGTTTCAAGGACGGCAAGGTCTATCTGAACATGAAGGGGTCCTGCGCCGGCTGCCCGTCTTCGACGGCGACGCTGAAGCACGGCGTCCAGAACCTGCTGCGCCATTTCGTCCCGGAAGTGCAGGAAGTGATTGCCGCTTAAAATGTGAGTTCGTCCGGCCGTTCATCTCCCGTTCGGCCGGATGAATTTATAATCGGGCAACAATAGATTTTTCGGAAATTGATGGCATGATTGTTCTGGCGCTCGACACGGCAGGTGTAGACTGCGCTGCCGCCGTTTACGACAGCGGCAGGAATACGATGCTGGGGGAGGCATCGGACATGATCGGCAAGGGGCATGCTGAACATCTGATCGGTATCGTCGATCGCGCGCTGGAACAGGCCGATATGACGCTATCCGATATCGACCGGATTGCCGTCACCATCGGTCCCGGCTCGTTTACCGGCATCCGCGTCGGGGTTGCCGCCGCCCGCGGTTTTGCGCTTTCCCTCAATGTGCCCGCCGTCGGCGTCACCACGCTCGAGGTCATGGCATCAGCCCAGCGCGAGAAGACGCCTCATCGCGCCGTGCTGGCAGCGATGGACGCCAAGCGGGACGAAATCTACCTCCAGTCCTTTTCATCAGACGGTTCGCCCCTCGACGCGCCACGGGCGCTAAGCGTTGCACACGCGCAAGCTTTTGCTGAAAGCTTCGACGGTGAGATCACCGGTTCGGCGACGCCGCTCTTGAAGGCCGACGCCGGCAGCGATCACAGCAACAGTTTCCCGATCTCTATCGTGGCGCGCCTCGGTGCTGCCGCCTCCCTCGATGCCGGAAAGCCGAAGCCCCTTTATCTGCGCGGACCCGATGCCAAGCCGCAGGCCGGGTATGCGATTGCCCGACGAGTATGACGATGCTGGAAGCCTACCTGACGCTGAAGCCGGAATTCGAGATCATTGCCATGGAGCGCGAGGATTGCCGTGATGTCGCCGTCCTGCACGGCGAACGTTTTGCCCGGCCCTGGGGCGACGGTGAATTTCACGGATTGCTGATGCAGGAGACCGTGTTCGGCTTCGTCGCGCGCCAGACCAACGCCATCCTGAAAAAACCGCTTCCCGGCTTCATCCTGGCCCGCCATGTCGCGGGCGAAGCGGAGATCCTGACGATCGCCGTCCAGGCCAAGGTCGCCCGCGCCGGGCTCGGCTGGCGGCTGATGCAGGCGGCGATGCGGGAAGCGCGCGCCCGCGGCGGCGAGAGCATGTTTCTCGAAGTCGACGACGGCAATACGGCAGCGCTTGGCCTCTATCGCAAGCTCGGCTTCGAAAAGGTCGGGGAACGCAAGGGTTATTACAAGCAGGAAAACGGCGCCCTCTCCACGGCGCTTGTCATGAAGCGCGTTCTTCGGTAGTTCCCTGCCAGCGAGAAACATGGACGCAGGCACGGCGCAACGCGGTGCGGCGTTTTCGAAACACGAATATCCCTAGAGGCGGGCCATGTCTGATGTAGCCAAGACCCTTGAGGAGCTTTGCACCGAACGCGGCATGCGCATGACCGAGCAGCGCCGCGTGATCGCGCGCATCCTGGAAGACTCCGAAGACCATCCCGACGTCGAGGAACTCTACCGCCGCTCGGTGAAGGTCGATGCGAAGATCTCGATCTCGACCGTCTACCGCACCGTGAAACTGTTCGAGGATGCCGGCATCATCGCCCGCCACGACTTCCGCGACGGGCGCTCGCGCTACGAAACGGTGCCGGAAGAGCATCACGACCACCTGATCGATCTGAAGACCGGCACGGTCATCGAATTCCGCTCGCCGGAGATCGAAGCGCTGCAGGAGCGCATCGCCCGCGAGCACGGCTTTCAGTTGGTCGACCACCGGCTGGAGCTCTACGGCATCCCGCTGAAGAAGGACGATCTCTGAAGCGATGGCCGCCCGGGGGACCAGCATTTGATCGCCTGGCTGCGTATTGTCTGCGCTGCGGTCATCATCCTGGCCGTCAGCATCGTGCTCGTACCGCTGCAGCTGCTCGCCCTGCGTTTCGACTGGCGGCTGCGGCGCCGGCTGCCGCGCGTCTGGCACCGCATTGTCTGCTATTGTCTCGGCATCCGCGTCCGCGTCACCGGCCGGTTGGAAGAGCGCCGGCCGCTGATGCTCTGCTCCAACCATTCCTCCTGGATGGATATCATGGTGATGTCGGCGGTTGCCGACGTTGCCTTCATCGCCAAGATCGAGGTGGCCGACTGGCCGATCTTCGGCACGCTCGCCAAGCTGCAGAAGAGCGTCTTCGTCGTGCGCGAAGAGAGACGCAAGACCGGCCATCAGGCAAACGAGATCGCCGGGCGCATGGCCGACGGCGAGATCGTCGTGCTCTTTCCTGAGGGCACGACCTCGGACGGCAACCGGCTGCTGGAGGTCAAATCCTCGCTGTTCGGCGCCGCCGCGATGGCCGTGCCCGCTTCGCCGACGGGCATCGTCGTGGTGCAGCCGGTGGCTGTCGCCTATACGAGGGTGCACGGCATCGCCATGGGCCGCTATCACCGGCCGCTTGCCGCCTGGCCGGGGGATATCGAGCTGCTGCCGCACCTCCTCGACATCGTGCGCTGCGGCGCCATCGACGCCGAGGTTTCCTTCGGCGAGGCGGTGGAATACCGCTCCGACACCAATCGCAAGGAGGTGAGCGCGGCCATTGCCTCACGCATTCGCAACTTGTTGAACAGCCGCCTGCGCGGGCGGGAAATCTCCTAACGTAAGATTTCGATTTTCTCGGGCGGCAAAAACCACTAAATAGCGCGCCATGACACAGGAAAGCGCCCTCCTCCAGGCCCCGGAACAGCTACTCCGCGACGGCTCCAACAGCCGCAAGGTCTTCATCAAGACCTATGGCTGCCAGATGAATGTCTATGATTCCACGCGGATGAGCGATGCGCTTGCCCGCGACGGCTACGAACCGACCGAGGATATGGAAGAGGCCGACCTCGTTCTGCTGAATACCTGCCATATCAGAGAGAAGGCGGCCGAGAAGGTCTATTCGGCGCTCGGGCGGCTGCGCGACATGAAAAAGAGGAAGGCGGCGGACGGCCGGGAGATGATGATCGGCGTTACCGGCTGCGTCGCCCAGGCCGAAGGCGAGGAGATCCTGCGCCGGGCGCCTGCCGTCGACGTCGTCATCGGCCCGCAGACCTATCACCGCCTGCCGGAGGCGCTGCGCCGGGCCAAGGAGGGCCAGCGCGTCGTCGATACCGAATATGCGATCGAGGACAAGTTCGAGCACCTGCCGATCGCCGAGAGCCGGAAGATCCGCGCCCGCGGCGTCACCGCCTTCCTGACGGTGCAGGAGGGCTGCGACAAGTTCTGCACCTTCTGCGTCGTGCCCTATACGCGCGGCTCGGAAGTGTCGCGGCCGGTTTCTCAGATCGTCGAGGAAGCCGAAAAGCTCGTCGAGGGCGGCGTGCGCGAGATCACCCTGCTCGGGCAGAACGTCAATGCCTGGCACGGTGCCGGGCCGCGGGGCGAGGCATGGAGCCTCGGCGACCTGCTCTACCAGCTTGCCGAGATCCCCGGCCTTGCGCGGCTGCGCTACACCACCAGCCATCCGCGCGACATGGACGACCGGCTGATCGACGCCCACCGCGATCTCCGGGCGCTGATGCCCTATCTGCACCTGCCGGTGCAATCGGGCTCCGACCGTATCCTCAAAGCGATGAACCGGCGCCACACGGCGGCCGAATATCTCTCGCTGATCGCGCGCATCCGCACGGTGCGGCCCGATATCGCGCTGTCGGGCGATTTCATTACCGGCTTTCCGGGGGAGACAGACGCCGATTTTGAGGATACACTCAGGCTTGTGGAGGAGGTCCGTTATGCACAGGCCTTCTCGTTCAAATACTCGACACGGCCGGGCACGCCCGGCGCGGAACTGAAGGACCAGGTGCCGGAAGAGATCAAGGCAGAACGGCTGGAACGCCTGCAAGCGCTTCTCCTGAAGCAGCAGCAGGAATTTGCCGAATCCTGCATCGGCAAAGAGATCGACCTGTTGCTGGAAAAGCCCGGTCGCATGCCGGAACAGCTGATCGGCCGCTCTCCGTGGCTTCAATCCGTGAATGTTGATGCAAAAGCATCGCAAATCGGTGACATTATTAAAGTGCGAATCACCGGAACCGGAAACAACAGCCTGTTTGCCGAACGTGCAGAGGCTGCGGTTTAACCCAAGGAGCCCGACCGCTTGAACGGACAAGAATTGGTTTCTTCTTCACCGCGCCACCCCCGCACGCCGAGCGACTCCAATCACTTTGTCCTGACGTTCGAGAACAACCGCTTCGCCAGCGAGCTCTTCGGTCAATTCGACCAGAACCTCAAGCTGCTTGAGGAACGGCTCAATATCGATGCGCGGGCCCGCGGCAATTCGGTCGTCATATCAGGCGATGTCGTGACCACCAACCAGGCGCGGCGCACTCTCGATTATCTCTATGAAAAGCTTCAGAAAGGCGGCAGCGTGGAACGATCCGACGTCGAGGGCGCAATCCGCATGGCAGTCGCCGCCGACGACCAGCTCAGCCTTCCCACCATGGAGCGCAAGGCCAAGCTGACGATGGCGCAGGTTTCGACCCGCAAGAAGACGATCATCGCCCGCACGCCGACCCAGGACGCCTATATCCGGGCGCTTGAGCGTGCCGAGCTGGTCTTCGGCGTCGGCCCGGCCGGCACCGGCAAGACATATCTCGCCGTCGCCCATGCCGCCCAGCTCCTGGAGCGCGGCGCGGTCGAAAAGATCATCCTGTCGCGCCCGGCGGTCGAAGCCGGCGAGCGCCTCGGCTTCCTGCCTGGCGACATGAAGGAAAAGGTCGATCCCTATCTTCGCCCGCTCTATGACGCGCTCTACGACATGATCCCCGCCGACAAGGTCGACCGGGCGATCACCGCCGGCGTCATCGAAATCGCGCCGCTCGCCTTCATGCGCGGCCGCACGCTCGCCAATGCCGCCATCATCCTCGATGAAGCGCAGAACACGACATCGATGCAGATGAAGATGTTCCTGACGCGTCTCGGCGAAAATGCCCGGATGATCGTCACCGGCGACCCGAGCCAGATCGACCTGCCGCGCGGCGTCAAATCCGGTCTCGTCGAGGCGCTGCAGCTTCTCAACGGCGTCGAGGGCATCTCGATCGTGCGCTTCAAGGATACCGACGTCGTCCGCCATCCGCTGGTCGGACGCATCGTCAGGGCCTATGATTCCACCTATGCCGTCGAAACCGAAGCAGTCAGCCGGCAGGACTGATGGCCGAACTCGACATCCAGATCAGCGTCGACGACATCGGCTGGCCGGGCGAGGAAACGCTGCTGTCCTTCTGCGAGCGCGTGCTCGGCGCAGCCGTGGTCTATCTCCGCGACAGCGAGAAGCAGCCCTTCCCGACGATGCCGCCCGAGGTGTCGCTTGTCTTCACCGACGACGCCTCGATTCAGGACATCAACGCCGAATGGCGGGGGAAGGACAAGGCGACCAACGTGCTTTCCTTTCCGGCCTTTCCGGTTCAGCCCGACACGATGCCCGGTCCGATGCTCGGCGACATCATCATCGCCCGGGAGACGGTAGAGCGGGAAACCATCGAGCTCGAAAAGAGTTTCGACGACCATTTGACCCATCTTCTGGTGCACGGTTTCTTGCATCTTCTCGGCTACGACCATATGAATAGTGCCGAAGCCGAAATTATGGAGGGGCTGGAGACTCGCATTTTGGCGCAGCTCGGCCTATCTGATCCTTACGAGGGTCAAGACCTTAAAATGGAACCATGAGCGACTTTACGACGAAGCCGGCGGCAGACGCCAAGGACTCCGAGCCATCCTCCTCTTCCGACGAGGCGGGCAGTAGTAGTCGGCCATCCGGCCGATCCCAATCCTTCTGGTCGCGCGCCGCGCGCATCCTTCGCCCGCAGCAAGGCTCGCGGCTGCGCGAGGATCTTGCCGACGCGCTGATGACCGATGCGGCCGGCGACGACGCGTTTTCGCCCGACGAACGGGCAATGCTGCACAACATCCTGCGTTTTCGCGAGGTACGCGTCGCCGACGTGATGGTGCCGCGCGCCGATATCGAGGCGGTCGACCAGAACATCACCATCGGCGAGCTGATGATCCTGTTCGAAGAATCCGGCCGCTCGCGCATGCCGGTCTATGCCGATACGCTCGACGATCCGCGCGGCATGGTGCATATCCGCGACCTGCTCTCCTATGTCGCCAAGCAGGCGCGCAACAAACGCCGCGGCCCGACGAAACCGGCCGTTGCCGTGCCGGCGCTGCCGGCGATCGAAGTTGCGCCCGAAAACATCCAGAAGCCCACGCGTTCGGGCAAGCCGAATTTCGATCTCGCCCGCGTCGACTTGCAGAAGACGCTGACGGAAGCCGGCATCATCCGCAAGATTCTGTTCGTGCCGCCGTCGATGCTGGCCTCCGACCTGTTGCGCCGCATGCAGGTGAACCGCACGCAGATGGCGCTCGTCATCGACGAATATGGCGGCACCGACGGCCTCGCCTCGCATGAGGACATCGTCGAAATGGTGGTCGGCGACATCGACGACGAACATGACGACGAAGAGGTGATGTTCAAGCGGGTCGCCGAAGACGTCTTCATCGCCGACGCCCGCGTCGAACTGGAAGAGATCGCCGCAGCGATCGGACCGGATTTCGATATCAGCGAGCAGGTCGACGAGGTCGATACGCTGGGCGGCCTGATCTTCTCCGCACTCGGCCGCATCCCGGTACGCGGCGAGGTCGTTCAGGCGCTCCCCGGTTTCGAATTCCACATTCTCGAGGCCGATCCGCGCCGCATCAAGCGGCTGCGCATCACCCGCAAGCGCCATGCGATCCGCCGCCGCGCCAAGGTCGATGGCGACATCCCGCCCGGCTCTGACGCTGGCGACGACCGGCCGGCGGAATCAACCGCCAACTAAGGCTGTATATTTTGTGCATGTCGTTATCCCGGAACCGCTGCACGGTTCCGGGCGATATGCATTAACGGGACAAGGAGCCGCTTTTTTGAAAGACTGCGAACGGGTTGATTCGCGGTTTTGATGGGAGTGCGCATGGAGCGGCTTGCGGACAGGGTTATCCTCGTCTGGGGTTTCAAACGGTCGCTGCTGGCCATCGCCGCCGGAGCATTCGCCGTGCTGGCGCTGCCGCCCTTCGGCTTCTTCGCGGCAATGTTCGTCTCCTTCCCGCTGCTCGTCTGGCTGATCGACGGGGCGGCGGCTTCGCCTGAAAGCGGCGTGTTCGGCAGGCTGTGGCCGGCCTTTGCCACCGGCTGGCTGTTCGGCTTCGGCTATTTCGTCGCCGGTCTCTGGTGGCTCGGCCATGCGCTGCTGGTCGATCAGGAGGAATTCGCCTGGGCGCTGCCGCTCGCCATTCTCGGACTGCCGGCCTGCCTGGCGATTTTCTACGGCCTGGCGGCCGCACTTGCCCGCATCTTCTGGTCCGACGGCATGGGACGGATCGCCGCACTTGCGGCCAGCTTCGGGCTGATGGAATGGCTGCGAAGCGTTGTTCTCACAGGCTTTCCCTGGAACGCCATCGGCTACGGCATGATGCCGGTTCCGCTGATGATGCAGTCGGCGCATGTGATCGGGGCGATGGGGGTGACGGCCCTTGCCGTCTTCATCTTCTCCGCGCCTGCCCTTGCCGGCACGCGGCAAGGCGCGCGGGCGGGTCTCGCGCTCGCCGTCCTGCTGTTTGCCGCCCATCTCGGCTACGGTGCTTATGCCCTCTACCTCGCACCGCGGGCGGCGGCCTTGCCGGAGGATAAGCGGCCAGTGGTGCGGCTTGTGCAGCCTGATATCGACCAGGCGGCGAAGATGGACAATGACGCCGACCGCAATGCGATCTTCGAGACGCATCTGAAGCTGTCGGCCGAAACGCCGAAAAACGGCGGGCGCAAGCCCGACATCATCGTCTGGCCGGAAACCTCGATCCCCTTCATCCTGACCGACAACCAGGATGCGCTGACGCGGATCGCCGATACGCTCGACGACAACCAGATTCTGATCGCCGGCGCGGTGCGCGCCGAAGAGATGGGACCGGGCACGCCGGCGCGCTACTATAATTCCATCTATGTCATCGACGGACGCGGTCAGATCGTCGCCGCCTCCGACAAGGTACATCTGGTGCCTTTCGGCGAATACCTGCCCTTCGAGGACCTGCTCACCGAATTCGGCATCCAGAACGTCGTCGAGATGCCCGGAGGGTTTTCGGCAGCAGTGAGCCGGCACCTGCTGGCGCTGCCCGGCGGGCTCAATCTCTATCCGCTGATCTGCTACGAGATCATTTTCCCCGATGAAATGACCGGCGACATCAAAGACGCCAATGCCATCCTCAATATCACCAATGATGCCTGGTTCGGTGCGACGCCCGGCCCCTATCAGCACTTCCAGCAGGCGCGGGTACGGGCTGTTGAAACCGGACTGCCGCTGATTCGCGACGCCAATAGCGGTATTTCAGCAATTGTAAATGCACGAGGGGAAATTGTTGCCGGCCTCGATCTCGAACAAACCGGCTATATTGATGCAACTCTTGATAGGTTCGGGGTGGAAGCCGGAACGACATTCCCCCGGCAAACATACTTCTGGTTGACCGAGGTCCTGCTCATTTTGATTGCGCTGGTTTCTCGTAGAGGTTTTATTTCCGGGTTGAATTGACCAAAAACCCCTAAAATTGCATAGTGATGACAATCGGCGTTCCGAACGTATGTTCAAAGGTGGGTTCTCACCGCTTGCAACGTGGCGTTTGGGATGGATCAGGGGCATGCCGGTTAAACAGGTTGAAATTCTTAGCTAGGGCACGACCATGATTGAAAACAAAAAGAAGCCGAATCCGATCGACATCCATGTTGGCAGCCGTATTCGCCTTCGCCGAACAATGCTGGGCATGAGCCAGGAAAAGCTGGGCGAAAGCCTCGGCATCACATTCCAGCAGATTCAGAAATACGAAAAGGGCACCAACCGCGTCGGCGCAAGCCGTCTGCAGAATATCTCGAACATCCTCAATGTTCCGGTTTCCTTTTTCTTCGAGGACGCGCCCGGCGAACATTCCGGCGGCGGCATGGCCGAGGCCTCCAGCTCGAATTACGTCGTCGATTTCCTCTCCTCTTCCGAAGGCCTGCAGCTCAACCGCGCCTTCGTCAAGATTTCCGATCCGAAGGTTCGCCGCAAGGTCGTGGAGCTGGTGAAGGCTCTGGCAGCCGAGGCCGACTCCGACTGAGCCACACCCATCGCAGAATCCGAAAGGCGGTCGAAAGGCCGCCTTTTTTGCGTTTTTAGGGCAAAATTTGTCACTTTGCCGCAGATATAAAGATATATTTATGTCCTTCTGCGCTTGTCATCAGGCCTCGAACTGAGTACCTACTAGGTAGCTTTTATTCTTTGAGGGGAATCCCGGAATGCGCGCGAATTATCTCTTTACCAGCGAATCTGTTGCCGAAGGTCACCCTGACAAGGTCTGTGACCGCATCTCCGACGAGATCGTCGATCTGGTCTACCGCGAAGCGGCAAAGACTGGCATCAATCCGTGGGGCGTGCGCATTGCCTGCGAAACCCTCGCGACGACCAATCGTGTCGTCATCGCCGGTGAAGTTCGCCTTCCCCCGAGCCTGATGAAGAAGGACAAGGACGGCAACGACGTCATCAACCCGTCGAAGTTCAAGGCTGCCGCCCGCCGCGCTATCAAGGACATCGGTTACGAGCAGGACGGCTTCCACTGGAAGAAGGCCAAGATCGACGTGCTGTTGCACTCGCAGTCGGCCGACATCGCCCAGGGCGTGGATAGCGCTGCCGACCAGCAGGGCGACGAGGGCGCCGGCGACCAGGGCATCATGTTCGGTTACGCCTGCCGCGAAACGCCGGATCTGATGCCGGCGCCGATCTATTATTCCCACAAGATCCTGCAGTTGCTCGCAGTTGCCCGTAAGAAGGGCGACGGCGAAGTCGCCAAGCTCGGCCCCGACGCCAAGAGCCAGGTGACCGTGCGCTATGTCGACGGCAAGCCGTCGGAAGCAACCTCGATCGTGCTTTCGACCCAGCATCTCGACGAGAGCTGGGATTCGAAGAAGGTCCGCGCCGTCGTCGAGCCCTATATCCGCGAAGCGCTCGGCGAACTGAAGATCGCCGACGATTGCAAGTGGTACATCAACCCGACCGGCAAGTTCGTCATCGGCGGACCTGACGGCGATGCGGGCCTCACCGGCCGCAAGATTATCGTCGACACCTACGGCGGCGCTGCGCCGCATGGCGGCGGCGCATTCTCCGGCAAGGACACGACCAAGGTCGACCGTTCGGCTGCCTATGCCGCCCGCTATCTCGCCAAAAACGTCGTGGCCGCCGGCCTTGCCGACCGCTGCACGATCCAGCTCTCCTACGCCATCGGCGTCGCCCAGCCGCTGTCGATCTATGTCGACCTGCACGGCACCGGCAAGGGTGTTTCGGAAGACCAGGTCGAAGCGGCGATCCGTGAGAATATGGACCTGTCGCCGTCGGGCATCCGCCGCCACCTCGACCTCAACAAGCCGATCTACGCCAAGACCTCGGCCTACGGCCATTTCGGCCGCAAGGCCGGCCGCGACGGCTCGTTCTCCTGGGAGCGCACCGACCTCGTGAAGGCACTCAAGGAAGCCGTGAAGACCAAGGCCGCTGCATGACGGATATGGAACGCCGGGGCCGGGCGACCGAAGCCTTTTTCGGTCGCCGCAAGGGAAAGGCCCTGCGCGAACAGCAGGCTGAAACATTAAACAGCCTGCTCCCGGCATTCCTCGTCGACCTCTCGGCGGCTCCTCCGGAGCCGCTGACCTCGCTTTTTCCGGTTCCGGTGGAGACATTGCGGCTGGAAATCGGTTTCGGCGGTGGCGAACACCTGATCCACCGCGCCCTGGAAAGACCGTCCACCGGCTTCATCGGCGTCGAACCCTTCGTCAACTCCATGCAGAAGCTTTTGTCGCGCGTCGGCGAAACGGGCGCGCGCAATATCCGCGTCTATAATGACGATGCGACGCAGTTGCTCGACTGGCTGCCGGACGCGTCGCTCGACCAGATCGACCTGCTCTACCCCGACCCCTGGCCGAAGCGGAAGCACTGGAAACGGCGCTTCGTCTCGAAGACCAATCTCGATCGCTTCCATCGCGTGCTGAAGCCCGGCGGCCTGTTCTGCTTCGCCTCCGACATCGACACCTATGTCAACTGGACGCTGCTCAAATGCCGCGACCATGGCGGCTTCGACTGGATGGCCGACAATGCGGCGGACTGGCTGACGCCCTATGAGGGCTGGCCGAGCACGCGCTACGAGGCCAAGGCGCGCCGCGAGGGCCGGTCGTCGGCCTATCTGACGTTCCGGAAGATCTGAGTTTCAACGGCGGCTAGAGGGCAATAGCGACGGGCGTGCCGTGTGGCCCCCTCATCCGACCCTTCGGGCCACCTTCTCCCCGCTGGGGAGAAGAAGGAGCAAGCTCCAATTGGATGACGTGCTTCTGAACGGCCGGGTTCGTTTGGGCAGCATCGGCGCGGCATTCTCCCCTCTTCTCCCCAGCGGGGAGAAGGTGGCCCGCAGGGTCGGATGAGGGGGTCACGCGGCACCAACGACGATCAGTTTATCTCGAAGCGGCATCGCTACAAATGCCTGATGCACCGCAAAAAGCGGTGAAACGCGATAGACAGTATTCGACGGTCAGTGCAGGCTGACCGTCTTCAGTTCGTCCTCGGCAGCCTTGAAGAAGGTGCTGGAGCGGTTGTCCGTCAAGAGGATCGGCGTGCCGTCGGCGCCGAAGAGTGCCCAGAGATCGACATTCGGATCGATATCCGGCGCCTCGGGAAAACACTTGGCGACCTCTTCGGTGCGCATTTTTCTGATATAAGCGACCTCGCCGCTGCCGATGTGGGCAAGCTCGGATTTGGTCAAGTGAGACGTGGCTTCTTTCATCAACATTCCTGTTCCTCCGGAAGAAGGGACCAACGGTTCGACAAACCGTTGTGCTACTGTGAGACCGAAATGTTAATTTTCTTGACCATGCGCGCCGGCTCCGGGCGAATTAGATCGACGGAGAGCAGACCGTTCTTCAGACCAGCGCCTAGCACCTGCATGCCGTCGGCAAGAACGAAGGTGCGCTGGAACTGGCGGGCGGCGATGCCGCGATAGAGATAGTCCCGATCGCCCTGCTCGACCTGGCGACCGCGAATCAGAAGCTGGTTCTCCTCGATGGAAACATCGAGTTCCTCCTCGCCGAAGCCGGCGACAGCCAGGGTGATGCGCAGACGTTCCGGCGCGCCGCTGTCGGCGCCGATGCGTTCGATATTGTAAGGCGGATATCCGTCGCTTGCCTTGGAAATGCGCTCCAGCGTCTTTTCCATGGCATCGAAGCCCAGAAGCAGCGGGCTGGCGAAAGGGGTAATGCGGCTCATCTCTTTTCAAGTCCTTGATGCAAGCGACCATCCCGGACCTTAAGGGCAGCATCCGGATGCCGCTAATATGGGGACAGCACCCCGGCGCTGCAAGACGCGGGCGACGTCTCGGTGCCACCCCGCAATTTTAAGGTGGCGCCCCGGGGGCTGCTTGACAAAGCGCCTGCTGCCTCGCATCAAAACGTGCCGGCGCGCAATGTGCCGATTTGCGACGAGAAATGAAGAAAACGGTGCATCGGATGGCAAGCGCAAGAAAGATCATCATCGACACGGATCCCGGCCAGGACGACGCGGCCGCCATCATGCTGGCCTTCGGCAGCCCCGACGAGCTGGAAGTGCTGGGGATCACTACGGTCGCCGGCAATGTGCCGCTTGCGCTGACCAGCCGCAATGCACGCATCGTCTGCGAGCTCTGCGGCCGGACGCAGACGAAGGTTTTCGCCGGCGCCGACGCGCCGATCGCCCGCAAGCTGGTGACCGCCGAACATGTGCACGGCAAGACCGGCCTCGACGGCCCTGAACTCAGCGAGCCGACGATGGCGCTGCAGCAAGGCCATGCCGTCGACTTCATCATCGAGACGCTGCGGCGTGAGAGCGAAGGCACCGTGACGCTCTGCACGCTCGGGCCGCTCACCAATATCGGCTTGGCCTTGCGGAAGGCGCCCGACATCGCCCCGCGCATCCGCGAACTGGTGATGATGGGCGGCGGCTTCTTCGAGGGCGGCAACATTACGCCGGCGGCCGAATTCAATATTTATGTCGACCCCGAGGCCGCCGATATCGTCTTCCGCTCAGGCGTGCCGATCGTGATGATGCCGCTTGACGTCACGCACCAATTGCTGACCCGCAAAGACCGGGTGAAGCGCATGGCCGAGATCGGCACGGCGCCGGCAAAGGCGATGGTCGAGATGCTGGAATTCTTCGAGCGCTTCGATATCGAGAAATACGGCTCCGACGGCGGACCGCTGCATGACCCGACAGTCGTCGCCTACCTGCTGAAGCCGGAGCTTTTCGAAGGCCGGGACTGCAATGTCGAGATCGAGGTTCAGTCCGAACTGACCGTCGGCATGACGGTCGTCGACTGGTGGCATGTCACCGAGCGCCATCGCAACGCCAAGGTCATGCGCCAGGTCGATGCGGACGGCTTCTTCGATCTTTTGATCGAACGCTTCGCCCGCATCTGATTTCAGCGTCCTTCTCCACAGGGAGAAGGTGCGGTTCAGGCGTCCTTCTCGTCGAACACGGAATTGGCTTCGGCTTCAACCGCCTTCGGGCCGCCCTTGGCAACGCCGACCATGGCCGGGCGCAGCACGCGCTCGCCGATGGAAAAGCCCGCCTGCACCACCTGGACGACGGTGTTGTTCGGCACATCCGGGTTCGGGACTTCGAACATCGCCTGATGGAAATTCGGATCGAATTTCTGGCCGACCGGCTCCAGCTTGCGAACGCCATGACGTTCGAGCGCCGAGAGCATGGCACGCTCGGTCATCTCCACGCCTTCGATCAGCGTGGTCAGGCCGGCATCGGCCGTATCCTTGGCCTCCGGCGGGATGGCATCCAGCGCCCGGCGCAGATTGTCCGAGACGGCCAGCATGTCACGCGCAAAACCGGCGACGGAATAGGACTTGGCATCCTTGACCTCACGCTCGGTGCGGCGGCGCAGATTGTCCATTTCGGCGGCAAGGCGCAGATAGCGGTCGCGCAGCTCGCTGTTTTCGGCTTTCAGAAGCTCGAGTGCATCAGGCTGGGGGGCCTCTTCCTGCGCGATATCGTTCTCGACGTAGGCGGCAGCGTCGGCTGCGGCATCGGCCGCAGTTGCGTCAGGTCCGTTTTTCGTCGTGTCATCGGTCATGACGGTCTCCGGTTGGTGTCTTCAGATGCGCCCGATATCGAGGTTTGACCGAAAAAAATCAAGTCTGCGTGACAAAGAAGCGAAAATTCTGCGGTCTTCGTCAAAGTGGCGTCAAAGCGGATTGCGCGAAAGCCGGGAGACGAGCTGGGCGGTGTAATCCACCATCGGCACGATGCGGGAATAATTCAGCCGCGTCGGGCCGATGACGCCGACGGCGCCGACGATGCGATCGTCATCGTCACGATAGGGCGCGACGATCAGCGACGAGCCGGACAGCGAGAAGAGCTTGTTTTCCGAGCCGATGAAAATGCGTACACCCGAGCCGGTTTCGGCCAGATTGAGGATCTCGATCAGGCTGTCCTTCTTTTCGAGATCGTCGAACAGCAGGCGCAGCCGGTCGAGATCCTCGGCGCCGGCAAGGCCTTCAAGCAGGTTGGCGCGGCCGCGAATGATCAGCTGCGCCGGCTTGCCGTCATCAGGGCTGCCGGCCCAGACGGCGATGCCGCGCTCGACGAGATCCCGCGACAGGGCGTCGAGCTCGTGACGGACGTTATCCTTCAGCTGGCTCAATTGTTTGCGCAGCTCCGGCAGGGTCTGGCCGGACATGTGAGCATTGAGAAAATTCGCCGCCTCGGTCAGCTGCGAGGAGGTGACGCCCGCCGGCAGTTCGATGATGCGGTTTTCCACCTGATCGTGATCGCCGACGAGCACGGCCAGCGCCTTTGTCGGCTCCAGTCGGATGAACTCGACATGTTTGAGCACCGGATCGCTTTTCGAGGTGATGACCAGGCCGGCGCCGCGCGAAATGCCCGATAGCATGCGGCTGGCCTCGTTCATCATCGATTCCACCGGATTGCCGCCGCTTTCGGCCCGCACCTGACGATCGATGCTGGCGCGGTCCTCGGCGGAGAGGTCGCCGACCTGCATGAAGGCATCGACGAAGAAGCGCAGGCCGATCTGGGTCGGCAGCCGGCCGGCGCTGATATGCGGCGAATAGATGAGGCCGAGATCTTCGAGATCGCTCATGACGTTGCGCACCGAGGCCGGCGACAGCGACATCGGCAGCAGCCGGGACAGGTTGCGCGAACCGAGCGGCTCGCCACTCTCCAGATAGCCTTCGACGATGCGGCGAAAAATTTCCCTGGAGCGCTCGTCCAGCGCAGCAACGGCATCCGAAACCGATGTCGACCTGATGCCCATGAAGCTTACGAACCCGCGCTGATGATACTTCCCGAAAAGTAAGTCAAACTCGCAGCCGTGGCAAAAGGGAATTTGCAAATGGGCGCCGCCAATCGTAGAAGCGGTCAACAAACCCCAGGAGATAAGAATGCGGCCTTCAGGCAGAAAAATCGACCAGATGCGCAAGGTCTCGTTCGAGCGCAATTTTTCCAAGCATGCGGAAGGCTCGTGCCTGGTGAAATTCGGCGATACGCATGTGCTCTGCACGGCCAGCCTCGAAGAAAAGACGCCGCCATGGCTGCGCAATACCGGCAAAGGCTGGGTCACGGCCGAATACGGCATGCTGCCGCGGGCGACCGGCGAGCGCATGAAGCGCGAGGCGGCGGCCGGCAAGCAGGGCGGCCGCACCCAGGAGATCCAGCGGCTGATCGGCCGGTCGCTGCGCGCCGTCGTCGATCTGCAGGCGCTCGGCGAACGCCAGATCACCCTTGATTGCGACGTCATCCAGGCCGATGGCGGCACGCGGACAGCCTCGATCACCGGCGGCTGGATTGCGCTTTACGACTGCCTGAAATGGATGGAAAGCCGCAACATGATCAAGGTCGACCGGGTCCTGAAGGATCATGTCGCCGCCATTTCCTGTGGCGTCTTCGCCAGCCAGCCGGTGATCGATCTCGATTACCTCGAGGATTCCTCGGCCGAGACCGACGCCAACTTCGTCATGACCGGCACCGGCGGGATCGTCGAGATCCAGGGCACGGCCGAAGGCACGCCGTTTAGCGAAGAGGAATTCACCTCGCTGATGGGTCTTGCCAAGAACGGCATCGGCGAACTCGTCGCCCTGCAGAAACAGGCAATTGCGGGATGAACCCCATGCTGGAAGGCATGTTGGAAACGGCGCTCTACGCGCACGATCTCGATGAGGCCGAGGCGTTCTACGAGAACGTTCTCGGGCTCGAAAAGATCACCCGCGCCGCCAACCGGCATGTCTTCTTCCGCTGTGGCCCCGGTGTTCTGCTGATCTTCAATCCCGAGGAAACGGTCAAACCGCCGGCCCCCGACGCGCTGCAGGTGCCGCCGCATGGCACGAGCGGAGCGGGCCATGCCTGCTTCCGGGTCTCCGGCCGCAACATCGATGCCATGACTGAGCGGCTGAGAGCGGCCGGTGTGGCGATCGAATCCGAGGTGCACTGGCCGAATGGCGGCCGCTCGATCTATTTCCGCGATCCCGCCGGCAACAGCCTGGAATGCGCGGAGGCTAAAATCTGGGGCATCGAACAGGATATCTGAATGCGCAAGCTCGAAACGAAGACCATCGTCGTCGCCAGCCACAATGCCGGCAAGATCCGTGAGATCCAGGAATTGATCGGACCGCTCGGCTTCACCGCCAAATCGGCAGCCGAGCTGAATTTCGTCGAGCCCGACGAAACCGGCACCAGTTTCGAGGAGAATGCGACGATCAAGGCGGTGGCCTCCGCCAATGCCGCAGGCATGCCGGCGCTTTCGGACGATTCCGGGCTGGTGGTCGACGCGCTTGACGGCGATCCCGGCGTCTACACCGCCAATTGGGCGGAGACATCGGACGGCACGCGCGATTTCGACATGGCGATGGCAAAGGTGGAAAAGGCGCTGCAGGATGCGGGCGCGACCAAGCCTGAACAGCGTACCGCGCGTTTCGTCAGCGTGCTCTGCCTTGCCTGGCCGGACGGCCACACGGAACTGTTTCGTGGCGAGGTGGAGGGCAGCGTCGCCTGGCCGCCGCGCGGCACCCAGGGCTTCGGCTACGATCCGGTCTTCCAGCCAGAGGGTTACGACATCACCTTCGGGGAAATGAGCAGCGAGGAAAAACACGGCTGGAACATCGGCAAGCCGCAGGCGCTGTCGCACCGGGCGCGCGCCTTCAAACTCTTTGTCGAAACCTGCCTGGAGGCATAAGGTCACTACGTGGACAATTTCGACACTCCAAGCCTCTCGCGCAACGTCGCACTGCTGCCCGATACCGGCGAGCCCGGCTTCGGCGTCTATGTGCATTGGCCCTTCTGCGCGGCGAAGTGTCCCTATTGCGATTTCAACAGCCATGTGCGCCACCAGCCGGTCGATCAGGAGCGCTTTGCAGCAGCCTTCCTGAAGGAGATGGCGACGGTCCGGGCAATGAGCGGGCCGAAGACGGTGACGAGCATCTTCCTCGGCGGCGGCACGCCGTCGCTGATGAACCCGGAAACGGTCTCCGCCATTCTCGACGGCATTGCGCGGCACTGGCACGTGCCTGATGGTATCGAGATCACCATGGAGGCCAATCCCTCGAGCGTCGAGGCCGAGCGCTTCCGCGGCTACCGGGCGGCCGGCGTCAATCGCGTCTCGCTCGGCGTGCAGGCGCTTGATGATCGGGACCTGAAGTTCCTCGGCCGGCTGCATGACGTCGCCGATGCGCTGAAGGCGATCCGGCTGGCGCGCGACATTTTTCCGCGCATGTCCTTCGACCTGATCTATGCCCGGCCGCATCAGACGGTCGAGGAATGGGAAAAAGAGCTGAGGCAAGCGATCTCCTACGCGGTCGATCATCTTTCGCTCTATCAGCTGACCATCGAGGAAGGCACGCCCTTCTATGGCCTGCACAAATCAGGCAAGCTGATCGTGCCGGATGGCGAGCAATCGGCCGTGCTCTACGAGGCGACGCAGGAGATCACCGCGCGCGAGGGCATGCCCGCCTATGAGGTTTCCAACCATGCCCGGCCGGGTGCCGAAAGCCGGCACAATCTGACCTATTGGCGCTATGGCGATTATGCCGGCATCGGCCCGGGCGCGCATGGCCGGCTGACGCGCGGGCCGGAAAAGATCGCGACGGCGACCGAGCGCAAGCCGGAAGCCTGGCTCGACATGGTCGAGCGCGACGGCCACGGCATTCTCGACGAGGATCGGCTCGGCTACGAGGAACAGTCTGACGAATTGCTGCTGATGGGGCTGCGGCTCAGGGAAGGTGTCGATCTCGCCCGCTGGCAGCAGCTTTCCGGCCGCGACCTCGACCCGAAGCGGGAAGAGTTTCTGCTCGAACACAAATTCATCGAGCGGATCGGCAATTCACGGCTGCGCTGCACGCCGGCGGGCATGCTGATCCTCGATTCCGTCGTCGCCGATCTCGCCTGCTGACATCGGACAACGGATTGTTTCCAACGCGGCGATGACATCAACGCCGCGTCGGAAAAACAATTCTCAGCCGTGGCCGCTGCATAATTCCTTACATCGAAATCGATTAAGGATAAAATTATGCAGCAATTCAAAGTGCTACAGCGTCCTTTGCGCGTCTGAAGACACGCGCGGCGCTGTAGTGGCGCCGGCCTTGAACAGGCTGCCGGTCGGCGTCTTCAGGAACATCTCCAGCGGAATATGCTCCTGGTGCAGGAAGCCGGTGGCCGGCAGCAGGCCGTCGCGGACCATTTCGATGACGGCAACGACGGAGGCCGAGGTCGTCCAGGCGATCGCCGTGCGGCGTGCGCCGGCAATCTCGATCGGGTAATAGGCGCGCACGAACTCCTTGCGGCGCAGGCTGCCATTCTCCGTGCCCTCGGCGGCGACATGGACATAGACGACATCGTCTTCAACAGGCGGCTTGGCGTTGGTCAGGATCTCGCCGGCGAGCTTGCGCTTGTCGCGCATCAAAAGCTCGTGGAAGAAGAAGTTCATCAGCTCCATATGGCCGGGATAACGCATGGTCTTGTAATCGAGATTGTCGATCTTGCCGAGCATGGTGTCGCACATGGTGCCGAGGCCGCCCGAGGTGGTGAAGGCTTCGAGCTTGACGCCGCCGACATAGACGGTCTCGTGCCATTCCATCGGCGAGACGAGCTTGCGCACCCCACCCTCGATGACCTCGCAATCGTTCAGATATTCGTTGACGACACCTTCAGGCGACCAGTTGAAGGCATAGCCCAGAAGGCCGGTCGGATGCTGCGGCAGGGCGCCGACGCGCATGCGGATCGAACGACAGCGCTCGAAGCCATCGGCAAGGCTTGACCCGACGATGCCGACGAAACCCGGTGCCAGGCCGCATTGCGGCGCCATCAGGCCGCGGGCGGTCTTTGACAGTTCGATGATGAAATTGGTGGTGGGAACATCTTCGGTCAGGTCAAAATAATGAATGCCGGCGAGATGGGCGGCACGCGCCAATTCGATGTTCAGATGGTAGGGAAGGCAGGAAAGCACCGCCTCGACATTCGACAGCAGCTCGCCGACCACTTGGACGTCGGCAATATCGCCGGCGCGGCACTTGAAGGGAACGTCGCTCAGCGGCAGTTGCGCATCGACGCCGATGACCTCGAAACCGCCCTCATGCAAAAGCGTGGCCGCCAGCCGTCCGACCTTGCCGAGGCCGAGAACGGCGATCTTTCTAAAACTCATCCATTATCCTCCCATGCGCCCTCTTCGGCGCTTCAGTCTTTGTCCGACGCACGCCGCTCCAAATCGGACATGCACGGGATGGCCGGAGGTATAGAATAAAAAGCTCATAAAGCAAAACGGCCGGAATCGCTTCCAGCCGTCAAAACCTTCCGAAAATCGGGTGGTTATTCGTTGATCAGCCGCTTCAGAAGCTCGACTTCGTGCGACAGCTTGGTGTCTCCGGAAATCAGCTCTTCGATCTTGCGCACGGCGTGCAGCACGGTCGTGTGATCGCGCCCGCCGAAACGGCGGCCAATCTCGGGGAAGGAGCGCGGCGTCAGCGTCTTCGACAGATACATGGCGATCTGGCGCGGCTTGACGATGACGCGGGTGCGGCGGTTCGAGACCAGTTCCTGGCGCGAGACGTTATAGTGCCTGGCGACGATGCGCTGGATATCCTCGATGCGCACGCGGCGAGGTTCGCCGGAGCCGACCAGATGGGCAAGCAGCTCGTCGACGCGCTCGATCGACAGGTTCGGCTCGAAGGAGCGCCGGAAGACCAGCTGGTTGAATGCGCCTTCCAGTTCGCGGCCGCTGGCCGTGATGTTGCGGGCGACGTGCTGCAGCAGGTCGGCCGGAATTTCGAGCGATGGATCTTCGAGCCGGGCTGCCGCAAGGCGGCGCTTGAGGATTTCGAGACGCATCTCATAATCCGGCGCGTCGAATTCGATCGCCACGCCGCCCTGCAGGCGCGACCGGACGCGAGGATCGAGCGATTCCAGCTCCCAGGGGGCGCGATCGGCGGCGACGACCACCTGCTTGGCGCTGTCGAGCAGCATGTTGAGGAGATGGCAGAATTCATGCTGGATCATCTTGCCCTGCAGGAACTGCATGTCGTCGATGATCAAGAGATCGATGTTGCGCAGCGAATCCTTCAGCGTCAGCGCGTCATTGTCGCGGATCGCCGTGGCGAAGCGCCACATGAAATATTCGGCCGTGAGATAGACGACGCGCAGTGCCCGCGGGTTCTGCACCGCCGCATTGGCGATTGCCTGCAGCAGGTGGGTCTTGCCGAGGCCGACCGCCGAATGGATGAACAGCGGATTGAAGCGCACTGCGCCGGAACCGGCTTCGGCGATCGTCTTCGCAGCCGCAAGCGCAACACGGTTCGAGCTGCCTTCGACGAAGGTGTCGAAGGTGAAGCGGCTGTCGAGCGGCGAACCGAAGAGCGGCGAGCCAAAGCTTGCGGGCCTTGCCGCAGCCACTGAGGAAACCGCCTGCTGGACGGCCTGGCCGGCCGGCTGGGCGCTTGCCGGGCGGCGCGCCTGGGGGGCAACGACCGGCTCGGGCTGGACCGCCTCATCGAGCGCCTTCGTGCCGCTGCGGGTCGCCGTGCGCACCAGGACTTCGATCTTCAGAATTTCCGGATCTTCGGCCTGGAACAGACCGGTGATGAGATCGAGATAACGATTGTTGATCCACGACTTCAGGAAGGTGGTCGGAACCGACAGGCGAACCACGCTCTTCGAGACCGAATGCAGCTTCAGCCGGGCGAACCAGCTGGCATAGACGTCAGGACCGACCTGGGCCTTCAAGCGCGCGCTGACGCGCTCAAACAAGATGCCGTGCTTCATTTCCGCCTTTGCTTCTCCCACTTCGAGGCGAATGGAGCCAAACGCCTGCGGTGCCACATCCCCATTGTCGAGCCCGCCCGTCGTCATCGTATTCATCTGCATAATGCCGCCTTTCAATTCCACCGGGCGGCTTCCGCTAAAATAGCCGCCCGATTATTCCCCGCTTTGGCGAGCTGACGGCATCCTCATGAAGCCGCTTACCTGCCGGTTCACTCAAACACTGCCCCCGAAGGGACCGGCGCAGAATTCCGTTGCAGGAACCGCATTCATGCGGCAACCTTCATCGGCTTTCCGTGCCAGGCTGGCGGTCGATCCTCGTTTTCGACCGATCAGCCCGAACGCAATATCACTTTACCTTCTCCGGCGGCCTCGCGTTAAACGTGTGACCACCGAAGACACAAAACATCCCTGCCCGTAACAGCCACGTTACGGCCCAAATCCGTCAAGTGCTTGAAAAAACGGAAGCGCAAGGCTCCGTAACAAATGGCACAAACTTATCGCCCTGCCGACGTGGCAGTTAAGACCGAGCCTCTGCAGGTGATGTCCGCGCCCTTTGTTGGAAGCCATTTAGGCAGGATCAAATGGCAATATCAACGATGAATTTTACGCAAAATTAAGAAGCGGGCATTGACTCCGCCGGCCGTTTTCGGGCGTCACACCAGCGTCAAAAAAGAATCGCTTTTGAATCAAGGAGATTCCCCGTTCGGGCTATTTTGACACGCATGGAAAGAAAAAAAATAAAAATCTGCTTGACTCCCCCCTGCTCCCGGAAGCTCGGGGCAGAGTCGCGTGGCGTCAAAGCATCCTTGCGCAACTATTTGTTTTTAAACAGTTTTTCCTGTCATGGCATTGACACGAAACAGTCGCAGGATTAACCATAGAAGGGCTGATCGGCGGAATCGAAAAAGCCCGGTAAAATTACCGGGCTAATCATAAAGATGAAGACGTTAACGGAAGATTACGCGGTCGCGGTGACCGACAGAGCCTTCACACGAGCGGCCAGGCGCGAGACCTTGCGCGATGCCGTGTTGGCGTGCAGCACGCCCTTGCTGGCGGCGCGGGCAAGCTCGGGCTGAGCGGCCAGGAAAGCTTCCTTCGCCTTGGCGGCGTCACCGGATGCGATGGCCTCTTCGACCTGGCGAACGAAAGTACGAACGCGCGAGCGACGAGCCTTATTGACGTCGGTACGGCGGGCGATCTTGCGGGTCGCTTTTTTCGCCGAAGTTGTATTGGCCATGGATGCCTCTCTCAAGAATTCGAACAAACTCCGCCATTACCGCGGGCCCTGCGGCCACAGAATCCAGCAATGCGGGAGCAATCGCGGAAAACCAAACCGGCTTTCCGAACCGTGGGCGGGCATATAACTCTAAAGCCGGCCCACGTCAACGCGGATTTTCAAGCTTTGCCATGACAAGCGGCTAAAAGCGTTCAACGGTGCTTAAAAGCCGGTTTGCGCTTCTCGACGAAGGCCGCCATGCCCTCCTTCTGGTCATCAGTGGCAAAGAGACTGTGAAACAGCCGGCGTTCGAAGCGGAGCCCTTCCTCCAGTGTCGTCTCGAAGGCGCGGTTGACCGCCTCCTTGGCCATCATCACCGAAGGCTGCGAGAGCGAGGCGATCTTTTCGGCCGCGGCAAGAGCCTCCTCGAGCAGACGCTCGGGCGCTACCACACGCGATACGAGTCCCGACCGCTCCGCCTCGGCGGCATCCATCATCCGGCCGGTCAGGATGAGATCCATCGCCTTCGCCTTGCCGACGGCGCGCGTCAGCCGCTGCGAGCCGCCCATGCCGGGAATGACGCCGAGGGTGATTTCCGGCTGGCCGAACTTCGCCGTCTCCGAGGCGATGATGAAATCGCACATCATGGCGAGCTCGCAGCCGCCGCCGAGCGCAAAGCCGCTGACGGCGGCGATCACCGGCTTGCGGGCCTTGGCGACCTCGTCCCAGCCGCTGATGAAATCGCTCTTATAGATATCGGCGAACTCCAGCGGCTGCATCTCCTTGATATCGGCGCCGGCGGCAAAGGCGCGCTCGGAACCGGTGATGACGATGGCGCCGACCGCCTCGTCGGCATGGAAGGCGGCATAGGCCTCCTTCAATTCCTTCAGGACGGTGGAATTCAGGGCGTTCAGCGCCTGCGGGCGGTTCAGCGTGACGAGGCCGACATTGCCTCGGGTTTCGACGATCAGGGTCTCATAGGCCATGCTGGTCTCCCGGTTCTCTCTTATTTCTGGCAGGCGGCGCAATAGAAGGTGGAGCGGCCCGCCTGGACGATACGGGCGACCGTACCGCCGCAGCCGGGCGTGCGGCAAGCCTGACCTTCGCGATCATAGACAGAGAAGGAGTGCTGGAAATAGCCGAGCGATCCGTCCGTCTGGATATGATCGCGCAGCGACGATCCGCCGGCGGCGATCGCATCGGCGATGACGTCGCGGATCGAGGCGACGAGCAGGTCCAGCTGCTGCTTCGGCCGGCCGCCTGCCGTCACCAGCGTACCGGCGGCGCGGACAGGCGAAAGATGCGCGCGCCACAGCGCCTCGCAGACATATATATTGCCGAGACCGGCAATGTTCTTCTGGTCGAGCAGCGCACTCTTCAAAGGCTGCGCCTTGTCGCGGAAGCGCTCGGCGAGATAGGCGGCGCCAAGCTCGTTTCCGGTCGGCTCCGGGCCGAGGTCGCGGAAGAAGGGATGGGCGGCGAGATCGGCGCGCTCCACCATATCCATGAAGCCGAAACGGCGCGGGTCGTTATAGACGACGCGGCAGGAGCCGCCCGGAGCGTCGAGGTGAAAGACGACGTGATCGTGCTTCTCGTCCTTCGAACGGGCATGATGAAATTCGCCCGGTGTCCCGGAGGCGACGCCCTCCTCGATGCGAAAAGAGCCGGACATGCCGAGATGGGAAATCAGCGTGTTGCCGTCGTCGAGATCGACCAGCAGATATTTGGCGCGGCGCCCAAGCCCGACGATGGTGCGGCCGGAAACCCTGTCGGCGAAAGCCTCGGGAAAGGGAAAGCGCAGATCGCCGCGGCGCAACTCCAGCCTGGCGACGCGAGCCCCCTCCATCGCCGGCGCCAGGCCGCGTTTTACCGTTTCGACTTCTGGCAATTCCGGCATCTTAACCCATCTGTATCTAACGTGTTTCAACCGAGGACGATGTGCGCTATAGCGCCAGTGGTCCGCGGAAAGCGCGGCCCAGTGATAACGTCGCGCGCGGTCTTTCGCTATGGCCTGCGCGGCTGAATATCAAGGAACGGAGCAGTCTGATGTCAGAAAGCCGCACTTCCGCCGATGGCGGCATGGAGACCTCCTACGGCTTCCGCGAGGTGTCTGACGGCGAGAAGCAGGGCCTCGTCAACCAGGTGTTCCACAAGGTCGCCAAACGCTACGACATTATGAACGACGTCATGTCGATGGGCATGCACCGCGCCTGGAAGGATGCGATGATTTCGGCGCTGAACCCGCGCAAGGAGCCGGGCTACAAGGTGCTCGACGTTGCCGGCGGCACCGGCGACATCGCCTTCCGCATCGTCGAGGCTTCGGGCCGGCAGGCGCATGCGACCGTGCTCGATATCAACGGCTCGATGCTCGGCGTCGGCGCCGAGCGGGCGGAAAAGAAGAAGCTTTCCGGCAATCTCACCTTCGTCGAGGCGAATGCCGAGGAACTGCCCTTCGAGGCCGCCAGCTTCGACGCCTATACGATCGCCTTCGGCATCCGCAACGTGCCGCGGATCGATGTCGCACTGTCGGAGGCCTATCGCGTCCTGAAGCGCGGCGGCCGGCTGCTGGTGCTCGAATTTTCCGAAGTCGACATGCCGCTGCTCGACAAGATCTATGACGCCTGGTCGTTCAATGCCATTCCGCAATTCGGCAAGGCGATCACCGGCGATGCCGAACCCTACCAGTATCTGGTGGAATCGATCCGCAAATTCCCGAACCAGGAGAATTTCGCGGCAATGATCCGCCAGGCTGGCTTTTCACGCGTCAGCTACACCAATTATACCGGCGGCATCGCCGCGCTGCATTCCGGCTGGAAGCTCTGAGGGAATGAGGGAAGAAAAAGAGACAAACCTCCCTCGGCGGGGCACTGTGGCATGAGCACTTTCGGGGCCTATTTCCGCCTTTGGCGCGTCGGCTGGGTGCTCGTGCGCGAAGGCGTCGTCTCGGCTCTGCCGTCCGAAGGGCTGCCGCCTCCGGTGGCGCTCGCCAAATCCTTCGTCACGATTTTCGAGCGCAGCAAGGCGCGGCACCAGAAGCGCAGCGACCGGTTGGCGCAAGCCGTCGAGCGACTCGGCCCCTCCTATGTGAAAATCGGCCAGTTCCTGGCGACACGGCCGGATGTCGTCGGCGTCGAATTCGCCAACGACCTGTCGCAGTTGCAGGACCGGATGGCCTTCTTTCCCTCGGCTGCAGCCAAGGCCAATATCGAAGGCTCGCTCGGGCGGCCGATCGGCGAACTCTATGCGAGCTTCGACGAGCCGATCGCCGCGGCCTCGATCGCCCAGGTGCATCCGGCCGAGGTCGAGACATCGGAAGGCCGCAAGAAGGTCGCCGTCAAGATCGTGCGGCCGGGCGTGCGCCAGCGTTTTGCCCATGACATCGAGGCGATGTATCTCGTCGCCCATATGCAGGAGCGCTTCCTGCCTTCGAGCCGGCGGCTGCGGCCGGTCGAGGTGACGAAGACGCTGGAACAGACGACGAAGATGGAGATGGATCTTCGCCTGGAGGCGGCCGCTCTTTCCGAGATCGCCGAGAATACCGAGAGAGATCCCGGCTTCCGCGTGCCGAAGGTCGACTGGGAGCGAACGGGGCGCGACGTCATCACCATGGAATGGATCGACGGCACGCGCATGTCCGACGTCGAGGGGCTGCGCGCGGCCGGCCACGATCTCAACCTGCTTGCCGATACGCTGATCCAGTCCTTCCTGCGCCATACGCTGCGCGACGGCTTCTTCCATGCCGACATGCATCCGGGCAACCTCTTCGTCGATGCGGGTGGCATGATCGTCGCCGTCGACATGGGCATTGTCGGACGGCTCGGCAAAAAGGAACGGCGGTTCCTCGCCGAAATCCTCTATGGTTTTATCACCCGCGACTATATCCGCGTCGCCGAGGTGCATTTCGAGGCCGGCTATGTGCCTGGCCACCACAATGTCGAGAGCTTCGCCCAGGCGATCCGGGCGATCGGCGAGCCGATCCATGGGCAGCCGGCCGAAACGATTTCGATGGGCAAGCTCTTGACGCTGCTTTTCGAAGTGACCGAACTCTTCGACATGGCGACGCGGCCGGAGCTGGTGATGCTGCAGAAGACCATGGTCGTGGTCGAAGGCGTGTCGCGCATGCTCAATCCGCGCTTCAACATGTGGAAGGCTTCCGAGCCCGTCGTCGGCGACTGGATCCGCACCAATCTCGGGCCGAAGCGGATCGCCTCCGATCTCAAGGATGGGCTGAAGGCGGCGGTGAAGCTTGCCGAAGCCGTGCCGGAAATCGCGGCGAAGACCGAAAAATTCCATCACCAGCTTCTGCATATGAGCGAACACGGCTTACGGTTCGACGAACAGACGGCCGAGGCGATCGGCAAGGCCGAGGCGCGGCATAACCGCTCGGCCAGGATCGCGCTTTGGGTCATCGCATTGACGCTTCTCTATATTGCCTGGATGGTGAGCTGATCCGTCGGTAAAAACATGCTGTGTTCGGCATTTGGGATATCCCATGTGACGGAGGGCTCGCTTAGTCTCGCCGTTAGAGCATGATGCCGAAAAGTGTAAGCGGTTTCGGGCGACATCATGCTCTAGCTCTTTAATTTAGAACAGGATTCAGGTTTTCTGCCGGACCGGCCTAAAATCATCCTGTTCTAGGAGATATGGCACATGCAGCACGAACGCCTTGGCATCGAACTTTCCGGACGGCCGCTCGGTTTTGCCGAGATGGCGGCGATCGGTGCGGGCAAGGCGACGATATCGGCTTCGGCGACCGGCATGGCCCGCATCGCCATTGCCCGGGAGATCGTCGAGGATGCGATTGCTTCAGGCATGCCGGTCTACGGCTCGACAACAGGCGTCGGCGCCATGAAGGATGTGGAGTGGTCGGCCGACGAACTCGACACCTTCAACCTCGGCCTGGTGCGCGCCCATCATTTCGGCACCGGCACGCCCTTTTCCTGCAATGTCGTGCGCAACGCCATGGCGATCCGCGTCAATACGGCGTTAACCGGCCAGGTCGGCTGCACGCCGGAGCTGATCGAAGCCTATATCACCATGCTGGAAGCCGATCTGATCCCGGTCGTGCGGCGCACCGGCTCGATCGGCTGCGCCGATATCGGCCTGATGGGGCAGATCGGCGCGGTGCTGACCGGCGTCGGCGAAGCGGTCTATCGCGGCAAGCGGATGCAGGCGGCCGACGCCTTCCGGGCGGCCGGACTGGAGCCGGTGCGGATGGCGCCGCGCGACAGCCTCGCCTCGCTCAGCATCAATGCGGTGAGCTTTGCCGCGGCTGCGGAAACGACGCGCAATGCCGCCGCCTCGATCCGCATCCTGCTGGCGACGGCGATGATGGCGGCCGGCGCGCTCGGCGCGTCCCGCGATCCCTGGAAGGCCGTCCGCCATGTCGGCACGGCGCGCGAGGCGCTGATCGGCGCCTGGCTCTGCAACGCCTCCGACGACTGGAACTGGCCCGTCGCGACGCATGTGCAGGATCCGCTCAGCCTGCGCATGATCGCCCAGGTATTCGGCGCGGTCATCGAAAACCTGCTGTCGACAGGCCATAAAATCCTTGCCGCCACCGGGCGTTCGGACGACAATCCCGTCGTAGTCGAAGGCCGGGTGATGACCTCGGGCGGCTCGCTGCCGCTCGATGTGACGATCCTGCTCGAATCGGCCGCACTCTGCATGGCGCATGCGGCGCGCAACGCCTTCAACCGCTGCGTCATTCTCGGCAATGGCCAGCGGCGCGACCTGCCGGTCAATCTCGTGCCGCCAGGGCGGATCGCCACCGGTTTCGGGCCGATCATCAAGCTTGCCGGCGAGATTTTTTCGCGCGTGCTGTCGATGTCCAATCCGGTGTCGGCGCAGTCGCTGGTGGTGGCCGCCGGGCTGGAGGACGAGGCGGCCTTCCTGCCGCTGGTCATCGAGCGCTTCGAGCGCCAGATGCAGGCGCTGAAGCGTCTGGCAGCGCTGGAGGCGCTGCTGTCGGCCCAGGCGATCGACATTCTCGGCGACGAACCGAAGGGCGTCGCCGCCATGCTTTACGACGTCGTGCGCAAACATGCGGATTTCTATATCGTGGACAGGCCGCTTTCGGCCGAGGTGGAGGCAATCGAGGAGGAGCTCGGCTCGGACGACTTCCTCTCGAGGCTGACCGAGCAGGTTCCGATCGCCTCCTTCGACGATTTCTTTGCGCTCGGATCACTGGAGCATATCGAGGAGCGCCTGACCCACCACGAGGCGCAGGCACTCTGATCTCAGCCTGGGGAGGAAGCGTGATGGACTTCGATCTCGTTCTGCAGGGCACGGTGGTGCTGCCGGACCGCATTCTCGAAGCGGGTTATGTCGCCACCCGTGACGGCAAGATCGCCGAGGTCGGTCTCGGCGTGCCGCCTGCGGCGCGCGAACGGCATCTGCTCGGCAAAGCGCTGATACTGCCCGGCGCGATCGACGCGCAGGTGCATTCGCTTTCCCAGAAGGACCAGGAGGATTTCGTCTGGTCGACGCGTTCGGCGGCAGCCGGCGGCGTAACAACGATCGTCGACATGCCCTATGACGAGGGCGATCTCGTCTGCTCGGCGGCTGCGGTCAAACGCAAGATAGACCATGCCGGGCAGCAGGCGCGTGTCGACTTCGCGCTTTACGGCACGGTCGATCCGGAAGAAGGCCCGGCGCGGATCGGCGAGATGGTCGAGGCAGGCGTTGCCGCCTTCAAATTCTCGACTTTCGGCACCGACCCCAAGCGTTTTCCACGCATTCCGCCGGCTCTGCTCGACGCCTGCTTTGCCGCCATCGCGCCGACGGGGCTGACGGCGGGCGTGCACAATGAGGATGACGAGGCGGTGCGCAGCTATATGGCTGCGGTGAAGGCGAGCGGCATCACCGACTGGCAGGCGCATGGCCTGTCACGGCCGCCGATTACCGAACTCTTGGCGATGCATACGATCTTCGAGACGGGAGCTGCCACCGGCTGCCCGGCGCATGTGGTGCACTGCTCGCTCGGGCGCGGCTATGACATTGCCCGCGCCTATCGGCGTGACGGTTTTGCCGCGACCGTCGAATGCTGCATCCATTATCTGACGCTCGATGAAGAGAACGACGTGAAACGCCTCGGCGGCAAAGCGAAGATCAATCCGCCGCTGCGGCCGCGCGCCGAGGTGGAGAAGCTCTGGCGGAAGGTGACCGAGGGCGATGTCTGGCTGGTCTCGACCGATCACGTCAGCTGGTCGGAGAACCGCAAGACCAATCCCGATATGCTCGCCAACGCCTCCGGCGTTCCGGGCCTGGAGGTGATGGTGCCGCTTTTCGTCAAAGGCGCCAGCGAACGCGGCATTCCGCTGACATGGGCGGCGAAGCTGATGGCGGAAAATCCGGCCAGGCATTTCCGGCTCGACCATATCAAGGGGGCGCTGACCCCTGGCAAGGATGCCGATATCATCGTGCTGGAACCGCGGGACAGCGTCTATGACGCGTCTGCCAGCGGCAACAACGTCGTCGGCTGGAGCCCCTATAACGGCACTCGCCTGCCGTGGAGCGTTGCGGCCACCTATCTCAGAGGCGAGAAGATCGCCGAAGGCGGCAAGGTGCTGGCCGAACCCGGCACCGGGCGGTTCGTCCGGCCGCTGCCGCGCCAGGTTGTTGCGGGAGCGCCTGCATGAGCCGCAATCTGCCCGTCGATGCCGGCCGGATCGCCGCAGATATCGAGGCGCTCGCCGCAATTACCGAGCCCGGCCATCCCTGGACGCGGCGGGCTTTCACGCCGCTCTTTCTCGAAGGCCGGGCCTATATCGAAGCGCGGATGAAGGCGGCGGGGCTGGAAACGAGGATCGATGCCGCCGGCAATCTGATCGGCCGGCGCACGGGCCGCAAACCCTGGCTCGGCACGATCATGCTCGGTTCGCATTCCGACACGGTGCCGGATGGCGGCCGCTTCGACGGCATTGCCGGGGTAATTTCAGCGCTTGAGGTGGCGCGCGCGCTCAGCGACCGGGCGATCGAACTCGACCACGATCTCGAGATCGTCGACTTCCTTGCCGAGGAGGTGAGCATCTTCGGCGTCTCCTGCATCGGCAGCCGGGGGATGACCGGGCAATTGCCGGAGGCCTGGCTTTCGCGTGTCAGCGACGGGCGCGACCTGGCCGAAGCCATCGCCGAGCTGGGTGGCACGCCAGGCGTGCTGGCGCAGCAGAAGCGGCCCGATCTGGCAGGCTTCCTCGAGCTCCATATCGAGCAAGGACCGGTGCTCGAAGCCGAACGGGAGGACATCGGCATCGTCACCGCGATCTCCGGCATCACCCGCATCGAAATTGCCGTCGAGGGGCGGGCCGACCATGCCGGCACGACGCCGATGGATCGGCGGGCGGATGCGCTGGTGGCGGCCGCCCAGCTGGTGCTCGACATCCGCAACGCCGCCGCCGAGCTTGCCAAGATGCCGGGCCACTTCGCCGCGACGGTCGGTGAACTCAGGATCGAGCCGAATGCCGCCAATGTCGTACCGTCGAAAGTGGTGCTGCTGATCGACGGCCGCGCCGAAATCCGCGCCGATATGGAAGCTTTCTGCCGCTGGCTCGATGGCCATGTCGAAAAGCTCGCCGACGCCTATGGCGTGACGATCAAGCCGCCGAGCCGGGTGTCCGACAATCTGCCGACGCCGGGCGATGCCGGGCTGCTGTCGACGCTGGAGGCCGCCTGCATCAGTGTCGGCGCCAAACACCGGCGCATGGCGTCGGGCGCGGGGCACGATACCGCCTGGGTCGCCAAGGTGGCGCCGGCGGCGATGATCTTCGTGCCTTGCCGGGAAGGCCGCAGCCATTGCCCCGACGAATGGGCCGACAATGACGATATCGCGCTCGGCGCCGCCGTGCTGTTCGAGGCGGTGCACGAAATGGACAGAGATTTGAACCAGGAGAAACCGGATGGGACGCATACTGGTTGAGAAGGACGTGGAAGCAGCCGTCAAGGGCGGCTCCGTCTATGCCGCCGGCGGCGGCGGCTGGGCCGATCATGGGCGAATGCTTGGGTTTGCCGCCGTCACTATCGGCAAGCCGGAGCTGGTGTCGATCGACGAGTTGCAGGATGACGCCTGGATCGCCACGGCGGCGGCGATCGGCGCGCCGGCCTCCACCACGCCCTGGGAAATGCAGGGCATCGATTATGTCAAAGCCGTGCAATTGCTGCAGGAGGCGTTGGGTGAAAAGCTTTCCGGGCTGATCATCGGCCAGAACGGCAAATCCTCGACGCTGAACGGCTGGCTGCCTTCGGCGATCCTCGGCACCAAGGTGGTCGACGCGGTCGGCGATATCCGCGCCCATCCCACCGGCGACATGGGCTCGATCGGTATGGCCGGTTCACCCGAGCCGATGATCCAGACTGCCGTCGGCGGCAATCGGGCCGAGAACCGGTATATCGAGCTGGTGGTAAAGGGGGCGACGGCGAAGATCTCGCCAGTGCTGCGCGCGGCCGCCGATCAATCCGGTGGTTTTATCGCCAGCTGCCGCAACCCGCTGCGCGCTTCCTATGTCCGTAGCCATGCCGCACTCGGCGGCATCTCGATGGCGCTTGTGCTCGGAGAAGCGATCATCGCGGCGGAAAAGCGCGGCGGATCTAATGTTATCGATGCGATCTGCAAGACGACGGGCGGGCATATCCTCGCCGAGGGCGTCATCTCTCGAAAGGACGTCGTCTACACCAAGGAAGCCTTCGACATCGGCACGGTCACCGTCGGCACGGGCGCAAAATCGGTGGCGCTGCATGTGATGAACGAATATATGGCGGTCGACGATGCGAATGGCGCCCGGCTTGCGACCTTCCCCGCGGTGATCACCACGCTGTCGCCGGAGGGCGAGCCGCTCAGCGTCGGCCAATTGCAGGAGGGCATGCATGTGTTCATCCTGCATGTGCCGAAGGATATCATTCCGCTGTCGGCAAGCGTGCTCGATCCCACCGTCTATCCCGTCGTCGAAAAGGCGATGGGGATAGAGATCGCCCGCTACGCTTTGGAAACGAAGGCCTGAACCATGACGCGCGATCCCGGCCTTGAAGAGCTGTTGCGCGAGGAACTCGGCGATCGACCGGGCCTTGCCGAAAAATCGATGTTCGGCGGCTCCGCCTTCATGCTGAACGGCAATCTTCTCTGCGGCGCGCGCCACGACGGCATGCTGGTCCGTCTCGGCCGAGGCAATGACGGCTGGGCGCTGGCGATGCCGGGCGTGATCCAGATGCTGTCCGGCGAACGGGTGATGCAAGGCTGGGTGCGGGCGACGGCTGCGGTTTACGGCGACGATGCGCTGAGACGGCGTTTGCTCGGTGCGGCACTTGCCTACGTGGAATCGCTGCCGGGGAAGTAGAGACTGCGCTTTCCCCCTTCTCCCCAGCGGGGGTCCGAAGGACAGATGAGGGGGTGAGCGGCAAAGCCGCGAGTGCCTGAGCGCAAGCGAAGGGCAATGAATGTTTTACCGTGTGGCCCCCTCATCCGACCCTTCGGGGCCACCGACCAGGGTCGAGCCACAGGTCTCGACCCGTCCTTCGGACCCCCGCCGGGGAGAAGGGAAAAAAACTGAGAACCAAGCGAGGAACCCACGATGCCGAAGGCCAATCCACGTCATCCGAAATTTCCGATTCCCGGCGGGCCGGACTTGCGTGCCAAGGGCTGGCGGCAGGAGGCGCTGCTGCGGCTGCTCGAAAATGTGCTGTCGGTCGGCGAGGATCCCGAAAACCTGATCGTCTATGCCGCGCTCGGCAAGGCTGCGCGCAACTGGGCGGCGCACAAGGGCATCGTCAAGGCGCTGACCGAGATGGAGGAGGACCAGACGCTGCTCATCCAGTCGGGCAAGCCGATCGGGCTGGTACGAACGCACGCCAAGGCGCCGCTCGTCATCATGGCGAACTGCAATATCGTCGGGCAATGGGCGAAGGCCGAAGTGTTCTATGAGCTGCAGCGCAAGGGACTGATCTGCTGGGGCGGACTGACGGCGGGCGCCTGGCAATATATCGGCAGCCAGGGCGTCATTCAGGGGACCTATGAGATCTTCATGCGCATTGCCGAGCGGCGCTTCGGCGGCGATCTTGCCGGCCGCTTCGTGCTGACGGCCGGGCTTGGCGGCATGGGCGGGGCGCAGCCGCTCGCCGGTCGCATGGCAGGGGCGGCGATCCTCTGTGTAGATATCGACCCGGAACGGGCCCGCAAGCGCCAGCAGATCGGTTATCTCCAGGAAATCGCGCCCGATCTCGATACCGCCCTTCAGATGATCGATGCGGCGGTCAAGGAGAAGCGGGCGCTGTCGGTCGGGCTGGTCGGCAATGCGGCCGAGGTCTATCCCGAAATTGCCCGGCGCGGCATCGTGCCCGACATCGTCACCGACCAGACCTCGGCGCACGACCTCGTCTACGGCTACGTGCCGAAGGGCATGAGCCTCGATCAGGTGAGAGGATTGCGCGACGATGGCCAGGGGCAGTTGATGGCGGCAAGCCGCGCCTCGATCGTCGAGCATGTGACGGCGATGCTGGAATTCCAGAAGCGCGGCGCGGAAGTCTTCGACAATGGCAACCTCATCCGCACCCAGGCGAAAGAGGGTGGCGTCACCAATGCCTTCGACATTCCGATCTTCACCGAAGCCTATCTGAGGCCGCTGTTTGCCCGGGCGATCGGCCCGTTCCGCTGGATGGCGCTCTCAGGCGAGGAGAGCGATATCGCCCGCATCGACGACCTGCTGCTCGAACTCTTCCCCGACAACAAGATCATCACCAACTGGATCCGGCTGGCGCGCCAGCATGTTCCCTTCGAGGGGCTGCCGGCCCGCATCGCCTGGCTCGGCCACGGCGAACGCACGATGCTGGCGCGGCGCGTCAACGCGCTGGTCGCAGGCGGCGAGCTCAAAGGCCCCATCGCCTTTTCCCGCGACCATCTCGATGCCGGCGCCATGGCGCATCCGAATATCATGACCGAGCGGATGAAGGACGGCTCGGATGCGATCGCCGACTGGCCGCTGATCGATGCAATGATGCTCTGCTCGTCGATGGCCGATCTCGTCGTCGTCCATTCCGGCGGCGGCGGCTATGCCGGCTACATGACAAGCTGCGGCGTCACCGTCGTCGCCGACGGCAGCGATGCCGCCGATGAGCGGCTGGACCACGCGCTGACCAACGACACCTCCCTCGGCGTCATGCGGTATGCCGATGCCGGTTATGAGGAGGCGCTTGATGAGGTGGCGAAGAAGGATGTGCCCTATATCAGGCTGGATTGAGTCGGGGGCAGGTATCGGCCAGATATCGAGCGTCAATCGATCGGATTCGAAACTTCGATGAGATTGCCGTCAGGGTCTCTGAAATAGACCGAGCGCAGGCATCCGGTCGCACCGGTGCGTTCGACTGGGCCTTCTTCGATCACAATGGCCGACGCCTGCAGATGGGCGATGACATCGGCAAGCGGCGTCTCGGCGATGAAGCAGAGGTCGCCGGAGCCGGGGGTGGCATGTCTTGCCTTGGGTTCAAATTCGTGGCCGGCCTGATGCAGATTGATCTTCTGTCTGCCGAATTTCAGCGCCTTTCGGCCTTCCGCAAAGGTTTCGACCGACATGCCGAGAATGCGGGAATAGAAGTCGCAGGTGGCTGCGATATCGGCGACGGTCAGCACAAGATGATCGAGACGGTCTATGCGGATCATGCTTTTCTCCTTGTAAAGTCCTGGGCAAAGCCCTGGGCAAAGTGCTGGGCGACGCAGGCGGAGATAAAGGCGAGCGCCAGCATGGCAAGCGTGAAGAGGACGACGGCGGCCCAGCCTTCCACAGCAAAGAACCAGCCGCCGGCCGAGCCCATGAGGCTGGAACCGACGTAATAGGCGAGCATATAGAGCGACGAGGCGTGGCCCTTGGTGCCATGCGCAAGCTTGCCGACGAGGCCGCTGGCGATGGAATGGCTCATGAAAAAGCCGGTCGTCAGCACGACGATGCCGAGAATGATGGATGGCAGCGGTGCGAAAAGCGTCAGCGCGCTGCCGGCGGCCGTCAGCGCCAGACCGAAGAGCAGCACGCGAAAATGCCCGATCCGGTCTCCGATCAGGCCGCCGATCGAGGAGGCGCCGATGCCGAAGAGATAGACGGTGAAGATCAGGCCGAGTTCGGTCTGATTGAGGCCATAGGGCGGCGCCACGAGACGGAAACCGGCATAATTATAGATGGTCACGAAGGAGCCCATCGCCAGGAAGGCGATGGCGAAGACGAAGGGCAGCGCCGGATTTTTGAGATGGCCGAGCCAGGCTTTCGCGTGAAAGCGCGGATCGAAGCCCGGCCGGCGGACGAAATTCTTCGACGGCGGCAGCAGGGCGATGAAGCCGATCGCGGCGGCAAGGCCGATGGCGCCGATGAGGAAAAGCGCCGGCCGCCAGCCGAGATATTCGGCGAAGATGCCGGTGAGGACGCGGCCGGACATGCCGCCGAAGGCCGTGCCGCCGACATAAAGGCCCATGGTGGCGCCGAGGCCGCGCGGATCGATTTCCTCGGCGAGATAGGCCATGGCGACGGCAGGCACGCCGCCGAGAACGAGGCCCTGCAGGGCGCGGATCACCAGCAGCAGATGCCAGTTCGGCGCAAAGGCGGTGGCCACCGTCAGCAAGCCGGCGCCGACCAGCGACAGCGCCATCAGGCTGCGGCGGCCAAGCCCTTCCGAGACGGCGGCGGCACAGACGATGGCGACCGCCAGGAAGCCGGTGGAAAGTGAAAGGGACAGCGAGCTTTCGGCCGGGCTGACGGCAAATTCCTGCGAGAAGATCGGCAACAGCGGCTGCACGCAATAAAGCAGCGAGAAGGTGGAAAAGCCGGAAAGGAAAAGCGCCAGGCTGGCGCGGCGATAGGCGCCGGTGCCGCGTGTCAGATAGTGCTTTTCTCCTGCGATCGTAGTCTTCACGCCATGCACTGACGGCGGCATATCTTCATCCTGACGAACCTTCGAGTTCATGGGTTAGAACAGGATGATTTTAGGCCGGTTGGCCTAAAATCTGAATCCTGTTCTACATTAAAGAGTTAGAGCATGATGTCGCCCGAAATCCGCTCACACTTTTCGGCATCATGCTCTATCCGCAATATCCCAATAGGGCGGATCGCCAAAACTCTTCTTCAGATGATCGGCGATGGCGCGCAGCTTGGCCGAGGGATTGCGGCCCTCGGGATGAGCCATGTAGATGAATTCGGCCTCCGGCCTGTGGCCGATATCGATTTCGGCAAGCCTGCCTTCGCGGATGGCCGGGCCGGCGATAAAGGCGGGCAGCAGCGCGATGCCGAGACCGGCAATCGCGGCGTCGCGCAGCATGTCGCCATTGTTGATGCCGAGCGCCAGTTTCGCGCGGACGACGACCGCACCCTCCGGCGTCTGGAAGCGCCAGTCGGCGACGCCGCGATTGGTGTAGAAGATGCCGCGATGATTGTTCAGGTCGGCGAGCGAGCTCGGCATTCCCTGGCGGACGAGATAATCCGGCGACGCGCAGAGCAGGCGACGGCTGGGCGCTAGCTTCCAGGCGACCAGCCGGCTATCGGCGATCGGGCCGTTGCGGATGATGGCGTCGTAGCCGTCCGAGGCGGCATCGACACGCCGGTCGTCGATATCGAGCGTCAGTTCGATATCGGGATGGTCGGCAAGGAAGGGATAAAGCGCCGGGCCGAGATGCATGCGGCCGAAAGTGACCGGGGCGGCGATCCGGATCGGCCCCGACAGCGTGCCGCGCCGCTCGGCCATATCGGCGGCGGCCTCCTCGATCTCACGCACGATACGCCCGGCGCGCTGCAGGAAGACCGCACCATCCTCGGTCAAGGCCAGCTTGCGCGTCGTTCGGTGCAGCAGCGTGCCGCCCAGCGATTTCTCCAGCTCGGCCAGCCTTTCGCTGACGACGGATTTGGAGAGCCTGAGGCGCCGGGCCGCCTCGCTGACCGAGCCTGCCTCGACGACGGCGACAAAAGCCGCAATACCTTCGATCCTGATCATCGTTCGGTCTTTCCGAATTCAAATTCCCCAATATGGAGACTAATCCGAACGAAAAGAAAATGCCATCTTCCACTCAACGCAGGAGACGGCACGGGCCGTCTCGCTTCCAACACAGGAGATGGACCATGAACCGTTTGAACAACAAGGTCGCGATCATCACCGGCGCAAGCTCCGGCATCGGCCGCGTCACGGCAAAGCTCTTTGCCGCCGAAGGCGCCAAGGTCGTCGTCGGCGCCCGACGTCAGGCCGAACTCGACAGTCTCGTCGCGGAGATCAAGGCAGAGGGCGGCGACGCCGTCGCCATCGCCGGCGACGTCCGGTCGGAAGACTATCACAAGGCGCTGGTCGCGGCCGCCGTGACCCATTACGGCAAGCTCGACATCGCCTTCAACAATGCCGGCATCATCGGCGAGGCTGGCCCGAGCACCGGTGTCTCGGAAGCAGGCTTCAGCGAGGCGCTGGCCGTCAATCTGACAGCCTCCTTCCTCGCCGCCAAACATCAGATCGGCGCCATGACGGAAAATGGCGGCGGCTCGGTGATCTTCACCTCGACCTTCGTCGGCTACAGCTTCGCCTTTCCCGGCGTCGCCGCTTATGCCGCCAGCAAATCCGGGCTGATCGGGCTGACGCAGGCGCTCGCGGCCGAATTCGGACCGCAGGGCGTGCGCGTCAATGCCGTCTTGCCGGGTGCGGTCGATACCGACATGTACCGGGACATGAACGATACGGCCGGCAAGCAGGCTGCCGTCACCAATATGCATGCGCTGAAGCGTGTCGCGACACCGGACGAACTCGCCCGCTCGGTTCTCTACCTCGCCTCCGACGATGCGAGCTTCGTCACCGGCACGGCGTCGTTGGTTGACGGCGGCATTTCGATCACCCGCAGTTGAGACGGCGCGGCGCGATTATTGGCAGGCGGGTTGGAGATCCCTCTCCAGCCCGCCCGCGCGATTGCATGTTTTGCGCCAAAGGCTTAGGGTCGGGGCCGGTCAATAAGGCGACGGGAAGAAAGCCATGGCTCTCAGCGGAAAACGCATCCTCCTCATCATCTCCGGCGGCATCGCCGCCTATAAGAGCCTGGATCTGATCCGTCGGCTGCGCGAGCGCGGTGCCGGCGTGCGCCCGATCATGACCAAGGGGGCGCAGGAATTCGTCACGCCGCTTGCCGTCGGCGCACTGGCGGCGGACCACGTCTTCCTCGATCTGTTTTCGCGTGAAGACGAACAGGATGTCGGCCATATAAGGCTGGCGCGCGACTGCGATCTCGTGCTCATCGCCCCTGCCACCGCCGACCTGATGGCGAAGATGGCGAACGGGCTTGCCGACGATCTCGCCTCGACCGTGCTGCTGGCGACCGAGAGGCCGGTGCTGGCGGCACCGGCGATGAACCCCAGAATGTGGGCGCATCCGGCGACGCGGCGCAATGCGGCGCTGCTCCGGGCAGACGGCATCCGCTTCGTCGGGCCGATGGCCGGCGAGATGGCGGAGAGCCGGGAAGCCGGGCTCGGCCGGATGGCGGAACCGCTGGAGATCGTGGCGGCGGCCGAAACCATGCTCGACGACGGAGAAAAGCCGCTGAAAGGGCGCAAGGCGATCGTCACCTCAGGACCGACACACGAGCCGATCGACCCGGTGCGCTACATCGCCAACCGCTCTTCCGGCCGGCAGGGCCATGCGATCGCCGCCGCCCTTGCCAAACTTGGAGCCGAGGTGACGCTGGTCTCGGGGCCGGTGACGATCGCCGACCCCGTCGGCGTCAGCACCGTGCATGTCGAGCGGGCGGAGGAAATGCGCGACGCCGTGCTTTCGGCGCTGCCGGCCGACATCGCGGTGATGGTGGCAGCGGTGGCGGACTGGCGTGTCGCCTCGGCCGCCGACCAGAAGCTGAAGAAACATCCGGGCGAATCCATTCCGACGCTGGCGCTGACCGAAAACCCCGACATCCTCAAAACCGTCGGCCATCATACGATGCGGCCGAAACTGGTGATCGGCTTTGCCGCCGAAACGCAGGACGTGGAAAGCAATGCGCGGGTGAAACTCGAGCGCAAGGGCGCCGACATGATCGTCGCCAATGACGTTTCGCCGGCCACCGGCATCATGGGCGGCAGCCGCAACAGCGTCAAACTCATCCGCCGCGATGGCGTCGAGCAATGGCCCGACCTGGCGAAGGAAGAGGTTGCCGAAAGGCTGGCGGCGCTGATCGCCGCGCAGTTCAGCTAAAGCGCTTCAGGCAGGGATAGCCACGCGCTGCGGCCGGGCGGCACTTCTCTTTCCCGGCCGGAAGTCTGCGACGTCGATACCGTTTTCGCCGACGGTGACGGCGCTGCCATCGGGAATTTCGGCCCAGGCGTCGACATCGTCATTCAACGGCTCGGAGACCAGGCAATAGCCGGCGCTGGCAGGCGAGGCATAGAGCGTCGGCGCCTTGCGATCGGTGGCATAGCGGATCGCATAGAGCGTCTTGCCGTCGGAGAAGGCGGCGGTAAAGCGCAGCAGGATCGAGCCGAGGAGACTTTCGGCCAGATCCTCGACGAAACCGACCATGTCGGCCATTGCGGCGATCGGTGCCTCGCGCAGGCCGAATTGCAGCGCCAGCAGAAACATCAGCTCGGAATCGGTCGTGCCGCCGCGGGCGTTGAACAATTCGTCGTCGAGCATCGCCTCCATCGGCCGGCGCAGACGCTCGAAGCCGGAGATCTGGCCGTTGTGCATGAAGGACCAGGTGTCATGGGTGAAGGGGTGGCAATTGTCGCGGCGCGTGCCGCCGCCGGTGGCGGCGCGGACATGGGCGAGGAAAAGCGGCGAGCGGATCTGCCGCGCCAGGCTCTTCAGATTGCAATCCGACCAGGCCGGCAGGATATCGCGGTAGCGGCCGGGCTCCGGCCTGTCGCCATACCAGGCGATGCCGAAACCATCGCCATTGGTCGCCGTCTTGGCGCGGGTGGCGCAATGGGACTGCTCGATCAGCGAATGAGCGGGCGAGGATACCAGCTCCTCGAGATAGAGAGCGTCTCCGCGATAGGCTGCCCAGCGACACATGGCTTTCTTGCTCCGGGACCCGCCGCCGCATCGGCGGGCATGCTGAAATTGTCTGATGGCGCGGCTAATAACAGCTTAACGCGCGGCCGGTTTGCAAGCACAAGGTGACGGATTCGTGGCGCTCGGGATGTTCAAATTCGGCGAAAGCCTGTGTTCTTTTGTGAACACTGCGTTGTCCGCAGGGCAGGCTTCGCGCTTGGCGGCGGGGCCGCTATAGTTGCCGCCAAGTTGAACCTTCAAGAGGACGCCATGTCGATCCGCCCCGTCAAACATGAAAGTACCGCCACACCGACCATGGAAGGCGCGGGCGTGAAGCTGCACCGCGTCTTCGGCTTCGGCGATCCGGCGATGACCGACCCCTTCCTGATGATGGACGATTTCCGCAATGACAATCCGGCGGAATATATTCGCGGTTTTCCGTGGCACCCGCATCGCGGCATCGAGACGATCACCTACGTGCTTGCCGGCACCGTCGAACACGGCGACAGCCTTGGCAACCGTGGCCTGCTCGGCGCCGGCGATATCCAGTGGATGACGGCCGGCAGCGGCATCATGCACCAGGAAATGCCGAAGGGCGATTTCGCCGGCCGCATGCATGGCTTCCAGCTCTGGGCAAACCTGCCCTCCTCGCTGAAGATGACGGCACCGCGCTATCAGGACGTCAAATCCGCCGATATCCCTGTCGTCGTCGATGATGACGGCACGGCCGTGCGGGTGATCTGCGGCGATTTCTGGGGCAAGGCCGGTCCCGTCGACGGCGTTGCCGCCGAGCCGATCTATCTCGACGTCTCGGTGCCGCCCGGCAAGAAGAAGCGTCTGCCGGTCGACACCTATCGCAACGCCTTCGCCTATATCTTCGCCGGCTCCGGCACCTTTCGCGATGCGTCGAAACCCTTCGGAGTGCGCGTCGAGAAGGAAGTGGACGGCGAGGAGTTGAACATTCGCGACATGTCCGGCAACCGCACGCTCGTGGTCTTCGACAGCGGCGACGAAGTGACGGTGCAGGCGGGCGACCAGGGCATCCGTTTCCTGCTTGTATCAGGCAAGCCAATCGAGGAGCCGGTCGCATGGCACGGCCCGATCGTGATGAATTCGCGCGAGGAAATCATGCAGGCGATGCGCGAACTGCAGAACGGCACCTTCATCAAGGCGGCGCATTGATCGCATTTCTCTCTTGCATCTGCGAAGAATCGGCCTACCTTCGAGCTATCAGCAACAGAACGAAAGGAAGGTGATCCAATGTCTAATGAGATTTCGGACCTCGTAACGGGCATGGGAGAGATGATGAAAGCGAGGCAGCCCTCGCTGTAATCCCCGCCTTCCTGGGGCTGCATAGACAGTCCAGGCCAGTTTGAGGCCAAACTCATGGAAAGGGTCGCCGAGGCGGCCCTTTTTTATTGCCGTGATTTCATCAGCATTGACGAACCATCGCAATCCCACTACTCATAAAGTCATCAGATGACTTTATGAGTAGTGGGATGCGCGCAATCAGCAGGACCAATCTCGCCGATGACGCTGTCGAGGCGATCCGCAGCGATATTCTCGGCAAACGCTGGGCGGTCGGCGAGAAATTGCCGAATGAAGCCGCGCTGTCGGCCATGCTCTCGGTGAGCCGCGGCACGGTGCGCGAGGCGGTGCGGGTTCTCGTCTCCCAAGGCTATCTCGAAACGCGGCAGGGTTCGGGTACCTATGTGCGCGCAACCAGCGATGCCGGCCGGCCGCTGACGATGGCGCGGCGCGCCAGCCTGCGCGACCAGTTCGAGGCGCGCCTGGCGCTCGACGTCGAGGCCGCCCGGCTGACGGCGGTCCGCAAGAGCCCGGAGACGGTAGCGGAGCTTCGCCGACTGCTTGCCGAACGCGGCAGTTACGACGGCGGCGATCAGGCCGGCTTCATCGAACGCGACCTTGCCTTCCACAAGGCGGTCATCGCCGCGTCCGGCAACCGGGCGATGATCGAGATCTATGATTTCTTCTCGGCCTCGATCGCCGACACGATCGCCGCGACGCTCGGCAAGGATATTCCCGAACCGGATATGCAGGCGCATGCCGATATCGTCGACGCCATCGAAACCGGCGATCCCGACCAAGCGGATGCGGCGGTGCGCCGCTTCATGGCGCCGGTTCTTGCCGCCCTCGAGCGGATGATCCTGTCATGACCACATCTTCCGCCGATGCCGTCACGACACTCGACGCATCAGACGATTTGCTTGTGGACGCCGAGGCCGGCAGCCTGCCGCCGCCGCAGGCAACACCGGTGCGCGGTGCCGCCGATCGTTTGCTGCTCGGCGCCAGCCTGGTGCTGATCGCCTTCAACCTGCGCCCGGTCTTTTCGAGCGCCTCGGCGCTGCTGCCGGAAATCCGCGCGGAACTTGGCCTCAGCGCGCTTGGCGCCAGCCTGCTGACGACGCTGCCGGTCGTCTGCCTCGGCGCCTTTTCGCCGCTGGCGCCACGTCTTGCCCAGCGCCTCGGCACGGAACGCACGCTGCTCGGCGTTATCCTGCTTCTGGCGCTCGGCACTGCGTTGCGCGGGCTTTCCTCGGTGCCGCTGCTCTTCATCGGCACCGCGCTCGCAGGCGCCTGTATCGCCATCGGCAACGTGCTGCTGCCGGGGCTGGTGAAACGGGATTTCGCCGGGCGCGCCGCGCTGATGACCGGCTTCTACACCATGGCGCTCTGCGCCGGTGCGGCCAGTGCGGCCGGGCTGACGCTGCCGATCGAACACGCGCTCGGCGGCTCTCTCGACGGCGCCCTCGCCGCCTGGGCATTGCCGGCGCTCGTCGTGGCCCTGCTCTGGCTGCCGCAGGTTCTGCGCAGCGGCGGCCACGCCAGGCGAAACGGATTTCATGTCCAAGGCCTGTGGCGGGACCGGCTGGCCTGGCAGGTGACGCTGTTCATGGGGCTACAATCGGCGCTTGCCTATTGCGTCTTCGGCTGGCTGGTGCCGATCCTGCGCGAACGCGGCCTCGACGGCGTCACCGCCGGCGCGATCGTTTCGCTGTCGGTGATGGTGCAGGCGGCATCCTGCCTGATCGTGCCGCATGTCGCCGTGCGTGGGAAAGACCAGCGGCTGATCAATGCCAGTCTTTGCGGCGTTGCCGTTATCGCCCTGCTCGGCCTGCTGTTTGCGCCGCTGTCGACGGTCTGGCTGTGGGCCTTGCTGCAAGGCATCGGCCAGGGTGGGCTGATCGCGGCGGCGATGACGACGATCGTGCTGCGCTCGCGCGATCCCGATGTCGCCGCCCATCTGTCCGGCATGGCGCAATGCGTCGGTTACCTGCTTGCAGCCATCGGCCCGCTCATCGTCGGCCTTATCCGCAGCTGGACCGGCAGCTTTTCCTGGTGCGCCGCCCTCTTTGTCGCGCTTGGGCTCGGTGCGGCGATCAATGGCTGGAAAGCCGGCCGGTCGGTCGAGATCAATGTCCATGCCGTGGAAAAGGTGAGCTGATCCCTCACCGGCCCATCACCATCTCTTGATGCCGGTCGCCGGCCGCGGATGTTACGCTATCTCTAAAGCTCTTTGTTCTTACGCATGTCGTTGGGGCAAAAGCGCTTCGCGCTTTGCCTGGGAAAACCGCTGCCACTTTTGCGCGACATGCTTTAGCTGCAGTCCGCACCGCCGGAGGAGACATCTTGCGTTTACGACCCCTGTTTCTGTTTGCCGCTCTGGCGGTGTCGCTGGCCCCTGCCCTTTCCCCGGCTCAGGAAAGCAGTCAATCCGGAGAGAAAGTCGAGCGCAGTGCGCGCGACGGCGTGCTGAAGCTGCTGCCGGCCGATTCCGTCACCGAACACGAACTGACGATCGGCGGCCGGAAGATTGCCTATACCGCAACCGCCGGCACGCTGGATCTCTTCGGCCAGGACGGCGCGCCGACCGGCGCGATCTTCTACACCGCCTATGTCGCGAAAGGCGGCGGGCCGGACCGGCCGCTGACCTTCGCCTTCAACGGCGGGCCGGGTGCGGCTTCCGCCTTCCTGCATCTGGGGCTGGTCGGGCCCAAGGTGCTGGATTTCGGGCCCCAGGCGCGCGACGGCGCCCATGCGCAGCTCGTCGACAACCCGCAAAGCTGGCTCGATTTCACCGATCTCGTGCTGATCGATCCGATCGGCACCGGCTGGAGCCGGACGGTGAAGGCCGACGACGCCTCCAACTATTACAACGTCAACGCAGACGCTGAGAGCATCGCCAAGGCGATCGCGCTCTATGTCGCTCACAACAACCGTTCCAACGCGCCGAAATATCTTCTCGGCGAAAGTTACGGCGGCTTCCGCGCCGCCAAGGTCGCCTCGGCGCTGCGGGAAAGCCAGGGCATCGTCGTCGCCGGCGCGGTGATGCTTTCGCCCTTGCTCGAGGGCCAGCTGATGTTCAATGCCGATCAGTTTGCGCTCGGCGCAGCGCTTGAGCTGCCGTCACTGGCGGCGGCCGAACTCGACCGGCGCAACGCCTTTAACGAAGAGAAGCAGCGCGAGGCCGAGGCCTTCGCGCTCGGCGATTATCTGACGACGCTTGCCGGTTCCCCGCCGACGGGCACTGAGGCCGCCGCCTTCTATGGCAGGATCGCCGGGCTGACAGGCATCCCTGAGGATATCGTCACGCGCAACCGCGGCTTCCTCGGCAATTCCTTCGTCAAACACTCCGACGGGGGCAGCGGCGAAGTGATGAGCTCCTACGACGCCGCCTTCGCCGCCCCCGATCCCTATCCGGAATCGGATTACGACCGTGGCGACGACGCCATCCTCGACGGCTTCACCCGCGCCTATGGCGGCGCTTTTGCCGACTATGCCCGCAACGAACTCGGCTTCAAAACCGAGATGACCTATTCGCTGCTCGACAGTGATATCAGCCGGCGCTGGGAATGGGGCAGCGGGCGCGGCGGCGGATCGCGCTTGCAGGCGACCGCCACCGACGACATCAGGCAGCTGCTTGCCTCCAACACGGCCTTCCATCTGCTGATCGCTCATGGCTACAGCGATCTGGTGACGCCTTACGGCGTCAGCCGCTACGTGGTCGACCACCTGCCGCCGTCGCTTGCCGGCGGCCGCGTCGGGCTGAAACTTTATCGCGGCGGGCATATGTTCTACACCCGGGCCGATCAGCGGGCCGCCTTCACGGCGGATGCCAAGGCCTTTTACGCCAGACGCCTGGCCGTGCAGCCGGCGGACTAAAGCGTGGCGCGATCTTTCAGATTCGCTTGGCCCACGCTTTAGCTTTTTGTTTTTCGCATGTCTTCCTCGCAAAACCGCTTCACACTTTTGCGCGACATGCTTTGGGGACTTGCCGATGCATATCACCGGAGGATGCCATTGCGGCGCGATCCGCTATCAAGCCGAGATCGATCCGGAGCGGGTCACGATCTGCCATTGCACCGATTGCCAGCGGCTGACGGGGTCGGCCTATCGCGTCACCGCGCCGGCGCGGCCGGGAAGTTTCACGCTGATTTCGGGCGAACCGCGCGGCTACAGCAAATACGGCGATAGCGGCGGCCTCAGCCGGCAATTCTTCTGCCCGAACTGCGGATCGCCGCTTTATCGCACCGATGGCGACGGCGGCGCGATCGGCATCCGCCTTGGCGGCATCGACCAGCGGCGGGAACTCACGCCCAGGAAGCAGATATGGTGCCGCTCGGCCTTGCCCTGGGTGGAGAATATCGAACCGCTGCCACGGTTCGACGGCGAGGACCGCGGCAAGGACGTTTAGGTCGCAGACTATTCCGGCAGCGGTATATCCGGCCAGTTGTCGGTGACGCCGGCCTGGACCGGACGCTCGAGATAGGTGGAGAGGGCGATATAGCTGCGGGTGCCGGTGACGCCGGGAACGGCGTGAACCTGCGCGAGAAAAGCCTCCAATGCCTGCGGGCTGGCGGTGCGGACCTTGAAGAGGACGCTGGCATCACCGGCAACCGAATGCATCTCTTCGACTTCGGGAAAGTGCAGGAGCTGCATCAGCCGCTCGCTCTTGCCCCAGCCGGCCGCCTCGACATGCACGAAGGCCAGCAGCGGCTTGCCGAGGGCGGCTCCATCCAGCGCGGCATGCACGCCCTTGATGGCGCCGGATTGGCTGAGACGGCGCACACGCTCATGCACGGCCGGCGCCGAAAGCCCGACCACTTGGCCGAGTCTCGCATAGCTCTGGCCGCTGTCGGCGGCGAGCGCGGCTAATATTTTTCGGTCAAAAGCATCCATGGCCGGCTGCTGTACACGCCGCTGCCGAAGATCGTCTGTATTTTTCTTCATTCGGCAAACTCCTCTTTGTGCCGAAGAATAATCGCCGATATTGCCATTTGTTCAACAGAATATTCGATGGAGGAAAAGCCCCATGGAGATGATCGAGCATAATCCGACAGGCGGGATCTATCCCACGAGCCCCGATTACATTCACGCGCTGGAGGTAAGGCATCCCTCCCGGCTGCTCTTCGTCAGCGGCACGATGGGTCTGGATAGTGAGGGAATGGCGGCGGCCGATCTGGACGGCCAGTTGGAACTTGTCTGGGCCAATCTGCGCAGCATCCTCGCAGCCGCCGGAATGACGGTGGACAACATCGTGCGGCTGACGAGTTACCTGCGCGATCGCGCCTTTGTGGAGGCGAACCAGAATGCCCGGCTTCGCGCCCTTGGCGGCCGCGCCGTGCCGACGACCGCCATCGTCGTGGAAACGCTGTGCGACGACTGGCTCGTCGAGATCGAGATCGTCGCCGCCGGCTGACGGCAATGGCCATCACATCCGAAGCCGCGATGGCCGCCGGGTTCAGGCGGCCTGCTTCAACAGGCCGAGGGCTTCGGTCAGATCGACCTCGCCGAGGAAACCGCCACTGCTTTTGACTTCCTGCCGGTGCTCGATCGCATGGGCAAATTGCACGGCCGGTTGCTGCTGCATGCGCTCATAGAGGCGATGCAGGCCGGGAAACTGCCGCCGGTCGACGACCTTGTGAAAATCGTTCCAGCGGGCAATCCCGACGAAATAGGCATCGGCCAGGCTCGGACCGTTGCCGACAAGCCAATCGCGGCCATCGAGCAGCCGTTCCAGCGTGTGATGCGCCTTTTCCACTGCGGCGATGCCATAGGCTGCCAGCGCCTGCTTCTGCTGCGGCTCCAGCGGGTGTTCGAACGCATACCAGAGCGGGCCGAAGGCCTTGAAGAAACTGGTGTTGAGAAAGGCGAGCATCTGGTTCAGACGATCGAAATCCTCCGACCCCTGCGCAAAACCGCGACCGCTGCCGATCGCCCGGGCGCCGATATGCTGGAGGATCGCCATGCTTTCGCTGATGACCCTGCCATCTTCGAGCAACAGCGACGGCGTTTCGCCGACTGGGTTGATCCTGAGGTAGTCGTCGCTGGAGACCATCTCCGGCATCTCGACGCGGCAGAGCCGGTAAGGCAGGCCGGACCATTCCAGCGCGACGATCGAGCCGAAGGAGCAGCCTTCGGGGACGCCGTAAAACAATATGGGTGACATCAATCGTTCCTTCCAGAATTGAACGCGTTTGGACGCGATCAATGTGCAGATGTGGACGATCTCACGGTAGAGGCTATAAATGCATCTCAATGTCCACAACCATGGAAGATGGCGATGGCGCTCTTCAACCTCAACGACCTGCATCTCTTCGTGCAGGCGGTCGACAGCGGCAGCTTTACGGCGGCGGCGAGACATCTCGGCATGCCGAAATCGACGGTCAGCAAGCGGGTTGCGGAGCTGGAAGGCCGGCTTGGCGTTCGGCTGATCCAGCGCACGTCACGCAGCTTCGCGCTGACCGAGCTCGGCCGGGAATTCTTTCAGCATGCGCAGGCCTCGATCATCGAGGCGGAGATGGCCGAGGGCATCGTGCGGCGGCATCTGGCCGAACCAGCCGGCAGCGTTCGCCTGACCGCCTCGGTGCCGACGGCGCAGTTCACCCTGACGGAGCATCTGCCGGCGCTGGCGGCGCGCTATCCGAAGCTCCGGCTTTCCGTTCATGTGACCGACCGTTTCGTCGATATCGTCCAGGAAGGCTTCGACATCGCGCTGCGCAGTCACCGGATGCCGCTGCCGGATTCAGCACTGGTGCAGCGCAAGCTTGCCAGCCATCCTTTCTTCATTCTCGCTTCGCCGGATTATATCCGCGCCCATGGGCAACCGGGCCGGCCGGAGGACCTCACGCAACATGCCACGATCATGACCAGCCTGACGGACAATCAATGGCGGCTCTATAGCGATAGCGGCGAAGAGGCGCTGGTCACACTGCAGTCCGTCATGGCGGCGGACGAACCCTATGTGCTGATGGAAGCGGCGGCGGCCGGGCTCGGCATCACCTGCCTGCCGACATCGGTCTGCCGGCAAGCGCTGGCGACCAAGCGGCTGGTGCGGCTGCTGCCGGACTGGACGGCCGGCAGCATCGAGACGACGATCCTGATGCCGCACCGGCGTGGCCAACTGCCGGCGGTGCGCGCCGTCGTCGATTTTCTGGCGGAACGGCTGGCCGGCTAGAACCGCGAGAATTGCCTTGGGTATCACGCCGCCTTGGCGGCGTGATATTCCTTGATGGCGACCATCTTGATCGCCGGATGGCGTTCGGACTCGTAACGCAGCGAGAACCCGTCCTGGGCGAGGAAGACCGGATCGCCGTCGAGATCGCGGGCGATATCGCCGCGTTTGACGGTGAGGAATTTTTCCAGATCGGCCGGCTGATCGGCCGAGATCCAGCGGCAGACGGAGAAGCGCGACATTTCGAAGGAGACCGGCAGGCCGTATTCGGCCATCAGCCGCTCCTTCAGGACGTCGAGCTGCAGGGCGCCGACGACGCCGACGATCGCCGGCGACCCGTCCTCCGGCGAAAACAGCTGGACGACGCCTTCTTCGGCCATCTGCTGCAGGGCTTCCTTGAGCTTCTTCGCCTTCATCGCGTCTTCCAGGCGCACGCGGCGCAGGATCTCAGGCGAGAAGTTCGGCACGCCCTGGAAGACGAGGGCTTCGCCTTCGGTCAGCGTATCGCCGATGCGCAGCGTCCCGTGATTGGGAATGCCGACGACGTCGCCGGCATAGGCGGTGTCGGCGAGCTGGCGCTGCGAGGCGAAGAAGAATTGCGGCGCCGTCAGGCCGAGCTGCTTGCCGGTGCGGGCAAGCCTTGCCTTCATGCCGCGCTCGAGCTTGCCGGAGCAGATGCGGGCAAAGGCGATGCGGTCGCGGTGGTTGGGATCCATGTTGGCCTGGATCTTGAAGACGAAGGCCGTCATCTTGTCGTCGGTCGCGTGCACGGTCCTGGTATCGGCTACCTGGTCGCGCGGCGGCGGCGCAAATTCGCCAAGCGCGTTGATCAGGTCGCGAACGCCGAAATTGCGCAGCGCCGAGCCGAAGAAGACCGGCGTCATATGGCCTTCCAGGAAGGAGTCGCGGTCGAAGGGGCGGCAGGCTTCGATCGCCAGCTCCGTCTCCTCGACGAAAGCCCGGCGCTCGTTTTCCGGCAGCCGGTCGGCAACACTCTGCGGACCGTTGACCGGCGTTCCCTCGATTTCGGTATCGGAGCCGCGCACCGTGTTGGCGGCAATATTGTAGGAGCCGCAGAAGGTCTTCGAGCGGCCGATCGGCCAGGTGATCGGCGCCGTATCCAGCGCCAGCTTCTCTTCCACCTCATCGAGGATCTCGAAGGGATCGCGGCTTTCGCGGTCCATCTTGTTGATGAAGGTGATGATCGGAATATCGCGCATGCGGCAGACTTCGAAAAGCTTCAGCGTGCGCGGCTCGATACCCTTGGCGGCATCGATGACCATGACGGCGGCGTCGACGGCCGTCAGCGTGCGGTAGGTGTCGTCGGCAAAGTCCTCGTGGCCCGGCGTGTCGAGGATGTTGAAGACATTGTCGTTATATTCGAAGGTCATCACCGAGGTGACGACGGAGATGCCGCGCTCGCGCTCGATCTTCATCCAGTCGGAGCGCGTCTGCATGCGATCCTTCTTCGCCTTGACTTCGCCGGCAAGCTGAATGGCGCCGCCGAACAGCAGAAGCTTTTCGGTGAGCGTCGTCTTGCCCGCATCCGGGTGGGCGATAATAGCGAATGTGCGGCGGCGGGAAACCGCCTCGGCGAGACTTTCGGCCATACTGTGAATCCTGTGGAATTGCCGCGTATCTAACGATTAAAGCCCGGCTTTGCAATTGACCTTACCCTTTCGCGCGCAAAGTAATGGGGCATGACCATTCATCACGACACGCGCCCGGCGCTGAACCTCATCCGCCTGACCAACGGCGAAGGCCTCGACCTGCCCGCCTATGAAAGCAAGGGGGCGGCCGGCATGGACCTGCGCGCCGCCGTCGATGGCGACACGCCGCTGACGCTGCTGCCCGGCAAACGGGCGCTGGTGCCGACCGGCTTCATCTTCGAAATCCCCGAGGGTTTCGAGGGCCAGGTGCGGCCGCGTTCCGGCCTTGCCTTCAAACACGGCATCACCTGCCTGAATTCGCCCGGTACCGTCGACAGCGATTATCGCGGCGAGGTGAAGGTGCTGCTCGCCAATCTCGGCGAGGAAGCCTTCATCGTCGAGCGCGGCATGCGTATCGCCCAGATGGTGATCGCGCCGGTGACCCAGGCGCGGGTGGCCGAGAGCGCCACCGCCAGCGAGACGACGCGCGGCGCCGGCGGCTTCGGTTCCACCGGGGTGTGATGGCCAAACGCCTCGACAGCGCCGGCCTCACCTTTCGGCAGGATTATTTCGGCGACCCGGTCGGCTGGGCGGCCTTGGTCCGCCTGCTCCAGGATATTTTCGGCATCGATATCGGCCCGCTGCAGCAGCTCGGCGGCCCCGACCCCAGCAGCATGCCGTTCGGCTGGTTCGATGCCGAGGGGGGACTTGCGGCCAATCTCTCGGCTTTTGCGCTGCCTTTCGTCCTCAACGGCCGGATCGTCCATGCCGCCGGGCTGCAATCGGGCGCGGTGCGGCCGCCATGGCGCGGGCGCGGGCTCTACCGCGATCTGACGGTGAAGGCGCTCGACTGGTGCGAGCGGCAGGGTTTTGAAGCCGTCATTCTCTATACCGATAAACCGTCGCTCTACGAGCCCTACGGTTTTCGGGTCATACCGCAGCATCGATTTGAGGGAGCGGCACCAGACCCCTCGATATTTTCAGGACCCGCCCGGCTACTTGCGCCGACCGATGCTGACGATCTTGCCTTGCTGCAATCGCTGCTGAAAGCGCGAAGCCCGGTTTCGACGTCGCTTTCGGTGACCGCAAATGCGGCAATGTTTCTCATCAACACGCAGCTCGATCCCGATGTTCGCGTCAGCTTCCTGGAAGACCGGCAGGCTGCGATCGCCTGGAAGATGGATGAGGCCGGCCGCTTCCGCCTTCTCGATGTCGTGGCGGCGGAGATCCCGTCGCTTGCCGCGATCCTCGGCGGGCTCGACATCGCCGCCGCCGCCGTCGAGGTGCTTTTCCGTCCCGACAAGCTCGGCTGGGCGGGAACTCCGCAGCCGGTGGAAAGCGGCACCGTGCTGATGCTGCGCGGGCTCGGCGATGAGGCCCCGCATTTTCCGGCGATGCTGTCGCCGATGGCGGATTTCTAAAGCTCTTTGTTTTGATGCATGTCGTTGGGAATCGCTGCACACTTCCGGGCGACATGCACTCGTTCGCCGAGTTTACTTTTTCCGAGACAGCGGCGGCAGGCGGCGTTTGACGGGCGAGGCTTTGATCATCGCGGTGTTGGTTTCCGCCCGTTCGGCGACCCTGTCGAGCAGGCCGTCGAGCTCCGCCATCGATCGGATGACCAGGCGGGCGATAAAACAATCCTCGCCGGTCACCTTGTCGCATTCGACGATTTCGGGAATCTCCTGGATGAGCCGCTCGACGAAATGCAACTGCCCCGGCAAAGGCCGCACACGGACGATCGCCTGCAGGGGATAGCCGACGGCGGCAGGATCGAGATCGATGGTGAAGGCCTTGATGACGCCGCGCTCCTCCAGCCGGCGCAGGCGCTCGGCCGCACTCGGCGAGGAAAGCCCCACCTGCTGCGCCAGCTCCTTCAGCGAGATACGGGCATTGCCGGCCAGCACCGCCAGGATGGCCTGATCGGTTTCGTCGAGCGACTGCACATCGTTAGCCATGGCGTCCGTCATTCCTCACATGATTAGGCAACTTTGATAATCTTCCTTCCTATTCTTATATAAAATCGGTCGCCGCCGCAATATTATGACGCCATCGAAAACGGAGGCGATCATGGGCGGCGACATCAAAAGAGGCACGGCGGAGATGACGGCAGCGATGCTGATCTCGGGGACAATCGGCTGGTTCGTCGTCATGTCGGGCCAGCCGGTCAGCGGCGTGGTTTTCTGGCGCTGCCTGTTCGGGGCGCTCACCCTGCTCGTCATCTGCGGCGCCCTTGGGCTGCTGCGGCCCGGCATTCTCACGCTGCGCACCTTCGGCATCGCCGTCTTCGGCGGCATCGCCATCGTCTTGAACTGGCTGCTGCTGTTTGCCTCCTATTCGCATGCGACGATCTCGATCGCCACGACCGTCTACAACACCCAGCCCTTCATGCTGCTGGTGCTCGGCGCGCTGTTTCTCGGCGAGAAGATCACCGCCACCAAGCTGTTCTGGCTGGTGCTCGCCTTTGCCGGCATGATGGCGATCGTCCAGGCGAAACCGGGCGGGAGCGGCGGTACATCAGACGGCTACGGCCTCGGCATCCTGATGGCGCTGGGTGCGGCCTTTTTCTATGCGCTGGCAGCGCTTGCCGCAAAGTGGCTGAAAGGCACGCCGCCGCATCTGATCGCGCTGATCCAGGTCGCGACCGGCATGCTGATGCTGGCGCCGATGACCGATTTTTCGCATCCGCCCACGGATCTCGGGACATGGGCGATCCTTATTACCGTCGGCGTCGTCCATACCGGGCTGATGTATGTGCTGCTCTATGGCGCCATCCAGAGGCTGCCGACGCATCTCACAGGCGCCCTGTCCTACCTCTATCCGATCGCGGCGATCCTCGTCGACCGGCTGGCCTTCGGCCACGCACTGCAACCGCTGCAGGTCGCAGGCGCCGCAATCATCCTCCTTGCCGCCGCCGGCATGAACCTCGGCTGGAGCCCGAGATGGCTGCGGCCGAGAGCGCTCCAGAGCTGAGACCGGGCCTACCGGCATCGATGGCCGGCACGCCGGTTTGCCGGCCTTACCTCTGGCGGCGCGTCGTTTCGAACAGGAACCAGGTGCGGCGCTCTCCTTCGTCGATCCAGTTCTCGATCAGGCTGGCGGTCGCGACATCATTGTGCTCGTCGCAGAGATCGTGCACCTCGCGCAGCAGCGAAACGAGTTGACCGTTATCTTCGCGCAGTTCCGACAGCATGTCCTCGGCCGTGACGAAATCGGCGTCATTGTCGGCGATGCGCTGCTGGCGGGCGATCTGGCCGATGGAGCGCAGCGTCACGCCGCCGATCTTGCGGGCGCGCTCGGCAATGTCGTCGGTCATGGCGAAGATCTGCTCCGCCTGTTCATCGAGCAGCAGGTGGTAGTCGCGGAAATGCGGGCCGGACATGTGCCAGTGGAAGTTCTTGGTTTTCACATAAAGCGCGAAGACATCGGCGAGCAGCGCGGTCAGCGCCGCCGAAATATCGGTGACGGCATTGGTCGGCAGGGTGGAAGGCGTCTTGAGCGGCTGGAGCCTGCGGGTTTCGGCTGAGGTCGGGGGCATCAATTCTCTCCTTGGCGATGAAATCTCGAGAGCGCCGCGCGCCTTTTCGAGAGGCGCAAAGGGTGCGGATGGCGCGCGTGCAGAGAGAGAACTAGCAAGGCCGGATCGCTTTCCAAGTGGATCATGGTGCCGCAGACCTATTCCTGATGGTGATGGACCGATCAGCGCCGAAGCATTGATGAGGCTGCAACACGCGCCTATAGAGAGGTCACCCACTCTCATGGATATCAAAGATGAGCCTTACCGCCCTGATCGCCTATGCCGGAGCGCTGTTCATCGCCGCCGCCATTCCCGGGCCGGGGATCACCGCGATCGTCGCCCGCGCGCTCGGCTCGAATTTCCGCGAGACCTTCTTCATGGGCCTCGGCCTGGTGCTCGGCGACATGACCTATCTCACCGCCGTCATTCTCGGCCTCGCCTTCGTGGCGCAGACCTTCACCGAGGTGTTCATCGCCATCAAGATCGCCGGCGCCCTCTATCTCGGCTATATCGCCTGGAAACTCTGGACGGCGGGGCTGCTGCCGCAGGATATCGCGGCGAAGAAATCCAGCAATATCGGCCTCTCCTTCCTCTCCGGCCTGCTGGTGACGCTCGGCAATCCGAAGACCATGCTGTTCTATGTCGCGCTGGCGCCGACGCTGATCGATATCGGCCATATCAGCTTGCGCGACTACGCGATGCTGCTCGCGGTGACCTTCGTGGTGCTGATCGTCGTGCTGGTGCCCTACATGCTGCTGGCCTCGCGGGCCCGGACGATGCTGAAAAAGCCGCGCGCCCTGCAGGCGCTGAACCGGGTGGCGGCCGGCATCCTGGCCGGCACGGCAGCCTTCATCGCCACGCGGGCGGCCTGAAATAAACATCCGGCAGACAACGGTTTTCAAAGCTTTTTTTCTCCGCGGTCGGCTCTCCCGGCATCAACGCGGTCTAGCCTCTTCAGGCCTTTGACCCTATTCTCCTCCTCGATTTCAGAAGCAAGATTTCAAAGGGAGGCACTCATGTCGCACAAGCCCGGCCGCGGCCGCATCTATTCCTCGATCACCGAGACCATCGGCAACACGCCGCTCGTGCGCTTCGACAAGCTGGCGCGGGAAAAGGGCGTGGTGGCCAACCTGATCGGCAAGCTCGAATTCTTCAACCCGATCGCCTCCGTCAAGGACCGCATCGGCGTGGCGATGATCGAAAGCCTGGAAGCGCAGGGCAAGATCGCCCCCGGCAAGACGGTGCTGATCGAGCCGACCTCCGGCAACACCGGCATCGCGCTCGCCTTTGCCGCCGCTGCCAAGGGTTACCGGCTGATCCTCACCATGCCGGAAACCATGTCGGTCGAGCGCCGCAAGATGCTGGCGCTGCTCGGCGCCGAGCTGGTGCTGACCGAGGGACCGAAGGGCATGAAGGGCGCGATCGCCAAGGCCGAGGAGCTGGCGGCGTCGCTGCCCGACGCCATCATTCCGCAACAGTTTGAAAACCCGGCCAATCCCGAAATCCACCGCAAGACGACGGCCGAGGAAATCTGGAACGACACCGACGGCACGGTCGATATCCTCGTCTCCGGCATCGGCACCGGCGGCACGATCACCGGCGTCGGCCAGGTGCTGAAGAGCCATAAGCCCGAGATCCAGATCATCGCCGTCGAGCCCGCCGATTCGCCGATTCTCTCCGGCGGCAATCCCGGCCCGCACAAGATCCAGGGCATCGGCGCCGGCTTCGCCCCCAAAATCCTCGACACCGGCATTTACGACGAGGTCGTCACCGTGACCAATGACGAGGCCTTCGAACAGGCGCGCCTGGTCGCCAGGCTGGAAGGCGTGCCGGTCGGGATCTCCTCGGGCGCGGCGCTGGCGGCGGCGATCAAGGTGGGAAGCCGTCCGGAGAATGCCGGCAAGAATATCGTCATCATCATTCCGTCTTTTGCGGAGCGTTATCTTTCGACGGCGCTGTTTGAAGGGCTGGGGGGCTAACGGTAGCTGTGCTCGGGCGCCGGCAATTTATCTTGCAAAATATTGGGGCGCTTCGGCGCCCCTTCTTTTGTGCCGTCACCTGCATCCCAATCGAAGTGGGACGAAGTTAGGGCCATCGCACAGAATGAAATTGAATTAGGTATCATTCGCCAGGAGCTTGAAGAGCTCGACCAGCGCGTTGCCGACACAATCATCAACCGCATAGAAAACACCGTATTGTAATTCTGCAGTTTAACCAAAGACCGAGATATATCCAAGATCCACTCCACCATGCGGCAACCGTTCGACAAGGTAGTCTCGGACTATGACGCAGGCCATCTTCAATTATTCTGGCACAACGCCGAACAAAATCCCGCTCAGTTTCTCTATACATTTACTGATGCAGAATAAAAAGTGCCATTCTCTCGCGGTACTATCGAAGTTATTCGACGTCCCAACCTACACTCAGGCATCCACGACCATAGACCAAAGGAAGGTGCACCTGCACAACTGGGAGCAAAAACGCAGGACCTTGCGGGGAAAGACTCCCACGGATGTAGAGTTACACGGCAGGACTTGCCGCGAAAAATACTGAAATTATTTTGCTACGCGATCATCGAAAGAGACCAACGCACCCTCCCCTCCCATAGATGCGATTTGTGGGAAGTGGTGTGGGCCTCTGGTTAGTATCCACGAAGCACGCTGGTAGCTCAGGCCAACGATCATATGCTGGATCGCTAGACTCCCCACACCGGCATCGTCGTTTTTCGTTTCCAGCTTGCGCTGGATCCTACACTCCAAACTAATGGCTGATTTGCGGGAAATCTGAAGAAACGGTCATCGCGAGCGGAAGCATTTTCTCAGTTGCGCGGCAGCTTAAAACGTTCCTGCGGAACTGCGTAGGCCCACAGCGTAGCAACTAATCACCTTTCCCCGTTTCCTTGAAACAACCTGATCGCGGTAACAGATTACGATCATTTTTCATTTGACTCACAGCGTAATATCGAAGTTGTATATATTGCCACCGTCAATTCATGGGAGTATTTCATGCGAGCACCAGTTTTGATGACTTTTTTAATGCTACTTTCAGGCTGCGATACTAATACGATCAGAAATGGGCCAAATCTGACCCCCGTGACTGTCCGAACATACATGGATGAAGCCTGCCGTGTTCCTTCCGGTACAAAATCCTATTCTGCGTATGACTTTTATGTAGCGGGCATCGGCGCGGCTCGGTTGCAGTGCGACAACTATATGCTTTCGCTCATCAACGCTAATCGCGATTCGCGATTCGCTGCGAGTGCGATAGCAAGCGCAAACGCACAAACGGCCCTGATTCTTGCCGCGACAATGTCGAACGCCACGAAGCCGCTTGCGGTTGTTGCCGCTACGTCCGAATTCGTTAGGCAAATAATTATCGGATATGGGAATGAGTATGCATTCGCGTCTTTCGCGCAGGAGATTTATCCGCAGACTCGAAGCTTGATGAACGCTTATCTCGCAGATTCCCGGACCATTCAAGTTGTTGCAAGAATTCAAGCCGATCCAAATTCAATAGCGAGCTATTGCATTGCTGCCGATCTGGTAAGAACGTTTGCGTCGAATTGCTCCCCCCTAAACATAGATTCAAACGTTCGAAGGGCGATTTCAAGTGCAACACCTACGGAAGTCGATCAAGGCTCAGAAGAAGACGCGCAAGCACGTTCTTTGCCTCTACCGGGGAGGCCTCATGCCTCATCATTGGCTTTGCCAACGCTCACGTTGGGGCGGTAGCGACCGGGGATGCGATAGACTGGCGCAGGCATCAGGGCTGAGCTTTAATATTTTTCTCGATCCACGGCACGTAACGGAGTACCCTAGTATACACTCCAGGCTTTCCTGGTAATGCGCACTCTCGACCGAAGCTCACAATGCCCAACTCAGCCGGCGGTTTGCCTTTTGGACTGTAAACTAACCCGCTACCACTGTCGCCAGAGCACGAATCTTTCTTTCCAAGCTTGAATCCCGCACACATCATCCTATTGACGTTCAGCGTCTGATAGTGGCAGTCCTCCGGGTCCACAAACGGAACGCCAACGTATTGCAACTGCCTTACAGTTTTAGCCTTGCCGGTGCTGCCCCAGCCTGTGACAGCGAGGTAAAAATCGGAATTATCTTCAGTTAGTGCGGCCCCGTCCCTGTCATCTGTCTCATCCGGAAGTCTAACGCTATTGGTATTCGAGTCAAAGATAAGTGGCAGCACTAGCCTAACGAGGGCGATATCGTTACCCTCTTCAGGGCGCTTATATGGCTTATACATAACAATATCGGCAACTTCCGACGACCTCGCGGTTGAATCCAGAAGGGTCGATCCGCTGGTCACTATGATATCACTGTTCGTCAGGCCTTTGACGCAATGCGCTGCCGTAAGAATCCAACGATCGGAAATGATCGATCCTCCGCAAAAATGCGCCTTGAACCGATCGTCTATCCAAGCCACACCAAGAGATACAGCCCAAGGAAATTGTCCCGAAGCGGCCGCCATCCCCCCAACAATCTTGGGGCTCTTCTTCAGTACGAATGAAGCGACCGCATTCCTGAATTCAAAGGGCTTAGACAGAAACTGTTTGTCACTGAGAATGCGTTCGTCAAGCGGTTTAACTGCTTGCGCTAGCGCGATTTGACTGCTTACCAGCAGCGCCCATCCGACAAAAAACAGTAGTCTCATATGGACCTCCAATCAGTATCCGAATAACTTCACCCTCACACCGTCTCCTTGCATATCTGGACTCCCGGCGACGGATGTAATTGCCGTGTTACTAACATTCTGCTTGTTCAACAGGTATTTCGCGTGGGCAAGCTGGAGCAATCTGTCCGATGAAACTTGGCTAATCAATGAACGCCCGGTGGACAAAGAGGCCCACGTTATTGTCTTTCCTCTTTTTTTTACTTCGGCCAAAGCGCTGTTGAGCGCCTCAGAGGAAACCATTGACGAATTTCCAGGCTGGGACGGCAAGATAAACGTCCCTATCGGGTGACCGAGACTAACTTTTGCTTCGGATTTCTCTTCGAATTTAACGTAAGCTTCGCCGGTGACAATGTTTGGAAGCTCTATCCTTGCCCAAGTCTCGGAACCATGTTCAACTACCTCTTTGAGCACCACTCGGTCGCGTGCCGCGAGTCTTCCAACAACGTCGCCTGATAACTCTGGGCTCGATCTGGCTATCACCCCGTTCAACACGATGCGTTCCTGGCCTATAGTCGAGTACCTTCTTAGCCTTCTAAGTTGAGAATCATCGATCACGTTGCCATCCGTTGGGACGACCATGGCCAAATCTCCTTGCGTGTTTTGTAGTCGGTCAAACGCAAACGGCCCGCGAGGGCGAGCAACTTCAGCTGCTTCACCCTCTGCTGCCCCATAAGCTTGCTCTACGTCACTTGGCGACACGCGCGAATAGCTCTGGGCCGTTGTCGAGTCACCATTTCTTTCGAGCCAAGCTTTTGCTGCCCGCACATAAGGGCTTAAAGCGTTCCGCGCTATAAATGCCTCGACTGTATCTGGCTTCTTTTCATTTAACACCGAGAGCCAAAGCTCCTTATCGCGATCGAACGTGCGCTGCGTCGGGTTGATATAAATCATAGTGTTCCAATACCCAAAGACGCCAGGTTGTTGTGGCTCACCTATTTTAGTCGAATCTAACAGTACCTTGACGCTTATGTCTTGGTAGACGTCTTTGAATTCAGTGTCTTCTTTGGCTAGGTGAGCTACTATCGCGTTTGTATAAATGCTCATATGTGAAGCGTCTCCAAAACCCGCAGCTGTCGCGCCGTCCCTCGTGGCCAAGCCCATAAAAAACTGGCCCTTTCCTGAGATCTGATTGGGTGACCCCTTTTCAACAATCTGGGTACCGGGCGCGGTCTTAACGGCGCCTAAGGATCGACATGCGTCTACTAGCAAAACAACGGCACCTGGGCTCGCCACGTCGAAGTAGTCTGTTATAGTCTCGCTAGGGAGCGCAAACTTAAGTATGTCACCCTTGCTCATTGGTTGTGGCATTGACGTGCCAACCATGTAATTGCTGCCGTTATAGATGAAACCGTGCCCGCTAAAATACACAACGACTAAGTCGTCCTCAGAGACTTTACGGGCGAACTCCTTTAGAGCTTTGTCGAACGCAGAAAAATTCTTGAGGTTAGATACGGTTGTAACTTTAAAATTTATGCCCCCCAGCTTTTCAGCCATGCCCTTCCCATCGGCGATTGCGCTAGGCATTTTGGGTTCAATGTTCGTGTAATCGTCATTAGCGATGATTAACGCCCACCGTTGCGGCAGCCGAGTTCGTGTGTCAGCCTCCGACACCTGCGCCCAAGCAACGGCCGAACCAAGAATAAGCATAGCAACGTAAATAAATAGTAACTTTCTCATTCTATGCGCCAACATGAATGTTTATAAGGGGCCTATTTCGCCAGATTTTTCGAGGTACTTCAGCATTACTGCAGCTCCACATTGTTGTGATATGGTGCTGGCGCTATATACACTATCTTTCACAAATTTCCCTGATTTGTAGTGAGACGAAAAGCTCCACAAGTAGGGCGAAGCTACGCGGATGCTCTTTCGCCGATAACCAAGTCCGTTGTAGAGCTCAAATCTGTACAGAATATCTTCGAGTGCCCAACTCTCCTGCCCCACGAAACCTTCATCGGTGAGCGCATGCTGTGCGCTCGCCTGCCAGCTGTAGGGGGGCTGCCAATCTCTCGGACGTCGCTTTGGATCGTGAGTGGTTTTCTTCGAAAGTGGTGTGTCTCCATTGTAGAGATGTGAACTGAAATTGAAGCTCGCCTCAAGCGCATGCAATATCCCAATGAAATACCAGGGAACGGCAGTTAGTGCTGACAACGCAGCATACTGTGCCTTCCCTGCCTTCAATTGCTTCACATGCCATTGAACGTTACCGTCCCTATCTGAATTGACAACGCAGCTTGAATACAGTTCGCGATACTCTGCAGCCGAAGCCTTACCGGTCGTCGACGTGACCTTTTCAGGAGGCGAAACTTTTGCGATTTTTCTCGGCTCAAGGGGCTTAGGATTAGGCTGAGTAAAACTGTGCTCCTGGCGGGTAATATCGCTTAAATAGACAGACGCATTATCTGCCAGGCTTGCCCCACGTTCCTGCCCTTGCGCTCGTTCGATCAAAGCTAGGAGCCTTGGCATGCCATTTAAATAAATGTTCTCAGTATCTAACGCTGATCTCGCTGTTAGATCGCCTGGAAGAGGCGTTTTTGATGGCGGCAAGGCCAGTGTATCGGCTTTTTCCTCAAGAGCATTAATTTCAGTGGAGATGGAGAAAGCCTCCTTTACGCTGTATTGCGCGTGTACCCGCCGCGGAACGGCAGCAATAACAATGGCACCCGACAGTGCGTACGCTGTGTGCGTTAGTAAATTTCTCCGAGTGAGATTATATCCGCATGACATACGACGTCGCCTCTTGAAGTAGGTTGACCTTACCAATGGGCGAGGATTGTATTATTTATTTAGCTGCACGTCAAGGTAGCCAACTCTACATCCCTTCATACCATGTTTTTTCCTGACATCTTGTAAGGAAGTATTTAATCATCGCCGAGGGACCTGCCTTTCCGTAGTTACTCCTTGTCAATCCCCAGATTCCACAACAATGTTATGTTTATTTACTACGTTCGACTGCTCTTAGGCACGAGAAAGCAGGGAGGCAGCGAGCGAGTCGCGACTAGGCAGGAGGCATGGTGATCTTTCGCTCTAGCTGAGGCACACCCATGCCGCGCCCTCCACCCATGCATCAGCTCGGTGCCAGGCCCGCGCCTGGGGCCGTCCTACTCGTTGCCAAGCTAGACAGGTTGAGGCGAAAGGTGGCTCGGATCGCGACCCTGATGGAGGACAAAACGCGTAATGATTCCCATTGCGAACCTCCCGAGGGCGGACAAAGCCATGCTCCATATATACGCGGTCATGACGGAAATGGAGCGCGACTTCATTTCGGCGCGTACGAAAGGCGGGGAATTCAGAAGATCGTTCTGCATGCTCAACTCGGCATACATCTTCTTTAGCCGTCGATTCTCGTCCTCCATGCTCTTCATCTGCGCCACCATCGACTATCCATGCCGCCCAGGCGCGCGCGCCATTTATAAAAACTGGCGTCGCTCATGCCATGCTCCCGGCACAGTTGCGCCACCGGGATACCGTCCTCGGCCTGCTTCAGGATCGCCATGATCTGCGCGTAGCTAAATCGTGATGCCTTCATCGGAATCTTCTCCAAAATCATTGTGAGAAAATTCTACTTTTAAACCCGATTAGTTTGAGGGGAGATTACCCCGTGGTGCTACTACCAGACAACCAGATACGGGAGCGGATGTGTTTCAAGACCGTCCGGCACTACGCCGAACTGATGCGTGGCGGGGAGAAGTTTATCCCGATCAAAATCGCGAGGGTTGATGCCGCCGACGAGGCGCCAAGGGGCTTCGTGCTGGTGGATGGTTGGCACCGTGTTCATGCTGCCCACCGCAATAGCCTTCGAAAATGCAAGCGATTGTCGTGACACCATCGAGGCCAGAGGAAATACGATGGTTGTCCGCAGAGGCAAATAGGCGACACGGACTGCCGCTATCGCGTGTCGATAAGCGTAACGTCTTCAGAGCCTACGTTAGGGCAAAGAAGCACCGCACGGGAAGAGGCAACGCCGTGAAGTCTGCTAGGGAAATGGAGAAGGACCTGATGGGCATTGTGTCCCGGCACCAATTACCGAAATGGATGCTGTCCGACTTCCCAGCGATCTATCGCACGATGAAGGGTAGCTGTCTCGAAGATGGCAATCCCGATGCAATGGGAGTGGGGTTGCCCGATATGGACGAGGAGTACGCAAAGGGGGCACGTGCCGCCATGAGCGACTACATGGCCTGCATGAGGGCCATCAAAGACAACCAAAAGGCTCGAACCATTTTGACCGATGCAGCCGCTGTCGTTACCGAGGTATCAGAGTTAGTCACTGGAAAACGGGCGTGGCCTAGGAGCTGTGGACACTTATCTGAGCCATAGGATTGTTGCGGCCAGAGCGATCATAGCTTTGTAGTTTCGAACGGTTTTCTCATATCGTGTGGCGATGCGTCGAAACTGCTTGAGCTTCGAGAAGCAGCATTCGACGAGATAACGCTGAGCATAGAGTTGCTTGTCGAGCGGATACTTCTTGGCACGCGAGGGGTTGTTCGGGATGACCGCTTGCGCGCCCTTGTCGGCAATGAGTTTGCGTAGCCGGTCGCTGTCGTAGGCCGTATCGGCCATGACGACCTCGGCTGGCAGGTCTTCGATCAGGAGATCGGCTTGCGGTGCATCGCCTTTCTGACCGGCGGTCAGAATGAAACGAACGGGACATCCAAGGCCACGCACGGCCATATGGATTTTGGTGCTCAAGCCGCCGCGCGAACGGCCAAGGGCCTGATCTTCAGCCCCTTTTTTGCGCCGGAGGCGTGTTGATGCGCCCGGATGATGGTGCTGTCGACGATCAGATATTCGAAGTCGGTATCCTCCGACATCGCCTCAAAGACACGCCACCAGACACCCTTTTGGCTCCAGCGGCTGAAGCGGCGAAACACGCTGTTCCAATCACCGAACACCTCCGGCAGGTCGCGCCAGGGTGAACCCGTCCGCACGATCCACAAGACCGCTTCCACAAACATGCGATTGTCACGTCCAGACGAACCGCGCGTGCGATCGTCGCCAATGATATGACGAGACATCCGCTCCCACTGGTCATCTCGAAGAATGAGACGATCTAAAACACCCATGACTGCCTCCAAAAGACAGTCTTGAATCTGATTTGCTCACCTTTGGGAATCCCAAGAGTCCACGACTCCTAAGGCATCGCTCGATTTCTGAAGACCATTTCGTTATATTTCAAAGACTTCTACCGAAAGTGGCTAATTAGCCGCGTAGGGACGCCATCGGAACCCCGAATGCCCTGCAAATCAAGGCCTCTCGGGCCCCCACCTCCATTTATCGTCACAACCAACAGCACCAACCTCAGGGCTCGGAGCAATTCGGGCCTCGTCCCTTCCGGGGACTTATTCCGTTCTTCCTATTAGGTCCACAGATCAGTGGGGTGCGGCTGAATTGATTTTATCCTGGACTGCCTGACCAATACCTTCAAAGTGCACCTTGAAGTCCGGCTTACATATACTGCCAACATAACCACCCGTCTTCTCGGAAAGTTCCTTGTAAAGAGTGCCAAAGAACGAGGGCGATTCCTGGGCATCCTGAATTTTTTCGCATTTCTCATCGCCAGGGACAACGATAATTGAATTCCATACGAAAACCTTTGACGGCAAAATGCGACTTATTGTGCTAAGCAGATCATCGGGGTAATTTTCCTTATCGAGGGGTTTGTATTGCTCCGTGCTCCACCCCAGGTTTCCTCCGATGCTTCGCTCATTTTCATCCGAAAGAACGATCGCTATCAGAACCCCCTTCTGTCGCAGGCATCCCTTGTCGGCGCGATATCGGACGTGCAGATTGAGGGACTTGATCCCTTGCTCATCGGAACTCCACTCGGAACCAATGCTGGCCAGCGTGTCCTTCACTACCCTGTCAAAGTCGGGCGTATTTTTGTCGAGGACGTTTGTAACTAGAGTCTTCACGCTGCCCGCTCTGGTAACCCAGGGCAAAACGTTCCCTTTGTAAAAACCAGCGTCTGTAGTGAGCAGGCAAACCCGCACATCTTCATCCGCATCTAAATCCTTCATGAATAACGTGAATGCTTCAAAAAATTTCTTTTGATCGTCATACATCGAGGCCGAGTCGTCCACAATCGCGATGATGTCTACGGAATTTTCGGTCCCGACGGAAAGACTGTTCGGATTTATCTCCGAAACTTGCTCATTTGCGCAACCCGGATTTCCAACTAAAGAAGGTAAAATTGGCTGCGCATAGGTCAATGGAATAATTACGTACTGTCCCGCGACTCCTTTGCCTTTAACCTCCATTTGGCCCTTTGCTATTCCCACTACCGTCCCATCTTTTAAGAACACTGGGCTTCCGCTTTGCCCGGGGTTTATCACCATGTCTGTAATCAGCGTTCCCCCCGGTCCGTCAGTTGAGGTAACCCTTCCACTCGCGCTGACGAAGGGCAGGTCGTTGGGAAATCCCACGGTATAGACTTCCTCGCCCACTATAGATGAGGGGGCTCTGTCGACACTCGTGCAGATGGGTTTACTCTCAGCCAGATTGTCGGCCCTGAGTAAAAGCAAGTCACGGCTGGCGTTAGAATCGACTGGAGCCGCGCTATAAGCTTGATTATCTTTCCTCCCACGGTGAACTGTTACGCTCAATGTATCAGGACGATAATCACCGAGTTCGGAGAGAGCGTGAAATGCCGTTAAAATATTTCCTTCTCTGTCAATGTAGAATCCAGTAGACTTCGTAGTGCGCCTCTCGCCTTTGTTATCTTCAGCAGTTGCCTCGATGTAGACGACACCGTCTCGTTTTCTGTTGATCATTTCTTTGATGTCCGCGGCAATGGCGCTGCCCGAGCGCGATTCAATGCCCAAGGCGAGGGTAAAAAAAGCGACGAGAAGGCCCCAAGCTCCCATTGATGAGGGGCGCATGTTAGCGCGGCCCATAGACAGCACTCACGGCGTACTGATCGAACTCTGACAACTTACCGTCATTGCCGTAGACCGGATTGCAATAATTCATTACGGAATGAAGGTCCCATGGTGTCAGTAATGTATCGCCACTAGTTCCTTGGGCCCTACCGTAACATTCATCCGATGGCGTATCTGGTCGGTTTTGTTCATGAGCAAAGCCGATTGCATGTCCGAATTCGTGGACGGCGATACTGTACACGCAATCCTTTCGTGTATCCTCGCTCTCCGAACAGCTCTCGCTCCATTTAAGGAAAGTGAAGTTGAGGAGCATTCCGTCATGAACCCCATCCAGCCGCTTACCCAAACCAAGTGTTCGGGGTCCATCATCCTTCACTACTATTCTGATACCCTGAGTGGTGGGCGAGCATTGTTCCCAGCCTATGAAATCAAGTCGAGAGTATCGTGACCACGATTCCTCCACGGCGGTGCGGACCAATTCAAGCAGGTTCGAATCTGCCTTATCCATATTTTCCCAACAAACGTGGATTGGATTAATTTCCCAAGCGTCGGCCATCGATGGAAATGCATAGTTCAAAACGTCCTCAAAAACGCCGGCCACCACTTTTTGATCGCGCGGGTCGGACGGGCCGATCCGGGCCGCAGAATTTTGCCGCGACAGATATGACCCTAAGCCTTGATCGCCTGCAAAGGAGCTTGAACACATCACTGTTGCGGATGCGCAAAAAAGACTCCAGGCAAGGACACGACGGCGCCAAGCAGACCACATCATTTTCACCCCCCACAATTAGAAGTAATGAATATATCAGAGTGAACGCATTGAGCAAAGTGGTTGCACACCGAGAATATTCTCTTGAGCAACTTCGTGCTTGAAAGGGCTATGCATCGCCGATGCTGCGTTGCTAGAGCTTTCAGGACCTTCTGCCTGTTCGATATCGATGAGATTACTTACGATTAACCCAAATCTAAGCCTAAATAGTTGGACTGCGTGCTGATTATGGGAACACGTTGTCGCGACGCAATCGTCTCACGATCATTGCGAATTGCTAGGAATTAGAACCGCTTATACGCCGACCTTAGGTGAACACGGCACTTCATGCTCTAGCAGGTCAGGGGTCTTTTGTTTATGCCATGAGCAGATTGTGGCCGCCGGCGGCCGCGACTTCGAGCGCCCGCTTGGCGCTTTCCTGGCCCTTGATCTCGGCGAGATCCGGCAGATTAGCGGCATTGGTGCGGATCGACGCTTCCGGCCTGGACAGCACCTGGGTGCCGCGGAAATGATTGGCAAGGGCGATCAGGCTGCGCGGGGCGAGAATATTGACCTCGGCACCGGCCCAGGCGGCCTCGGCGCCGCTTTCGGCCGGGCAGATCAGCCCCTTGCCGAGCGCATTGGCGCCGATCGCGGCCGGTAGCGCGCCTGATATGGCGGCGATGGTGCCATCGAGATTGAGTTCGCCGACGACGACATAATCCGACAGCGCGTCAGCGGGAATGGCATCAGGGCAAGCGCGATCGGCAGATCGAAATGCGAGCCCTCTTTCGGCAAATCGGCTGGCACCAGATTGACGGTTATCCGCTTGCCCGGCGGAGCCAGGCCGGAGGCTTGAAGAGCCACCTTGACGCGTTCGCGGCTTTTGGCGCTCGCACTGTCAGAACGTCCTCTCTTCCTACGCCGCCGTCAGCCTCTCGCCAGCGATACGATAGGAGATCGCCTCGGCTAGATGAATGCGGCCGACCGTCGACTTGCCGTCGAGATCGGCCAGGGTGCGGGCGACCTTGAGGACGCGGTGGTAGCCGCGGGCGGAGAATTTCATTTTTTCGGCGGCGTCGCGCAGCAGTTGCAGGCCGCTGGCGTCGGGTTCGGCGAGTTTCTCGATCATTGCGGTGGAGCAGCGGGCATTGGTGCCGATGCCCTTGGCGCCGGCGGCCTCGAACCGCTCTTGCTGGCGTTCGCGGGCGCGGGCGACGCGGCGGGCGACATCGGCGCTGGCCTCCGCGGCCAACGGGCGGATGAGATCGGCGGCGGAGACGGCCGGCACGTCGATGCGGATATCGATGCGGTCCATCAGCGGGCCGGAGATGCGGGCCTGGTAATCGCTCATGCAGCGCGGGCCGCGGGCGCAAGTATGACCGGGCTCGCCGGCCATGCCGCAGCGGCAGGGGTTCATTGCCGCGATCAGCTGGAATTTCGCCGGATAGGAGACGCGGTGATTGGCGCGGGCGATGACGCATTCGCCGCCTTCGAGCGGCTGGCGCAGCGCATCCAGCGCCTGCGGGGTGAATTCGGGAAACTCGTCGAGGAAGAGCACGCCGTGATGGGCAAGCGAGGCTTCGCCGGGCCGGGCGCGGATGCCGCCGCCGACGAGGGCCGCCATGGTGGCGGAGTGATGCGGGGTGCGGAAAGGCCGGCGGTCCGACAGCTTGCCGCCGGAAAGCTCTCCGGCGATCGAATGGACCATCGAGACTTCAAGCAGTTCGGCGGCCGAAAGCGGCGGCAGGATCGACGGCAGCCTTGCCGCCAGCATCGACTTGCCGGAGCCGGGAGGCCCGACCATCAGCAGATTGTGGCCGCCGGCGGCCGCCACCTCGAGCGCCCGCTTGGCGCTTTCCTGGCCCTTGATCTCGGCGAGATCCGGCAGATTGGCGGCATTGGCGCGGATCGACGCTTCCGGCCTGGAAAGCACCTGCGTGCCGCGGAAATGATTGGCAAGGGCGATCAGGCTGCGCGGAGCGAGGATATTGACCTCGGTGCCGGCCCAGGCGGCCTCGGCGCCGCTTTCGGCCGGGCAGATCAGCCCCTTGCCGAGCGCATTGGCGCCGATCGCGGCCGGCAGCGCCCCCGATATGGCGGCGATGGTGCCATCGAGGTTGAGTTCGCCGACGACGACATAATCCGACAGCGCGTCGGCGGGGATGGCGCCGAGTGCGGCCATCAAAGCGAGCGCGATCGGCAGATCGAAATGCGAGCCCTCTTTCGGCAGATCGGCCGGCGCCAGGTTGACGGTCACCCGTTTGGCCGGCAGCGCCAGGCCGGAGGCGTGAAGGGCGGCCTGCACCCGCTCGCGGCTTTCGGCCACCGCCTTGTCGGGCAGGCCGACGATCTGCATGCCGACCTTGCCGGGCGCGACCATGACCTGGACCTCGACCGGCACACCTTCGATGCCCTGAAATGCCACCGTACTGACACGCGCGACCATATGCCCACCCCTTGCCCGCCAACTCTTATACCGCCTGCAACCCTTCAGGGCCAGCAGTTGCAATCTGGCATGGGAACAGGAATAAAACAAGAACAAGAAAGGAACGTAGTCGGATATAGTCTGTGACCGGGGTTGTGTCCGGTCACGGCAGGCGCGTGGTCCACGCGGCAGGCTTAGCCGCGCTTGCGCTCGATCGCATCCCAGAGCAGGCTTGCGATATCGGCGCCGCCGAACTTCTTGACCTCGCGGATGCCTGTCGGCGAGGTGACGTTGATCTCGGTCATGTAATCGCCGATCACATCGATGCCGACGAGCAGGAAGCCGCGTTCTCTCAGCGCCGGGCCGATGCGGGCGCAGATTTCCTGTTCACGCGGCGTCAGTTCAGTCGCCTCGGCGCGGCCGCCGACATGCATGTTGGAACGGCTGTCGTGCTCGGCCGGCACGCGGTTGATGGCGCCGGCAAATTCGCCGTCGACCAGGATGATGCGCTTGTCGCCCTTGCGCACGTCGGGCAGATATTGCTGGGCGATGAAGGGCTCGCGGAACAGCTGGCCGAACATTTCGAGCAGCGAGGAGAGGTTGCGGTCATCGCGGGTCGAATGGAAGACGCCGGCGCCGCCATTGCCGTAGAGCGGTTTGAGGATGATATCGCCCATCTCGTCGCGGAAGCGGCGGATCTCGGCCGGATCCTTGGTGATCAGCGTCTTCGGCATCAGGTCGGCAAATTCGGTGACGAAGATTTTTTCCGGCGAATTGCGCACCCAGGCCGGATCGTTGACGACGAGGGTCTTCGGGTGGATGCGCTCGAGCAGATGCGTCGAGGTGATATAGGCCATGTCGAAGGGCGGGTCCTGGCGCAGCAGCACCACGTCCATGGTGGAGAGATCGACGCGCTCGGGCGCGCCGAGCTCGAAATGATCGCCCTTGACGTCCTTCAGCAGCATCGGCTCGACGCTGGCATAGAGCTTGCCGTCGCGGAAGCTGAGGCGCTCGGGCGTGTAATGGAACAGCCGGTAGCCGCGCGCCTGGGCTTCCAGGCTCATGGCGAAGGTGGAGTCGCCCGCAATATTGATGCCGGCGACATGATCCATCTGGACCGCTACATTGGTGATCTTGGCCATTTCCGTCCCTCGCTGAATGCCGGACAGATGTAGGTCGGCCCGGTATCAAACGCAACGGTCAATCAGGCTTTCCGGCGCTACAGCGCCGCGCGTCTTTTCAGACGCGCAAGCGGCGCTGCAGGCGTTTGAATGGATCACCGCGTTTCGAGTATCCGCATCAATCGGCCGCGATAGCTGTCGAGAATGACGGCAAGGACGATGACGGCGCCGATGACGATCGGCTTGATATTGTCGTCGGCGCCGAGCAGTTGCAATCCGGTCGACAGGACCTGCAGAATGCAGGCGCCAACCAGCGTGCCGATGATCGAACCCTTGCCGCCCGAGAGGCTGGTGCCGCCGATGATGACGGCGGCGATGGCGTTCAGCTCGTAGCCGATACCGGCGACCGGGCTGCCGACATTGAGGCGGAGCAGATAGACCATGGCGGCGATGCCGGCGGTCAGCCCTGAGATGGTGAAGACGGCGATCTTGTATTTTTTCGGCTGGTGTCCGGAGAGCCGGACGGCCTCTTCATTCGTGCCGATGGCAAAGACGAAGCGGCCGAAGACGGTATAGCGCAGCACGAACCAGCCGATGAGGACGACGACGACGGCAATCAGGAAGATCGATGGGAGTATGCCCCAGAAGATCAGGTTGCCGAAATCGACGAAAGGCTGCGGCAGGCCGGTGATCGTCGAATTGTCGCTGACGACGCGGGCCAGGCCGCTGGCGACATTCAGCATGCCGAGCGTGACGATGAAGGAGGGAAGCTTCCACTTCTCGCAGATCCAGCCATTGACGGCGCCAAGCGCAGCACCCGTGCCCATCGAAGCAAGACAGGCGAGGATAATCGCCTGCCATGGCGAAAAGGCCGGGTTGATCATGATCGTGGCGCCGATCACCGTGCAAAGGGCCAGCAGCGAGCCGACGGAAAGATCGATGCCGCCGACGAGGATGACGAAGGTCATGCCGGCAGCAAGCACGGTGTTGATGGCGATCTGCACGAAGATCTTCAGGAAATTCTCCGGCGTCGCGAAATAGGGCGCCGTCGCCGAGAAAAACGCCAGGATCAGGATGAGGGCAATGGCGACGCCCGCCTCCTTCATCGAGATCCGGATAAGCTTGTCCCAGAAGCGCGCCTCTTTTGCCTCGGTCTGTTTTTCAATGCTGGCGGACACGGCTGTACTCCTTGTAAGCGAGCGACAGGATCCTGCTCTCGTCAAATTGTTCGCGGGCGATTTCGCCGGATATCTTGCCGTCGGAGAAAACGATGATGCGATGGCAAATGCCGATCAGCTCCGGCAGATCCGAAGATACCACCAGCACACCTTTTCCCTCGGCGGCAAATTTCCACAGAAGCTCATAGATCTCGGCCTTGGCGCCGACGTCGATGCCGCGGGTCGGCTCATCGAAGATCAGCACCTTGGGGCCGCGAAACAGCCATTTGGCAATGACGACCTTCTGCTGGTTGCCGCCGGAAAAGGTTCTGACCGCCTGATGGATGGACGGGGTCTTGATCCGCAGTTCGCGCACCAGGCGTTGCGAATGATCGTCCTCCGCTCTCCGGTTGATCAGGCCGTTGCGGGAGATCCTGGCGAGATCGGTGATGGTGGCATTCTGGGCGCAGCTCATGTCGAGCATCAGGCCCTGCATCTTGCGGTCTTCGGTCGCCAGGCACAGCCCGGCGGCAACGGCATCCTTCGGCGATTTGATCTCGACCGGCTCGCCGTTCAGGCGGATTTCGCCCGATGCCTTGACGTCGGCGCCGAAGAGGGCGCGCACCGCCTCGGTGCGGCCGCTGCCGACAAGGCCGGCGATGCCGACGATTTCGCCCTTGGCCACGGAAAAAGACAGTTCCGGGCTGTTGCGCGTCACCTTCAGGCCGGAGACACCGAGCGCTTCGCCGGATACCGTGCTGTCGCCTTTGAAGATGCCGTGATCGGCAAGCTTGCGCCCGACCATCAGTTCGACGATATCAGGAATAGCAAGCCCGGCCAGCGGCCGGGTGATCACATGCTGGCCGTCGCGCAGCACCGTCACATCGTCGCCGACGTCGAAGATTTCCTCCAGCCGGTGCGAGATATAAAGCGTGGTGACGCCGCGACCCTTCAGCCGCTTCAGAATTTCGAACAGGCGATCGACCTCCTTGGAGGTCAGGGTCGCGGTCGGTTCATCGAGAACGAGAAGCTTGCTTTCGTAACACAGCGCCTTGGCGATCTCGACCAGCTGCAGTTGCGCAACGCTGAGGCTGCTTGCCAGCGTCGTCGGGGCGACATCGAGGCCGACCTCTTCGAGGAGTTCGGCCGCCCTGGCGTTCATCGCCTTGTAGTTTACCAGGCCGTATCGGCGCGGCAGATGCTCAAACAGCAGATTTTCCGCCACCGTCAGGTTGGATAGCGGATGCAGTTCCTGGTGAATGACGCGGATGCCGGCCCTGAACGCCTCCAGCGGCGAGGCCGGGTGATAGGGCTTGCCGTCGAACAGGATGTGACCGTCATCCGGCCTGAAGACGCCGCCGAGCAGGTTGATCAGCGTCGACTTTCCGGCGCCGTTTTCGCCAAGGAGAACATGCCCCTTGCCGCGGCCGATCCGCATCGAGACGTCCTTGAGCGCCACGACGCCCGGGAAGCGCTTGCCGATTCCTTCCAGCCTCAGGATGTCGTCATCTGCTGCGTCTGACACGTCGACCTCATGCACGATTAGGCGATCCTCCACGGAAGGCGCATCGGAGAGGCTCGAAACAAGCCTCCTCCGGAGCAATCAACGCGTCGATCGGTTGGTAGTCGTTGGCGCCAGCAGCAAGCCGGCGCCTCTTTGTCCTGTCGTCGGAAATCCCGATTATTTCAGATCGGCAGAGGTGACGAGCTTGACGTCGGTCTTGACCCAGCCGGTGAATTTTTCGCCGGCAAGTTCGCGCATGCCATAGTCGATGCCCATGACCGCCATCTGCGCGCCATACTGCTCGACGGTGGCGAGCATCTTGCCATCCTTGATCAGCGGCTGAACCGGCGGGATGTTGTCGAAGCCGACAACCTTGATCTTGCCGGCCTGGCCGGCCGCATCGAGAGCCTTGACGACGCCGAGCGCCATGGAGTCGTTGGCGGCCATCACGCCTTGAATATCCTTATACTTCGTCAGGAAATTCGTCATGACAGTGTTGGCTTCCTCGGTCTCCCAATGGGCAGTCTTGCTGTCGAGAAGCTCGAGCTTACCCGATTTGACGGAGTCCACGAAGCCTTCCTTGCGCTCCTTGGCATTGTCGGCCTCGGGGTTGCCTTCGAGGATGACCACTTTGGCGCCGGCTCCGAGATCCTTGGCCAGCGCATCGCCTGCGAGCTTTGCGCCTTCCTTGTTGTCAGGCCCGAAGAAAGCCAGATCGATACCGGCCTTCTTCTTGGCATCGGCATCGAGCGGTACGTCGATGTTGATGACCTTGACGCCGGCCTTGACCGCTTTTGCCAGCGGCGTTGCCATCGCCTTTGAATCGGCCGGGGCCACGACGATGATATCGTATTTCTGGGTGACGAAGTTCTCGACGGCGTCGACCTGCGAGGCGAAGTCACGCTCGTCCTTCATGCCGACGGCTTTGAAATCGAACTTGTCCTTGTTCTCGGCCGCATATTTGTCGGCGCCGGCCTTCATCTGCTTGAAGAACTCATTCGACAAGGATTTCATGATCAGGCCGACCTTCGGCTTCTCGGCCGCGAAGGCAGGCGACACGCTGCAGGACAGCGCCAGCAGCAAGGTGCCGGCAAGGCCGACCTTCAAGGCCGCACGGCGCGGTGCATTGATCAAGACGGATTCGCGCTTAAAATTGGACATTTTTCCTCCTGAACGGCCCTCTGCTCAGCTCCATCTGAGTTGCCCCGCGGCAATGAACCGTTTCCAACGACAAATGGGTAACACGCCGTTGAGAATTGTCAAGCGGTCGAAAGCGCGCCAGACAGAGGACTCAGGCGCCGTATCAAGCGCGTATTGACATATTCCTGATGAACCGTTTCCATGGTTCTCGGCAGGCTCTGCTGTCATATTCGGCCGACCGAGAGAGACGGCCTTTGACTAGAGACCTGAAGACAATTAGCTGGAAGCCTGGATCAGGCGCCTTCGGGCGCGTTGCTCAGACGAAGAATGAAGGGCATCTATTTCAGTCATGTCAAAGGTCGGGATCAGGGATGTTGCCAAGCTTGCGGGTGTTTCCACCGGCACCGTTTCCAGGGTTTTGAACGATCATCCCTCCGTGACCAAGGAGGTGCGGGCGCGCGTCGAAGGGATCATCAGGGACCTGGGTTACCTTCCCGACCCGTCGGCAAGAAGCATGCGCAGCAAGGTCAGCCGCCTGATCGGCATCGTCATCCCGGATCTGACCAATCCGTTCTTCTCCGAACTCGTGCAATCGGCGGAACAGGCGGCGGCCAATCACGGCTATAATATCATCGTCATGACCTCGCTCGATCATGCGGCCAAGGAAGCCGATCGGATCAAGCAGCTGACGAGCCGGAAGGTCGACGGCATCATTCTCGTTCCCAGCAATGACTTCCATACGATCAAGCTGCCGAAAGGGTTGCCGATCGTCGTCGTCGACCGTCTTATGCCCGGATATTCCGGCATTGCCGCCGATCACCGCGCCGGCGTTCGCCTCGGCGTCGAGCACCTTCTGAAGCTCGGCCATCGCCGCATCGGCTTCATCTCAGGGCCCGGACACTCCGTCCCCGCCAACGACCGCCTCAAGGGTTATCTCGATGCAATCGAGCAGGCGGGGGAACAGGCGGACGGCAGCGCGAAAATGGCGGGACCGCCGCTGATTGCCGAGGCGGCCTTCGATTATGAGAGCGGCCGCTCGGCTGGAAACTATCTTCTGGCCCGCGCCCGCAACGAGCGGCCGACGGCGATCTTTGCCAGTTCGGACCAGCAGGCGATCGGCTGCATGCGGGCGGCGCATGATCTGGGAATTCCGGTTCCTGCAGCCCTTTCCATCGTCGGCTTCGACGGCATCCCGCTCGCCAGCATGACGACGCCGCGCCTGACAACGGTGAAGCAGCCGATCCAGGACGTCGCCGCCGCCGCGGTCGCCGTTCTGTTGAACAAACAAACCGCGCCTGAGCTCGACAATCCGATCCTGTTTGCCTGCGAGGTATTAGAGGGGGAAACGACCGCCCCGCCGCAGCCGGATTAGCACATGATTGGCCGCGCTTTTCAGGCGGCGATGCCCTGATTGCCGCCATTGCGCAGCATGTTGCGGAGGCGATAGGCGATCGCCAGCGGCTTGGGGAAAGGCTTGCGCAGGAAGGCGACCTTGCGGACATAATTGTCGACTCGCCAGCTCGCCCAGGTGCCGCCGGCGAAAAAAGCAACATCGCCGGCGCAGAGTGTGCGTTCGGTGCCGTCCTCGGCGGTGATATGGACCTCGCCTTCGAGGATCATAACGGTCTCGTCCCAGCCGAAATACCAGCGGAATTCGCCTGATGTGCAATCCCAGATCGCCGTCAGCGAGGCCTCGTCATGACCGCGCGAATGTTCGGCGGTGCGGGCCTGCGGATTGCCGCTGACGATCCAGTCCGGATTGATCGGCGTCGATTTCAGCGGCAGGAGATCGCTCGCATGGGCGACAAAGGATTTGCCGGCCGGCTTCGCCACGGCATAAGGCACCGAGCGCGCGGCCATGGCGACCGCACTTGCAAGCATCAGCTTCCAGGCCATGAAACAACCCCCAAATCTTTATCCCAACCGAGATTTGGGTAACAGACAGTCGTAAGAACCTGGTTCACGCCGGCGCTAAAATTTTAACGATCGGGAAAGCCGATGGTCGCAGGAGGTCAGAAGGCGTCGGGAAAGTGCCGCGGCAGCCGGCCCGGCATGACCGCGACGATATCATAACGCTGGGAAAGACGGGCCTGATCCGCCTGGCGGGCGAGCCAGAGATCGCTTGCCGCCCGTATGCGCTTCTGGGCGGCGGCGGAGACGGCGTCGACGGCCGCCGCCTCGCCATGGCGGGCCTTGACCTCGACGAAGACGGCGAGATCGCCCTTGCGGGCAATAATATCGATCTCGCCGAGGCGGGTGCGGTGGCGTAGTGCCAGGATGCGGTAACCCTTCAGCATCAGAAAGACGGCGGCGACATATTCCGACATCAGGCCCCGGCGCTGCGCTTTCCTTTTCAGGGCGGTGAGATCCCTATCGCCCATCGGCGCCCTTCAGTTCCAGCAGGCGCTGGTAGAGCACCTTGCGCGGCAGGCCGGTGAGACGGGCGGCCTCGGTCGCGGCCTTGGCCGTCGGCATCGTTTTTGCGAGATCGGCCAGCACAGCTTCGACATCGGCCTCCGGCGTTTCCACCGGCTCCGGCGGGCCGACGACGAGGACGATCTCGCCCTTGACGTTTTCCACCTGCTGGTAGTGTGCGGCAAGCTCGCCAAGCGTGCCGCGGCGGAACTCCTCATAGGTCTTGGTCAGTTCGCGGCAGACGGAGGCGGGCCGCGCACTTCCCAGCACGTCGGCGGCAGCAAGAAGCGTGGCGCCGATGCGATGCGGCGATTCAAAGAAGATCAGTGTCGCGGGAGCCGCGACGAGTTCGCCGAGACGGTCGCGGCGGGCCTTGTCCTTGACCGGCAGGAAACCGGCAAACAGAAAGGCATCGTTCGGCAGGCCGGAGCCGACAAGGGCTGCGAGCGGCGCCGAGGCGCCGGGAATGGGGATGACGCGGTAACCTGCCGCAATCGCCTGCTGCGCCAGCCGATAGCCCGGATCGGAGACCAGTGGCGTGCCGGCATCCGACACGAGCGCCACCGAGCGGCCGGCCTCCAGCGCCTGGAGGAGCCGCGGGCCGGCCTCGTCGGCATTGTATTCGTGATAGGCGAAGGGCCGGTTCTGGATGCCGTAACGGTCGAGCAGCACGCGGGTGACGCGCGTATCCTCGCAGGCGAGCACATCGGCGCCGGCCAGCGTTTCCAGCGCGCGCAGGGTGATATCGCCGAGATTGCCGATCGGGGTGGCGACCAGATAAAGCGCCGGCTCCAGCGGCCGCGCCGGCACCGCCATATTGTGCAGGCGGAAGCTTCGCCGGGTGGCGGCCTGCTCTGTCGTTTCCTCATTCATGCCATTTGCTTTCGTCCCGCCGTCATCGCGCCTTTATGGGCGAGCGGCACGGCTTCGGCAAGGGTTCGGATTTCTGTGAGAATTGCCCGGGAAAACCGCAAATGCAGGCGCTTGGCCCTCCATGCCTCTTGCAATCCGATGCTGAAGTCTGCCATTTTGCCCGTCCACTCCTCCGGTCTCAGGCCGGGAAAGCATTCTTCGGGTGCTCGATGCGCCCGGACAGTCACGGTCGAAAGCGGTAGCATTCCATGCGTATTACTATTGAGCGGTCAAACCTGTTGAAATCGCTGAACCACGTGCACCGCGTGGTCGAACGTCGCAACACGATCCCGATCCTGTCCAACGTATTGCTCAAGGCCGACGGCCAGAACCTCGACATGAAGGCGACCGACCTCGACCTCGAAATCACCGAGGCGACGCCGGCAAGCGTCGAGCAGCCGGGCGCCACAACCGTTCCGGCCCATCTTCTCTACGATATCGTGCGCAAGCTTCCCGACGGCTCGGAAGTGCTGCTCGCCACCAGCGCCGACGGCGGCTCGATGACGGTGCAGTCCGGCCGCTCGAAATTCTCGCTGCAGTGCCTGCCGGAATCCGACTTTCCCGATCTGACCGCCGGCACCTTCACGCATTCCTTCAAGCTGAAGGCGACCGATCTGAAGATGCTGATCGACCGCACGCAGTTCGCGATCTCGACCGAGGAGACGCGCTATTATCTCAACGGCATCTTCTTCCACACGATCGAGAGCAAGGGCGACCTGAAGCTGAGGGCCGTTGCCACCGACGGTCACCGGCTGGCGCGCGCCGATGTCGATGCGCCCTCCGGCTCTGAAGGCATGCCGGGCATCATCATTCCGCGCAAGACGGTCGGCGAGTTGCAGAAGCTGGTCGACAATCCGGAGGTGACGGTGACCGTCGAGGTCTCCGATGCCAAGATCCGCCTGACCATCGGCTCGATCGTCATGACCTCGAAGCTGATCGACGGCACCTTCCCGGATTACCAGCGGGTCATCCCGACGGGCAACGACAAGGAAATGCGTGTCGACTGCACGACCTTCGCCCAGGCCGTCGATCGCGTCTCCACCATTTCCTCCGAGCGCGGCCGCGCCGTGAAGCTGGCGCTGTCCGAAGGGCAGCTGATGCTGACCGTCAACAATCCGGATTCCGGCAGCGCAACCGAAGAAGTGGCCGTCGGCTACGACACGGATGCGATGGAAATCGGTTTCAATGCCAAATACCTGCTCGACATCACCGCGCAGCTTTCCGGCGAGGAAGCGATCTTCCTGCTGGCCGATGCCGGCTCGCCGACGCTGATCCGCGATACGGCGGGCGACGATGCGCTCTACGTGCTGATGCCGATGCGCGTCTGACGGGAACGAAGGCCGGCCGGCTCCGTTTTTCCTCCTGTGACGGCGGAGGATTGCTCCTCCTGTGAAAACGGAGGATCCGATGACGAAAAAGGCGGGAACGGTGCGCATCGGCGTATCCGGCTGGACTTATGCGCCCTGGCGCGGCCAATTCTATCCGGAAGGCCTGCCGCAGAAGCAGGAACTTTCCTATGCCGCCCGGCGCTTCCCGTCGATCGAGATCAACGGCACTTTCTACAGCCTGCAGCGTTCGGACAGCTTCGGCCGCTGGCGCGACGAAACACCCGAGAAATTCGTCTTCGCGGTCAAGGGGCCGCGCTTCATCACCCATATGCTGCGGCTGCGCGAGATCGAGACGGCACTCGCCAATTTTCTCGCCTCCGGCCTGCTGCGGCTTGGCCCCAAGCTTGGGCCGATCCTCTGGCAATTCCCGCCGAACATGGCCTTCGATCCCGATCTTTTCGAAAATTTTCTGGCGCTGCTGCCGCAGGACCGCGATGCGGCTGAAGCACTCGCCAAGCGGCATGACGGGCACGTCAAAGGCCGCGCCTGGCTTCGAAGCGATGGCGATCAGCCGCTCCGCCATGCGCTCGAAATCCGCCACGACAGCTTCCGCTCTCCCGCCTTCATCGAAATGCTCCGGCGACATAATGTCGCCCTCGTCTGCGCCGACACGGTGGAATGGCCATTGCTGATGGATATCACCGCCGATTTCGTTTATTGCCGCCTGCATGGTTCCGAACAACTCTATGTCAGCGGCTATGAGGACGAGGCACTCGACCTTTGGGCCGAACGCGTCCGCGCCTGGGCAACCGACGGTGAACCGAAAAATGCGACGCGGGTGCTGGCGCCGCTCGCAGCGTCCAACAAGGGCCGCGACGTCTATCTCTATTTCGACAATACCGACAAGAAGCTGCGCGCGCCTGTCGACGCCGAGCATCTCAGCGAAAGGCTTGCCGGTCTCGTGCCGCGATCGGCGCCGAAAGCCGCATGAGTTGTTGATGCCGATGTCCTTGTTGCGAAAATCCTTGTCCCGACAGCGACAAGCGGCATATTAAGACAGTCGATCAACATGCGGATGGGTGGAGAATGCGCTTAAGGGTCAAGGTCAAGGAACACTTCGGCAAGAGATTCGATGAGGAAATCCGTTTCTTCCGGGGCATGATGCAGGGGCCGAAGACGGTCGGTTCGATCGTGCCGACCTCCTCGATTACCGCCAAGCGCATGGCAAGCGTCATCGACATGCATTCCGGGCTGCCGGTGCTCGAACTTGGCCCGGGCACTGGCGCCATCACCAAAGCCATCCTCGGCCGCGGCGTGAAGCCGGACAATCTGGTGGCGATCGAATATTCGACGGATTTCCACCAGCATCTGCAGCGCGCCTATCCCGGTGTGCACTTCATCAACGGCGACGCCTTCGATCTCCAGGCCACGCTGGGTGCATTCGGCGACCGGACGTTCGATTGCGTCATCTCCTGCATACCGCTCCTGAACTTTCCGATGGCGATGCGCGTTGCGCTGCTCGAAAGCCTGCTCGACCGCCTGCCCCCCGGCCGGCCGGTGGTGCAGATCTCCTATGGCGCGATCTCGCCGATCGCCGCCAATCCCGACCGCTACCATATTCAGCATTTCGACTTCGTCATGCGCAACATTCCGCCGGCACAGCTCTGGATGTACCGGCGCGGCTGATGTTCGGGCTCTACATCACCCATCCGCAAGTAAGGATCGACGCCGAGGTGCCGGTGCCGAAATGGGGGCTTTCCGATCTCGGTGCGGCGCGAGCACGCAGGGCGGCGGAGAGCGACTGGGCCGGCAAGCTGCGGCGCATCGTCTCCAGCGACGAGACGAAGGCGATCGAGACGGCCGAAATTCTGGCGGCAGCCTCCGGCGTGACGATCGAGGTCGTTCACGCCATGCACGAGAACGACCGCTCGGCCACCGGCTTCCTGCCGCCGCCGCAATTCGAAGAGGCGGCCGACTGGTTTTTCGCCCATCCTGAGGAAAGCTTCAAAGGCTGGGAGCGCGCCGTCGATGCGCAGGCCCGCATCGTTACGGCGGTGAAGACCGTTCTTGCCGCCCATGATGCGACAGCGCCGATCGCCTTCGTCGGCCATGGCGGCGTCGGCACGCTGCTCAAATGCCATCTGGCCGGCAGGCCGATCGGCCGCGATCGCGACCAGCCGGCCGGCGGCGGCAATCTCTATGCTTTCGGCCTTGCGGATCTGGCCCTGACATGCGACTGGACACCCATCGAAGACTGGAGGGGGTGACTTGAAATGGACGCACGCGAGCGGCTGATCGTCGGCCTGGATGTTCCAACGATCGGCGAGGCGGAAAAACTGGTTTCCACGCTCGGCGACGACATTCTCTTCTACAAGATCGGCTATCAGCTGGTCTTTGCCGGCGGCCTTGAATTTGCCCGCGACCTTGCCGCAAGCGGCAAGAAGGTCTTTCTCGACATGAAGCTGCTCGACATCGACAACACCGTTGCCTCCGGCGTCGAGAACATCGCCAAGATGGGCATGTCGATGCTGACGCTGCATGCCTATCCCAAAGCGATGAAGGCGGCGGTCGAGGCGGCTGCCGGCTCCGGCCTCTGCCTGCTCGGCGTCACCGTGCTGACCTCGATGGATGCCGAAGACCTTGCCGACGCCGGCTACAGCCAGGATCCGCACAGCCTGGTGCTGCGCCGCGCCGGACAGGCGCGCGCGGCCGGCATGGGCGGCATCGTCTGCTCGGCGGCTGAGGCGGCCGAGGTGCGCGAGATCGTCGGCCCCGACATGGCGATCGTCACCCCCGGCATTCGCCCGACGGGCAGCGACCATGGCGACCAGAAGCGGGTGATGACGCCGTTCGACGCGCTGAAGGCGGGGGCGACGCATCTCGTCGTTGCCCGGCCGATCGTCAAGGCACCCGATCCCCGGCATGCCGCCCGCGCCGTGCTCAACGAAATGGTTGCTGCGCGCTGGCCGGCAAACCGCTGACAGACACCAACGCGAAAGGGAGAAGATCATGGCCAAGGGATATTGGATCGCCCGCGTCGACGTTCGCGATGCCGAGCGCTACAAGGATTACGTGGCGGCGGCCAAGCCGGCTTTCGAAAAATACGGCGCGAATTTCCTGGCGCGCGGCGGCGCCTTCACCGAACTCGAGGGAAGGCCGCGCGCTCGCAACGTCGTGATCGAATTCCCCTCGATGCAGCATGCGGTCGACTGCTATAATTCACCGGAATACCAGATCGCCGCGAAAATCCGCCAGGAAGTGGCGGACGCGGAAATGGTCGTCGTCGAGGGCGTCTAGAACGCAGTGCGCCGTTTCTGACGCAACTTCGCATCTGCAAAAACCGACAGTGCGATGGGCCTTTCCGTCGCGCCGGGATTGGGCTAAGACGGAGCCGATACAGCATCCCGCCAAGCCTTTCGAGGAGCCTGCCATGACCCTTGCCAACCTGCCGCCGCTCGTCACCGTATTCGGAGGGTCCGGCTTTGTGGGCAGGCACGTGGTCCGGGCGCTCGCCAAGCGCGGTTACAATATTCGGGTCGCCGTGCGCCGTCCCGATCTTGCCGGCTTCCTGCAGCCGCTCGGCAATGTCGGCCAGATCTCCTTCGTGCAGGCGAATCTGCGCTATCGCAGCTCGATCGACCGCGCCGTCGACGGTGCTGATCATGTCGTCAACTGCGTCGGCATTCTGCATGAGACCGGCCGCAACACCTTCGACGCCGTGCAGGAATTCGGCGCGCGTGCGGTCGCTGAAGCGGCCCGCGGCGCCGGCGCCACGCTCGCCCATATTTCGGCGATCGGCGCCAATGCCCATTCCGAGTCCGGCTATGGCCGCACCAAGGGCCGCGCCGAAACCGCCATCCTCTCCGTCAAGCCCGATGCGGTGATCTTCCGCCCGTCGATCGTCTTCGGCCCGGAGGACAGCTTCTTCAACAAGTTTGCCGACATGGCCCGCATGTCGCCGGTCCTGCCGCTGGTCGGCGGTGGCAAGACGAAATTCCAGCCCGTCTATGTCGAGGATGTCGCCGAGGCCGTCGCCCGCGCCGTCGACGGCAAGGTCGCCGGCGGCAAGATCTATGAGCTTGGCGGACCCGAGGTGCTGAGCTTCCGCGAATGTCTCGAGATGATGCTGAAGGTGACGTGCCGCAAGAACCCGCTGGTCTCCCTGCCCTTCGGTATTGCGTCGATGATCGGCAGCATCGCCTCGCTGATCCCCTTCATAACGCCGCCGATCACGCCGGATCAGGTGCGCATGCTGAAGCACGACAACATCGTTTCCGCTGCGGCCGAGTCGGAAGGTCGTACGTTGCAGGGCCTCGGCATTGCGCCGACCATGGCCGCATCGGTGCTCGGCTCCTATCTTGTGCATTATCGTCCGCACGGCCAGTATACCGGCACCGGCAAGGCCGCCTGACCAATTTTTGAACCGTCGGAACGACGCCGTTCGCGCATGCCGCGGACGGCGTTTTCTTTTGTCGGCTCAAGCAAAGCCGGCGCAAGTTTGAAATGTTGTTGTGCCAGTCATACCAAGTGCCGTTGCATAAAAGACGCATCGGAAATTTTGTGGAATTAACGCCAAATTTAGCAGGAACGTTTATTGCTATTTGCCATTCCACTGACTACCAAGCCCGCGCGTCTTCCAACGGACTCAACGCTTGGGATCGCGTGCGGCAATCACTGTGAAAGGCATTTCTCGATGGGCAAGTCAATCGCGCTCCTGTTTGCGTGTGCGGCGCTGGTTATCCTTGCAGGCTCCTTCGTTGCGTCCGGCTCGGTCGCAGCAGTGAAGGGTGGCTGTTCGCCGGCCTACGGCGTCGATCCTTGCTCGACGGCTTCGATCAGCCATTGACGAAAGGCCGGCCTTGCCGCCGGCATCTTTCATAAAGACACGTAGCAGTCGGAGCGCCTGAAGCAGGACGCTCCAAGGTCAACGCCCGGTCTTGCCCGCTTCAAAACAGCAGCAGGCACCTATCTCTTTATATTGCTATCTGGAAATAAGGCGCCCTTGGCTGGCAATCGCGTGCCTGCTCGCAAGCTCGACGCGGCACCTTGCATTCGCGCCTGGGAGCCGCGCGAATGCAAGGCGTTGGGAATGTCTTAGGCGATCAGGCCGGTTGCGGCCATGCCGAGCAGCAGGACGCCGAGAATGATGCGGTAGACGGCAAACAGCGTGAACCGGTTGCTTCTGATATAGGCCAGCAGCCATTTGACGGCGATGAACGCGACGATCGTGGAGACAACGAAGGCGATGCCGAGCGCTGTCCAGTCTTCGTTAGCCGCGCCGCCGTCCTTGAAGGTCTTCAGCAATTCATAGCCGCTGGCGGCATACATTGTGGGGATGCCGACGAGAAAGGCGAATTCGGTCGCAGCGGCGCGGTTGCCGGTGCCGGCCAGCATGGCGACGAAGATCGTAGCGCCGGAGCGCGACGTTCCCGGGAAGACGCCAGCAACGATCTGGGCGATACCGACCAGGATGGCGACGAGCCAGGTGATCTCCTTATGGGGAGCTTTGCGCGCCGCGGCCCATTCGGCAAAGATCATCCAGAAACCGCCGATGATCAGCGCCCAGGCGATCGGTGTGGCCGTCTCCGGCAGCTCGAAGCCGAGTTTCTTGACGACAAGCCCGAGGATTGCGGTGATGAGAAAGGCGACGATCAGCTTGGCGGCATAATCGCGATTCTCAGGCTCCCGCCAGCCAAGCACCAGATCCAGCAGGCGGCGCCAGTAGATGATGGTGACGGCGAGGATGGCGCCGGCCTGGATGACGATGTTGAACATGTCCGACCGGTGGCCGAGCCATTGTTCCGCAATGATCAGATGGCCGGTGCTCGAGATCGGCAGAAACTCGGTAATCCCCTCGATGATACCGAGAAGCGCAGCATTGATATAATCCATACATTGTCTCCGTTTAAAGGTCGGTCGGGCCTGACCGCTTGGGTCGATCAGGCCGCCGCTTCCATTCGTTCGCTAGACCGTATCTCGCCATTGTCAGATGGCGTAAAATCCGATTCGCTTGTATTGGCGGGGCCAAGCTCCTATAGCTTCAACCAATGAGTCATGACTAGGGCGCTATAACTGAGCTGCCACACAGTCCTGTAACAGCAATCACGAAGCTCGAGTATCGATGCCCACGCTTTATCATCATCCCATGTCATCCGCATCTCGCTTCGTCCGGCTGATCCTGGCCGAATACGGCTATCAGGCGGATCTGATCGAGGAGCAGACATGGGAGAAGCGCCGGGACTTCCTGGCGCTCAACCCGGCCGGCACGCTGCCTGTTTATGTCGACGACAGCATGCGCGCACTCTGTGGCGCCACCGTCATATCCGAATATCTGGATGAGACGCACGGCGTGCTGAAGCGCGACCGGCGGCTGCTCGCCGAAGACCCTTTCCAGCGGGCGGAAATCCGCCGGCTGAGCGAGTGGTTCATGCAGAAGATGGAAAACGACGTGACCAAGCCGCTCGCTCGCGAGCGTGTCTACAAGTTGCAGATGACCGCCGATCAGGGCGGCGGAGCCCCGGATTCGAAGATTTTGCGCACGGCTCGCGCGAATATCCGCCAGCATATGCGCTATCTCACCTGGCTTGCCGGCTCGCGCCAATGGCTGGCGGGCGAGCGGATGAGCTATGCCGACCTTGCCGCCGCGGCCTCGATCTCGATCCTCGATTATCTCGGCGAAATCGACTGGGCGGACGCGCCCGTCGTCAAGGACTGGTACCAGCGGCTGAAATCGCGCCCCTCCTTCCGGCCGATGCTGACCGAGCGGGTGCGCGGCCTCACGCCGGTATCGCATTATGCCGATCTGGATTTCTGACGAGGGCTTTTCATGCCCGAAGCCGATAGAGATGACAAAGAGCGCCGCCGCCGCGACAATTTGACCCTGTTCGTGCGGGCGGAATCTGCCGCCAAGGGCTTCGATCTCTGCCGCATCACACGGCCCGACGCGATTCCCGAAGCCAAAGAGCGCCTCGGCCAGTTCATCGATGCCGGGCGGCATGGGACGATGGAGTGGATGGCGGAGACGCGCGAGCGGCGCGGCGATCCGCGCACGCTCTGGAGCGAGGTGCGGTCCGTCGTCGTCTTCGGCCTCAACTACGCCCCGGAGGAAGATCCGCGCGGCGTTCTCGCCAAGCCTGAGAAGGCGGCGATCTCAGTCTATGCCCGCAACCGCGATTATCACGACATCATCAAGGGCCGGCTGAAAGAGATCGCCACGCGTTTTGCGGCGCGGGCCGGCGCCGACGTCAAAGTCTTCGTCGATACCGCGCCTGTGATGGAAAAGCCGCTGGCGGCGGCGGCCGGCCTCGGCTGGCAGGGCAAGCACACCAACCTCGTCAGCCGCACGCACGGCTCCTGGCTGTTTCTCGGCAGCATGTTCACCACCGCCGATCTCGCCGTCGACGCCGAAGAGGCCGATCATTGCGGCTCCTGCCGCGCCTGCCTCGACGCCTGCCCGACGGCCGCCTTTCCCGCGCCTTACCAGATCGATGCGCGGCGCTGCATCTCCTATCTCACCATCGAGCACAAGGGGCCGATCGACGCCGATCTCAGGCCGCTGATCGGCAATCGCATCTATGGCTGCGACGATTGTCTCGCCGCCTGCCCGTGGAACAAGTTCGCAAGTGCGGCCTCCGAGATGAAGCTGAAGGCGCGGGACGATCTGCAGGAGCCGTCGATTGCCTTTCTGCTGACGCTTGACGATGCCGCCTTCCGCGCCTTCTTCAGCGGCTCGCCGGTGAAACGAATCGGCCGCGATCGCTTTATCCGCAATGTGCTGATCGCCGCCGGCAATTCCGGCGAGAAGGCTCTTATCGCCCAATGTCAGCTGCTCGCCGGCGATGCCTCGCCGGTGGTGCGGGGAATGGCAGTGTGGGCGCTGTCACGGCTGATGGAGGCTGGCGCATTTTCAAGCCTTGCGACACAACGAGCCGATGAAACTGACGACGACGTGCTGACTGAATGGCGGCTGGCGGGAGTAAGATGATGCATGTGATGATTTTTGGCTGCGGTTATTCCGGCACGGCGATCGCCAAGGCCTTCGCCGGCGACGGGGTACGCATTTCCGGCACCACGCGCTCGGCCGACAAGATGGACGCGCTCCTGCAGAACGGCGTCGAAGCCTTCCTTTTCGACGGCGAGACCATGGACGACGGGTTGCGCCGGGCTCTGGCCGATGTCACCCATCTCGTGCAGTCGATCGCACCGGGAAAGGCCGACCCGCTGCTACGGCTGCTCGGCGAAGACGGCGCAAACCTGCCGTCCGGCCTCGAATGGATCGGTTATCTCTCCACCGTCGGCGTCTACGGCGACCACAAGGGCGGGTGGATCAACGAGGAAACGCCGTGTGTGCCCGTCTCCGGGCGCTCGAAGGAGCGGCTCGAGGCGGAAGAGGGCTGGCTGGCAATGGGCGAGAGATGCGGCGTGCCGGCGGCGGTGCTTCGACTTTCCGGCATTTACGGGCCGGGACGCAATGCCTTCTGCAATTTGGACAAGGGCACGGCGCGGCGGCTGATCAAGAAGGACCAGGTGTTCAACCGCATCCGCGTCGAGGATATCGGTGCGGCGACCCGTTTCCTGTCAGACCATCGCCTCGGCGGCATCTATAATATCACCGACGACCGGCCCGGCCCGCCGCAGGACGTGATCGTCGAGGCAGCGCGGTTGATGGGCGTCGAACCGCCGCCGGAGCAGGCCTTCGAAACCGCCGAGCTGACGCCGATGGCGCGCTCCTTCTACGGCGAGAACAAGCGGGTTTCGAATGCGAAACTCAAGGCCTCCGGCTTCGAATTCTCCTTCCCCGACTACCCGATGTCACTTGCGCAATTGTGGCAGGATGGACGCTGGCGCGGTTAGACCAGGCCCGCTTGAGGCGGCCGGGCGATCACCCGAAATGAGTAGGAAATTCCTACTTTCTGCATTTGGCAGAACAATTCTCGCCGCATATCATGGTTAACGGCCTTTGAATTTGCGCAAATGTGGCAGCGAATATGGCAAAGCTCGAAAAAATATTTCGTGATTTTTGTGAAGGCTGGGAAGTTTAAAATTTCTTCGGAAAAATCATTTGAATTTTAGCTGATTTCATTGCGTTTTTTCCACATTTTGCCGCACGCGGCAAATTCTCATATTTTATCAATGGCCTCACGAATGTTACAGATTGTAATATTCCGTGAACTGGTGCGGCACTTTTTCGCCACTTTTTAACAGATTTAAGCCCCGCCGCCTGCAGAGGCGTTGAGTTCAATAGTTGAGGGATACTCTGTTTTGAAGAAAATACGTCGTTCTATTATCGCTGCCGTAACTATTGCAGCCTGCTCTTCCTTGCTTCCGGCGGAGAGTTTTGCTGGAAATGGCTGCGGCGGTGCTTCATGGTACGCACTTCGCTCCAAAACTGCTTCCGGGGAACGTATGAACCCTGCCATCTTGACTGCCGCGCATCGTTCGCTTGCCTTCGGCACCAAGGTTAAGGTCACCAACCGCAACAATGGCCGCACCGTCGTCGTTCGCATCAACGATCGCGGTCCGTTCATCCGCGGCCGGGTGATCGACCTGTCGCGCGCAGCGGCGCAGAACATCGGCATGGTGAGCTCCGGCACGGCGAAGGTCTGCTACCAGGTGATCAGCTAAAGCTGACAACCGAGGTGATCAGCTAAAAGCTGGCAGCCGAGGTGGTCAGCTGAGGCTTAGCAACTGGCTGCGCCGTCAGCGGCGCTTGCTCTTGCCGTCAATCGCGGTTACCACGCGGTTGAGACTTGCGAACAATCCATCCCGCGACTGTCGCGGCGGACGGGATCCTTCGCAGGCATGGCAACAGGAGACTTGTGAATGCGTCTGGGCGGCCGCCTCGAAGGGGCGATTTCTGTGCTCGCGGATATCGATGCCCGCAAGCGGCCCGTCGCCGACGCGCTGAAGGACTGGGGCCTTGCGCACCGTTTCGCCGGTTCCGGCGATCGTGCCGCGATCGGCAACATCGTCTATGACGCCCTGCGCATGCGGCTTTCCCATGCCTGGCTGATGGACGATGACAGTGCCGCAGCCATTGCCCACGCCGTCATGTTCCGCCAATGGGGTTTCACACCCGACAGTCTTGCCGCCGAACTGGCGGACGACAAATTCGCGCCGGCGCCGCTGAGCGCCGATGCCGCGGACGCCTTTGCAAACCGCCTCCTCGACGACGCGCCGCCGCATATCCGCGGCGATATTCCCGAATGGGTCCAACCCTCCCTCGAACAGGCCTTCGGCGCCGGCTGGCTTGCCGAGGCACAGGCGCTCGCGGCGCGACCGACGCTTGATCTGCGCGCCAACATTTTGAAGTCCTCCCGCGACAAGGCCGTCAAGGCGCTCGAAAGAGCCGGCGCGCAGGCGGCGAAGATCGCCCGCTACGGTATCCGCATTGCCGCCGGCGAAGGCGCCTCGCGCCTACCCAACGTGACGGCCGAGCTTTCGTTCCAGAAAGGCTGGTTCGAAGTTCAGGACGAGGGATCGCAGATCGTCGCCGACCTGGTGCTCGCCAAGGAGGGCGACCAGGTTCTCGACTATTGCGCCGGCGGCGGCGGCAAGACGCTCGCCATGGCGGCCGCCATGCAGAACAAGGGACAGGTTCACGCCTATGACGCCGACCGCAAACGGCTGGCGCCGATCATCGAGCGGCTGAAGCGGGCGGGCACCCGCAATGTCCAGGTGCATGACGACCCCAGGGGCCTTTCGGGCCTTGCCGGGCGCTGCGACAAGGTGCTGGTCGACGCGCCCTGCACCGGCACCGGCACATGGCGCCGCCGGCCGGACACGAAATGGCGGCTGACGGCGAAGAACCTCGACGAGCGCACCGCCCAGCAGCAGGACGCGCTGGCGCAGGCAAGCGGCTTCGTCAAACCGGGCGGCGAGCTGATCTACGTCACCTGCTCGGTGCTGCCCCAGGAGAACGAGGAACAGGTGCGCCGCTTCACGGCCGACAATCCCGATTTCCAGATCGTCAGCGCCCTGCCCGCCTGGGATGGCCTGTTCGGCAAAGACGCCCCGCGCCCGCACTCTTCCGACGGGCTGACGGTGACGCTGACGCCTGCTTCTACCGACACGGACGGCTTCTTCTTCTGCCGCATGCAGCGCAAGGGCTGAGGGCGCCAGACGCACTTCGAGGTGAACGAGAGCCGCGAATTCCGCCGGTTTTTCGGGCAAATGTGCTGCGAAAGAGTCGATCTTGCAGCAAGCGCTCATCTTAAAATCATTCCAAACTAGAGTGTTTGACACCAGTTTGCTTTTGCGCGAAGAGACGGAGCCCGATTTAGACGGAAGATCCGTCACAGGAGAGGATCATGAAGCTCAATACATTCCGCGCAGCCGTGCTGGCGATTGCCCCCGCCGCCCTGCTCGCCCTTCCCGCGCATGCCGAAACCGATGCCGCCGCCGTGGTCAAACATTATGCCGAGGTGGCGCATGCGAAATACGAAGACTCGCTGACAACGGCGAAGGCGCTCGACGCCGCGATCGACGCCTTCCTGAAGGCGCCCACCAACGAGACGCTGAAGGCCGCCCGGGACGCCTGGATCAAGGCGCGCGTTCCCTATCAGCAGACGGAAGTCTATCGCTTCGGCAATCCGATCGTCGACGACTGGGAAGGCAAGGTCAATGCATGGCCGCTCGATGAAGGCCTGATCGACTATGTAGATCCCTCCTACGGCACCGAGAGCGACGAAAATTCGCTGTATGTCGCCAATGTCATCGCCAACAAGACGATCAAGATCGACGGCAAGGATGTCGACGCCTCCAAGCTGACGCCGGAATTCCTCTCCGGCACGCTTGCCGAGGCCGGCGGCATCGAAGCCAATGTCGCGACCGGCTACCACGCCATCGAATTCCTGCTCTGGGGCCAGGATCTGAACGGCACGGGACCCGGCGCCGGTGACCGCCCGGCAACCGATTACGACCTCAAGAACTGCACGCACGGCAATTGCGACCGCCGCGCCGAATATCTGAAATCCGCCTCCACCCTGCTGGTTTCCGACCTGCAGGAAATGACCGACAACTGGAAGGCGGACGGCGCTGCGACGAAAAATGTCGAAGCCGACGCGAAGGCCGGTCTGGTTGCGATCCTGACTGGCATGGGTTCGCTCTCCTATGGCGAGCTTGCCGGCGAGCGCATGAAGCTCGGCCTGCTGCTGCACGACCCTGAGGAAGAGCATGATTGCTTCTCCGACAATACCTACAACTCGCATCTGAACGACGCGATCGGCATCGCCGCCGCCTATACCGGCAACTATACCCGCGTCGACGGCACCAAGCTCAGCGGCCCGTCGCTGCACGATCTGGTGGCCGCCAAGGACAAGGCGCTCGATGCCGAGATGGAAGGCAAGCTCAACAAGACGCTCGACGCGATGAACGCCATGGCGAAGCGCGGCGAGACGGTCGAGAAGTACGACCAGATGATCGGCGAGGGCAACAAGGAAGGCAATGCCGTCGTCCAGGCCGCCATCGACGGGCTGATCGACCAGACGAAATCGGTACAGCGCGTTATTGCCGCACTCGATCTCGGCACGGTTCAGCTTGAAGGTTCCGACAGCTTGGATAATCCTAACGCCGTCTTCAAATAAGCAAAAAGGCGGGCCGCTTCGATGACGGAGCGGCCCGAACCCTGAAATGTCGCATGCCCCGGCCCGCCGATTGATCGCCCGCGCAGCGCTCTGCGCCACGCTTGCCGGTTTTTCCGCAACGATCGCCGCCGGTTTCGATCTGCCGACGACACGCACCGACCTCTCCGACGCCGATCTGACACGTGTCGCCGACGTCACCCGGCCGACCAGGGATTTTTCCAAGGCCGAGCAATACGAAGCGATGCAGGCGGGTGCGACGACCTCGATCGATCCGGTTACCGAAGACAGTTTCTCGCATATTTCGGCCAATATCCCCTTCGAGGAAGAGCAGAATTTCAAGCTCGGCAATGCGCTTTTCCGCAAGCTCTGGGTTTCCTCGCCGTCTTCGACGCAGGCCTCCGATGGCCTCGGCCCGCTCTTCAACGCCCGCTCCTGCATGAGCTGTCACGTCAATGACGGCCGCGGCAAACCGCCGGAGGGAGGCCCAAGCGCCGTCTCGATGTTCCTGCGGCTTTCCCGTGCAGCCGGGACGGCGGAGGAAGAAAAGGCGATCGCAAGCGCAGATGTCCTCAATTTCCCCGATCCGGTCTATGGCCATCAGCTGCAGGATCTTGCCGTACCCGGCCTTGCCGCCGAGGGCCGGATGGCGATCCGCTACGATGAGGAGACGGTGACACTCGGCGACGGCGAGACCGTGTCGCTGCGCCGGCCGCATTATGCGGCCACGAACCTTGCCTACGGACCGCTCGATGCCGCGACGACGATCTCGGCGCGTGTCGCCCCGGCGATGATCGGCCTCGGGCTGATCGAGGCGATTCCCGAAGCCGATATCCTTGCCCATGCCGACCCTGAGGATGCCGATGGCGACGGCATTTCCGGCAAGGCGGCGATCGTCCGCGACCACCGCAGCGGCAAGATCGCGCTCGGCCGCTTCGGCTGGAAGGCGCAGAACGCCACGGTCCGCGACCAGAATGCCGATGCCTTCGCCAATGATATCGGCATCTCGACACCCGACCATCCGGACGCGCATGGCGATTGCACCAAGGCGGAGGAGAAATGCCTCGAGATGCCGACCGGCGTGCAGAAACGGCTGGGCGAGCAAGAAGCGCCCGGTCCCATTCTCGACCTCGTGACCTTCTATTCCGAAAACCTTGCCGTTCCCTCGCGCCGCAAGGCGAGCTTTCCCGAGACGCTGAAGGGCAAGCGGATCTTCTATGAAAGCGGCTGCATTTCCTGCCATGTGCCGAAATTCGTCACCCGCCGGGATTCACCCGACAAGGTGCAGTCCTTCCAGCTGATCTGGCCCTATTCCGATTTTCTCCTGCACGATATGGGCGACGGGCTTGCCGACGGGCAACAGGTCGGCCTTGCAAGCGGACGTGAATGGCGCACGCCACCGCTATGGGGTATAGGACTGACCCGGACTGTCAGCGGACACAGCTTTTTCCTGCATGACGGCCGTGCGCGGAATCTCACCGAGGCGATCCTTTGGCACGGCGGCGAAGCTGACAAGGCCCGCAACGCTTTCTCCTCCCTGTCGAAAGACGACAGGGAGGCCCTGATTACATTCCTGGAGTCACTTTGATGCGCCTTTGGCACCCCCTGCTCTGCCTCACTCTGATCGGCCTCGCCACATCAGCGGCCGCCCAGACCGCCGCTCCTCCGGCAGGGCTGAACGAGGATGCCGTTCCCGCCGTCATGCAGCGCGCCGTCGACGAGGTGATCCGCCCGGGCTACCGCAACATGCAGCAATCGGCCGCCCGGCTGACGACGGCGATGAAGGATCTTTGCGACGGCGGCACCCAGCAGACGCTCGACAAGGCGAAATCGGCCTTCGACGATACGATCCGCTACTGGTCGATCATCGAAATCGTCCAGACCGGGCCTGTCATCCAGGACAATCTCTTCGAGCACATCCTGTTCTACCCGGACCGCAAGGGCGTCGGCCTGAAGCAGGTGCAGGCGCTGATCGCCAAGGCCGACCCGAAGGATGCGACGGTCGATGCGATCGCCGGCAAGAGCGTGGCGCTGCAGGGCCTGACGGCGCTGGAATACGTGCTTTACGGCAAAGGCTCCGACGATCTGATCAAGCAGAAGGGCGGCTTCCGCTGCCTTTACGGCGCCGCGGTCGCCGGCAATATCCAGCGTGAGGCCGGCGAAGTCGTCGCCGCCTGGGAAAAGCCCGACGGCGTGCAGGCGAGCTGGAAACATCCCGGCCCGCAGAGCGATGAATTCATGGACAACAAGGAGGCTGTGACCGCGCTGCTCGGCATTCTCGTCCACGGCGCGGAGAATGTCCGCGACCAGCGGCTCGAACAGTTCTACAAGGGCAAGGATACGCCGCCGCGTCCGCGCATGGCGATTTACTGGCGCTCGAAAAATACCTGGAAATCGATGGCCGCCAATCTGGAGGGGCTGCGCACGCTCTGGCAGAAGGCCGGCATGGCCGAGCTTCTGCCAGCGGACAAACAGGCGGTCGCCGCTTCGATCGACGAGGATTTCAAATCGCTGCTCGACAGCGTGCCGAAACTCAATCCCGATATTGACGCCGCCGTCAGCGATGCGGAAAAGGCCAAGCTCGACACGCTTTTGGCCGAAAGCCGTGATCTGATTACCCGGATCAGCGATGAGTATGGCGCGGCTGTCGGCCTTTCGGCCGGCTTTTCCTTTTCTGACGGGGACTGAAACGATGATACGGACAGCTGCGATCAGCCGACGCGATTTCGTCAGGGCGGCCGGACTCGGCTTCCTCGCGAGTTTGGCGCCGAAGTCGCTGATGGCTTTGGAGCGGGCGGACGCAGTCTATGCCTCGGGCATTCGGGCGGCCGACGGCTCCTTTGCCGTCGCCACCGTGACCGAGCGCGGCGAGATCGTCGATCAGGTCAAGCTTCCCGCCCGGGCCCACGGCATGGCCTTCAGCGCCGCCACCGGCAGGACCGTCGCCTTCGCCCGCCGGCCCGGCACTTATGCGATGATCTTCGACCCCTGGCACAAAAGCGAGCCGATCGTCATCAGCGCCAGGGAAGACCGGCATTTCTACGGTCACGGCGCTTTTTCTCCCGACGGTCGTTTTCTCTATGCCAGCGAGAACGACTTCGACGGCAATCGCGGCATGATCGGCATCTACGACGCCAGCAACCGCTTCACCCGCATCGGCGAATTCGAGACCTACGGCATCGGCCCGCACGACATGACGGTTTCCGACGACGGACGCCTTCTGATCGTCGCCAATGGCGGCATCGAGACGCATCCGGATTTCGGCCGCACCAAGCTCAATCTCGGGGAGATGCAGCCGTCACTGGTGCTGGTCGACGCGGCGACCGGGGCGCTCATCGAAAAACATGTGCTGCCGGCGCAATGGGCGGAGCTTTCCACCCGCCACGTCGATCTCGACGACAAGGGCCGCATCTGGTTTGCCTGCCAGTACGAAGGCCACCGCAAGGACCTGCCGCCGCTCGTCGGCCATTTCGCCAAGGGCGAAGATCTTTCCTTCATCGACCTGCCGGAGGAGACGACGCGCAGGCTTGCCAATTACGTCGGAGCGATTGCCGTCAATCGCAGCGAGGGCATCGTCGGCATTACCTCGCCGAAGGGCGGCACCTCCGTGACCATCGATGCAAGGACGGGCAAGGTGCTGGCCGAGACCAGCGTTCCGGACGCGGCCGGCATCGCGCCGGCAAAAAGCGGCTTTGCCGTCTCCACCTATGACGGCGATTTCCTGTCGACCCGCAGTGACGTCGCCTGGGATCAGCATATCGTGCGGATCTAGTCGGCGTGAGAATAGGCCTTCTGCTCGGCACTGATGCTTGAGGCCGCGGCTCTTGCCGCCTCATGCAGCCATTCGTTTCCCCGTGCCTTGATATCGCGGAGGATCACGGCGACCGCCGCCGCATCGTTGGAATGGCAATTGGCGATCTCGAAACCCATCAGCTCGAGCATCGTCGGCGAAAGCAGGATTTCGGGGTGCCGGTCGATTTCGATCTTACAGCTGTTCGGCGAGAGCCGGCGAACGAGGATGCGGCCGGAAACCTGGTAGTGCGGATCGGCGCACCGCGCCCGCCCATTGGCGATCTCTCCCGCATGGATCGCCACGTCCTCAGGTCTGTGGCGAAGCGACCAGGCTGACGGCAGCAGCGCCTTGGCCTCACGCAGCACCGGCCCGCCCTGCCATTCCGCATAGGCGACGAAACGCGGCCGACCGAGGCTGCCGGTGCCGCCGCTGCGTGGCTTCGCCACGAAAGGTCCCGAGCCGGACGGCAGTGCAGCCGCGAGCCCCTTGACATAGGCTGATGGCGGCGACTCCTTGCCAGGAGGCAGCATTTCGTATTTCTCCCAAAATTCCCGGCGCTCGGAATTCGGCAGCATCAGCGCCTTGCGCAGCCATTTGTGATCGCGTTCGAGGATGACGGGCAGCGGATTTTCAAGGCCCCTGAGATAGCCGCTGAGGATCGTCTCGCTTATCATCCGCACCGAGGGACCGTCGTCGCCACGGGCCAGCACGGCGCTTGCCGCAAGACGGACGAGATCCAGCGCATAGGGCATCATCGCCGCGTCGTCGAAATCATTGACGCCCCAGACGAGCCGGCCTTCGGCATCGCGCCAGGTGCCGAAATTCTCCAGATGCGTATCGCCGATCGCCAGCACCTCCGGCGCGCGGCCAAGTTCCGGGCAGATATCGAGGATGATCTCGCACCAGCGCCAATAGGTGGCGCGCAGGAAGACGAAGCCGCCGCTGCGCATCTTCTCGTGCTTCTCTAGAAGATCCTCCTTGACGAGGTCGCCGCCGAGCTCATCGGCCAGCCAGGTCTCGAAATGCCGGACCGATTGCGATATCGTCGTCATGCGCCGGCGCTCCATTCTTTCGAGACAGGACGCGGAGAATACGCGCCGGGCGCGAAGCTGCAATCGTCTTCGCACCGGCTTGCATCACCGGCTTATCACCGGTTTGCATGGCGACGGAAAGGCGAAAGGTTGCCCCGGCGACACGGCCGCGGCTTTCCATCGGCACCGAAACCGATTTCAGCAATGTGCAGCTTGTCGAATCCGGCCCGCCATGCCACTTTCCCGGCTGCAAGAGGGGCAGACATGAGCGAGACTGACAGGGGCGATTTCCGCGCGCGAATCCGCCGCAATTTTGCGCGCCAGGCGGCGATGGAAACGATCGGCGCGGAGCTGACGCGCGTCGAGCACGGTGTCGTCGAGATCGAGCTTCCCTTCGACGTCAAACTGACACAGCAGCACGGCATCCTGCATGCGGGCATCATTTCTGCAGCGCTCGATTCGGCCTGCGGCTTTGCCGCCTACAGCGTCATCGACCCGGAAGCCTCGATCCTGACGATCGAGTTCAAGGTCAATCTCATGTCGCCGGGGCGTGGCGATCGTTTCCTGTTTCGCGGGGAAATCACCAAACCCGGCTCCACCATCATCGTTGCCGACGGGCGAGGCTACGCGATCAGCGACGGGCCGGCGAAACTCATCGCCTCCATGACCGGAACGATGATGGTGATCCGCGGTAGAGAAGGAATTACGGGATGAAGTTCGAGCTGAAATCGGTCGCGGGAAAATCCATGCTGTTCGTCATGGCGGCGGAGGCCGAATACGGCCCCTTCCTGCGGTCGCGCATCGAACCTTTGATGACCGGCGTCGGCCCGGTCGAAGCGGCGGTGGCGCTGACCAAGACACTGTCGCGACTGGATGCAGCCGACGACCTGCCGGATCTCGTCGTTTCCCTCGGCTCGGCCGGCTCCGCCAAACTAGAGCAAACCGAAATCTATCAGGTAACCTCGGTTTCCTACCGCGACATGGACGCTTCGCCGCTCGGCTTCGAAAAAGGCCGGACACCGTTTCTCGACCTGCCGGCAACACTTGAACTGCCGCTGCGCATTCCCGGCATTGCCGAAGCAAGCCTTTCCACCGGCGGCAATGTCATTTCAGGTGCTGCCTACAGCGCCATCGACGCCGACATGGTCGATATGGAGACCTATGCGGTGCTGCGCGCCTGCCAGGGTTATAAACTGCCATTGATCGGTCTTCGCGGTATTTCCGACGGCGCAGTCGAGCTGCAGCACATCTCCGGCTGGACCGAATATCTGCACATCGTCGACCGCAAGCTCTCCTACGGCGTCGACAGCCTGTTCACGGCGCTGGAGGACGGGGTTTTCTGGTTCTAGGCCCTAAAGGCCGCGCGCCTTTCCCGGCGCGCGAGGGGACAATCGGAACAATAAAAACCCGATGCCGCCGATTTCCCGGATTGCAAGGCGAAGCGCTTTTCATTAAAGCCTCGCCATGACCCAGACAGCACATCCCGACTCCGTTCTCATCGTCGATTTCGGCAGCCAGGTGACCCAGCTCATCGCACGACGCGTGCGCGAGGCCGGCGTCTATTGCGAGATCGTTCCCTTCCAATCGGCCGAAGAGGGCTTCAAGCGCCTCCAGCCGAAAGCCGTGATCCTGTCCGGCAGCCCCGCTTCGACGGTGGATGAAGGGTCGCCGCGAGCGCCGCAGATCATCTTCGACAGCGGCCTGCCGGTGTTCGGCATCTGCTATGGCCAGCAGACGATGTGCATGCAGCTCGGCGGCAAGGTCGAGAGCGGCCATCACCGCGAGTTCGGCCGCGCCTTCCTGGATGTCGACAAAGACTGCCAGCTGTTCGAGGGCCTCTGGTCCTCCGGTTCGCGCCATCAGGTCTGGATGAGCCATGGCGACCGTGTCACGGCGCTGCCTGACGGTTTCGAGGTGGTCGCCACCTCCTCCAACGCGCCCTACGCCTTCATCGCCGACGAGAAGCGCAAATATTACGGCGTGCAATTCCATCCCGAGGTCGTGCACACGCCCGACGGCGCCAAGCTGATCGGCAACTTCATTCACAACATTGCCGGCATCAAAGGCGACTGGTCGATGTCGGCCTACCGCCAGAAGGCGGTCGACGAGATCCGCAAGCAGGTGGGCGACAAGCGCGTCATCTGCGCGCTTTCGGGCGGCGTCGACAGCTCCGTTGCCGCGCTGCTGATCCACGAGGCGGTCGGCGACCAGCTGACCTGCATCCTGGTCGACCACGGGCTGATGCGCAAGGATGAGGCGGCCAACGTCGTCGCCATGTTCCGCGAGCACTACAATCTGCATCTCCTGCATGTCGACGCGTCCGACCGTTTCATCGGCGAGCTCGAAGGCGTTTCCGACCCGGAAACCAAGCGCAAGATCATCGGTCGGCTGTTCATCGAAACCTTCGAGGAAGAGGCGAAGAAACTCGGCGGCGCCGATTTCCTCGGCCAGGGCACGCTCTATCCCGATGTGATCGAGAGCGTTTCCTTCACCGGCGGTCCGTCGGTGACGATCAAATCGCACCACAATGTCGGCGGCCTGCCGGAGCGCATGAAGATGCAGCTCGTCGAGCCGCTGCGCGAACTCTTCAAGGACGAGGTGCGCGCGCTCGGCCGCGAACTCGGCCTGCCCGATAGCTTCATCGGCCGCCACCCCTTCCCCGGCCCCGGCCTTGCGATCCGCTGCCCCGGCGGCATCAGCCGCGAAAAGCTGGAGATCCTGCGCGAGGCCGATGCGATCTATCTCGACGAAATCCGCAAGGCCGGCCTCTACGACGCCATCTGGCAGGCCTTCGCCGTGCTGCTGCCCGTCCAGACCGTCGGCGTCATGGGCGACGGGCGCACCTACGAATTCGTCTGCGCATTGCGTGCCGTCACCTCCGTCGACGGGATGACCGCGGATTTCTACCATTACGACATGGAATTCCTCGGCCGCGCCGCAACGCGCATCATCAACGAGGTGCGCGGCATCAACCGCGTGGTTTATGACGTGACGTCGAAGCCGCCCGGTACGATTGAGTGGGAATGAGCACAGCTGTCAGCGCCAAAGCACCGTGCGTTTGAAAGACGCGCAAGGGACGCTGTGACACTTGGAGTTGCCGCATAACTCCTCAAATCGATTCCCATTTGAGGAGTTATGCGTCAATCTGTCGTTCTACGGATCGGATTGATGATCCGGAGTCCGGCAAAATCCTTTTCATTATCCGTTACCACCACGCACTCGTTGGCATGGGCAACAGCGGCGATAATCATGTCGAGCCCGCTACGTGGTTTTCCTGCCGCTTTCCCCTCCGCCATCAGTCGCGCCCAGATCAGGCCCGCTTTGTCGTCGAACGGCAGGATGCGGCCTGCAAACAGCGCCTGCGGCCCTTCGCGCCCCGAAAACCACTTATCAAGAGTGTCGCGTTTCTTGCCGCCTGGCTTCTCCAAAATGCCTCGGCGGATCTCGGCGACGGTCAGCGAGGCGATGAACAAGTCTTCGTCGCGTTGTGTCGACATCCATGCCAGGAGCGATTCCGATGGCTGCGGTTTGACAATATTGCTGAGGATGTTGGTATCCAGAAGAAAGCGCGTCACAGGTCGACTTTGCGCCCCTCTTCACGGGGTCGGGAAAGATCGAGTTCCGCGTCGACCAGCGGTGAACGACGCAATGCGGCGAGAATTCCGCCAGGCTTCGGCGGTTCGCCGGCGATCGACTTGCTGACAGCCGCGCGAAGCTCCGAAGCCTCAGGCGTGTCCTCCGACAGGCGTCGGGCGAGCGATCGGATAAGGTCGCGATCGGCATCCCGGCCGAGCACTTCGAAGCGCGCCAAACCACGCTCGCCAAGGCGGGATCGATAGTTTTGGATCGCGCGCTTCTGTGAACTTCCCATGATAGCCTCCGGCTTATTTCCAGTAATATAGCCAGACATGGGGCTTTCAGCAAGATTGCGCGGTCGGCGCGCATCGACAGCCTCGTCGGCCGTCACCCCTTCCAAGTCCGATTCTGCCATCCGCTGCTCGGCGACTCCCGATGATCAATGGTCGGACCGAGAGCGATGCTCCTCGCGCCATCGCTCCCAGCGGCGAAGCAGGTCGCCCTTCCTTAGGCCGTTGCTCGCCTGCAGCACCTCTATCTTGATCATGCGGTCGGTTCGGAAGTGACGGAAATCTTGCCTCAACTCGCACCAGGCAACAATCAAGCGCGTTGCGTCTCCGTAACCGAGTATGATCGGCCACACGACCCGCTCGGTCTCCTCCCCGGTATCGGATCGGTAGTGCAGGCGAAGCTTCCGATCTTCACGGATCGCACGGCGCAATTCGTTCGTGTCGACCGTGTCTGCCGGAGGGACCCTGCTAGGCTTTGCTCCAACGCTTGGCTCGACGATATAGGGACGCAGTCTTTCAGGGATAACAGCAGCAATCTTGCTCATTACGTCCTGCGCCGCTGCGGATAACACCTTATCGCCGCGTGCGGCGACCCATTGTGCGCCAAGCACGATCGCCTCGATCTCGTCGGGCGTCAGCATCAAAGGCGGCATGTCATAGGCAGGGTCGAGCAAATAACCGAAGCCCGCCTCTCCGACGATGGGGACGCCTTGGCCGATCAGGTCGGTGATATCGCGGTACACCGAGCGCCTGGACACTTCGATCTCCTCGGCCATTGTCGCGGCAGTCACCGGCCGGGTCGTACGGCGCAGGATCTGAATGATCTGAAACAGACGGTCGGCTTTGCGCATTGCTGTTGACTCCTGTTGCCATGATGCTGGCAACAGGCCTGTGCGACAAGCAGCAATGCCGCGCGCAGGTCCGCGGCCTTCTCGAAAGGAAAAGTCATGAAATTTGCCTCAACCCGGCTGATTGCCGGTGATATCAAGGCTGTGGTCGGCTTCTACGAAATGGTCACCGGACAATCGGCCGAGTGGTTGGCGCCGGTTTTCGCGGAGATCATCACCCCTTCTGCGGCGCTCGCCATCGGCAGCGTGGAAACCGTGCCGCTGTTCAAAGAGGGCAGTGCCGAGGCTGGCGCCAATCGAACCGCGATCATCGAGTTCATGGTGGACGACGTCGACGCAGAATATGCCCGACTGAAGGATAAGGTCGAACTTGTTCATGAGCCTAAACTGATGCCGTGGGGCAATCGGTCGGTGCAGTTCCGCGATCCGGAAGGAACGCTTGTCGCGCTGTTCATGCCGTTTAGTGAAGCGGCAAAGAAGCGCTTTGCATCGCGATCATCGCTCACGGCGGCGTGAGCTTTGCCCGCAGTCTGATCGGCCAGGGACTGGTCGATCAGTTTGCTCTGCTTGTGATCCCCGTGGCGCTGGGCAAAGGCCTGTCGTTATTCTCCGGCGCGGTGGCGAATATCTATCGGCCGGCCTGACCCGCCGGCCGGCCGGTTTCAGCGGCCGTAAGTGACTTCGACGGAGGCCTTGTCGAGCGTATTTGCCCTGACATAGTAGCCGACCATGGCGCCCGGCGCGGTATCGGGAAGCGGCAGCTTGTCGACCGAGAGCGCGTAGACGGTGAACTGGTAATGGTGCGGCGCATCGCCGGTCGGCGGGCATGCGCCGCCATATCCGGATACGCCGAAATCCGTCCGGCCTTCCACGGCTCCGGCAGGAAGCTTCTTCTCACCGCTGGCCCCGGTAGCGATCTTCGAGGCATCGGCGGGAATGTTGAAGACGGACCAATGCCACCAGCCCGAGCCGGTCGGAGCGTCCGGATCGTAAGCCATGACGGCGAAGCTCTTGGTTCCATCAGGCGCACCCGACCAGACCAGTTCCGGCGAGATATTCTTGCCGGTGCAGCCGAAGCCGTTGAAGACCTGCGCATCGGCCATGGGCTTGCCTGAGATCAAATCTCTAGAGGTGAGCTTCATTTCCGCCTGAGCGGCCGTGGCGCCGAAGACGGAGGCGGCGAGAAGGACTGTTGTTATGAGACGCATGCTGTTTTCCTGCGGTTGGTGATGCAGGAAAACTAGCGTCAGCCCGGGAGCCTATCTGCCCCGCTACGCTCAACTTCTGCCCCGATCCGCTCAAAGTGCTCCGGTCCGCTGCGCACATGGCGCGGATTGACGCCGAAGCGCTCTTTGAACCGCGCCGAAAATTGCGACGGCGAGTCGTAGCCGACTTCGAGCGCCACCTGCGCCATCGGCAAGGTTGTCGTTTGAATGAGAGCCAGGGCGCGATTCATCCTTGTATCGCTCAAGATCTCGCTGAAACCTGTCTTCTCGGCGGCCAGCTTACGCCTGAGCGTCGCTTCGCTCATGTTGAACGCGCGCGCCGCCTGCCCCAGTGTCCAATCGAAGGCCGTATCACTTTCAATCATCTGCCGCAGCCGATCCTCGAGCCGAGGACTTTGGCATTGGCCCAGCACCGCTCCACTGAGCGCAAACCAGGTGATCAGCTCTATCAAGCGAGCCTTGGCAATGGCGCCGGGAAGCCTCGTCAGATTGCCGGGCTGACAGCAATAGTCAAACAATGCCGCCGCTTCCTCCGGCAGGTTCGGGGCACTTGCCGGGACAGGCCGCGATGGAACGGCGATCGATCCCATACTGAGATAAGCGTCCTCGAAAAGCTGTCTCGGAACAGGAAGCGCCAGGGTCTGGTACTTCTGCGGCGCCTTGGGGATGTTCTCCATCGTCAACGGCCGATAGTCGGGCAGCAGGCCATAGGCGCCGGCCTCGAGGCGCAAAGCCTTATCATCCGCCATAACGATCTTCGTTCCCGACTGCACCTGGATCAGCAAGGGGCTCGTATTGACGAGGCGATAAAAACAGGCCCGACCGCCCTGGCGGATCAAGGCCCTGGTCGGAACGGAAAAGACGTCTTCCAGCATATGGTCTCCGGCAACGGAATGGGGCAGAGCGCTACCGTCTCCCTCTGGGGGATACCAAAACCGAGTGCGAGCGGCAACCTTGGGCCGGGGCACAGCTCCCATTCTAGCGATTGTCGGGCCGTCCGGCATAAGCGACCGATGCGCACAGCCTCCGCGGCTGCCTCTGGCATCGGGATTCGAATCTGGATAGTTCTTCTGCAGCAATGGTTTGCCTGACGGCAGAGGGACTTCCGCAGCCGACAGTCTTCCGCCGCGGCGACGGGCCCTATCTACCGCCTGCCGGGGGCGCGGATATGGTCCACCAGCGCCCGCAGCTTCAGCGGCTGCCGCTGGCGCCTGGGATAATAGAGATAGAAGCCCGGAAAGGGCGGGCAGAAATCCTCCAGCAGCAGCACGAGTTCGCCGCGGTCGACATAGGGCTGAAAGGTTTCCACCATGCCGAATGTGATGCCGGCGCCGGCGCAGGCCATGCGGATCATCATGCCCATGTCGTTGGTCGTGACGGCGGGATCGACGGAGACGTCGAAATCGCGATCATTCTCGGTGAATTCCCAGCGATAGGGCGCGGTATCCGGGCGCGGGCGCCAGCCGATGCAGGCATGGTCCTGCAGTTCGCTTGGATGGCGGGGACGGCCGCGGCGCTCGAGGTAGGCATGGGATGCGGCGGCGCATTGCCGCTGCGGCTCGGAGACGGAGATCGCGATCATATCCTGCTCGATGACTTCCCCCAGCCGGACACCGGCGTCGAAGCCCGCCTCGACGATATCGAATTCGTCATCGGTGACGGTGATATCGAGTTTGATCTCAGGGCAGGCCTCGATGAAGCCGGCCAGCAAGGTGCCCGATAGAAAACTCTCGGCGATCGAGGAAACGGTGATCCTCAGCAGGCCGCTCGGGCGCGCCTGCATGTCCCGCACCGTCTGCATCGCATCCCTGACCTGCCGCACCGATGGGCGAACCGCCTCGAAGAACACTTCGCCGGCCTCGGTCAGGCTGACGCTGCGTGTCGTGCGCTGCACGAGCGCAACGCCGAGGCGATCCTCCAGGCGTTGCAAAGCCTGGCTGACGGCGGAGCGGGTGACGCCGAGCCGCTCGCCGGCAAGACGAAAGTTGCGCGCTTCCGCCACTGCGAGAAAGACCGAGATGCCTTCGAGATCGTCACTCATTAGTTAGTATTTCTAACCAAGGCATCTCCGATTGGCAACTTAATCACGTCGACCAAGGATACTATCTTCCTCTCGAGGCCAGGCAAGGCAGGCTCATGCACAGGCCTCTTTCGAAGGGAAGACCGATGCGAAACATTTCAGCGAGACCTGTTCTGCATATTTTTGCCGCAACCACCTTGGCCGGTACGGCGATCGGCTCGTCGGCCGCGGATGCCCTCAACGACCGGCAATCCGTGCGTCAACAAACAAGCGAGAACATCATGCAGCACCATCCTTACGTCGGCATGTGGGTCACGGATGACGGCCGTGTGCGCCACGAACTTCTGGCCAACGGCCGTTATGACGAAGCTCGCGGCAGCCGGGAAAGCGCCTATCGCGGCCGCTACGAAGTCACCGGAAGCCACATCGAATACTGGGACGACACCGGCTTCACCGCCGACGGCGATTTTGTCGACGGCGATACTCTCCATCATGGCGGCATGGTGCTTCGCCGCAAATAACCCATCACTCGGGATAAGGGCCGTTTCCGGCCGGAAAGGATGACGATCATGTCTTCCACCACACCCATCTGGTTCATAACAGGCGCTTCGTCCGGTCTCGGCCGGGCGCTTGCCGAAGCGGTTCTCGCCCGTGGCTGGCGCGCCGCCATAACCGCGCGCACACCCGAGGCATTGAGCGATCTCACGGCAGAACACGGAAACCGCGCACTTGCTCTCGCACTCGATGTGACGGACAGCCGCTCCGTCGCCCGCGCGGTTCATGATGCCGAGGCGCATTTCGGGTCGATCGACGTGCTCGTCAACAATGCCGGCTACGGCTACCTCGCGGCGATCGAAGAGGGCGAGAATGCTGAGATCCGCGCCCAGTTCGAGACCAACGTCTTTGGCTTGATAGATGTGACCAGGCAGGTCCTGCCGGGAATGCGGGCACGCCGGCGGGGGCACATCTTCAACGTCTCCTCGCTCGGCGGGCTCGTCGCCTTCGCTGCCACCGGCTATTACCACGCCACCAAATTCGCGGTCGAAGCCCTGTCGGAATCGCTGTCCCATGAGGTCAAGCCACTCGGCATCGATGTGACGATCCTCGAGCCCGGCGCCTTCCGCACGGACTGGGCCGGCCGATCGATGGTCGAATCCAGGACTGTTATCGACGACTATGCCGAGACATCGGGCAAGCGGCGCCAGGCCACCCGTTCGGTCTCCGGCAAACAGCCGGGCGATCCGGCGCGTGCCGCAGCCGCGATCATATCGGCATTCGAGGCGGAGGAGCCGCCGCTGCGGCTGCTCCTCGGCGCACCCGCCCTGAAGATCGCCCGCGAGCGGCTCGACGCGCTGCGGGCAAATTTCGACGCCTGGGCGGAGACGACGCTGAGCGTCGATTTCCCCAGTTGATCGCACACCCGAGGAAACCTCAGCCTGAAAAGGAGCTTGAAATGTCTGGTATCGAAGGAAAAGTCATTGCCATCACCGGCGCCAGCAGCGGCATCGGAGAGGCCGCGGCAAGGGTGCTGGCTGCCGCGGGCGCCCATATCGTGATCGGCGCACGCCGCAGCGAGCGGCTGCGGGCGCTCGCCGGCGAAATCGAATCCAGGGGCGGCAGCGTGCGCCTGAGAAAACTTGACGTCACCGACCGTTCCGAGGTTGATGCCTTTGCAGGTTTTGCGAGATCCGAATTCGGCCGGTTGGACGTCATGGTCAACAATGCCGGCGTCATGCCGCTTTCGCCGCTTGCGGCCCTCAGGGTCGACGAGTGGGACCGGATGGTCGATGTCAACATCAAGGGCGTGCTCTATGGCATCGCCGCAGCCCTACCGATCATGAAGGCGCAGGGATCCGGGCAGATCATCAACCTGGCTTCGATCGGCGGCCACAGCGTCTCGCCAACGGCCGCCGTCTATTGCGCGACGAAATTTGCGGTGCGGGCGATTTCGGACGGGCTGCGGCAGGAGACCGATTGCATCCGCGTGACCGTCATTTCTCCCGGCACGACGACATCGGAACTGGCCGACACGATCACCGATCCGACGGCGCGAGACGCCATGAGAGCTTTCAGGGCGGTGACGATCAGCCCAGAGGCGATCGCCAATTCGATCCTCTATGCCGTCAGCCAGCCCGATGACGTCGATGTCAGCGAGATCATCATCCGGCCAACGGCCAGCCCGCATTGAGTTGCCGTCACGCCTAAAACCCCAGCGATTGCTGGGCGGGCGGCGGCGGGGCGAGGTTGACGCCTTCGAGCTCCAGCATGCGGGTCTTCGACGACGAACCGCCGGGAGCGGAGAAGCCGCCGATCTTGCCGCCAGCCGCCAGCACCCGGTGGCAGGGAATGATCAGCGCGACAGGGTTCTTCGCCATCGCCTGGCCGACGTCGCGGGCGGCTTCCGGCCCGGCGCCAAGCTCCTTGGCCAGCGCGCCGTAGGTGGTCGTGCGGCCCCAGCCGACACGCCTTGCCGCCGCATAAATATCCCGGAAGAAGGCATCCTGCCCGGCAAGATCGAGTTCGACGCCGGAAAAATCCGTTTCCTCGCCCTGAAAATAGCGCTTCACGGCGGCGACCGTTTCGAGCACCGCAGGCGTCGGCGCGCCGGGTTCGGCCTCCGGCAAGCGGCGCAGCAGCAGGCGTTCGGTCGCTTCCGCTGACTTCGTCGGCAGCTGAAAACGGGTGATACCGGCGTCGCTCCAGGATATGCCGCAGAAACCGCCTGCGGTTTCGAAAATGAAATAGTGATGGATCGTCTGGGCCATGACGCAGCCTCCGCGTTGTCGGTTACCACCAAAATCGTACGGGACGGCCGCTGTTTCAACCCGATTCTTGCGCATCTCGTTCTTTTTTTGTTCTTGATATTCTCCCTTGCCGGCGTATCTTTCGCCCATTTTGGAGCGCGAGGCGGTCATGACGACCTGACAGGCATGGACCAGATTTCCCTCGATTTCGACCATGGTCAAAATCGGCGCGGGCGGGCGGACGAAAACCGGAACGGCGGCCACAGGCTTTTCTTTGCGCTCCGCCCGCCTGCGATCGTCGAACGGCAAGCGGCTTCGATCGCCGATGACTATGGCAAAACCTTCTGCCTTTCCGCAACGCCGCGACTGACGACGCTGCATGTGAGCGTTATCGGCATCGGCGACTATGACGTGTTGCCGGAGGACGTGATCTTTGCGGCCCGGCAGGCCGGCGCCACGGTCGAGGGCGCGCCGATCGCGGTCACCTTCGACAGGATCATGAGCTTCAGGCGGGAAGACAAGGCGCGGCCGCTGGTGCTCTGCAGCAAAGGCGGGCCGATGCCGCTCATGCGCCTGCATGTCCAGTTGGGCGTCGGCATGCACAATACCGGATTGCGTCACAATATCGATCGCAATTTCACGCCGCATATGACGCTGCTCTATGACCGCAAAGCGGTGCCGCCGGCGAGCCTCGATCAACCAGTTTCATGGACGGCGCGGGAATTCCTGCTGATCCACAGCCTTCTCGGAAAGACCGAACACCACATCATCGATCGCTGGCCGCTGCTCGGCTGAGGGCACGTGCCCGGTGAGGCTTGCGCTTGCCGGACATCCGCGCATAAAGCTGGAGGAACCGTTCGGATGCAAATGCGGAGCGAAGACAGCATGGATGTTTCAGAGATCATCATCCCGGGCGATACGCCGGGAACCGAGTGGCGGCTGCCGGTGCTGCGTTTTGCCGGCCGCGATCCGAAAGCGCCGACGATCTATATCCAGGCGGCCCTGCATGCCGGCGAACTGCCGGGAACGGCGCTCCTGCATTTCCTCTGCGAGCGGCTGCGGCAGGCGGAAAGCGAAGACGGGATCGCCGGCGACATCACTATCGTGCCGCAGGCCAATCCGATCGGCGCGGCGCAGTCGCATTTCGGGGATTTGCAGGGCCGTTTCGACCTTAACTCCCGCACCAATTTCAACCGGGATTTCCCGCTGATCTCCCTTGCCGATCGGGCAACGCTGATCGAAGAGCTCGACGATTATCCGGCTACCGACAGGCTGAAGCGGCAGCTCCTGCATATGGCGCTCGGCGCCGATCTCGTCCTCGACCTGCATTGCGACGACGAATCCCTGCAATATGCCTATATCGACGAGGCCTTCTGGCCTGAAGCGGCCGATCTTGCCGCCGCCCTCGACATGCAGGCCGTGCTGCTTTCGGATGGCGAAAGCTCGGCCTTCGAAGAGGCCGTCGGCTTTGCCTGGAAGTATGAGGTTCCCGGCGAGCGCCGATCCCGGCTGCCGGGCAGGCTTTCCGTCACCGTCGAGCTGCGTGGCAAGCGCGACGTCGATCCGGCGCTGGCAAAGCAGGATGCTGACGGGCTTTGGCGTTTCCTTGCGGCGCGGGGGATCGTCAACGGCGGGACAGAGGCAACCGGATTTTCCGGCCCGGCCGTGCCGCTCGACAATGTCGAGATCCTCCGCGCGCCGGAAGGTGGGGCCGTGCTCTTCCATCGCAATATCGGCGACAGGATTGCGCAGGGCGAGCTTCTGGCGACGATCGTCACCCGGCCGGGGCAGCCGGGCGGCAGCCTCGACCTGCATGCGCCGCAGGACGGGCTGATCCTGACCCGGACGTCCGACCGGCTGGTGCGGCGGCGCGGCGACCTGATGAAGATCGCCTGCGGCGGCCCCAGCAACGCCTCCCGCAAGGCCGGCGCACTGGAGAATTGAGCAGGCGCTGCCGGGGATAAATGCCGCACGGCGTTTGCGCCGCCCTTTGCGCATGTTATCCCGTCGCATCACAGGGAGATCGATCGGCATGACCGTCACCATTTATGGCATCAAGAATTGCGACACGATGAAGAAGGCCCGCAGTTGGCTGGAAGCTCACGGCGTCGCCTATGAATTTCACGATTACAAGGCATCAGGCATCGACCGCGCCCATCTCGAATCCTGGGTCGATCAGGCCGGCCTCGATACCGTCCTCAACCGCGCCGGCACCACGTTTCGCAAACTGCCCGATTCCGAGCGCGAGAATCTGAGCCGGGAAAAGGCGATCGCGCTGATGCTCGATCAGCCGTCGATGATCAAGCGTCCGGTGCTGGCGGCGAAGGGCAAGCTGCTGGTCGGCTTCAAGCCGGAGGTTTACGCCGGCACGTTCGCGGGATGATCGGCGGCCAATGTCCAAGACCACGCGCGCGACACAGCTTCTTTCCCAGGCAGGCGTCGCCTTGACCGTCCATACCTATGATTACGATCCCGGCGCCGAGCGCGTCGGGCTGCAGGCGGCCAAGGCCTTGGGCGAAGAGCCGCATCGGGTGCTGAAGACGCTGATGGCCGAGGTGGACGGCAAGCCGGTCTGCGTCGTCGTGCCGTCGGATCGCGAAGTCAGCATGAAGAAGCTCGCCAGCGCCTTTGGCGGCAAGTCGGCCAATATGATGAAGCCGGCCGATGCCGAGCGACTGACGGGCTATCATGTCGGCGGCATCAGTCCCTTCGGCCAGAAGAAGACCGTGCCGACGGCAATCGAGGAAGCCGCCCTTGCCGAACCGCTCGTCTACATCAATGGCGGGCAGCGCGGCTTGCAGGTGCGGCTCGATCCGAAGGATGCGCTGAAAGCGCTGAAAGCTATCGGCGCGCCATTGGTCGCCTGATATCAAAGGAAGCGGTCGAGCAGGCCGGCAAGCGTCTTCGCCTCGTTTTCGGCAAGCTTGCAGCCAATATGGGTCTCGATCGCGCCGCCATAAACGGCCCACATGCGCTCGCGGAGCTGCCGGCCGGCCTCGGTGATCACAACCCAGCGGCCGCGCCCATCCTCGGCGAAGACCTCGCGCCGGACCAGGCCCTCCCTTTCCAGCCGGTCGATCAGGCGGGAAAGATTATACTGCGCAAGCAAAGTCCGCTCTTCGATCTCATAGGGGCGCAGCCTGCCTTCCCCGGCGCGCGCCAGTTCCCACAGCACGTCATACCAGGCAAGCGGCGGCATGTCGGCCGCCTTCAGGTCGGCTTCGATCGCGCCGAGCAGGCGCTCGCGGACGCGCATGATGCTCGTCCAGGCAAGGGTGGAGGCTTCGCTTGGTTTCGGCATTTTCTCAGGCATAAATGCAATTACATCTATCTTGAATTCCGTCGCAAGCGCTATTAGATGCATTTGCATAGATTGTGATCAGGAGATTTCCATGAGCAGGCTTACCCTCATCAGCCATCATCTCTGCCCCTATGTGCAGCGCGCCGCGATCGCGCTTCTCGAAAAGGGCGTGCCTTTCGAGCGCATCAACATCGATCTTGCCGACAAGCCGGATTGGTTTCTGGAGATCTCGCCGCTCGGCAAGGTGCCGCTGCTCAGGATCGAGGAGGAGGATGGCAGCGAGGCCGTTCTGTTCGAAAGCAGCGTCATCTGCGAATATCTGGAGGAAACGCAGCCAGGCGTCGCGCTGCATCCCAAAGACGCGCTGACGCGTGCCTTCAATCGCGGCTGGATGGAATTCGGCTCCTCGGTGCTTTCCGATCTCTGGGGTTATGAAACGGCGCAGGATGAATTGCAGCTGGAGGCCAAGCGCAAAGCGCTGATGTCCAAATTCGCGACGCTCGAAGCGGCGCTGGGCGACGGGCCTTATTTTGCCGGCAGCAGCTTCGGCCTGGTCGATGCCGTCTTCGCGCCGGTCTTCCGCTATTTCGATCTCTTCGATACGCTTGGCGACAGGGGCATCTTCGAAGGGCTCAAGCGGATGAAACGCTGGCGCAAGGCGCTGTCCGAGCGCGCAAGCGTGAAGGCGGCCGTCGGCGAGGATTACCCGCAGCGGCTGACGGAATTTTTGGAGAAGCATAACTCGATCCTGCTCAGGCTGCCTGCCGCCGCCTGAAGCGCAACTGGCGGCCGGACATCCATCCGGCCGCCGGCAATTCGGCGACACGACACTTCATTTTCGCCGCAAATGGGTCTAAGTCTGCCAGCCTCTTGGAGCGGTTCAACTTTTCACGGAAGCGCAGAACCGCTCCAATCTTTTGGATCTACGCAATTCCCGGCAAAAGCGCTTCGCGCTTTGCCTGAGAAAACCGCTTCGCACTTTTCCTGGAATTGCTCTAGCGTCGATGACAGAAGGCAGGTTGAACATGACTTTCATGCCCCAGAGCCAGAACACCATTGATCCCGTCAAGCTGGAGAAGCTTGCTGAGGTCGCCGTCAAGGTCGGGCTGCAGCTGCGCAAGGGTCAGGATCTGGTCGTCACCGCACCTGTGGTGGCGCTGCCGCTCGTTCGGCTGATCACCAAGCACGCCTATCAGGCCGGCGCCGGGCTGGTGACCGCTTTCTATTCCGACGAGGAAACGACGCTTTCGCGCTATCAGTACGGCAGCGACGAGAGCTTCGACCGCGCCTCCGACTGGCTTTATGAGGGCATGGCCAAGGCCTACGCCAACGGGGCGGCGCGCCTTGCGGTTGCCGGCGACAATCCGCTGCTGCTGTCCGAGCAGGATGCTGGCAAGGTCGGCCGCGCCAATCGCGCCACATCGACCGCCTACAAGCCGGCGCTGGAAAAGATCTCGAATTTCGACATCAACTGGAACATCGTCTCCTATCCCAATCCGTCCTGGGCCAAGGTGGTCTTCCCCGGCGATCCTGAACCGATCGCCATCGCCAAGCTCGCCAAGGCGATCTTTGCCGCCTCGCGCGTCGATGTCAGCGATCCCGTCGCCGCCTGGGCCGAACACAATGCCAATCTGGCCAAGCGCTCCGCCTGGCTGAACGGCGAGCGCTTCGCTTTGCTGCATTTCCAGGGACCGGGCACCGACCTGACAGTCGGGCTTGCCGACGGGCACGAATGGCATGGCGGCGCTTCCACCGCCAAGAACGGCATTACCTGCAATCCGAACATTCCGACCGAGGAAGTCTTCACCACGCCGCATGCGCTGCGCGTCGAAGGCCATGTTTCCAGCACCAAGCCGCTGTCGCACCAGGGCACGCTGATCGACAATATCCAGGTGCGCTTCGAAGCCGGGCGCATCGTCGAGGCGAAGGCATCGCGCGGCGGAGAGGTCCTGAACAAGGTGCTCGATACCGACGAAGGCGCGCGCCGGCTCGGCGAAGTGGCGCTGGTGCCGCATTCCTCGCCGATCTCGGCGAGCGGCATCCTGTTCTACAACACGCTGTTCGACGAAAACGCCTCGTGCCACATCGCGCTCGGCCAGTGCTATTCCAAGTGCTTCCTGAACGGCGCGACACTCAGCCAGGAGGAGATCAAGGCGCAGGGCGGCAATTCCAGCCTGATCCATATCGACTGGATGATCGGCTCGGGTAAGGTCGATATCGACGGCGTCAAGCCGGATGGTTCGCGGGTTCCGGTGATGCGGCAGGGCGAATGGGCCTGACCGGCATCGTCGCGCGCTGACTGAGCCAGACGCTAGCAAGGACCATGGCGAAGCCGGCGATCTGCACCGGCGCCAGGCTCTGGCCGAGCGCCAGCCAGCCGAGCAGGGTGGCGACGACGGGGCTCAGAAAGCCGAGCGAGGCGACCGCCGAGGGCTCGATGCGCGACAGGCCGCGAAACCACAGCAGATAGGTGAAGGCCGCGCCGATCAGGCCGAGATAGGCGATGCCGGCGATATTTGCGACGGTCGGTTCCGGCAGCGCCGGTTCGAGGAAAAGCGCAAAAGGCACCAGCAGGATGCCGCCTGCCGTCAATTGCCAGGCGGTGAAGGTGAGGTTTGACACCGGCGGCGCCCAGCGCCGCGTCAGCACCGTGCCGAAGGCCATCGAGACGGCGCCGGCGAGACCGGCGGCAACGCCCGCAGGATCGAGCCCCGCCTTCGGCGTCAATACCAGCAATCCCACGCCGACCATGCCGGCAAGACCCGCCAAGACGGCAAGCGGCCGGATCGGCTTGCCGAGGAAAAGCCGCGACAGCGCGATGACGATCAGCGGCTGCACCGCGCCGACCGTTGCGGCAACGCCGCCCGGCAGCCTGTAGGCCGAGACGAAGAGCATCGCCCAGAAGAACGCGAAGTTCAGCGCGCCGAGAACGAAGGCGCGGCCCCACCAGATGCCCGTCGGCAGCTTGCGAACAATGAGCAGCAGAAGCAGACCTGCCGGCAAAGCGCGCAGCATCGCGACGGTGAGCGGATAGCCATATGGCAGGAAGGATGTCGTCACGAAATAGGTGCTGCCCCAGATGGCCGGAGCCACGGCGGTGATCAGCACATCGGCGAAATATCGTGAGTTTGTCTTCATTTCAAGAATCTCTATATCAAGATAAATTCAGGGTAGCACAATTTATCTTGACGTCAAGATATCTCGTGGTATCGATGTGACATGGGTGAAGAGAAGCAAGATCATGTCGACAGAATCCTGGCGCAATGGCGCCAGGAACGTCCGGATCTCGACGTCGAACCGATGGGCATCCTCGGACGCCTGAAGCGCCTCGGCACCCATCTCGGCCGCGAAGTGGAGGCGGTGCTCATGAAGCACGGGCTTTCCACCTCCGCCTTCGACGTGCTGGCCACGCTTCGCCGCTCCGGCGCGCCGCACCGGCTCTCGCCGGGCGAACTCCTGGAGATGACCATGGTCAGCTCCGGTACGATGACCAACCGCATCGACCAGTTGGAGAAATCAGGCTTCGTCGAGCGCATCGTCAACCCGGATGACAGGCGCAGCGTGTTGATCGCGCTGACAGATAAGGGGCTGGCGACGGTGGAAGCGGCCGTCGATGCGCATGTCGCCAATCAGCACCGGCTGACGGGGAATCTGAGCGCTGCCGATAAGGCGGAACTCGACCGGTTGCTCAGGACGTTTCTTTCGGATTTCGAGTAACTTCACCATGTAGCGACGCGCTTGCGGCATGGATGCTCGGGTCAAGCCCGAGCAGGACGGAGGGTGGGGGACCCGAGCGGCAAGATAGGGACGTCCGAAGGAATTTCAGTAAAATGGGCCAGCAGTTCTGCGTCGGAATCGCGCAAAATAAAACACGGCAATTTCAACAAAATCACCGCTGCGCTTGCATTCCTTGCCGCATAGGCACCCTCACCCTCCGTCGTCCTCGGGCTTGACCCGAGGACCCATGGCCGCAACCAGCGCGTCGGCCGCTAGGACCCGCTCTAAAACAGACTTCCCTGCTTCGACGGATCGCCGGTTTCCCTGGCGGGCCGCTTCCTCAGCGAGGCGGGCGGTGCGCCGTCTTCCGTGGTCACCGCGCCGATGCGGCCGTCGGAAAATTCGATAGAGACTGCGGCACCTGTCGAAAGAGCTGAAGCCTGCGACACCGGCCTGTTCTCATCGTCGCGGATCACCGCGTAGCCGCGCTTCAGCACATTCTTGTAGGAGAGCGACTGCAGCACGCGATCCTGCGCCGCAAGTGCTGCTTTTGCCCGGATCAGTCGATGGGATGTCGCGGTGTCGGCGTGCCGGATGAGATTGGCGAGGTGGTCGCGGGCGCGGCCGGTCTGCGCCTGCAGGCGGGCTGGGAGCGAGGCGAAGACCGCCTCGGCGCGGCCGACGCGGGATTTCGAGCGGTCGATCAGCCGCTCGACCATGCGCTCGGCCCGCACCATCCGCTCGTTCAGAGTCTGCCGCCGCTCGGCGATGCGGTTGGCCAGCACATCGGGGCGCAGATGCGCGGCGACGCGCTCGAAGCCGCGGCGCTTGTTGATGGTGTTGAGTTCCAGTCCGCGGCCAAGGCCGGCCGCCGCCTCATCGAAACGCCGGCGCGGCAAGGCAAGAAGCTGGTCGAGCGACGGCAACGCCCGCATCAGAGCGCGCACCGACTGGCGGCGATGGTCCATCTGCCGGTTCATGCAGCCCTGCAGCCGCGCGGCAAGGGCAGCGGCCTGCGCCTCGAGCTCCGCCTTAACCGGCACAGCCATCTCGGCAGCTCCTGTCGGCGTCGGGGCGCGGACATCGGCGGCATAGTCGATCAGCGTCCAGTCGGTTTCATGGCCGACCGCCGAGATCAGGGGTATCCGGCTTTCGGCGGCCGCACGCACGACGATCTCGTCGTTGAAACTCCAGAGATCCTCAAGGCTGCCGCCGCCGCGCGCGACGATCAGCACGTCCGGGCGGGGGATGGCGCCGGCCGGCTCCAGCGCGTTGAAGCCGCGAATGGCGTTCGCCACCTCCTCGCCGGATCCCTCGCCCTGAACCTTCACCGGCCAGACGAGGACATGCACGGGAAAGCGATCGGAGATCCGGTGAAGAATATCGCGGATCACGGCGCCGGTCGGCGAGGTGACGACCCCGATCACATCAGGCATGAAAGGCAGCCGCTTCTTGCGGTCGACATCGAACAGGCCTTCGGCGCCAAGCTTGCGCTTGCGCTCCTCGATCAGCGCCATCAGCGCGCCGGCGCCGGCCGGCTCCAGCGTCTCGATGACGATCTGATATTTCGAGGAGCCGGGAAAGGTGGTGACCTTGCCGGTGGCGATCACCTCCATACCCTCTTCCGGACGGAACTTCAGCCGCGAGAAGGTGCCTTTCCAGATGACCGCGTCGATGCGGGCGCGATCGTCCTTCAGCGCGAAATAGGCATGACCCGAAGAATGCGGCCCGCGATAGCCTGATATTTCGCCGCGCACACGAACTTGGTCGAAGGCCGTTTCGACGGTGCGCTTGATCGAGCCGGAAAGCTCCGAAACCGAATATTCGGCAAGGTTGGTCGGCGAATCGCTGTCGAAGAGGTTGCTCATCCCTTCTTTTTATGTCGATCGGCGGCAAACGGGAAGGTCGGTATCGGCGCAGCGAGCCTGTTTTCCCGGCTGTCGAAGTCGGCGGCGGCGGGCGCATGTGGTCGCGGCAGCCTGGCGGGTGAACAGCGAAATCGGGTAAATCCGTTTGGTTGCGGAACGCATCGTTAGAATGCGCGTTATAGACGAAAGGGATTGCTAACCACCGCAATACAAAGGCTTTTCGGCGGAGCCTGCCGGTAAATCTTTGTTAGCTGGCGCTTCCTATGCTTCCCCTCGTTATCACTGGGAAGGTGCTGAAATGATTATTCTCACAGCAGCAGCATTGGGCATCACCGCCGGGCAAACGCGCTCGGCTGCCGCAATCGCGTTGGTTGCCGCGCTGATCGGAATAACCTTCGCGGTGGCGGCGATCACCTCGCCCGGGCCGGTCTCCATGCTGGCCTTCGTCTATGCCGTTCTCGGCTATAATGGCGGCCTCATGCTCTTCGTTCTCGGGCTCTATGCCAAAACGCGGCTTCGCCCCGCGACGCGCGTTTCCCACTAAAGGCTAGCCGAAAACTGCCGGCGTCAATTCGCCGCCGGCCGATAGCGAAAGAACTGAACGCCCACCCCTGCCGCCTTCGGAAGCGGCTCCAGATAGGGCGGAATATTGCCTTTGCCGAGTTCCGCGTAGAGCCCATCCGGTTTCAGCTTGGCGATCTCCCGGGTCTGCAGGTCGGCGGGGCAGAAGCCAAGCACCGTCACATCAGCCCCCTTCAGGAAGGCTTCCGCCTCCTGCGGCTCCGCCAGACCGATATGCAGTTCCGTCAGCATGCCGCCCTGATTGCGGTGATAGGGCGCGGAAAGAACCCGGTTCTGCGTGAAACGGAGGATCGGCACGCCCATTTCCGAGGGTGCGGAGACCAGTCCGGCCGGAAGCCCGGCGAGCGGCGCCAGCGCCGCTTTCGATGTGCAGGAAAGCAGCTTTTCTGTCGCCAGCTTCTGCGCGCCATTCTCCAACTGCAGCGAGGCAAGTCCGCCGCCGAGTGCCCAGGCGGCCGGAACGCTGGCCAGCACCGTGACGATATAGACGAAGGCGGCGGCAACGTTCTCGCTGTCGCTGTTGGAGATCCGCCTGATATCGATGATCAGCAAGGCAAGCGGCAGAATGGAGAGCAGGTTCGAGAAAGTGCTGCCGCGCACCTGGACCAGCGCGATCGCAAAGCTGGAGGCGAGCAGGAAGAGCAGAACCAGATGGATCTGCATGCGGTCGCGCCGAACGATGCGGAAGATGCAGACCGTGATGCCGAACAGACCGGCCGCATAGAAACCACCGATCGCGAAGGGATCGGTGCGAGCGAGAGCGAAGGCCGACTGCGCTTCCGACACATTCCTCAGCCAGAGCTCGACCAGCATCGGATCGAGACCGGCGAGCGGGTCGCTCAGGCATTGCGGCGCAATCACCATCGCCGAACCGAAAACGCCGGCGCCGACGAGGCCAAGTGCGGCAAAGCGCAATGGCCGGCGCAGGCGGCTCGCAAAAACCGCCGAAAACAGCAGCAGCCCGCCGCCGATCGCCGCCAGGCTGTAATAACCGAGCGAGAGATTGTCGCAGGTGACCGTCGAATAGAGCCGGGGCGGCACCGTTGCGACAAAGAGGATGCTGATCGCAATCGCCAGCGCCAGGCCGAAGGCCTTCGCGGCGGCGGCGAATTTCTCCCCTTCCCAGGCCCAGAGCACAGCGATGGTCAGACAGACGGCGGCGACGAAAGGCGTCGTCTCGGCGCCGATGGCAATGGCGATGGCCGCCGCGATACCGGCAACCGCATAACTCCAGCCGCGCCGCTTTGGATCCAGCAGCATCGCCACCATCGTCGCAACCAGCGCCAACTGCGCATTGTGATGATCGATGGCTCCAGGCGCGAAACGGTTGCCGGTGTAGATCGCAAGACCGGTCATGCCGAGACAGATATGCATGCCGGCAATACCGCCGATACGCCGGCCGGCAACGGCCATGGCGAGCATGGCGGGCAGGACGAGCGAAACCGGCCAGACGGCAAGCGCCAGCGCCTCGGCCGTCTCGCGGGGCGCAAACAGGCCGAAGAACCAGATCAGCGAAGCGATCGGCAGATCGATCAGCCGCGACCAATGCATCAGCGTGCCGCCACCGAGGCCGAGGCGATATTGCATCAGATCGAACCATCCCTGTCCGGCGAGAAAATCGCGAACCTCGATGAGACGCATTCCGTCGTCATTGTCGGGACCGACATAATCGGTGGCGGTAAAAAGCTTGGCGACGAGGAGGATGGTGGCGAGAACGACGCTATAGGCGATGACGGTTGGCCACAGGCGCATCATCAGCCCGCCCAGCCCGCCCCTTTGGGCGGTGGTCACGGATGCGGCATTGGCGATCGGCTGCACGGCATTCATCGTGGTTAGCGCTTCGTTTCCAGATGGCCGAAGCTTAGCCGTCGCCGATCAAGAAAGTGTAAAGCCGTTCGCGGCGGCTGCCGATTTTGCCTGCGTCATAGGGTCTTATTAACGGCGGGTGATTTAGGCTGCGTGCGGCTTTCAGTGTAACGAGTAGAGTCATGGCCCGATCGCGTACCGATAATCCGAATATTGCCGTCCTGCTTCCCTGCTATAACGAGGCAGCGACAATCGGCCCTGTGGTGCGGGGTTTCCGCGCGACGCTGCCGGATGCGGCGATCCACGTCTACGACAATAATTCCACCGACGGCACTGCGCTGCAGGCGATGCTTGCCGGCGCGCATGTCGTGCGCGAGCGGCGGCAAGGCAAGGGCCACGTCGTGCGCCGCATGTTCGCCGACATCGACGCCGACATCTACATCATCGCCGACGGCGACGGCACTTACGCGCCTGAGGATGCCGAAGAGTTGGTGCGCACACTGCTGACCGAGCGGGCCGACATGGTGGTGGGAACCCGACGCGGCGTTCATGCCGATGCCGGCCGTCAGGGCCACGCGCTCGGCAACCGGCTTTTCAACCTGCTCTACCGGACGATCTTCGGCCCCGACTTCACCGACATCTTTTCCGGCTACCGCGCTTTCTCGCGCCGCTTCGTCAAGAGCTTCCCGGCGGTATCGGGCGGCTTCGAGATCGAAACCGAAATGTCCGTGCACGCCTCGCGGCTGAAACTGCCGGTCAGCGAGCTGGAACTCGATTACGGCCGCCGGCCGGAAGGCTCGCATTCCAAGCTTTCGACCTTCCGCGATGGCGGCAGGATCCTCTGGATGTTCGCGATGCTGATGAAGGAGACGCGGCCCTTCGCCTTCTTCAGCACGATCAGCGCCAGCTTCATGCTGGCGAGCCTCGGCTTCATGGCGCCGGTGCTGGCGGAATATTTCCAGACGGGCCTCGTCAGCCGCATGCCGACCTGGGTGCTGTCGATGGCGCTGATGATGATCTCCTTCATGCTGTTTACCGCCGGCGTCATCCTGGATTCGGTAGCCCGTGCCCGCGCCGAACAGCTTCGCATCCATTATATGAACCTGGAGACGCCAAGTGCGGTCAAGGCACCGCTCAGCCAGACAGCGCCGGTATCGCGCACGCGTCCCGGCAAGGCGGATGCGGCGTGAGAAAGCTCATCCGCTTTACCATCGCCGGCGGAATCGGCTTCCTCGTCGATGCCGGCATGCTGTCGGCGCTGCTGCATCTGACGTCGCTTGGGCCGTTTCTGGCACGGCTGGTGGCGATCGCTTGCGCAATGGCAGTGACCTGGGTTTTCAACCGGCGCTACACTTTCGATCGCTCCGGCCGGACGCTCGCCGCCGAAGGCTTCCGGTACGGCTCGATCGGGGTGACGGCAGCGCTCGTCAATTATGGGCTTTATTCCACGCTTCTGCTGTCGCTGCCGGCACTTCAGCCGCTGGCAGCGATGGTGATCGCCAGCATCGCCTCGATGGTGTTCAGCTTCTTCGGCTATTCGCGCTTCGTCTTCCGCGCCGAATAATTCTCGAAATATGCGCTAGACGGCTTCCCAGCCGTCCTTCTCGCTGGCCCGGTAGATCGCGTCGATCACCTTCTGGTTCAATTTCGAATTTTCCAGCGTGACGAGCTCTTCCTTGTTGTCCTTCACCGCCCGGGCGAAGGCTTCGACCTCACGCTTGTACTGGCGGCTGTCCTGGAAGCGGAAGATGCGCGATTCATTGTGGCTGCGGTCGGCAAGCTCGATCTCCTCAGGCCCCCAGCGATTGGCGTTGAATGGCGACTTCACCTCGATGTAACCGTCGGTGCCGTGGAAGACCATGACCTGGCGGTTGGCCATCTGCGTCGAGATATAGAAGCTCAGCTCGAAGTCGCCGAAATCGGCTTTGACGCTCGAATAGATATCCGTGCCGAATTCGGGATCGCGCTCGGTGACCGCCTGGATCCGCAGCGGTTCCTTGCCGGTGGAAAACCGCGTGCCCATGACGGGATAGACGCCGATATCGGGAAGGCCGCCGCCGCCAAGCTCGGGAACGTTGCGCATGTTGGCGGGATCGCGGTTGAAATAGGTGAAGGCGCCCTGCACATGCCGGAGCGAACCGATCGCACCCTCGTCGATCAGCGCGCGCACCTTCTGCCACACCGGGGAATAGGTGATCATGTAGGCTTCGGTGACCACCACGCGGTTGCGGTCGCGGGCGGCGATCACTTCGTCGATATCGCCTGCCTTCAGCGCCAGGGGCTTCTCGCAGAGCACGTGCTTGCCGGCATCGGCTGCTTTGATCGACCATTCGATATGCTGCGAGGTCGGCAGCGGGATGTAGACCGCGTCGATGAGATCGGAGGCCAGCATCTCCTCATAGGAGCCGAAGGCATGCGGCACGGAGAAACGGTCGGCCATCTCCCTGGCACGTGTAAGATCACGGCTGGCAATCGCCGTGACGACGCAATTTTCCGCGTCCTGGATTGCGGGAACGACATTGTCGCGGCCGATCTTCGCCGTTGAAATGATACCGAAGCGCAGCATATCCAAACCTCCCAAACAGATTTCCGCGAACCATATTCAGGCCTCAGCTGCGGCGCAATGGCGCGGGCTGAAATCACGGAAGTTTGCCTTCCCGGATGCCCGCAATGCGCTAAGTTCTTCCAGATCGTCGGAGCATGATGTCGTCCGAAACCGCTTATCCTTTTTGGCATCATGCTGCGGGACGGCGTTCTGCCGTATCCGCGATTTCAATCATTGCAGAATTTTGGAGAGCGTCATGGAAATGCGCCGGCTTGGAAAAACAGGTCTTTCGGTCGCGCCGATCGTCATCGGCGGCAATGTCTTCGGCTGGACGGCCGACGAGAAAACATCCTTCGCCATTCTCGACGCCTTCTTCGATGCGGGGCTGAACACGATCGACACGGCCGATGTCTATTGCGCCTGGGTTCCGGGCAATAAGGGCGGCGATTCCGAGGAGATCATCGGGCGCTGGCTGAAACAGGCAAGCGTCTCCCGCGACAGGGCCGTGATCGTCACCAAGGTCGGCTCGGATATGGGACAGGGAAAGACGCTGAAGGAGAGCTATATTCTGAAAGCAGTCGAGGATTCGTTGCGGCGGCTGCAGACGGATTATATCGACCTCTATCTCTCGCATTGGCCGGACGCCGATACGCCGCACGAGGAAACGCTCGGCGCTTTTGCCAAGCTGAAGCAGCAGGGCAAGATCCGCGCCATCGGCTGCTCGAATTATGATGCGGCGCTGCTGCAGGCTTCCTTCGACGCTGCCGAAAAGGCCGGTCTGCCGCGTTACGATGTGGTACAGCCGGAATATAACCTCTATGAGCGCGCAAGCTTCGAGGGGCCGCTCGCCGAGCTTTGCATCAAGGAAGATATCGGCGTCATCACCTATTTCAGCCTCGCCGCCGGCTTCCTCACCGGCAAGTACCGCAGCAAGGCGGATACGCAAGGCCGCGCCCGCGAGGGCCGCGTCTTGCAATATCTCGATGACAAAGGCCTGCGCATTCTTGCCGCACTCGACAGGGTATCCGCTGAAACCGGCGCCAAGCCCGCGGAAATTTCGCTCGCCTGGCTTTTGCGCAAGAAGGGCGTGACAGCGCCGATCGCCAGCGCCACCAGTCTTTCGCAGCTTGAAAGCCTGGCGAAATCGGCGACACTTCAGCTTTCCGATGACGCGATGGCGCTGCTCGATGAAGCCGGCCGCTGAAAGAGAAGAGACGATGACCGTGACGATCCGCGATGCCCGCCTGGAAGACGAAACGCGCTGGCGCGAGCTCTGGGCTGATTATCTCGCCTTTTACGAGGTTACGGTCGATGCCGATATCACCGACCAGACATGGCGCCGGGTTTTCGATCCGGCGTCGGCGATCGCCATGCGCGTCGCCGAGGTCGACGGCAGGATCATGGGCTTTGCGCTCTATCTCACCCATGAGGGCAGCTGGATCCGCGGCAGGGATTGCTATCTCGAAGATCTGTTCGTCGATCCCGAGGCACGCGGCCAAGGCGTCGGGCGGGCACTGATGGACGATCTCGTCGCCACCTGCAAAGCCAGGGGCTGGTCGCGGCTCTATTGGCATACGAGCGAGCAGAACAAGACGGCCCGGGCGCTCTATGACAGCTATGTCGAGAGCGACGGCCATATCCGCTATCGCATCAGCTTCTGAGGGCAGGAAAACCTTCGTACCATTCGGAATGTTTTCCCTCCCAATTCGCCATGCCCGGCTTGGTGAGGATGCCGCGCGGGCTGACGTAACTCTGGATCACCCGTTTCGGCCGCTCGTGCCACTGGATATTGAAGGCCCAGAGCTTTGGGAAGAAGCAGAGCGAAGCATAAGGCAGATGATCGTGGATCCACCAGGCGAGACGCTGCCAGTCGCTTTCGTCGCTGTAGCGGTCGATCATCCATGGCACGGCAATGCTGACAGCCGCACCCATGCAGCCGTCGAAGTCCCGCATGTCCCAGATGTGATGGGCTGCGGTGGCGGCATTGGTCGAGCAGTTCAGATTGTTGTCGTTGCCGAACCTGTTGACCGCAGGCGAGCGATAGCCGGAGCGGATGTGCAGGCGCCCGAAGGTCGCTTCCAGCGGCTCCAGCAATTCCTGGCAAAGCCTTCTGCCTGCCTCGATCGCCAGATCGGGATCCTCGGGAATATTGGGAATGCGGTAGAAATCGGCGATCTCAGAGTGCAGGAAATCGCGGAGAAAGAAGTTCTGCGACAGCCGCACACGGCCAAGATCCTCCAGCCCCTTCATCGAACCCGGCTTGCGCATGACGTTTCCTTCCTCCCGCATCGACGGCAGAATCATCGCCCGGAGCAGATTTCCAGTCCACCCGAAATCGGTCGGGAACAATTTGCGCAATCCTTGCTTCTTAGTGTGTCGCCGCATTCGCGGCCTTTCCCAGAACAAGGATCGAGAAAATGGCCAAGGAAAAGACGTTGGAAGATCTCTTCTACGACACGCTGAAGGACATCTATTTTGCCGAACGGCAGATTTTGCGCGCCCTGCCGAAGATGGCGCGGGCCGCCCAGTCCTCCGAACTGAAGGCAGGGTTCCAGAAGCACCTGGAGCAGACCGAAGGCCAAGTCGAGCGGCTGCAGCAGGTTTTCGAGAAGATCGGCAAACGCGCCCAGGGCAAAACCTGCGAGGCGATCCAGGGCATTATCGCCGAGGGCGAAGAAATCATGGAGGAATTCAAGGGCACGCCGGCGCTGGATGCCGGGCTGATTTCTGCGGCCCAGGCCGTCGAACATTATGAAATCGCCCGTTACGGCACGCTGAAGACCTGGGCCGCGACGCTCGGCCTCAAGGATGTCGTCAGCCTGCTCGACCAGACGCTGCAGGAGGAAACGGCGACAGACAAGACCCTCTCGCAGCTCGCCACCACGGCGGCGAACCGGAAGGCAAAGGCTGCTTGATCCCGTGAAGAGAACGGGCGGCGGGTCTTACCGGCCGCCCGGATCTTCCTAAACATATTTGAAGAAATCGATGAAGGCCCGCAGTGCCGGGCGCATCTGCCGCCGGCTGGGATAATAGAGAAACGGCCCGGAATAGGGCGCGCACCAGTCTTCCAGCACCCGCACCAGCTTGCCGCTCGCCAGTTCGTCATCCACCCGCATATCGAAGAGATAGGCAAGGCCGGCACCGTTCAGCGCCGCAAGCAGCGCCAGCCGATCCTCGCTGACAACAAGCGGCCCCTCGACTGCGACGACCAATTCCTGCCCGTCCTTTTCGAATTCCCAGCGATAGATGGAGCCGTTGGTAAAGCGCCGCTTGATGCAGCGGTGATGGACGAGATCGCGCGGGTGTTCAGGCTTCGGATAGCGCTCGAAATATTCGGGCGAGGCGGCGATGACGGTCCTCAGATCGGGCGAGACCTTGACCGCGATCATATCGGCTTCCAGGCTCTCCTCGAGCCGTATGCCGGCATCGAAACCCTCCTTGACGATATCGGTGAAACCGTCCTCATTGGCGATCTCCAGGGTGATATCGGGATAGAGGTTGAGAAAATCGCCGAGGCGCGGGGCGAGCAGGAGATCGGAGGCGAAGCGCGGCGCAGTGATGCGCAGATTGCCGGCGGGCCTGGCGCGCGTATCGCGGACCGCCTCCAGGGCAATATCGATCTCCTCCAACGCCGGACGCAGCCTGTCGAGAAGCAGGCGCCCCTCCTCCGTCGGCGCGACGCTGCGGGTGGTGCGCGCCAGAAGCCGGACACCCAGGCTTTCCTCCAGGCTCGATATGGCATGACTGATCGCTGATGGCGCGACGAGGAGTTCCTTGGCTGCGGCGCGGAAGCTGCGATGCTCGGAAACGGCGGCGAGAACGGCGAGTTGCGAGAGCTGTGTTCTGTTCATTGATCGAAATGATAGAACAAGCCGTTATAAATTGCATATATTTTCTGACCGATGCGGCACCGATATGGTCTGCCCGTACCGCAACGACCTCTTTGAGAGCATGAGGTTGTCCGAAAACCGCTCACGCTTTTCGGCATCGTGCTCCAGCCGTCCCAGCTTAGAAAAGGAGCGCATCATGAAAACCCGGAAACTCGGAAACGATCTGACCGTCTCGGCCGTCGGCCTCGGCTGCATGGGCATGAGCTTTGCCTATGGCGCCAGCGACGAGGCGGAATCGGTGAGGACGCTCAATCGCGCCGTCGATCTCGGCGTCACCTTTTTCGACACCGCCGAAGTCTATGGCCCCTTTACCAACGAGACCCTTCTCGGAAAGGCGCTGAAACCATTCCGCGATCGGGTGGTGATCGCCACCAAATTCGGTTTCAAGATCGATACCAGCCAGGCGGGCACCGCCGCCATCACCGGCGTCAACAGCCGCCCCGAGCATATTCGGGACGTTGCCGAAGCCTCGTTGAAACGGCTTGGGATCGAGACCATCGATCTGTTTTACCAGCACCGCGTCGATCCCGATGTGCCGATCGAAGAGACGGTCGGCGTCATGGCCGAGCTGGTGAGGGAAGGCAAGGTCCGTGCGCTCGGCCTCTCGGAAGCCGGCAGCGCCACCATCCGCCGCGCCCATGCGGTGCATCCGATCGCCGCACTGCAGAGCGAATATTCGCTCTGGACACGCGATCCCGAGGCGGATGTGCTTGCCACATGCCGCGAGCTCGGCATCGGGTTCGTGCCCTACAGCCCGCTTGGCCGCGGTTTCCTGACGGGGGCGATCCGCAAGGTCGACGATCTCGCCGCCGACGATTTCCGCCGCCAGGTTCCGCGTTTCCAGGCGGAGAATTTCGACGCCAACGCCGCCCTCGTCGCAACGCTCGAACAGCTTGCCGCCGAGAAGGGCGTGACGGCCGCGCAGCTGGCGCTCGCCTGGGTGCTGAGTCAGGGTGATGATATCGTGCCGATCCCCGGCGCCCGCAAGCTTCACCATCTCGAGCAGAACGCCGCCGCCGCCGATATCGTGCTCAGCGTGGCCGAACTCGAGCAGCTCGACGAGGCGATCCCGGCCGCGCAGGTGGCGGGAAAACGCTATTCGGACGCCTCGCTTGCAATGACGAACCTGTAAGCGACAAAAGCCCGGCCTGATACAACCGGCCGGGCTTGCCTTCGCGGCCGGCGAAACTATCTAAAGCCATCTCGGAAAACGGGATGAAAACATGTCGGACAGGCAGGCAGTCGAACAGACGGTTCATCTCTATGTCGAAGGCATGGCCTTCGCCAATGAGGCAGCCTTGAAAAAGGCCTTTCACCCGAAAAGCTCGATCATCGGCTATTACCAGAATGCCGTCGAATGGCTGACGCGGGACGAATTCATCGCCGCCATCCTGGCGGAGGAGCCGGCCCCGCCCGGCACGCAGCCCTTCATGGATATCCAGAACGTCGATGTCGAGGGCGATGCGGCGAGCGTCAAGGTCACCGACGATTTCGCCGGAATGCGTTTCACCGACTATCTCTCACTGCTGAAGATAGACGGCCGCTGGACGATCGTCAGCAAACTCTACCATCTTCACACGTGAAAAGACCGGCCGCCTTGGCAGCCGGTCCGTTGTTTTTGGTGAAGGCCGACGGGATCAGCTTCTGAGAACGCCGCCGGTGAATTTTGTCACGCTGGCGACGATCTTCTGCGTCAGCGCCTCGAAGTCCTCATCCGTCAGCGTGCGCTCGGCCGGCTGGATCTGTACCTCGATCGCCACCGACTTCTTGCCCTCGCCGACGGAAGCGCCTTCGAAGATGTCGAAGACATTGACGCCGGTGACCAGCTTGCGGTCGGCGCTTGTCGCAGCCTTGATGATGGCGCCCGCTTCCACGGTCTTGTCGACGACGAAGGCGAAGTCGCGCTTGACCGCCTGGAAAGGCGAAAGATCGAGCGCCGGCTTGGTGCGGGTCGCCTTCTTCTTCGGCTCGGCCATGGCATCGAGATAGACCTCGAAACCGCAGAGCGCGCCGGAGACATCGAGCGCCTCCAGCGTCAGCGGATGGAACTCACCGAAATAGCCGAGTATGACCTTCGGCCCCATCTTGATCGTGCCGGAGCGGCCGGGATGATACCATTCCGGCCCGCCCTGCTCGATCTGGATATTGCCCATCGGCAGCCCGCAGGCTTCGATGACGGCGAGCGCATCGGCCTTGGCGTCGAAGACATCGACCGGCTTGCCGCCGCCCTTGGCGGCGTTCGCCCAGGCGCGGCCGGCGCCGGCAAGCGAGGCCGTGCCGCGGCGGATGCCGCCGGCAACGCGGCGCTGACCGTCCGGCCTGTCGTTCTCATAGGTGCCGGAGACTTCGAAGAGAGCGACGTCGGCGTAACCCTTGTCGGCATTGCGCTGGGCTGCGGTCAGCAGGCCCGGCAGCAGCGAGGGGCGCATATCCGACATTTCGGCGGCGATCGGATTGGCAAGCTTGAGGGCTGGCGAACCACCGCCGAAGAGCTTGGCCTGATCTTCCGGAATGAAGGACCAGGTGACGGCTTCGAGCATGCCGCGCGAAGCCAGCGCCCGCTTGGCGAGGCGGGTGCGGATCTGCAGCGTCGTCAGGATCTTGCCGTTGACAACAGCATGGCTTTCGAGCGGCGCCGGCTTGATATTGTCGACGCCGTGGATGCGCATGACCTCCTCGACGAGATCCGCCTTGCCGTCGACATCGGGACGCCAGGAAGGAACGGCGACGGAGACACGCTCGCCGGAGCCGGAGACCGTGAAGCCGAGGCGGGTCAGGATGACGTTGCTTTCCTCATCCGAGACGTCGAGCCCTGTCAGGCGCTTGACCTCGGAATAGGGGAAATCAACGATCTTCGGCTCGTAGCCCTTGTAGCCGACGACCTCGGCTCTGGCGGCCGTGCCGCCGCAGAGTTCCAGCACCAGTTCCGTCGTGCGTTCGAGACCGGGAACCATATAGTCCGGATCGACGCCGCGCTCGAAGCGGTAGCGGGCATCGGTGATGATGCCGAGGCTGCGGCCCGATTTGGCGATGTTCATCGGATCCCAGAGGGCCGATTCGATCAGCACGTCGACGGTGTTCTCGTCGCAGCCGGAATGTTCGCCGCCCATGATGCCGCCGATCGATTCGATGCCGTCCTCATCGGAGATGACGACATTGTTCGGACCGAGCTTATATTCACGCTGATCGAGCGCCAGCACGGTCTCGCCTTCGGCGGCGCGGCGGACGGTGAGGTTGCCCTTGATCTTGGCGGCATCGAAGACGTGGATCGGCCGGCCCTGGTCGAAGGTCATGTAATTGGTGACATCGACCAGCGCGTTGATCGGGCGCAGGCCGATGGCGATCAGCCGCTGCTGCATCCAGCGCGGGCTCGGGCCGTTTTTGACGCCGCGCACTAGCCGCAGCGCAAAACCCGGGCAGAGCTTGGCATCGTCGAGATCGAGCGTCAGCTTCACCGGCGTCCCGCCTTCGACGGCGAAGGACGGCGCCGGCCGGGTCTTCAGTGTGCCGAGGCCGGAAGCGGCGAGATCGCGGGCAATGCCGTGGATCGAGGTGCAGTCCGGCCGGTTCGGCGTCAGGTTGATTTCGATGACCGGGTCGTCGAGATGAGCGTAGGCCGCGTAACTCGTGCCGACAGGCGCATCTTCGGGCAGATCGATGATGCCGTCGTGGCTGTCGGAGATCTGCAGTTCCTTTTCGGAGCACATCATGCCACGGCTTTCGACGCCGCGGATATTGCCGACGGCAAGCGTCACATCGATGCCGGGAACATAGGTTCCGGGTGCCGCGAAGGCGCCGACAAGGCCGGCGCGCGCATTCGGCGCGCCGCAGACGACCTGGACCGGCGCGCCGGCGCCGGTGTCGACCATCAGCACCTTCAGGCGGTCGGCCTGCGGATGTTTTTCCGCCGAGACAACTTTGGCGATGACGAAGGGCTTGAACGCCGCCTTGTCGTCGACATCCTCGACCTCCAGACCGATCTCGGTGAGGCGCGTGCAGATTTCATCGAGGCCGGCATCCGTTTCCAGATGCTCTTTCAGCCAGGAGAGCGTGAATTTCATCGTCCCAATTCTCCGTTCAAGCGCTGAGGCCGCCGAACAGCGTCGGCATGTCGAGCGGGCGGAAGCCGTAATGCGTCATCCAGCGGACGTCGGCGTTGAAGAAGTCTCGCAGGTCGGGCATGCCGTATTTCAGCATGGCGATGCGGTCGAGGCCCATGCCCCAGGCAAAACCCTGATATTCATCCGGATCGAGGCCGCCGTAGCGCAGCACGTTCGGGTGGACCATGCCGCAGCCGAGGATCTCCATCCAGTCCGTGCCTTCGCCGAACTTGACGATCGGGCCGGAGCGGTCGCACTGGATATCGACCTCGAAGGAGGGTTCGGTGAAGGGGAAGAAGGACGGGCGGAAACGCATCGTCACGCTGTCGACCTCGAAGAAGGTCTTGCAGAACTCCTCGAGCACCCAGCGGATATTGGCGACATTGGCCTTCTTGTCGATGACCAGGCCTTCGACCTGGTGGAACATCGGCGAATGCGTGGCGTCCGAGTCCTGGCGGTAGGTCTTGCCGGGAATGATGATGCGGATCGGCGGCTTCTGCGCTTCCATGGTGCGCACCTGCACCGGCGAGGTATGGGTGCGCAGCACCTTGCGCTCGCCATTCTCATCCGGGTTAAAGAAGAAGGTGTCGTGCATCTCGCGGGCCGGGTGGCCTTCGGGGAAATTCAGCGCGGTGAAATTGTAGTAATCAGTCTCGATGTCGGGACCCTCGGCGATCGAGAAGCCCATATCGGCGAAGATCGCGGTGATCTCGTCGACGATCTGGCTGATCGGATGGATGCGGCCACGCTCGGCGGGCGACGAGCGTACCGGCAGGCTGACGTCGACGGTTTCAGCCTTCAGCCGCGCATTGATTGCCTCTTGGCGGAGCGTCGCCTTGCGGGCGGCGAGCGCCTCGGTCACGGCATTCTTCAGAACGTTGATTGCAGCGCCCCTGGTCTGGCGTTCTTCCGGCGTCATCGCGCCGAGCGTCTTCAACAGTTCGGAGACGGAGCCTTTCTTGCCGAGGGCGGAAACGCGTACGGCTTCCAGGGCCGCCTCGTCGTTGGCGGCGGCGATTTCGGCGAGCAGCGATGCGTTGAGCTGGTCGATATCTGACATTGTCACTTCTTTCCGTCCAGTATCAGGCGGGCGATCGGGAGGCAGGAGGCGCCGGCCGGCGCAAGGAATATAAAGAAAGAAAAACCCGCGCTAGCCCAAACCAGCGCGGGTTTCCCAAAATCATAAATTCAAAGCTTGGGAAGCGCTGGTAACGCATGTCCCGAGCGGGCGCCGCCCGCTCGAAAGGTAGATGCGTCACTTTAAGCAGTTGAGCCAGCTTATGCGCGTTCTTACGAACGCGCGCGGCTCAACGGACCGCGCCTTCAAACTCGTTGGCCGTACCGGCTTCCTTGAGATACTCAAGAGCCTTCTTGGCAGCATTGACGAGCGCGCCGAATGCTTCCGGCTCGTGGATCGCCATGTCGGAGAGAACCTTGCGGTCGACTTCGATGCCGGCCTTGTTCAGGCCGTCGATGAAGCGGCCGTAGGTCAGGCCGAATTCGCGGACAGCGGCGTTGATGCGCTGGATCCAGAGCGCACGGAAGTTGCGCTTGTTGACCTTGCGGTCGCGGTAAGCGTACTGCTTCGAACGATCGACCGCAGCCTTTGCGGTGCGGATGGTGTTCTTGCGGCGGCCGTAAAAGCCCTTGGCGGCCTTCAGAACCTTCTTATGCTTGGCGTGGGCGGTGACGCCTCTTTTTACACGTGCCATATCATGATCTCCTTAAATCTAGCGTTCGCGGACGAGTCTCAGAGACCGTTCGGCAGGTAATTCTTGATAACCTTGCGGCCATCCGGTTCTGCGAGAACCATGGTGCCACGTGCATCGCGAATGAACTTGTTGGTACGCTTGATCATGCCATGGCGTTTGCCGGCAGCGGCAGCCTTGACCTTGCCGGTTGCGGTGATCTTGAACCGCTTCTTGGCAGAGGACTTCGTCTTCATCTTGGGCATTTTGCTACTCCTTCTGTCCTCCCTGCGCGCTTCATCAAAAAGCCCTTCTCGCGAAGTCCGGTTCTCCGGCCGTCGCAACAAGGTGCGGGAGCGTTTGTTGTTGATCTGCGGCTTCAGTGACGAACCGTTCCGCAAGCATTCGAAACTGCCACGGCATGCCCTGCCGGTCAGTTCGGACGCGCGCTTATAACCGCAGCGTCCTGAAAGTGCAACGGGGCCACGGAGGAATCTTCGCACCCTTCAAATACAGGGCCGAAAGTCCCGGGGCCGGAAGCACAAAAGCCGCCCTTGCGGACGGCCTTGGGGCGAAAAAGTGCCTGGCGCTTACTTCGGCGCCAGCACCATCATCATCTGGCGGCCTTCGAGCTTGGGCTCGGCTTCGACCTTGGCGAACTCGGTCGTATCGGCCTTGACCTGCTGCAGCAGCTTCATGCCGAGCTCCTGGTGGGCCATTTCACGGCCGCGGAACTTCAGCGTCACCTTGACCTTGTCGCCTTCGTCGAAGAAGCGACCCATCGCCTTCATCTTCACCTCATAATCATGGGTGTCGATATTGGGGCGCATCTTGATTTCTTTGACTTCGACGATCTTCTGCTTCTTGCGCGCCTCGGCAGCCTTCTTCTGGTTGGCATATTTCAGCTTGCCCAGATCGAGGATCTTGCACACAGGCGGTTCGACATTCGGGGAAATTTCGACGAGATCGAGGCCGGCTTCCTCAGCCATTCTCAAGGCCTGGTCGGTAGGCACGACGCCCATATTCTCGCCGTCAGCCCCGATCAGCTGAACTTTGGGAATGCGGATTTCACGGTTCGAGCGCGGTCCGTCCTTCACGGGCGCGTCGGTTTTAAAAGGTCTGCGAATGGTCGTATTCTCCTCGCGTTGTTTCGGAATGTTGCAGCCTCGCGCTCCCATATCGGGGTGCACAAACGTGTCGCGTCATCGCTGCAACGGAGTCAATATCATCCTTTAGCGGAAAAATCACCCGCTGTCAGCCTGCCAAGAATCTGTTTTATAGGCCAAAATAACAGGAGTTTCGCCGATGTCCGATCAGATGCTGAATGCCCAGCCGCAGTTCCTGACGGTCGGCGAAGGTGAGGCGGCGCGTGATATCGCTATCATCGTCCGCCCGGCGCAAACCGGCAGCGACGCACCAACACTCGTCTGGTTATCCGGCTATCGCTCCGATATGAGCGGCACCAAGGCCGTGGAACTCGACGGCCTGGCGGCGGAGCTTGGGCTCGCCTGCATCCGCCTCGACTATTCAGGCCACGGGCTCTCGGGCGGCAGCTTCCGCGAAGGCACGATCTCGCGCTGGCTGGAGGAGTCGCTGGCCGTCATCCGCCATGTCGCCCCCGACCGGGTGATCCTGGTCGGCTCCTCGATGGGCGGCTGGATCGCGCTCAGGCTGGCGCAGGAACTCCAACGGCGGGACGGCCCGAAGCTCGAAGGCCCAAAACTCGAAGGAATGGTGCTGATTGCGCCGGCCCCCGATTTCACCTCCGAGCTGATCGAGCCGAACCTCAAGGCGAAGGAGCGCAAGTCGCTTGCCGAGCGCGGCTATTTCGAAGAACGGTCGCAATATAGCCCCGAGCCGAACATCTATACCAGAGCGCTGATCGAGGACGGCCGCGACAACCGGGTGCTCGACGGCATCATCGAAACGGGCTGCCCGGTGCATATCCTCCAGGGCATGAAAGACGCCGACGTGCCGCATGCGCATGCGATGAAACTTATGGAGCATCTTCCCGCCGACGACGTGGTGCTGACCTTCGTCCGCGACGGCGATCACCGCCTTTCCCGCCCAGGCGATATCGCGCTTCTGCTTGCCGCCGTCAAAGGCATCATCCGTTCATCGACAAACAGGCAGATGCCCGTTTGAACGGCACCGGCCAAAAAAATCCCCCGACGCAAGTGCCCAACCCGTTGCATTTTAACCATGTCGGCGAGTCGTAAGGCGCTCCCAAGAAGTAACGATTGACTCTTCTCGGCCCTCTCCATTAACACTTTGTTAATAAATAAGGGGCGATGCGAGGAAGAGCGGGCGTGCGGATGAAGGGTATTTTTGTGGCCATGATGGCCATGTTTGCGATGGCGACGGCCGCCATACCGGCCCCCAGCAGAAATGCTTCCATGGTAACGGGCAATGCCACATCCCAGCCGATCGGCCACTATGATTTCTGTCAGATCCACCGCAGCGAATGCGGGGCAAACCGCAATTCCGGTCCGGTCGAGATGACGCCGGCAAAGTGGTCGCTGGTGCGTTCGGTCAACGCCACCGTCAACCGCACGATCACGCCAATGACCGACAAGGAAATCTACGGCAAGGATGAGGTCTGGGCCTATCCGACCACTGCCGGCGACTGCGAGGATTTCGCTCTCCTGAAGCGCCGCATGCTGATCCAGCGCGGCTTTTCGGCCGCCGATCTGCTGATGACCGTCGTGCGCAAGCCGGATGGTGAAGGCCATGCTGTGCTGACGCTGCGCAGCGCCGAGGGCGACTTCGTGCTCGACAACCTCGCCGCAGAGGTCAAGCCGTGGTTTGCGACGCCTTATTCCTTCGTCAAGCGCCAGTCGAGCTACAATGCCGGCCGCTGGGTCACCATCGAAAACGGCCGCGACGTTCTGGTCGGCGCGCTACGGTAAGGATTTCCGGGGGATGTGGGGAAAAAGGCCGGCGAAAGCCGGCCTTTTTCTTTTGAGAGGTGCTGCGGAGGCGCTCCGGCCCTCACAAGGGGCTGATCGCTGTGCTGCACCCTCGCATGAGTAAGGTATTGGTTTGCCGTACCGTTTCCCGGCCCTTCGCATGGTTCCGGGCGTTCGCTGCTGCAATCGATTCACTGGATCGATTGCTCGGGCTGCGCCCGACCGCGCCTCACCCATTGCCGATCAAAATCCCCGCGCCGAGCACCAGGCCGCCGCCGAGGACCACCTGGAAGGCGGCGCGCAGGAAAGGGGTTTCCATGTAACGGTTCTGGATGAAGGCGATTGCCCAGAGTTCGAAGAAGACGATGATCGCGGCGGTGATCGTCGCGGTCCAGAAGTGCGGGATCAGATAAGGCAGCGCGTGGCCGAGACCGCCGAGCGCCGTCATGATGCCGCAGGCAAGGCCGCGTTTGACCGGCGAGCCCCTGCCGGAGATCTTGCCGTCGTCGTGGGCGGCCTCGGTGAAGCCCATCGAGATGCCGGCGCCGACGGAGGCCGAAAGGCCGACAAGGAAAGTCTGCCACGTATCCTGGGTGGCGAAGGCGGCGGCGAAGATCGGCGCCAGCGTCGAGACCGAGCCATCCATCAGCCCGGCAAGACCCGGCTGCACATAGGTCAGCACGAATTGCCGATGCACCGTCTCGTTCTCGTCATGCTTGACATCTTCGGGCGTATGTTTGTCGCCCAGCATGCGGGCGATATCCTCATGCCCCTGTTCGGCAAGGGCGAGATCGCCGAGAAGCTCGCGCGTCGAGGCATCCGAGGTGCGTTTTGCCGCCTCGAGATAGAAACGATAGGCCTGCTCCTCCATCGCCTCGGTTTCCCGGCGCATCGCATCCAGGGTAAGATTTGCCCTGAGCCAGTCGGGCTTGCGCTCGTAGAAGCCCTCGACATGTTCACGCCGGATCAGCGGAATGCGCTCGCCGAAACGCTGGCGATGGATTTCGAACAGCGACTTGCGATGGGTGTCCTCGACCTCGGCCATATCTTCGAAGACTTTGGCCGAGGCCGGAAATTCACTTCGCAATCTGTCGGCATAGGCGAGATAGATGCGGGCATCGTCTTCCTCGGAGGCGATCGCCAGCGCCAGAATCTCCTGCTCGGACAGCGATTCGAAAGATCGTTTCGAGGATCTGAAAAACCGCGCCAGCATGACTCTCTCCAAATTTAGAATTATTCTAAATCTAAAGAAGGAGGCAGTGGCGGTCAAGGGCGTGAGAAGTGATTGAAGCGCCTGGGCTGACAGATTGCCGCAAGCGGGCACCGCTGACTTTGGCTCGCTGTGTTAAACACCTATATGAGTGAGCGCCGCATCACGCGGCGCCGGGGTTTTGCAATGGACAATGAGATTCAGGGGCGCCCTGCCCATATCGCGGCGATCCGCGAAAGGGCGGAGGCCGAGATGCGGGAAATGGGCGTCGACGAGGCCTTTATCGGCAGGCTGGTCGAGACCTTTTACACCAGAGTGCTTGCGGATCCCGATCTCGGCCAGGTGTTCGACGCCAGGCTCTCCGGCCGCTGGCCGGCGCATATGACGAAGATGAAGAGCTTCTGGTCGGCGGTCGCCTTCCGCAGCGGCGCCTATGGTGGCAAGCCGGTGCAGGCGCATACCGGTGTGCAGAACCTGACGCCCGATCTCTTTCCGAAGTGGCTGTCGCTGTTTGCCGCAACACTCGACGATATCGCGCCAACGCCGGAGGCAAAGGCCTGGTTCATGGCGACGGCCGAGCGGATCGCCAAAAGCCTGACGCTCTCGCTGTTCTACAATCCCGCCCTCGACGACCCGACGAGGAAGACGGGCTGATCCCTTACTGCTTGGCGGCAAAGGTGGCGCCGGCGCTTGCGGCGACGACCAGAGCCGTTCCGGCCATCTGCAGAAGGGTCATTGGCTGCGTCAGAATGGCAAAGCCCGCAAGAGCCGCAATGGCCGGCTCGAGGCTCATCAGGATGCCGAAGGAAGTTGTCGGCATGCGCCGCAGGGCAATCAGCTCCAGCGTGTAGGGCAGCAGCGGCACGAGAATGGCAAGGCCTGCCATTTCGATCAGGCCGTAGCTATCGAGCGCCGGCACGGCACCTGCGAAGCCGAAAGGTGTCGCCACGACAGCAGCAACCATCAGCGACATGGAAAGCCCTTCCAGCCCCTTGAAGCTTGCGCCGATCTTCTTGGTGAGCACGATATAGATCGCCCAGCCGGTTCCGGCGCCGCAGGCGAAGAGAATGCCCGGTATATTCCCAACCCAGCCTTCACCATCATGAGCAAGAGCCAGAACGCCGAGCGCGGCAATGAGCGGCCAGACCAGACGCCGGCCAAGCCCGTAGCCGATGGTCGCGACCGAAAGCGGACCGAGAAAATCGATCGCCACGGCGAGACCGAGCGGAATGCGCTCGATCGCCGCGAAGAAACTCATGGTCATCAGCGCCGTGGTCGTGCCGAGAACCAGAGCGCTTGTCCATTGCTCCCTGGAATAGCTGAATATGCGCGGACGGACGGCGACGGCCAGGATGAGGGCGGCAAAGGCAAGGCGCAGCCAGCTGGCGCCGGCAGGTCCATAGGTGGCGATGGCGGAGGAGGAAAGTGCGGCGCCGAACTGGATCGAGGACATGGACAGCAGGCACATCAGCCCGCCGGCCGCCAAGCCGCCGGATGTTGCAGGTCCTTCGATTGCCAGCACGCCGGCACTGTCGTTGGTTCTGTTTTCCATGTCCGCCTCCGATTGCGGGCTCTTCATACGAAGGTCATTTGCAACCGACAAATTCAAACTTCTGATCCAGGCAGCAAAAGGCCTGATGCATCAGAGGCGGCCTGCGAGGATCATCTCTTCAGCCTCTTCGAAGCTCATGTCGAAGACCTTCTTGCCGATCTCGAAGCTGAAGCCATTGCGGGCGAAGGCGGAGAGTTCCTTGGCCTTCCGCTTGTCGTCAAGCTCGACCCGGCGGAACGGGCCGAAGGCGCGCTTGCGGGCGAATATCGCCGCGGCATAGAGATCATCCGCCGCCTCGAGTGCCGCCTCGACCTTGTCGCCGGAGACGCCCTTCGCTGTCAGCTTCTGGGCGATCGCGCGCTTCGATTTGCCGCCGCGCACGGCAGAGCGCGTGCTGATCTCGGCATAGGCGCCGTCATCGAGCACCTTGTTGTCATAGGCAAATTTGACGGCGAAATCGGCAACGGCCTTGAGCTGGCCCGCGCTGATATCCTCGAACTTCTCCTTGGCCTTGCGGATGATGGCGTCAAAGAGCTGCTTTTCCGTCATCATCCGCCGCTCCAGGCGATAGATGGCGGAGTTGCGCGCCCAACTCAGCATGCGGGGTGTCGGGATATCGGACGGAACGGTCTCGTCGGTCATACCAAGCAATCAGGCCTCCAGACCTTTGAGCACGTTGGCAACGTTGGGGCCGATTTCCGGCACGCCGTAGCCGCCCTCCATGCAGACGAGCACCGGCAGGCCGGCAGAAGCGATCATCGCTCCCATGCGGGTGAAATCGTCGGAGGTGAGGCTGAAGAAGGAGATCGGATCGCGCTCGAAAGTATCAACGCCGAGCGCCACGACGATCGCCTCGGCGCCGAAGGCCTTGATACGGGCAAGCGCATCGGCAAGGGCCGAAGACCAGATCTCCCAGGGCGTGCCCGGCGGCATCGGATAGTTGCGGTTGGCGCCGGCGCCCGTCCCCTCGCCTTCCTCGTCGGCATGGCCGAGGAAATAGGGAAAGGCCTGCATGGGATCGCCGTGCAGCGAGGCGGTGAAGACATCGCCTCTGTGATAGAAGAGATCCTGGGTGCCGTTGCCATGGTGGAAATCAACATCGAGCACGGCGACCTTTTTCGCACCGCCATCGAGCAGCCGCTGCGCCGCCACACCCGAATTGTTGATGAAGCAGTAGCCGCCGAAGAGGTCGATGCCGGCATGGTGGCCGGGCGGGCGGCAGAGCGCGAAGGCGAAACGATTGCCCTCTCCCAGCCAGTCGGCGCCCGTCACCGCGCAGCGCATCGAGGCGATCGCCGCCTCATAGGAGCCTTTGGTGATCGAGGTATCGGCGGCATTGGCATAATGGCCGATCGCGCCGACGATATTGTCGGGCACGCGCTGGCTGGTGCGGCGCACCGGGAAGGAATTGGCGATCGCCTCCCCTTCGAACCCGGCCGCCACCCAGCGATCCCAGACCGTGGCGAGAAAATCGAGATAGGCCGGATCATGCACCTTTTCAGCCGTTTCAAGCCCGTGCGCATCGGGCGCCACGACATCGGCAAAGCCCGCCTCCTTCACCGCCGCCAGGATCCATTCCGCCCGGAACGGCGCCTCGAAAGGCGTCACCAGATGGCCGGCATAGAGTTCGGTCCTGGCATCGCGCAGCTTGTGGTCTTCGGAATAAATGACGCGCATTTCAGATCCTGCCCTTGATTGAAAGTCGAGATTTACACGGGGTTGCCGCGACAAAAAAGCGGCGCGGCGATCTCTTGATCATCCAGGGCAACAACGCCATCTTCGCCGCTCTCTTGAGAACGAGGAAATTTTCCGTATGAAAGTGCTGATGGTCGATGTCGACGGCGTGCTTATTCATGGCCGGCCGGCCGACGGCCTGCCGCATTTCACTTATCTTGAACGTGATCTCGGGCTGCGCCTCGACCTGCTGCAGCAGGAATTCTTCCAGACCTGCTGGGGCAATATCATTATCGGCCGTGAGCCGTTGGCGCCCAGCCTCGCCAAAGTGCTGGAAAAGATCGCGCCGCATCTCAGCGCTAAAACGCTGATCGATTATTGGTTCGAAAACGATTCCCGCCTCGACCGCGATCTCCTGGCAGATCTCGCTGCGCTCCGGCAAAGCGGCATCACGCTGTTCCTGGCGACCAACCAGGAGCATCGGCGGGCGCGCTACCTGATGGAGCAGCTGGGTCTTAACGCGCATTTCGACGACATCCTCTATTCCGCGGCACTCGGACACAGCAAACCTTCGCCGGACTTTTTCCGGCTGGCGACCGAGCGTGCCGGCGTCCTGCCCGGCGAGATCGGCTTCATCGACGATGTGGCGGAAAATATCGAAGCTGCGCGGCAATTCGGCTGGAACGCGGCACGATGGACAGCGGGCGCCAGGCTGCGCGAGACGCTTTCCGCATTCAGCCATCCGGGATGAGTCATCTGAGATGAGCCGGGGCCGGCGCAATCAGGCGAGCCGCTTGTAGAACAGCGTGGTGTCGCAGAAGCCACCTTGAGGCCACAGCGCATAATCGGGGATGACGCCGACGCGCTGCCAGCCCAGGCGCGGATAGATCGCCTCGGCATCGCTGCCGGTTGCCGTATCGAGCACCAGCAGGGTCTTGCCGCTGTTGACCGCCTCACGTTCGGCGGCCTGCATCAGCCGCCGGGCGAGGCCACGCCCGCGGGCGGAGCGGTGCACCAGCAGCTTCTTCAGATCGCCGCGATGCGGCTGATTCGGCATCTGCGCGGCCCCCACCTGCACCGTGCCGACGATCCGACCCTCCAGTTCGGCAACCAGCAGCAAATTGCCGCCCGCCCCGACCGCATCGGCGACATCGCGCCAGTAGAGTTCGGCCTCTTCAGGCCCATAGGGCTGCATGAAGCCGACGGAGGCGCCGCCGGCAACGCAATCGGCAAGCACCTCTGAAAGAGCGGGGATGGCGGCGCGCGCCTCCTCGGCGGAAAGGGTACGAATATCGGGCATGGTCTTCTCCTGAAATGAAGCTGTTAGCGGCCGCCGCGATCGAGCACGACGCAATAGCGCGCCGGCGCGTTGCCGGGATTGTGAAAGACATGGCCTTCGCCGACCGGCATGAAGAGGCAATCGCCGGGGCGCAGCCGGTAGACCACCTCGCCCGCCGTCATCTCCAGCTCGCCGTCGAACAGCCAAATATGCTGCGTCATGCCATGGGATGCCGCGTGTGGCGGAAAGCTGACGCGGGCGCCGGAGGGGAATTCGACCTCGACGATATCGACATCGGAAGCGGTACCGGGCGCCGAGACCGCACGCCTGAGATAACCGGTCTCCGGATCGCGCCAGACCTGCTGCTCCTGCCGGCGGGCCAGCGGCGAGGCCTGCTCTCCCTCCTCCGCGAAGAAGGCCGAGAGAGACAGGCCGAGCGCAGCACAGATCCTTGCCAGCAGCGAGGCGGTGGGGCTCGCCTCCGCCCGTTCGATGCGCGAAATCATCGCCCGGCTGACGCCGGAAGCGGTGGCAAGATCGTCAAGGGTCAATCCTTTGTCCAGCCGCAGCGTGCGGATACGGATGCCGATTGCCAGTTCGAGTTCCTGTTCCATCGTCCGATCCATGATTCTACTATAAGAGAAATACATTATCTGATGATGGAATCAACACTCTTCAGGCGGTCGGCGCTCGATCTTGCTTTCGCCTCGGCGTCGCCGATATATGGCAGCGCAATTCAGATGGGAGAGAGTGATGGACGCCGGCACGCAGAGCACGGAACTGACGGAAAGCTTCACCGCCGCCGCCTGGGACAGGATCGCGCCCATCATGGCCGAGATCGAGGTGCTGCCGTTGCTCACGCGCCTTTCGGACGGCACGCTGCCGCCTGAGGTTTTCCGGCACTACATTCTGCAGGATGCGCTTTACCTCAAACATTATGCGCGATGCCTGGCGATCGTCGCGGCCAAGGCGCCCGACAATGCGCAGGTGCTGCGCTTCCTCGGTTCGGCGCAGAAGGCGATCACCGTCGAGCAGGGCCTGCATGCCGGCTTCCTCACCCAGTTCGGCATCACTTCCGAAGATGTGACAGCGGCCGAACCCTCGCCTGCCTGCTTTGCCTATACCAATTTTCTACTTGCCACGGCCTATCACCGCTCCTACGCCGTGGCGCTTTCTTCCATCCTGCCCTGCTTCTGGATCTATTGGCATGTCGGCGAGGCGATCAAGAGCCGGCCGGCAATCGAGGGCAATGCCTTCCAAGCCTGGATCAATACCTATGGCGATCCGCAATTTGCCGCCGGCGCCCGCGAAGTGATCGCGCTGACCGATATTGCCGCCCGGGCCGCATCGCCGGTGGAGCGCGCCGAGATGATGGATGTCTTCGTGCGCGCCTCGCAATATGAATGGATGTTCTGGGATTCGGCCTGGCGGCTGGAGGCGTGGCCGGTCTGAGACGCGCCCGGCCAGCTGGCAAAATAGCGTAAACAGCGGGATAATTACCGCTTTGCGGCAGGGGGCGGCGCTGCTATATGGCGCGCATGAGCACCAATTCGACCACTCCGCTGTCCCATATCCGCAACTTTTCGATCGTGGCCCATATCGACCACGGTAAATCGACGCTGGCCGACCGGCTGATCCAGACGACAGGCGGCCTTGCCGAGCGCGAAATGTCCGAGCAGGTGCTCGACAATATGGATATCGAGCGCGAGCGCGGCATCACCATCAAGGCCCAGACGGTGCGCCTGCACTACCAGGCTGATAATGGCGAGAAATACATTCTCAACCTGATCGACACGCCCGGCCACGTCGACTTCGCCTATGAAGTCTCGCGGTCGCTGTCGGCCTGCGAGGGCTCGCTGCTGGTCGTCGACGCCAGCCAGGGCGTCGAGGCGCAGACGCTCGCCAACGTCTATCAGGCGATCGACAACAATCACGAGATCGTCACCGTCCTCAACAAGATCGACCTGCCGGCCGCCGAACCCGACCGCATCAAGGAGCAGATCGAGGAAGTGATCGGCATCGACGCTTCGGAGGCCGTGCTGATTTCGGCCAAAACAGGCCTCGGCATTCCCGACGTGCTGGAGGCGATCGTCAACAAGCTGCCGGCGCCGAAGAGCCCGGGCGGCGACAAAGCGCCGCTGAAGGCGCTGCTGGTCGACAGCTGGTACGACACCTATCTCGGCGTCATGGTTCTCGTGCGCATCATCGACGGCGTTTTGACCAAGGGTCAGACGATCCGCATGATGGGCACGGATGCGAAGTACCAGGTGGAGCGCGTCGGCGTGTTGACGCCGAAGATGGTCAATGTCGACAGCCTCGGCCCCGGCGAGATCGGCTTCATCACCGCCTCGATCAAGGAAGTGGCCGATACCCGCGTCGGCGATACGATCACCGAGGACAAGCGGCCGACCGCACAAGCGCTGCCGGGCTTCAAGCCGGCGCAGCCGGTGGTGTTCTGCGGCCTCTTCCCGGTCGATGCCGCCGATTTCGAGGATCTGCGCGCCGCCATGGGCAAGCTTCGCCTCAACGACGCCTCCTTCTCCTTCGAAATGGAATCGTCGGCCGCCCTCGGCTTCGGCTTCCGCTGCGGCTTCCTCGGCTTGCTGCATCTCGAAATCATCCAGGAGCGGCTGGAGCGCGAGTTCGACCTCGACCTGATCGCCACCGCACCCTCCGTCGTCTACAAGATGTTCATGACCGACGGCACGGAGCGCGAGCTGCACAACCCGGCCGACATGCCTGATGTCGTGAAGATCTCGGAAATCCACGAGCCGTGGATCCGCGCGACGATCCTGACGCCTGACGATTATCTCGGTGGCATTCTGAAGCTCTGCCAGGACCGGCGCGGCATTCAGATCGAACTGACCTATGTCGGCACGCGTGCGATGCTGACCTACGACCTGCCGCTCAACGAAGTCGTCTTCGATTTTTACGACCGGCTGAAGTCGATCTCGAAGGGTTATGCCTCCTTCGACTATACCCTCACCGACCACCGCGAGGGCAACCTGGTGAAGATGTCGATCCTCGTCAACGGCGAGCCGGTCGACGCGCTGTCGATGATGGTGCACCGGACGGCGGCCGAAAAGCGCGGCCGCGACATGTGCGAGAAGCTCAAGGAGCTGATCCCGAAGCACATGTTCAAGATCCCGATCCAGGCGGCGATCGGCGGCAACGTCATCGCCCGCGAGACGATCTCGGCGCTGCGCAAGGATGTGACCGCGAAATGCTACGGCGGCGACGCCACCCGCAAGCGCAAGCTGCTCGACAAGCAGAAGGCCGGCAAGAAGCGCATGCGCCAGTTCGGCAAGGTGGAGATTCCGCAGGAAGCCTTCATCGCAGCGTTGAAGATGGGCGACGAATAGGCTTTCGCAGAGCCTTTTTTGACGACAAGACCTGGGTCTCCTTGGCTTGTTGACAAGCCTCGCTCTTTATTCTCCGTCATCCTCGGCCTTGTGCCGAGGATCTGCCAACGTATCAACCGGCTGCAGATGCTCGGGACAAGCCCGAGCATGACGGAGGAGAAGTGGTCGGGCTCTATCAGTCGTCCAAGGAGAACGAAAGCCCGTCAGTAGCCCGGGCGTCGCATTTCCCGGGTGTATCGCCTAGACTGCGCAAGGTATGATGCCAGCGCCAATGTGCCGGCATTTGTAGGGAGGTTCTGCCATGAAGAATGAAAGCCGAGCAACCGGAAAGCCTGGATCGGCGGCAGGCGCAGATGCCGATCCCAACAAGGGTGGCAAAGTCCAGGCCGTCGATCAAAAGACAAGCGATGAAACGCTGCCTCGCGAAGAACGCGAAAGACTTTGGCGAATTGAAAACGCCGAGGCGATCGCGGAGCAAAACGAATATGTTGCGAAGCATGGCCTGCCATTTGCGAAATACCGGCAGTTTTGACTCATCCCCGACCCACATATTCCTTCACCAGCCCTTCATAGGCGTCCATCTCGGGCAGCGCCTCAAAGCTGTACACGGCGCCGGTCTCGGCAAAGGCCAGCTTCTCGCTCGTCCAGGTCTCAATGAAGGGGGTAAACCAGCTGGGATCATCGAGCATGGTCACGCGCAGATTGACGAACCAGTCCATGCCTTCCGGGCGGGTGAACATCCAGCTCATGCAATGCGGGCAGAAATAATGTTTCGTAACGCCGTGCAGGCCGCCGATGACAGGCTCGCCTTTCGTCACCTCGAAGCCTTCACTGGGGATGGCGGCACTCAGCGAATAGGCGCTCGCAGTCATCCTCTGGCAGCCTGTGCAATGGCAGGCCATGGCCAGCAGCGGCGGCGCGCTGATCTTCAACCGCACCTGGCCGCAACGGCAGCCGCCTTCCATGGGTAGGTTCTGTGCTGTCATGATATCTCTCCCCTTCCGCCACGTGATCTAGCGGAGCCGGCGCCATTGTCGAGGGAGGCGAGGCAGGCCGAATTTCAGACGGCGTTTATCCGCCGCGCCGGGTTGCCGACCACGGTTGCGCCCGCCGGCACGTCCTTCGTAACAACGGCGCCCGCGCCGACGATTGCACCATCGCCGATAGTCACCCCGCCGAGGATGATGGCGGCGCCACCGATCCAGACATCGCTGCCGATCGCAACCGGCCGGGCGATCTCGATGCCGGCGCTGCGAAGTTTCGGGTCCTTGTGATGTTCGGCGCAATAGATCTGCACGCCGGGGCCGAACATCGTGCGGTCGCCGACGGTCACCCGGCCGGAATCGAGGATGGTACAGCCGGCATTGAAATAGACGCGCTCGCCGAGCGTGATGTTGATGCCGTAAGAGCAGTGAAACGGCGCTTCGATGAAGACATTGGGGGCCACGCCCGCAAAGAGCGCCCTCAGGGCTGGCGCCATGGCGCCGCGCTCGTCCGGCGGCAGCGTGTTGTGCGCATGGACCGCCAGGCGCGCCTGGCGGCGCAAGAGATCGAGCTCGTCGTCGAGGCAGCAATACCATTCGCCTGCCGCCATCTTCTCGCGTTCGCTCGCCGGCATTGCGTCGCCTCTCAAGCCGAGGCCTCCGCCAATATTCCGATCTCTGCCGGTTCGATCAGGCTGACCCAGGCACGCGCGATGGCAAGGCCGGCGGCATCGGCGGCGACGCCATGCCGCGCCGCCAGTTCGGCATGGTTCTCCAGCCAACCGGGGGCGATGCGGGCGATCGTATCAGGGAATTCCGCCTTCCATTGCTCAACAACTGCTCGGTCGGCCTCGAAATGGAACTGGGTGCCATAGACGGCGCGACCGATGCGGAAGGCCTGGTTCTCGGCGACCGGGCTCGTCGCCAGACGCACCGCACCTTCGGGCAGGGAAAACGTGTCGGCATGCCATTCGAAAATGGTGAATTCACCGCCAAGCGCCGACAGCAGCGGATCGGCCCTGCCCTCGGCGGTGACGCCGATCCCGTGCCAGCCGAACTCGCGGGCGGTGCCGAGATGATTGTCGGCGCCATAAGCGCGGGCGAGGATCTGGCTGCCGAGGCAGATGCCGAGTACCGCCTTGCCGGCATCACCGAAGCGGCGCGAAAGCCGCACGAGCTCTGGCAGGTAAGCATGCGTCTCATCATCTAGCGCGCTCTGCTCGCCGCCGAGAACGACAAGTGCGTCATGGCCGGATATATCCGGCGGCAAGATGCCGTCCTGCCACACGCGGAACCACTCGATATGAGCTCCCGCCTCGTCGAGTGCCGTGGCAAGCGCGCCAAGACCGGTATTGCGCATATTTTCGACGACTGCGACTCGCATGGGTTCTCCCGGTGTGACCGACGATGGAAGAGACCATGCCGCCGAACGACGCGCAAGATGCTTGCGCGCCATTGCGTGAGCACGCCGCAAGGGCTTAAATCCACGCAAACGAAAGGAAACCGCCATGACCGAAAAAGCACGCGTCTCGATCCTCTACTGCACCCAGTGCAACTGGCTGCTGCGCGCCGCCTGGATGGCGCAGGAACTGCTGCACACTTTTTCCGACAGCCTTGGCGAAGTGGCGCTGATCCCCGGCACCGGCGGCAATTTCGAGATCCGCGTCAACGGCGACCTGATCTGGGAACGCAAGCGCGACGGCGGCTTTCCCGGTCCGAAGGAGCTGAAGCAGCGGGTTCGCGATATCGTCGAGCCCGGCCGCGATCTCGGCCATGTCGACCGCGCTTCGCTGGAAAGCTGACCGCAACGCTCTCAGCGATAGGGCGAGCGGCAGACCCTGTAGACGCCCTCATAGGTGAGGAAGTGATCCGTCCTCGGATTGTAGGAGCGGTATTCATTGGTGCACCAGGCGATATGCTTGTTCGGAGCGTCCGGCTGCACCCGGCGCACCGGCGGCGGATCATAGGTCAGCTGCGGCCGCCCGGCGGCACCCGGCAGGTAATAGGTCGGTCCCGCGCCGCGCGGCTGGTAATTCGGTTGGACATAGGCGGGGCGATGCCATTGCTGCGGCCCGAAACCGAAACAGCCGCGAAAATCGCAGAGCGTCGAGCCCGTATTGAGCGGCCCGACCCCCGGCTTGCCCAGCTTCAGCGAATCAGCGCCTGCCATGGCTGGCGCGAAAACAGCAAGAAGACCGGCGAACAGAAGCGTGCGGGCAACTGGCATGGGGCATTCCTTTCGATATTTCCTCTATATAGGGCGTAGCAAGTGAAGCGCTATGCCTGCCCTCCGGCCACTCCCCCGCATGTGATCAACTGTTTTTCGCCAACTGTCAGAAAAACTTCAAAAACCCGGTTGACAGTCAGGAGCCGCCCCCTTACATCGCTCTCCGTCGCCCAGATGGCGGAATTGGTAGACGCGCCAGCTTCAGGTGCTGGTACCCGAAAGGGTGTGGAGGTTCGAGTCCTCTTCTGGGCACCATTCCATTCTTGATCGCTACCAGGATCAAGGAGTTAAGCCTTTCCAATAAGTTGCGCATTTTGTCCCTTGTAACAAAGGCCGGTAACAATGCGCTTAAGGCTTATCCGTCCAATGGCTCCTAAGGGCTACCAAAATCCCCACTTCCTAAAGCGTATTCCCGCCGATCTGCGCAAGCGTATGGTGGGTCGCCACTGTGCACCTCCCAGCGTCGTGCACCTGCACTATCTTCAGTCCGTCCCAGCAAGCAACTTGCCGGAGACCCCATGCGCGAGAGGGTAACGAATAGGGTCATGGTGAGCGAGCCGTGGCCCTTTCTGTTTGAGCGCTTAGGCTGCGATCGGGTGGCCGCAGGGTGGCATGTCGTTGGCATCGGATCCCATGGGAAGCGCGCGGGGGAAACTCGCCGCCGCTGCTACGCAGATAGCCCCTGAGATATGTGACCCCTGCGAAAGTCGGAAGCGATGCCCTTGTTTGCTAGCGGCACGAGCCGTTAGAATACAACAAGCAGGTGAATCGCAGTTAGCGAGTTATAAAATGGCCGATATAGATACCGTCGAGGAAGAAGAAGAAGCCCAAGAAGCTGTTGAAGCTACCTATTTCAGGCAATTTCTAGAGAACACCCACCCCTCCGTAGTTAGGCCCATACATGATCTGTGGAAATTGCAGAGCAGAGGTGGCGTGACGCAGCGCGTTATTTCCCCGCCCGATTTGCGACTTTACTGCCAGCAATGCGGAGGGGATCGAACGTTTCGGTGCCCTAATGAGGAAGTCATCAGCGTCAGCCGCACAGCTGCGAGTTTCAACGTATATTACCAGTGTGGTGACTGTCACGACCAAACAAAACTGTTTTCGCTTTACGCAATTTTCAACGACAAACCTTCAGGTCAACTTTACAAGTATGGGGAGATGCCTCCCTTTGGGGTCCCCGTGCCCAACAAAGTCCTCAGGCTCTTTGGCAAGGACGCCAAGATGTTTCAGAAGGGGCGGCAATGTGAGAATCTTGGCTATGGCGTCGCAGCATTTGCCTACTACAGGCGGGTGGTCGAAAACCACAAGAATGATATCTTTGAGGAAATCATAAAGGTCTGCCGCACAGTCAATGCGCCTCAGGCCATCATAGACGAACTGCAACAGGCTAAGCAGGAAATTGCCTTCACGAAAGCCATTGGGGCAATCAAGTCAGCACTCCCACAGGGACTTCTCATAAATGGTCACAACCCGCTGCTAGCGCTCCATGGTGCCCTCAGTGTCGGGCTGCATGATGAGAGCGATGAGGACTGCCTTGCCGCCGCGCAAGCTGTTCGCCTCGTGCTGACAGACCTCGTGGAGAAAATCGCCACCTTGAAGCAAGACGACAAACAGCTCCACGATGCCGTGCAGTTGCTGCTCAGAAAGAAATCCTGATGGGCGTAGACGGCACATAGGCTTTCCCGCAGACTTTTGCCACGGGGATAGCTTCTGAGATATGTGACCCCTATGGACGTTGGCGAATTGGGGATTGCACGATGCGGGCCACCAAATTGGATTGTCGCACAGTTCGACCAGTTGTATCTCTTGGACAACCTGCGGGAGATCGCCATGGACGTGCGTTACCAAGTTTTCGTAAGCTCGACGTTTGTTGACCTGCAAAATGAACGAAGTGCCGTCTTTCAGACCCTGATGGAGATGGATTGCATCCCGGCAGGCATGGAGCTCTTCCCAGCAATGGACGAGGAGCAGTGGAACTTTATTAAGCGCGTCATTGATGATTGCGACTACTATATTCTCATTCTAGGAGGTCGCTATGGTTCGGTGTCCACTACTGGCATTAGCTACACCGAGATGGAGTATGACTACGCCATCAGCAGAGGACTGAAGGTGTTAGCTTTCGTGCACGAAGCGCCTGAGGATATTCCCGCCAGATATACGGATACCGACCCGGGCTTGCGTGAAAAACTGACAGCCTTCCGAGCTAAGGTGCAGTCCAACCGGCTTGTGAGGTTCTGGAGGGAGGCAAAGGAGCTTCCGGGTCTGGTCGCGTTGAGCCTTAACAAAACCATCAAAACCTATCCGGCCACCGGCTGGGTACGGGCCGATAAGGTATCGTCGGAGGCGGACGTTGTGGAACAAAACAAACTCCTTAAAGAGGTAGAGTCTCTTCGAGCTCAACTTGAAAAGCAGCGAAGTGTGAACTCGCTGCCAGACCTAGCCAGTGTGGATGAGGTTTACGAGGTCCCGCTTTATTGGGAGGACTACCACTCCACCGGAGTCCGGGAGACCGCCATTTCTGTGCCGGTGACTTGGAAAGAGATATTTTCGCTGATTGGCCCCGACCTTCAGGTTCATCCGGCGGATGGAGCGGTGAATTTCAAGCTCGCCGATGGCCTTCTACGCAGGGAACGCTCGAATCATAAACGGACTCCCCAGGTCCGAGACCAGGCTTTTAAGACGATAAGGGTGCAGTTAGTAGCTTTGGGCCTGATCCAAACGCATTACACTAAGACTACCAAGGGCGACATGGCCCTCTTCTGGAGTCTCACCGAGGCGGGGGTCAAAAAACTTTTCGAGTGGCGTACGGTAAAAGCCTCAAAAGCCGACAGCACAACAGAGCCGTCGGGCTTAGAGCTGGCAATACCAGATGTTGATTGATGCAGGCGTAACCGAAGCCTGTAACAACTCTTGCGGATCGTCCATAATTATGCAAGAAAATCAACATTGAGAGGGCGAAAATGCGCAGTCCTCTTCTGGGCACTATTCCATTCTTGATCGCTACCAGGATCAAGACGTTAGCCTTTCCAAAATTTACGCATTTGATGCCTGTGGAAGGCCAGCAACAATGCGTTCAAGGCTTGTCTGCTCAAACTCCAAGGACTTTCAAAATCCATATTGGCGCCTATTCCGGTCACCGATAGCCAGCCGCCATTGACTTGTTCATTGCCGAATGGAACATAAAGCGAACAACATGGAGCCTTGTGATGATCCGATACGCCGCATCCGTAGTCAGCGCCCCCGAGCCTTCGAGGCGCGCGAGGCGTCAGCCGCCAAGCTGGCCATTGAAATGCCTCTGCCCAAACAGGTCGTTGATGAACCCTCGACCGGTGCGGTCCTTGCTGCCTATCCGCTGCTGGTCGGCTCCGAATCAGACGAGTTCGACTCCAACACACTGCCGAAGATCACAAAGCCACCGCGCCGTGCGGTAAAAAATCGGAAGCCTAAAGTCGCCGAAGCGGCCGGCACTCCACTCCAGCTTGATCTAGAGGCCTAACCGTCTCTTCGGGACTAGAACTGGCTGCGATCCCGGGAACTCCCTACCATAATCTATATAGCACTTCGGAATCCCGAAATTGGTTGCGGGCTTGAAATCATTCGTAACCGGTGTTCCGTCCCCACGTTGTCCTCGCCGCCCTGATCTGTGATCGCCTATCCATGGACGCGCAACGGGAGTTTCTCCATGGAGAGTACATTGGAGGTTCTCACGACCAGGAAGTCTGGTCGTGAGGTTAACCGACACTGGCCGAACGAGGTAAAGGCGCAGATCGTTTCGGAGAGTCTTCGGCCCGGAGTGATGGTGAATGAGGTTGCCGAGCGACATGGTTTGAAGCCAAACCACCTCTCCACCTGGCGTACGATGGCGCGGCAAGGCAAGCTGGTTCTGCCTGCACCTGAGGATGCGGTGGAGTTCGCAGCGGTCATGGTCGAGCCACCTGTTTCGGAACCACCGATCAAGAAGGCCAGCCGTCCCGAGATCATTGTCGGGTCCGTCACCATTCGGCTGGAAGAAGGCGCATCTGCCGCCCGCATCGCCGCTGTCGCGCGTGCCTGCGCGGTCCCAGCATGATCTTTCCGTCGAACCGGGTTCGGATCATGGTGGCCACCAAGCCCGTCGATTTCCGTAAGGGCCACGATGGCCTGGCGGCGCTGGTCAAGAACGAACTGCACAAGGACCCGTTCACAGGGACGGTCTTCGTGTTCCGGTCCCGGAAGGCAGACCGGCTGAAGTTGATCTACTGGGATGGCAGCGGTCTGGTGATGGCCTACAAGCGGCTGGAAGAGCACACCTTCACCTGGCCGGGCATCAAGGATGGCTTGATGACACTGGGCCATGCGCAGTTCGAAGCGTTGTTTGCGGGCCTCGACTGGCGTCGGGTTCGCTCCGTGGAGGCGAGACCGCCGGACGCCATCGAATAGATGCGGCACGGTGACTCGGGCGATGGATTTTTCCGGCGAAGCGTGACGGGGTTTGATAAACTTCGAGTATGTTGTATGCCGCCGATCTTCCAGACGACATTGCTGCGCTGAAGGCCATGCTGATCGCGGCGCAAGCGCGTGAAGTTCGCAAGGATGACCGGATCGAGCGGCTGGAGAAGCTGGTTGCCGCTTTCAAGCAGGCAGCCTTCGGCCGCAAATCCGAGAGGGCCGATCCTGAACAATTTGATCTCGCACTGGAGGACCTGGAAACGGCCATTGCCTCCATTCATGCCGAAGACGAAGCCGATAGCCCCTCTGGGAAGCCGCAGCCTAAACCCCGCGCCGCCAATCGCGGCTCTCTCCCCGCCCATCTTCCTCGTATCGAGGAGATCATCGAACCGGAAAGCGTGATCTGCGCCTGCGGCGGCGGCCTGCATTGCATCGGCGAGGACGTCTCCGAGCGGCTGGATGTTACTCCGGCGCAGTTTCGTGTCATCGTCACCCGTCGTCCCAAATATGCCTGCCGTGCCTGCACCGACGGCGTCGCTCAGGCTCCAGCGCCCGCCCGATTGATCCAGGCCGGATTGCCGACAGAGGCGACCATCGCACATGTGCTGGTATCTAAATACGCCGATCATTTACCGCTCTACCGACAGGCCCAGATCATGAGCCGCCAAGGCGTTGATCTCGACCGTTCGACACTTGCCGATTGGGTCGGCAGGGCGGCATTCGAACTTCGTCCGGTCTTCGACGCTCTGATCGCCAATTTGAAGCGTTCGACCAAGCTGTTCATGGACGAGACGCGTGCACCGGTACTCGATCCCGGATCGCGCAAGACCAAGACCGGCTATTTCTGGGCGCTGGCCCGCGACGACAGGCCTTGGGACGGAGGAGCGCCGCCGGGCGTCGCCTTCAGCTATGCTCCCGGTCGCGGCGGGCTTCATGCCGAGCGGATATTGCAAGGATTTACGGGCATCCTTCAGGTCGACGGCTACGCCGGATATAATCGGCTGATCGCGCCGGATCGTGTCGCCTCTGATATCCGGCTGGCCTATTGCTGGGCGCACGCACGGCGCAAGCTAGTCGAGATCACTCGCACCGGCTCGACACCGATTGCAGAGGAAGGCGTGAAGCGGATCGGTGAACTCTATCGCATCGAAGCTGAGCTGCGCGGTCTCGACGCCGCCGCTCGCATGGCCGGAAGACAGGCACGGTCAGCGCCATTGATCGCCGACATGCGGACCTGGCTCACGCATCACCGTGCCCGCGTCGCGGGCAAGTCGCCGCTCGGAGAAGCTCTTGCCTATGTCGCCAAATACTGGGATGGGCTCTGCGTCTACCTGACCGACGGTCGCGTCGAGATCGACAACAATTCCGTCGAACGAACCATCAGGCCAATTGCTCTCAATCGGAAGAACGCGCTCTTCGCCGGACATGACGCTGGAGCGGAGAACTGGGCGATCATCGCGTCGCTGATCGAGACGTGCAAGCTCAATGCCGTCGATCCGTATGCATATTTGGCCAGGACCCTGACCGCCATCGTCAATGGCCACAAGCAGAGCCGATTAGGAGAACTCTTGCCGTGGAATAACTTGGTGGTGTGATATGTGCTCAAAGGTTCTATTGCCGAGACGCAGACGATTGACAGCTTGCAACTCATAGAGGTAGCTCTGGACCACCTTGTCTGAGCAGCGTTATGGCCGTCAATATTCCGCACCAGGACCACTTTCCCGATATTGGCGATCAGGAGATTGCCAGTCTGGGCGTACCTTTTGCATTTGTCTCTGTTTTCGATCACTGGCTGACCGAAGCGGAATGTACGGCGACAAATTTGTTCACCTATGAAAGTGCCTTAAAGGCCAATCAACTTCAGGATTATTTAGCCGGGGAGAGAAAATTTCTCGCGCTCTATAATCATCTCGGAAACGCCGGCACCATCGTGAACTTTTCAGGAGTGCTTCGGCCCATAGTTTCCGCAAGCTCCGAATTTCAACGCATACTGCGGCGCAGTCTGCGCGAGGCTCGGTTCATGGATATATACCTTGAGGGATACGGGGTGCGCATCCTTGGGAATTATGACCGCACCGATGTAATTATTGCGGAAACATGCGAGCAATTAGATGTGCTGGAAACGGAAATCGCTCGATTCGACCTTCACATGCTGCGTAAGTAACATCGGCTGCCAGCTCGTTTTGGCGCATAATTCCGATCCACGTCATGGCTGGCTCTCGACCCTTCAAACCCGTCCTGGTCAAGGCGGTGTGCCCGGAACAACGCTTACAATCATTCGATGTTTCCCCACGACGACATCTCGCAAAACTCGGCGGATTTCGGAATCCCGAAGCGGGGGAATTTCGGGATTCCGAAGTGAGGTTTTTCGTGAGGGCGTATGCATCTGCCGACATTAAGCGGGCGGCGGAGCGGTATCCCGCAGCAGCCATCAGTAGAGCTTTCCGTTATCGGGCGGTTCGCAGCATTTGCATCTCATGCGTCAGCGCCGCTTCGGTCGGCGCAGGATAGAGTGGTTGTGGCATTCACGCGGCCATTTCGGCCGTCGTCTTCCCGCTGTCGGGAATAACAGTCAGAACCCCCATGCCCGCTTCTCTGGCGGCGCTCAGAAGCAATTCCCTGAGTTCGTTCATCCCAGCCTGTCCCATGACGGCATCGGCGCAAGCCTTCACCGCCGCGACATATTCCTCTCCATCTTCAAACGGCCAGTCCACCATCAGAACTTCGGCTGCGTCGCGCAGCGTCCTGACGATCTTGCGCTTGTGCCGGGCTCCGACAAAGAGAACAAGAGGCGCAAAATCCGCCGATGTGTTCCATTGCATGGCACTTTCTCCCCACGGGTTAGAATATTAGTAACAATGCAAGAAGCGTGCCGGGGACGCGATCGGCCTATACAAGCGGCTGGGCTTTGCGGCAGCCGAAAGCCTGCTGCTGCAGCGCGCCGAGGAAGAGGGCGTGGTCAAATATTCGGTCGGCGATCGACCCAACAGCTACATCCGGCGGCTTTGCCGACCGGCTGAGGTGCTTACCGCACCGGCTGATAGTGGCCGCGCAGCGGCACCTTGTCGTCCATCGAGATGAAGCCGTCGCGTTCGCAGACATACATCAGCGTCGGCATGCCGCCCGAGCGGAAGATCTCGTCGTAGCGGCGGCGGATCTGGACGGTTTCGGTGCGGCAATTATAGGATTCCTCCTCCTTCTTGTCCGGCTGCGCCTTGACGCCGGGCAGGCCCTTGTAGGGGTAGAGGGGCTGAACGCCGGAATCGAGTGATTTCGTCCAGTCGACGGCAAAGGCCGACGCGGGTGCCAGGCTGGACACGGCAACGAGCGACATCAGAAGCACCATCACAAGCCGCATTGGAATTCTCCTGCCGGCAATAGGCCGTTCACAGGATGTAGGAGAACCGGGGATCGTGATCAAGCAGCCGCAGCCGGCGATTTCCTGAAATAGCTTTTGATGACGGGATGGCTGAAGAGGCCGGCGAGGATCGCAAAACCGGCGCCGACGACGAAACCGGCGAGAAGACCGCCGATAACGCCGGCGATGAGCAGGATCTTCTTTCCCGGCCCGTCGGCCTTGACCGGCGGCTCGGCCGGCGAGATGACGCGAATGTTGCTCTGGTTGAGGTTCTGCTCCTCGCTCGTCTGGCTGGAGCGCTTCAGCACCGTCTCATAGATATCGCGCGCCGCCGTCGCCTTGCGCTGCAATTCGTTCAGTTCCACCTGCTTGTCCGAAGTGCTCGCCTGCAGCGCTTTCTGGACGGCAAGCTCCTTGGCGATACTGTCCTCGGCGGCCTTGGCCTGCTCGTACTCGCCCCTTGCCGAGGTGGCGAGACGCTGCAATTCACCCTTGATTTCGCCTGATATGCTCTGCAGCGAGGAGCGGGCTGCCTGCAGGCGGGGATGACGCGTGCCCATCTGGCTTTCGAGGCTGCCGACAGCAGCGGCTTGGGTGGCATATTGCTGTCGCAGGCTGACCAGCGGCGAGGTGACGCCGCCCTCCGCCTGATTGCCGGCAACGATGTCCTCGACGCGCAGATTGGCGACGGCATCGGCGCGGGCCTTGGCCTGGATGGTCTTTTCCTGCGCCGTCACCAGTATTGTGTTCAGCGAGACGAGCCGCTGGTCGGAAATCAGATTGCCTTCGGTGGCGGCCATGTCGTTGTCGGCGCGGAAGGTTTCGACGGCCTGCTCGGCCTCCAGCACCTTCTGGCGCAGATCGTCGAGGCGTCCGTCAAGCGTCGAGGAGGTGTTTTCGTAGATGCCGTTCGAGGCGCTGTTTTCTTCCTCGGTGAAGGAGGTGACGACCTGGTTGGCAAGCCGTGCGGATTTCTCGGGATCGTTGGTCGTCGCGGCAAGCGAAACGACATAGGTGCTGGCCTGGCGGGTAATGACCAATGCCTTCTGCAGGGCGCCGATCACGGCGGCGCCATCGGTGCGGCCGCCGGTGAATTCCGGATCCTGATCGAGCTTCATGGTCTCGACGACACGGCGCAGCACGTTGCCCGAGGTCAGGATCTGCACCTGGCTGTCGATCAGCGTCGAGATCATTTCCGGCGAAGGCCCCGACGATTGCCCGCCTGCATCGGCAAGGCCGATCTGGCGCGGATCGAAATAGAGGCTGCTGACGGCGGTGAATTTCTGCCCGATGGTGGGCGCCACCACTCCGCCGGCAACGGCACCGAGAAGGGCCAGACCGAGCACGATCAGCCGCCGGCTCCAGATCGCGGCGACGCTGGAGCGGAGGTCGAGAAGCGGTGCGGCCGATGCGGAGGCTGCGGCCGGGGGCGCGTCGACGACAGGCTGTTTCATGGGCGCAATCGGGGGCGGGGGCGCAGGCGCCGGGCGTTCGGATTGGCGGGTTTGCGCAACACTTGCCGACGGCGGCACAAAGGCGGGAGGAGCGGGGGCAGGAGAGGCAGGTTCGGGCGCCGGAGGGACGAAATCGTCCGGACGGACCACAGGACTGCGCGTACGCACGCCTTCCGGCGCAGTCTGAGGCGACTCATAACTGCGCCAGCCAGGGAGCCGGCTTACCCTGTTCCTGTCATACTGGTTCATACGCGCACTCGTGTCCCGCCCAGCATCAAAGACTGAAGCCGAGGTGCTGAGACTTTAGAAATTCTTAGCTAACGGACCGTTAAAATAATTCGAGCGACGCCGATGTTGCGATTTGCCTGGATTACGAGGGTAACCATGAGGACGAGACGACATCTGACAGCGCTGCTGCTTGCGGCCGCTCTCGTCCCCCCGCCGGCCCTTGCGGCCGACGCGCCCTGTTATCGTGGCGTCAATCTTTCCGGCGGCGAATATGGCGATCGCGACGGCATTTACGGCACGAACTATACCTATCCCAGTGAGGACACGATCGGCTATTTCGCCAAGAAGGGCATGTCGGTGATCCGGCTGCCCTTCCGCTGGGAGCGGCTGCAGCCGGCGCTCGGCGGACGGCTCGACGAGGACGAACTCAAGCGGATCAAAGATACCGTCGGCCTGATCCGCAAGCACGGAATGGCCGTGCTGCTCGACCCGCATAATTTCGGCTATTACGACAAGACGCAGGTCGGCACGGCGCCGGCGACGGATGCCGCCTTCGGTAATTTCTGGGCAAGGCTCGCGGTCGAATTCGCCAATCAGGACGGCGTTCTCTTCGGCCTGATGAACGAGCCGCACGATATCAAGGCGACGGACTGGCTCGATGCCGCCAATGCGGCGATCCGCAGCATCCGCGCCGTCGGCGCCCGCAACCTCATCCTGGTGCCGGGCACCGCCTGGAGCGGCGCTCACAGCTGGGAGAAGGATGTGATCGGTGGCCCCAATGGCACGGTGATGCTCGGCGTGCGCGATCCGCTCGACTTCTACGCCTATGAGGTCCACCAGTATCTCGACATCGATTCCTCCGGAACCCATCCGACCTGCGAGGGTGCCGCCGCCGCTGTCGAAGCGATCGCCGGCGTCACCGCCTGGCTGAAGAAGAACCACAAGCGCGGCTTTCTCGGCGAATTCGGCGCCGCCGCCGACAAGGACTGCATGAACGGGCTGACCGAAATCTATGCCACCATGTCCGACAATGGCGACGCCTGGCTCGGCTGGTCCTATTGGGCGGCGGGCGAATGGTGGCCGGCCGACGAGCCGTTCAACGTCCAGCCGCAAAAGGGCGCTGAGCGGCCGCAGATGCGGCTCCTCGCCAGTTCGGCGAAAGCCAGAGCCGGCGCCTGCGCCAGCGTCAAGCCGGCGAGGAAGTGACAGTGGCGGCCGTCGACCAGAAGGCAGCTTTCTCTGTAGCCGGCAGTGCAGCCGGCGCAGCCTCGCGGACCGATTATCCCCTGCTCTGGCTCGGCCTGCTGTCGGTGCTCTACAACGGCATTCTCGCCTTCATCAACCACAATATCATGCCGCTCTCGATGACGCATGTCGCCGCCAGCGAAGGGCTGATCCTGGCGAGCGCCCTCATCTACATCCTGCACAAGGGGATCTACGAGACCGATCTCCCAGCTTTCCTGTTCCTGCTGTTCACACTTGTGGTGACCATCTATGTCAGCGTGCTCAACCGCATGCTGTTCGTCGATCATTTCCGCAACGTGCTGATTATCTTCTGCTTTACCGGCCTTGGCGGCTGGAGCAACGAGAAAACCATGAAGCTCGCCTTTCGCTGGGCGAGCCTTGCCGTCATGATCTTCCTGATCTTCGAGATCGTCAGCGTGCCGTTTTTTGTCAGTATCGTGCATCCGTCCGATTATTTCGCCAATACGCGCGGGCTGCTGCCGCTGAGCTACAACACAACGGGCCTGTTCCAGAACGCGCTCGGTTTTCCCGAGCGTTTCTCCTTCGGCATCATCGACCACCGCTCGTCGTCGATCTTCCTCGAACAGGTGTCGCTCGCCAATTTCTGCGGCGTGATCGCGATCTATCTGATTTCCATGTGGGAAAGACTAGGCCGCTGGGATCGGTTGCTGTTCGTCGGCACGGCGGTGCTGATCCTGGTGACGAACGATACGCGCACGATGCTGATCTTCTGTTTTGCCTGCATCGTCGGCTATTTCGTCTTTCCGAAGATCCCGAGGAACTTCAATCTGGCGCTGATGCCGCTGATCGTCGCCGCCGGTTTCCTCGTCTACACCCTGAAGCCCAATGCGACCGGCGACAATTTCACCGGCCGCATCAACCTGACGATGAAAAAGATCATGGAGCTCGATCCGCTCGCCGTCCTCGGCCTTTCGGTCGACCGGGTCGCGGAATTTGCCGACAGCGGCTATGTCTACCTGATCTACGCGGCGACGATCTTCGGCGTCATCGCCCTCTGGCTGTTCGTCTGCCTCTTTCCCGCCGGGCGCACGGCGGCGCAGCGGCGCTGCGCCCATTCACTTTCTCTTTTCATTTTTCTGAATATGATGATCGGGGGGACCGCCGTTTTCTCGATGAAGATCGCCGGGCTCCTGTGGTTCGTCGTCGGATATATGCGCTTCCACGACAGCCCGCGCATCCGGCAGGATCGTGCGGCTTATGTAGAGAGTTGACCGCAGCGGCACGGTGGAGACCGTCGCCCGCAAGCCCCGGGGAGCAAGACATCAGATGCTTGTCCAGCTTCAATATCTGCGCGCCGTCGCGGCGCTGATGGTCGTCTATTTCCACGCGATCCTGCAGCTTGCCAAGGTCAATCCCGCGCTCGACGCGACTGCCTTCGTCTATGGCGAGACCGGCGTCGACATCTTCTTCGTGCTCAGCGGTTTCGTGATGTGGCTGACGACGAGCGGACGGGCGATGAGCCCCATCGATTTCGCCCGCCGGCGCATCAAACGCATCGTCCCGCTCTATTGGCTGGCAACGCTGTTTTCGGCTGTCGTGGCGCTGGTGGCCCCGTCACTGCTGAAATCGACAGTGTTCGACCTGCCGCATCTGATCGCCTCGCTGTTTTTTCTGCCATGGGCCAATGCCGCCGATCCGAACACGATCACCCCCGTCGTCGTGCCGGGCTGGACGCTGAACTACGAAATGTTCTTCTATCTTATCTTCGCGCTGCTGCTGCCGCTCTCGGAAGCCCGCCGCATCCCGGCGATGTTTGCCGTCTTTTCCGTCATCCTGATCGCCTGCCGGCTGCTGCCGGAGATGACGGCCACCCGGTTCTACGGCGAGCCGATCATCCTGGAGTTTCTCGCCGGCGCCGTGCTCGGCTGGCTCTACCGGCAGAAGGTGCTTCTGCCGAACCGCTGGGCATGGGCGGCACTGGCCATGGGCTTTGCGTTCCTCCTCATCAACGAGGCGCTGATGCCGCCGGAAAGCCGGTTCTACGCCTGGGGGATTCCGGCGATCTTCATCGTCTACGGCGCGGTCTCCATCGATTTTTCCAGGCTGCCGGTCCTCACATGGCTGAACTATCTCGGCGACTGTTCCTACAGCATCTATATCACCCACGCCTTCACGCTCGCGTTTCTGAGGGTCGCCGCCGACCGCCTGCCGATCGGTATCCTGCAGCAGCCGGTGCTGTTCGTGATCCTGTCGCTGGTGCTCTCGTCGATCGGCGGCGCCATCATCCACGAAATCACCACGCCCCGCCGCAAGGTCGCGGTGGCGGGCCGCCCGCCGGCCTAAAATCGGCACTTGAGGCGAGAATACGCATGCCCACGGCGCTGGCGGCACAGTTTTTCGCGTAACTTCTCCTAAGCTAGGCCCAGCGTGAGAGAATTTGCAGAAGCATGATGGTTTGCCTTGCAATTTGTCGCATGAATGAAAGCGCACCGGCCTGTTCGCGGCCCGGGCTTTGATCTAAGCACGGCGGCGGCCTTGCAGAGGGAAGAGGGAAAGACATGAGAAGCTATGTATTGACGGTATCCTGCAAATCGACGCGCGGCATCGTTGCGGCGATTTCGAGCTATCTGGCGGAGAAGGGCTGCAACATCATCGACAGCTCGCAGTTCGACGATCTCGATACCGGCAAGTTCTTCATGCGCGTCTCCTTCATTTCGGAGGAGGGGCTTTCCGGCACCGAGATCGGCGCCGATTTTGCCGCCGTCGCCGCACCATTCGAGATGGATTACGAATTCCACGACAGCGAGAAGCGCATGAAGGTGCTGCTGATGGTGTCGCGCTTCGGCCATTGTCTCAACGACCTGCTCTACCGCTGGAAGATCGGCGCCCTGCCGATCGACATCGTCGGCGTCGTCTCCAACCATTTCGACTACCAGAAGGTCGTGGTCAACCACGATATCCCCTTCCACCATATTCCGGTCACCAAGGCCAACAAGGTGCAGGCCGAAGCCCATATCATGTCGGTGGCCGAGCAGACCGGCACCGAGCTGATCGTGCTTGCCCGCTACATGCAGATCCTGTCGGACGAGATGTGCAGCAAGATGTCGGGCAAGATCATCAACATCCACCATTCCTTCCTGCCGTCCTTCAAGGGCGCCAACCCCTACAAGCAGGCCTATGGCCGCGGCGTCAAACTGATCGGGGCGACGGCCCATTACGTCACCGCCGATCTCGACGAAGGCCCGATCATCGAGCAGGACACGGCGCGCATCACCCATGCTCAGTCGCCCGACGACTATGTCTCGATCGGCCGCGACGTCGAAAGCCAGGTGCTGGCCCGCGCCATCCACGCCCATATCCATCACCGCACCTTCATCAACGGCAATAGAACCGTCGTCTTCCCGGCAAGCCCCGGCAGCTACGCTTCCGAACGCATGGGTTGAACGCGGTCGAGACCCACATCTCTTTTGCTGGCAACCGGCAATCTCCCGTTGCCTGCCAGCAGCAAGTATTTGATTATCGCCTTCAATAGATAATCGAATCATGCTGCGGGAGGGGTGTCATGACCGACGAGGCGCTTGTTGATCGCATGACGCTGCCGCGTCCCGACGTCACCGTCGCGGACGCGGAAGAGATCCTTCTTGCCCATTACAGCCTGTCCGGCACCATAGCCGAACTCGGCAGTCAGCAGGATCGGAACTACCGCGTCGATAGCGATCGCGGCCGCTACGTTCTGAAGATCTGCCATGCCGCCTACGAGACCCGCGAACTCGAGGCGCAGAATGCGGCGATCCATCACCTCAAGAGCAGGCAGGATGCGCCGCGCGTTCCCAATGTGATCGCCGCCAATGACGGACGCGAGATCGTCGTGCTCACCGTGCGCGGGCAAGGCTGCCAGGTCCGGCTGCTGGAATATCTGGAAGGCCAGGGGCTGACGGAACTGAGCTATCTGGCGCCGGCCTCCGTCGCCGCACTGGGCGCTCTCTGCGCGCGGCTGGCGCAGGCGCTTGCCGATTTCAACCATCCCGGCCTCGACCGCAGCCTGCAATGGGATCTCCGGCGGGCGGGGCCGGTCGCCGTGCAACTGCTTTCCGCCATCACCGACAGCACCGCGCGCGACCGGATCGCCAAAACCATGGTGATGGCCGTTCGCCGCATCCAGCCCCTGGCGCCGTCGCTTCGGCTACAGGCGGTGCATCACGACGTCACCGGCGACAATGTCGTCGGCCATCGCAGCGCCCATGGCCATATCATTCCCGACGGGGTGATCGATTTCGGCGACATCATCCGCGGCTGGCTGGTCGGCGACCTCGCCGTCACATGTGCCTCGCTGCTGCATCAGGCCGCGGGCGACCCTTTTCACATCCTGCCTGCCGTCACCGCCTATCAGGCGATCTATCCGCTGACCGAGGACGAACTGAAGGCGCTCTGGCCGTTGATCGTCGCCCGCGCGGTCATTCTCGTCGCCAGCAGCGAGCAGCAGATTTCGGTCGATCCCGACAACGACTATGTCCGCGGCAATCTCGATCGCGAGCGGGCGATCTTCGATACGGCGATGTCGGTTCCCTTCGAATTGATGGAAGCAGCAATCCTCCAGGCCGCCGGCGGCGATGTCGCCGCCCCGGAAACATCGGAATGGCTGCCGCTGCTGCCCGACATCGATCCCGCCGGGATCGCCTATGTCGATCTCGGGGTGCGGAGCCCGCATTTTTCCGCCGGCAACTGGCTGAATGCCGACATGGACTGGCGGCTGCTTGCCCGGGCTGCGACCGAAAGCGGCACGGCGGCGACGCGCTACGGCGAATATCGGCTTTCCCGGGCGGGAATCGCCGGCAGACAGGCGACCTGCGCCCTGCATATCGATATATGCCTTGCCGCCGGCAGCGCGGTTGCCGCGCCCTTCGCCGGCCGCATCGGCTGGAAGGACCAGCATCTGACACTGACCGGCGACGGCATGACCCTGCACCTCGACGGGCTCGACCCCACGGTCGAGGACGGCGCCGAGCTTGCAAGCGGCGAGCCGCTCGGCACGGTCGTCGGCGAGGCTTCGTCGCTCGGCGGACTGCGCGTCCAGCTTTGCAGCGTCGCGGGGCTTGAGCCGCCGCTCTTTGCCACGCCGCGCGAGACGGCGGCCTGGTCGGTGCTCTGCCCTTCGCCCTCGCTGCTTCTCGGCCCTGGAGCCGATGCGCCGAAACCTGAAACCGCCGCGCTGCTCGCCAGGCGGCAGGCGCATCTGGCAGGGGCTCAGAAGAATTATTACGCAGCGCCGCCCCAGATCGAGCGCGGCTGGAAGGAGCATCTGTTCGATGTCGAGGGCCGCGCCTATCTCGACATGGTCAACAATGTCTCCATTCTCGGCCATGGCCATCCCAAGCTTGCGGCGGCGATCAGCGCCCAATGGCTGCGGCTCAACACCAACTCACGCTTCCACTATGCCGCGATCACGGAATTTTCCGAACGGCTCGCAGCACTTTTGCCGGACGGGCTGGACGCGGTCTTCCTGGTCAACAGCGGCTCTGAGGCGAACGATCTGGCGATCCGGCTGGCGCAGGCTCATAGCGGATCGCGCAACATGCTCTGCCTGCTCGAAGCCTATCATGGCTGGTCGTCGGCAAGTGACGCCGTTTCCACCTCGATCGCCGACAATCCTGAGGCTCTGACCACCCGGCCCGACTGGGTGCATGCGGTCGTGTCACCGAATACCTATCGCGGCGCCTTCCGCGGCCCCGATACGGCCGCCGGCTATCTCGGCGCCATAACGCCGGTGCTGGAAGCAATCGACGCCGGCGGCGAGGGCCTTGCCGGCTTCATCTGCGAATCGGTCTACGGAAATGCCGGCGGCATTCCGTTGCCGGATGGCTATCTCAGAGAGATCTACGCACAGGTGCGCGCCCGCGGCGGCCTCTGCATCGCCGATGAAGTGCAGGTCGGTTATGGCAGGCTCGGACATTATTTCTGGGGTTTCGAACAGCAAGGGGTGGTGCCCGACATCGTCACCATCGCCAAGGGCATGGGCAACGGCCATCCGCTCGGCGCCGTCATCACCACCCGGGAGATCGCTCGGTCGCTGGAGAAGGAGGGCACTTTCTTTTCCTCCACCGGCGGCAGCCCGGTCAGCTGCATCGCCGGCATGACGGTGCTCGACATCATGGCCGAGGAAATGCTGCAGGAAAATGCGCGCACGGTCGGCGATCATCTGAAGGCGCGGCTTGCCGCGCTGATCGACAGCCATCCGATCGCCGGCGCCGTGCACGGCATGGGCCTCTATCTCGGGCTCGAATTCGTCCGCGACAGAACGACGCTGGAGCCGGCGACCGAAGAGACGGCGGCAATCTGCGACCGGCTGTTGAGCCTCGGCGTCATCATGCAGCCGACCGGCGATCACCAAAATGTGCTGAAGATCAAACCGCCGCTCTGCCTCAGCATTGAAAGCGCGGATTTCTTCGCCGACATGCTGGAAAAGGTGCTCGACGAAGGCTGGTGAGCGAGGTGGTTCCGGCATTAACCAAATCGGTCATTTCGAGGCATGTCGACTTTTAACGAAACGGCCCATTGCCTGAATCAGCCGGGCTTCCTATCTCTGCTGCGGCGATCGAAAGAGTTTCGATTCTGTCATGCGAATTTTACGAAGAGCTGATATGTTTCTTTCCGTAAAGCTCGGCTGGGATGGAATGAATTTTTTCGGATCGTCGATATTTTGACACGTTTCGGAATATGTTTCTGACAGGCTGCAGGGTAATCTCTACTAAGTTAGTAGATTATCAATGGCAGCCATCGCCGGCCCCGGGCTCTTCTGGGACCTCTCAAGTGCAACGCCAACGCAAGGAACGAGCATGATAGACATCGATATTCTCGCCGACCTTGGGCGATCTGTGCTTGGCAATGACCGTCCGGGCGCCCTCTCCCGCCCGAACTGTCGAATGTGACGTTCGTCCTCCTTTCAACGGTACCAGACAAGTCAATTCGTCATGGCTGTGCATGTCGCGCGGCAGGAGTTCTATCTATGAAGAAGCAAGTTATCGAATATGCAGGCGTTCCCGTCGGGATCGTCATTCCCGATGAAGACCGGCTGAAGTTCATCGCCGTGAAATTTCATGTCCACGACCTCGACGAGCAGCGTTTCGGCTCGCCTGACGAGGTGCGGCTGGCCATCCACGATCTGATGACCCGCCGTCATCCGAAGCCGCTTCATGCCTGAGGGCATCCGGCCGGCATCGCATTCACGGCTTGTCCCGATCTCCGACCGGTCCCGCCATTTGGGGCCGGTCTTGTTTTTTGAGGGCAATTGCAGTCCTATCGGCGGCCTATCCGCATAAGGATCCGCCCTTGCCCGATCTTCTCAACCTCATCACCGACATCGACGGCGTTTCCGTCGGTCACGCGACCGACCTTGCGCTCGGTTCCGGCGTCACGGTCATCGTCTTCGACGCGCCGACCGTCGCCTCCGGCACGGTGCTCGGCGGCGCGCCGGGCGGGCGCGACACCGGCCTGCTCGATCCGTCGATGACCGTCAACGCCGTCGATGCCTTCGTGTTCTCCGGCGGCTCCGCTTTCGGGCTGGATGCCGCCGGCGGCGTGCAGGCGGGATTGCGCGAACTCGGCCGCGGCTTCGCGGTCGGGCCGGTGCGCATACCGATCGTGCCGCAAGCAATCCTGATGGACCTGCTGAACGGCGGCGACAAGGATTGGGGGCTGCATTCGCCCTATCGCGACATGGGCTATGCGGCGGTGAAGGCGGCGGCCAAGGGCGCCTTCGCGCTCGGCACGATAGGCGCCGGCACGGGGGCGACGACGGCCACCTTCAAGGGCGGGCTCGGCTCGGCCAGCGCGGTCAGCAGTGCCGGGCATCGCGTCGCGGCAATCGTCGCCGTCAATGCGCTCGGCTCGGCAACGATCGGCGACGGGCCCCATTTCTGGGCAGCCCCCTTCGAGAAGGACGCAGAATTCGGCGGGCTCGGCATGCCTGCGATGCCCGATCACAGGATGCGGCTCAAGGGCATGAATACGCCGGCAACGACGATCGGCGCAGTGGTGACCGACGCGCAGCTGACCAAGGCCGAGGCGCACCGGCTTTCGCTGGCCGGCCATGACGGTCTTGCCCGGGCGCTGCTGCCGGCGCACCTGCCGCTCGACGGCGATACCGTTTTTGCCGCCTCAACGGCCAGGCATCGCCGAGACGACATGGCGAGCCTGATGGAGCTTTGCCATCTTGCCACCATCGTCATGGCGCGGGCGATCGCCCGCGGCGTCTACGCGGCCACCGCGCTGCCGGCCAAGGGCGCGCAAAAGGCATGGCGCGACCGCTATGCCGACGGTCAATGATTGAATAGGGTCCGACCCGGGGAATGGCGGAGAGACGTGAATGCAGATCCGGGCGCTGATGTATTTCGACGAGCTGGTCAGGACCAATTCGATGCGCCAGGCGGCCGAAAACCTCAATGTCGCGCCGACGGCGATCAGCCGGCAGATCGAAAACCTCGAATCTCATTTCGGCGCGCCGCTGGTCGAGCGCAGCTCCCGCGGCGTCAAGCTGACGGCTGCCGGAGAACTGCTTGCCGCCCGCGCCGGCCGCACCCTGCGCGAACTCGATCACGTCCAGCAGCTGATCGAAGACTTGAAGGGTCTGCAACACGGCCATGTCAGCATCTATGCCAATGGCGCCACACTCACCAGCCTGCTGGCGCCGGTGCTGGCGGAATTCAGCCTGAAATATCCAAAGCTGCGCTTTACCGTGACGATCAGCAGCGCGCGGGAGGCCGTCGACGCCGTCAGCAGCGCTGCGGCGGATATCGCCGTGACGCTGTTTGCGCCGGTCATGTCAGGCACCAAGGTCCGGCTGCGTTCCGAGATCGCCTATGATCTTATCGTCGCGCCGCGGCATCCGGCGGCTGCGCTGCCCGACATCCCCTTGAGAACGCTTGCCGACTACCCGCTGGCGCTGCCGGAGCATTCCTTTGGTTTCCGTCAGGCCTTCGACGCGCTGATCGAAAAGGAGGGAGTGGATCTCGACCCCGTATTCGTCACGAGTTCGATCGAGATGTTGAAGGAGCTTGTCCTCAGCGGGGCTGCGGCCACATTATTGCCGGCGCTTGCCGTTCGCCGCGAGATCGAAGCCGACCAGCTGCGCGCCATCCCGCTTGCCGGCAAGAGCATTCGCACCCATGTCGACCTCTCCATCGCGCCCGACAGGCAGCTGTCTTTTGCGGCGGCGACCCTGGTCGACTTCATCGAAAACTTCATGCGCGAACGCATGAAGATCAAAGGCTAAAGCTTGCCTTTGCACCCAATTTGCTGTGTAGCTGTTTCGGCTACACCGATTGCAAAAAATCCTCATAATGTGTTCACGTGTAGTCCGTCGTCTATTGATGAAAGGCCTTCGCTTTGAGCGTGGCCAGACAGGGACATGATGATCAAGCTTTCCTTCGTGCCGCCGGCGCGCTTCGCCCGGCAGATTTCCCTCAGGGCTGCGCTTACGGCGGGATTGGTGATGGCTGCGATGGCGCCGGCCGAGGCGGCGAAGACCACCCTCACCCTCGGCATGAGCGTCGAGCCGACCGGCCTCGACCCGACGATCGCGGCACCGGTGGCGATCGGCCAGGTGACCTGGCAGAACGTCTTCGAGGGGCTGGTGACGATCGACCAGGCCGGCAGGATCCAGCCGCAACTGGCAAAAAGCTGGCAGATTTCGCCCGACGGCCTGACCTATACGTTCAAGCTGCAGAGCGGCGTAACATTCCATGACGGCGAGGTCTTCGATGCCGCTAGCGCCAAATTTTCGCTCGACCGCGCCCGCGGCGCGGATTCGGTCAACCCGCAAAAGCGCTTCTTCGCCTCGATCGCCTCGATCGAAACGCCCGATGCCGAAACGCTGGTGCTGCATCTCTCGGCGCCGACCGGCAGCCTGATCTATTGGCTCGGCTGGCCGGCTTCGGTGATGGTCGCGCCGAAGACGGCCACCGGCGACAAGGTGACACCAGTCGGCACCGGTCCCTTCAAATTCGCCAGCTGGGCGAAGGGCGACAAGGTCGAGTTGGAAAAGAATGCCGATTACTGGAACAAGGCTGCGGCCGCCAAGCTCGACAAGGTGACCTTCCGCTTCATCGCCGATCCGCAGGCGCAGGCGGCTGCGCTGAAATCCGGCGATCTCGATGCCTTTCCGGAATTTGCAGCACCCGAGCTGATGAGCTCCTTCGACGGCGATACCAGGCTCGTCACCCGGATCGGCAATACCGAGCTCAAGGTCGTCGCCGGCATGAACAATGCCAGGAAGCCCTTCGACGACAAGCGCGTGCGCCAGGCGCTGATGATGGCGATCGACCGCAAGACGGTGATCGACGGTGCGTGGTCGGGCCTCGGCACGCCGATCGGCAGCCATTACACGCCGAACGATCCCGGCTATCAGGATATGACGGATGTGCTCCCCTATGACGTCGAAAGGGCGAAAGCGCTGCTTGCCGAAGCCGGCTATCCCAACGGCTTCACCTTCACGATCAAATCACCGCAGATGGCCTACGCGCCGCGCAGCGCCGAGGTGATGCAGGCGATGTTTGCCGAGATCGGCGTGACGATGACGATCGAGCCGACCGAGTTTCCGGCGAAATGGGTCCAGGACATCATGAAAGACCGCAACTTCGACATGACGATCATCGCCCATGCCGAACCGCTCGACATCGACATCTACGGGCGCGATCCCTATTATTTCAATTACAAAAACCCAGTCTTCAACGCGCTGATGAAGAAGGTCCAGGAGACGACCGATCCCACCGCGCAGAATGCGATCTATGCGCAAGCACAGAAGATCCTCGCCGAAGACGTGCCGGCGCTCTACCTCTTCGTCATGCCGAAACTCGGGGTCTGGGACAGGAAGCTGAAGGGGCTATGGGAGAACGAGCCGATCCCGTCCAATGTATTGTCCGGGGTTTCGTGGGAGGAATAAGGCGGCCCTGAGGGGATACAGGAGACCCGACATGTATTTGGCCGATATCGGACGCAACCTTTCCCCTGTCTCGCCAAGTCAGGTCAACCCAGGCCGATATTGTTTGGTTTCGCTGGCGGATGACGCTCTTGGTGCCGGCGCATCAGAGAGCCGCCAAGCCACCCCGGCAGCGTGGCCCGCATGATCGCACTCCTCCTCCGCCGCTTCGCCGGTCTCCTCGTCACGCTCCTCATCGTCTCGCTGCTGATCTTCACCGTCATGGATCTCCTGCCCGGCGATCCCGCCTCGATCATGCTCGGCACCTCGGCAAGCCCGGAGACCGTAGCGGCGCTGCGGCATGATCTCGGGCTCGATCAGCCGCTCATCCTGCGTTACGGGCGATGGCTGGCCGGCGTATTCTCCGGCGATCTCGGCCAATCCTACACCTATGGCGTCCCGGTCGCCGGATTGATCGTCGCGCGGCTGGCGGTGACGCTGCCGCTGGCGATGATGGCGGTCGTGCTTTCGGTGGCGATCGCCCTGCCGCTCGGGGTGCTGGCCGCTTCGCGCCGCGGCGGCCTCTTCGACGTCATCGCCACGCTGTTTTCGCAGATCAGCATTGCCATGCCCGCCTTCTGGGTGGCGTTGCTGCTGATCATCCTGTTTTCGACGATGCTCGGGCTGATGCCGGCCGGCGGCTTTCCGGGCTGGAGTGCCGGCCTTCTGCCGGCATTGCAGGCGCTTGTCATGCCGGCCGTCGCGCTGGCGATGCCGCAAGCGGGCGTGTTGACGCGGGTGGCGCGTTCGGCGGTGCTCGAAACGCTGCATGAGGATTTTGCCCGCACAGCCGTCGCCAAGGGACTCTCCCGTAGGGTCGTGCTGTGGCGGCATATCGTGCCGAACGCGCTGATCCCGATCCTCACCATGATCGGGCTGCAGTTCACCTTTCTCGTCGCCGGCGCAGTGCTGGTGGAAAACGTCTTCAACCTGCCCGGTCTCGGGCGGTTGGCGCTGCAGGCGCTCTCCCAGCGCGACATCATCGTCATGCAGGATGTCGTGCTGTTCTTCGCCGCCCTCGTCATCCTGGTGAATTTCATCGTCGATCTCTCTTACCTCACGATCGATCCCAGGATGAGAAAGGCGGTTTGAGACATGGCTCCCGTCGTTTCCACCGCCGTTGCCGGCCGCCGCGGCCTTAAACTTAGCCGGCGAATGAACCTGATTTCCGGAGCCGTGATTATCGGCCTGCTGTTTGCCGTTGCGCTTCTGTCGCTCGTCTGGACGCCGCTGCCGCCGGCGAAAATGCAGATCATCCATAAGCTGCAGCCGCCGCTTGCCTTCGGCCTGCTCGGCACCGACCAGTTCGGCCGCGACGTGCTGTCGATGCTGATGGCGGGATGCTGGAATTCGCTGTCGATCGCCATCACCGCGGTTGCGGTCGGCGGGACGCTCGGCTCGATCGCCGGCATTTCCGCGGCGGCAATCCGCGGCCCTTTCGAAGCGCTGCTGATGCGCATCTGCGACGTCATCTTCGCGCTGCCGCCGATCCTGTCGGCGATGGTGCTCGGCGCCTTTCTCGGGCCCGGGCGCTTCACGGCGATCACCGCGATCGCCGTCTTCATGATCCCGGTCTTTGCACGGGTGACGCTGGCGACCTCGCTGCAGGCGTGGAGCCGCGACTATGTTATGGCGGCGCGCGCCCTCGGCAATACGCGCCTGACCATTTCGCTGCGCCATGTGCTGCCGAACATCATCAGCCAGATCATCGTGCATGGCGCCATTCAGCTGGGGCTGGCGATCCTGACCGAAGCCGGGCTCAGCTTTCTCGGGCTCGGCATGGCGCCGCCGGCGCCGACATGGGGTCGGATGCTGGCTGATGCGCAAACCTATCTGGCGCTTGCGCCCTGGCTGGCGATCCTGCCCGGCCTTGCCATCGCGCTCGCCGTCTTCGGTTTCAACATGCTTGGCGACGGCTTGCGCGACCTTCTCGATCCACGCGAGGTGCGACCCTGATCAGCCGATCGGACGGCGGTAACCGGTCGGCTGCTCGTAAAGCCAGCCGATGCGCTTGACGGCGGCCTCGAAATTCTCGCGCGCCACCGTCATGCTGTGGCCGTTGGCGTGGAGGATGGTTTCCGGATCCTCGAAGACGGCGACATGGCCCTTCCAGAACACCAGGTCGCCGCGGCGAATTTCGGAACGGTCGATCGGTTGGCCGAGGCCGGCGGCCTGCATGTCGCTATCGCGCGGCGCCTTTCTGCCGGTCATCAGCATCGCCAGCTGGACGAGACCGGAGCAATCGATACCAAGGCCGGAGCGTCCGCCCCAGAGATAGGGTGTCTCCAGGAAACGGGCTGCGATCTCGACGTAATCGGCGCCGTCGAGCCCGCCGATCGGCTGGACGTGTTTGGCGAAGATCGCGGTTCCATCCTTGAGCACGACATAGCGATTGCCGCGCGCTTCCGCCTCGCCGGCGACATGGATGCGGCTTCCCATGGACAGGATCGCCCGGTGGGGTTTGCGCAGCTCCGGTTCCGGATAGAGGAAGGTGCGCTGAACGGTGACGATATGGGTCGGCGCCATCAGGCTTTGCGAAAGCACCTCTTCAGGGAGATATCCGACATAACCGTCCGAGGCGGCTTTCACCCAGCACCAGCCGTTGGCGCGATCAAACACCGTCACATCCTCGCCGAGCAGCAGTTCGGTATCGATGCCACGCGCAGGTTCCGGTTCGGGACGCAAGCCGGCGACCGGAACGGCGACGCGGGCCGAGGCGCCTTCGACGAAGCGCAACGCCTCCACCTTGCCTTCGAGCCCCGCTTCGGCGAGATCGGGCCGATAGGCATGCAGCCGGCGGTCGAGCATCGTCATTGACATTCCTTTCAAGTGGCCTTTCAGAGGCCTCTCAGAGCGGCAGCCGGCGGGCCTGATCACGGACGAGGTCGCCGAGCTTTTCCAGGTATAGCGCGCCGCCGACGGTGCGCTTGATGATCACGCTGCGCCGGTCGGCATCGTCGCGCACACGATCGACAAGGCCCATCTCGCCCATGGTGTCCAGGGCGCGGGTGATGACCGGCTTGGTGACCTCAAGAGTCGCGGCAAGCCCGCGCACCGTATGCGGTGGCGGCACCAGATAAATATGCAGCAGGATCGCCATCTGGCGCAACGTCAAATCGCGGTCATCGTGGCGGACCTGATCGAGCGCCACGCCATGCCAGAGCCCCAACGCCTGCGAGGCGGTCAGTTCGATCGGCACGGCCCCTCCGGAAAATCGTTACGCTAACGTTTCATTTTCCGGCAGTTACCATGCACATGCAAGAGGCGGCAGGAATTGCCGCCCGGCAGGGTGAATAAAATTTTAACGATCGGCAGCGCGGGGCAATATGGGACCGCCCCCTCAGCCGTCGTTTGCACCGTCAGCGCAGGCTCTCGCGGATATGATGGAAGAGCGCGCGGATTGCCTGTGCTTCACCGCCGCCCGGCGAATGCGGCCGCTCGGACTGCGCCCAGCCGTAAATGTCGAAATGCGCCCAGCTCTTCGTCTTGCCGACGAAACGCTTGAGGAAAAGCGCCGCGGTGATCGCTCCCGCCATGCCGCCGGCCGGCGCGTTGGTGAGATCGGCGAATTTGGCGCGGATATCCTTTTCGTAGCCGGAATAGAGCGGCAGCCGCCAGATCGGATCGTCCGTTTCCAGGCTCGCTTCGGTCAGGTCGTGGGCCAGATTGGCGTCGTCGGTGAAGAAGGGTGGGAGATCAGAACCCAGCGCAACGCGGGCAGCGCCCGTCAGCGTCGCCATGTCGATCAGGAGATCGGGCTCTTCCTCGTCGGCATAGGCAAGCGCATCGGCAAGGATCAGACGGCCTTCAGCGTCGGTATTGTCGATCTGGACGGTCAGCCCCTTGCGGCTCTTATAGATGTCACCAGGGCGGAAGGCATTGGAGGAGATCGCATTTTCGACGACCGGGACAATGATGCGCAGATCGACCTTCAGCTTGGCGTCCATGATCATCAACGCAAGCCCCATGACATTCGCCGCGCCGCCCATGTCCTTCTTCATCAGCAGCATGGAGGCGGCAGGCTTGATATCGAGGCCGCCGGTATCGAAGCAGACGCCCTTGCCGACGAGCGTCACCTTGCGATGACCCTTCTTGCCCCAGCGCAGCTCGAGAAGGCGCGGCGCATCGACGCTGGCGCGGCCGACGGTATGAACCAGCGGGAAATTCTGCTCGAGCAGATCGTCGCCCGTGATAACCGATACCTCTGCCTTGTAATGTGCAGCCAAACCACGGAACACGGTTTCGAGCTGGTTCGGCCCCATGTCATTGGTCGGCGTATTGATGAGATCGCGGGCGAGAAAGACGCCGGCGAGCTGGCGTTTGATATCGGCACTGTCGGCATCGCGGGGGATCATCAGCGTCGCCGCCGGCGTTTTTTCGGACTTGTAGCGGTCGAAACGGTAGCTGCCGAGACCAAAGCCCAAAGCCAGGCGATTTGCCGTCAGCGGAGCAGTCTCGATGTGCCAGTCGCCGGCCGGCAGCGCCCGGGCGAGCCTGCCGGTGATGTAAGGCTGCTCGGACGGATTGGTGCCGAGGCCAAAAAGCGCGCCGCCGAGATGGCCCTCGGCCGTCGGGATCAGCAGCAGCGACCCGCTTTCCGCCTTGTAGCCCGCCCTCTGCGCCCAATCGAGCGCGATCGGATCGATCGTGCCGGTCTCGATATGGGCAGGGGTGACTGCAAAGATCGGCAGCGTCGAACCGCCCTTGGTGTTGAAAGGGGTCGGTCTCTCGATGAACTGATAGGGGGCCATGATTGTCCTTCGGCGGTCGCAAGGAATCACTCCTTAACGGTCTGTTAGGGTTAACAGACTATTGCTGGAGCGAAGATTGCGTCAAACCTTTCCCTGTTCCGCTTCGAGGTCAGGCGCCGATTTCGGAATCCAGGGAACGCGTCATGCCGGCCTCGCTCACCACCACATTCACCCATCGTATCCTGCAGGGCGCTGCGGCATCGCTGATCGTCCTGGCACTTGCCGGCTGCTCGACGACCAAGGATCGGATGACGACCGGCTCGGTGCCGAAGCTCACCAAGCCGGTCGAAGAGATGGACGCCACCGAGCTGCGCTCGGCAACCGACCGGCTCGGCCAGGCCTACGAAAAGAACCCGCGCGATCCGGTCACCGGCGTCAACTATGCCAATCTGCTGCGCATGAACGGTCGTGATGCGCAGGCTCTCGCCGTCATGCAGCAGGTGGCGATCAGCAATCCTGCCGACCGCAACGTGCTCGCCGCCTACGGCAAGGCGCAGGCGGCGGCCGGCCAGTTCCAGCAGGCGCTCGACACGATCGGCCGCGCCCAGACACCGGATCGTCCGGATTGGAAACTGATCTCGGCCGAAGGCGCGATCCTCGACCAGATGGGCCGGGCAAGCGATGCCCGGCAGCGCTACCGCGACGCACTCGACATCCAGCCGAACGAGCCCTCGATCCTTTCCAATCTCGGCATGTCCTATGTGCTGACCGGCGATCTGCGCACCGCCGAAACCTACCTGCGTTCCGCCGCCGGCCAGCCCACCGCCGACAGCCGCGTCAGGCAGAACCTCGCGCTCGTCGTCGGCCTGCAGGGGCGTTTCCCCGAAGCCGAGCAGATCGCGCGGCGCGAACTTTCGCCGCAACAGGCCGATGCCAATGTCGCCTATCTCCGCGGCATGCTCTCGCAGCAGAATTCCTGGCAGAAGCTTGCCGCCAAGGACAAGACGCCGGGTGCGGCGGACGCCAGCAACACCAACTGACAATGGGTTTTAGCGGGCGCTCAGGCCCGAAAAAACAAGACGAAGTCCGAGGCCGCCCATGACGGCACCGGCGGCCCGGTCGATCCAGCTCTTAGCCGCGAGATAGAGCCGCCGCGGATGGCGGGCCGAAAAGGCCAGCGCCACGATCGAATACCACCCCGCTTCCACCGCAAAGACGCCGAGCGGCAGCGCAACCATCAGATCGAGCGGCACCGTCCTTGGCAGAAGTGCGGCAAAGAGGCTGGCATAGACGATGATGGTCTTCGGGTTGCTGAGCTGGGTTAGCAGCGCGGTGGTGAAGCTCAGCCTCGGCGCGCGTTGGCCATCGCCGGCGTTGGAAACCTCCAGCGGCCGCGCAGCACCTCTCCAGATATTGACGGCGATATAGATGAGATAGGCGCCGCCTGCGACCTTCAGCAGGATATAGAGCCATTCGAACTGCGACAGCAGCGCCGTCAGCCCGGCGAGCGCCAGCACGGCAAAAACGACGCCGCCGGCGCCCATGCCGAGTGCGGCCGCAAGACCGTCCAGCCGTGACCGCGAAATGGCAATCCTGGAGACGACGACGAAACTCGGGCCGGGGCTCATCGCGCCGACCGCCAGGGCTGCCATGATGCTGATGAAAACGCCTACGGAAGACATTCAAGAACCCTCGTTCGGATCGAAGGTTACTGCATTATTCCTCAAATCGGAACCGGTTTAGACGGCAGCGAGCCTCAGAACTTGTCTGACACCTGGATACCGGCCGGACCGAGAATGACGGCGATCAGCACCGGCAGGAAGAACAGGATCATCGGCACCGTCAGTTTCGGCGGCAGAGCCGCCGCCTTCTTTTCCGCTTCGTTCATGCGCTCGTCGCGTCCTTCCTGAGCGAGGACACGCAGCGCCTGCGCCACCGGCGTGCCGTAGCGATCGGCCTGGATCAGCGCTTGAGTGACCGAGCGCACCAGCTCGATCTGGGTGCGCGTGGCAAGATTGTCGAGCGCCACGCGACGATCCGGCAGGAAGGAGAGCTCGGCCGTGGTCAGCACCATCTCCTCGGCAAGCGGCGGCGACTGCTCGCCGAGTTCTTCCGACACACGACGCATCGCCGCCTCGATCGAGATGCCCGATTCGACGCAGATCAGCATCAGGTCGAGCGCATCCGGCCAGGCACGTTTGATCGAGTGCTGACGCTTGCCCATGCGGTTCGAGATATAGATGTTCGGCGAGTAGAAGCCGAGATAGCCGATGCCGATGACGGCAAAGAGGCGGATGGGCGTGCCCCTGTCGGCGAGATTGCCGAGGCCGAAGACCCAGAAGGTGGCAAGCGCCAGGAAGAGGAAGGGCAGCAGGAAGCGCGCCACGAGGAAAGTATTCAGCGCATTCTCCGAGCGAAAACCGGCAGCGCGCAGCTTGTTGACGGTATTCTCGTCGACCAGCGCCTTGCGCAGGTTGAAGCGCTCGACGATCTGGCGGACCGAGCGATTGTTCTGGCTCCTGAGCGAAGCCTTGCCGGCGCCGGTTTCGGTGTTCATGCGGGCGCGTTCGCGCGCGCGGATCTGCTCGCGCTCTGTGGAAACAGCCTTCATACGCTTGTTGAGATCGCCCCGTTCGAAGAAGGGGACGGCAATCGTATAAAACGTGGCGAAGACCGCGATCGCCACGAGGAGCGCGATCAGCATGCTCGGATTGGTCAGGGTTGCGGCAAGGTCCTGCGACATGGTGCGTCCTTCCGGCTAAATGTCAAAATTGACCATGTTGCGCATGACGAAGATGCCGATCGACATCCAGATCGCCGAAACACCCATGATGAGGTGGCCGCGCGGATCGGTGAAAAGGATCATCATGTAGCTCGGCGACGTCAGATAGACGAGGGTCGCGACGATGAAGGGCAGCGCACCGATGATGACCGCCGACGCCTTGGCTTCCATCGAAAGCGCCGAGACCTTGGCCTTCATCTTCCGGCGCTCGCGCAACACCTTGGAGAGATTGCCGATCGCTTCCGACAGATTGCCGCCGGCCTGTGACTGGATGGCGATGACGATGGCGAAGAAGTTGACTTCCTGGAGCGGCATATGGAGCGTCATGCGGGCGCAAGCGTCGGGAATGCTGAGGCCCACCTGCTGCGCCTCGATCACCCGCCGGAACTCGCTCTTGACAGGCTCGGTGCCTTCGGTGGCGATAAGGCGGATGGCATCGTTGAGCGGCAGGCCCGATTTGATCGAGCGGGTGATGACGTCAAGCGCATTGGGGAGTTCGTTGAGGAACTTGTTCTGGCGGCGCTTGATCAGAAAGCCGACGATCCAGCGCGGCAGGCCGAGACCGGCGACGACCGCAATACCGATCATCACCATCGGCGACATGCCGATGATGAAAGCCATGAGCAGCAGCACGCAGGCGAAGATGGCGCTGATCAGATAGAATCTCCCGACCGTGACTGCCAGACCGGCTTGCACCAGCCGGGATTTCATCGACAGGGTCTTCTTGGTCTTTTCGTGCTGGCGCTTTTCCAGATCCTTGAGATTGTCCTGCACCGATTTCCGGCGCTTCGACATTTCCTGCACCCGGTCGCGGGCAGCCTTGACCTTGACCCGGTCGCTTTCGGCCGACTTGACACGGTCGATGCGACTTGCCGATTTCTTGTCGGCCTCGATCCGGGAATACATCAGCGCATAGGCGACCGCCGCCGCGGAGACGGCGGCGAGGACAACGATTGCCAGCACTATCGGATCGAACCCGAACATCTCGCCTAATCCTTCGTTTTCGCTTCCATCGCGTCGAGGGCGGCGGCAAGACGCTTTTCCTCGTTGAAGTAGCGGGCGCGATCCCAGAAATGCGGCTTGCCGACGCCGGTCGACATGTGCCGGCCGATCAGGCGGCCGCCGGCATCCTCGCCTTCGATCTCGTAACGCATCAGGTCCTGGGTGATGATGACGTCGCCTTCCATGCCGATCACCTCGGTGATCTGGGTGATGCGGCGCGAACCGTCGCGAAGGCGCGCCGCCTGGACGATCACATCAACCGAACTGGAGATGATCTCACGCACCGTCTTTGCCGGCAGGGTGAAGCCACCCATGGCGATCATCGATTCGATACGGCTCAGGCATTCGCGCGGCGTGTTGGCGTGGATGGTGCCCATCGAGCCGTCGTGACCGGTGTTCATCGCCTGCAGCAGGTCGAAAACTTCAGGTCCGCGCACTTCGCCGACAATGATGCGCTCGGGGCGCATACGAAGGCAGTTCTTGACGAGATCGCGCATGGTAATCTCGCCTTCGCCTTCGATATTCGGCGGGCGTGTTTCCAAACGCACGACATGCGGCTGCTGCAGCTGCAGTTCTGCCGTATCCTCGCAGGTGATGACGCGTTCATCCCTGTCGATATAGTTTGTGAGGCAGTTCAGCAGCGTCGTCTTGCCCGAGCCGGTGCCGCCCGAAATGACAACGTTGCAGCGCACGCGGCCGATGATCTGCAGCACGGTCGCACCCTCAGCCGTGATCGCACCGAAACGGACGAGCTGATCGAGCGTCAGCTTGTCCTTCTTGAATTTGCGGATCGTGAGCGCCGGTCCGTCGATCGACAGAGGCGGCGCGATGACGTTGACGCGCGATCCATCCGGCAGACGGGCGTCGCAGATCGGGCTCGATTCGTCGACGCGGCGGCCGACCTGGCTGACGATGCGCTGGCAAATCGAGAGAAGCTGCGCATTGTCGCGGAAGCGGATCTCCGATTCGATGGTCTTGCCGCCGACTTCGATGAAAGTCTGGCCGGCGCCGTTGACCATGATGTCGGCGATATCGTCACGCGCCAGCAACGGCTCCAGCGGACCGTAACCGAGGACGTCGTTGCAGATATCCTCGAGCAGTTCTTCCTGCTCGGAGATCGACATCGCAAAGTTCTTGATGGTGATGATGTCGTTGACGATGTCGCGGATTTCCTCGCGCGCGCTTTCGCCGTCGAGCTTGGAAAGCTGGGAGAGATCGATCGTATCGATCAGCGCGGAAAAGACCTGCGCCTTGGTGTCGTAATATTCATCGGTGCGAACAGGGCGCTTGCGCTGCGGCGTCTGCATCACCTGCTGGCGTGCGGGCTCGCGCGACGGTTCGACCAGAACGGAGGGAGAAGAGGCCGCAGGGGCGGCAGCCGGAGCCGGCGGCGGGGGAGCAATCGTCCCTCCGACCTTTCCGGAACCTTCATTTCCGCGTTTTCCAAACATGCCGCTTAATCCAATCTGCTCGTTCTGCTTGTTATTTGCGCTTCAGGAGGCCCAGCAGGCCGCCCTTCTTCGCCTTCCTGATCGCGACACGGCCGGTGACGATGTGCGATATCTGCGAAAAGGTCTCCGCCGTCGGCGATTTCGGGTCGACTTCCGAGATCATCCGGCCGCTATTGGCGGCGTTGCCGAAAAGATTGATGTCGAAGGGGATGATCGCGATCGGATCGATCTCCAGCGGTTCACAAAAATCCGAGGGTGAAATCTCCGGGCGCTTCGGCATGCCGACCTGATTGAGGACGAGATGCGGCGGCTTGTCGTTCGGCCGCATCTTGCGCAACGCATCCAGCATGTTCTTGGCATTGCGCAGGTTGGCGAGATCGGGAACGGCGGTGATGACCACTTCGTCGACGCTCGACAGCACCGAGCGTGTCCATTCCGACCAGGCATGCGGAACATCGAGCACGGTCACGGGCGCGCTGCGCTGCAGGACATCGAGCACCGGCTGGAAAGCCTGGCCATCGAAATCATAGGCGCGATCGAGCAGCGAGGGCGCCGCAAGCAGGGAAAGATGCGCGGAGCATTTCGTCAGCAGGCGATCGAGGAAGACCTCGTCGAGACGATCGGGCGCGAAGACCGCTTCGGCGATGCCGAGGGCCGGGTCTTGATCGAAGTCGATGTTCGCCGTGCCATAGGGCAGGTCGAGATCGGCCAGGATCGTCTCGGTGGAGAAGAGATTGGAAATGCCGAAGGCGCAATTATGCGCGATGGTCGAAGCGCCGGTACCGCCCTTCGAGCCGATAAAGGCGATGCTGCGGCCGAGCGGCTCGGCTTCGGGATCGACGAAGATCGAGGCCATCGATGCCAGGATATCGGGCATCGCGACCGGCTGGACCATATATTCGGAAATGCCGTTGCGGATGAGTTCGCGATAGAGCCCGATATCATTGTAATAGCCGACGATCACGACCTTGGTCGTCGGGTCGCAGACAGCGGCGAGCGGCGCCAGTTCGCCGAGCAGGCTCCCGGAATTCGCCTTGGTCTCGAGGATGATCAGGTTCGGCGTCGGGGCGCCTGAGAACATATTGGCGGCAGCCGCGATGCCGCCGCTGGTGATGCGCATGCTGACCTTCGCCATACGCCGGTCATTGGCGCAGCGTTCCATGACCTGCTGCAGCGCTTCGCTCTCGCAAAAAGCATGCACTGAGATGCGCGGCAGCGGCCGCATATTTTCCAGATCCGCCATGCGCACCGCCTCCTCGGCGTGGCGAAGCTCACTCGGATTCTTGATTTCGTATTCGATCGCGCTCATCGTCCCGTTCCGTCTCAGAAGCTGCTGTCGCTGCCGGCGACCTCTTCGATCGTCGATGTCGTCGTGCGGTATTCCTGAATCGCATTGTTGCGCCGCTGCGCGTCGATCGGGGTCATGCCGCGAGGCGCCACCAGATCCTCCGGATTGGCGATCTGGGCGGCGAGGTTGTTCTGCGAGGCGCAACCGAAATTATAGTAATTCTGGTTGGTGAAATCGTTCGAGATGTCCTTCGGCCACTGGCCGCATTGGGTGGTGATCGCGGTGGTGCCGGTAAAGCTCAGCCGGATCGGCGCCGCATCGCCGGGGCCGACCGCGGCATAGGAGGTGTTGACGATTTTCGAGCTTGCGATTCCCCGCGAAGCCAGCTCGGCCCGGACCTGATTGCGCAGCTGGTAGGCGGCCGCCGAATTCGGCGAACCTTGCGGCGACAGCACGTAAACCGGACCCGAGGCGCGGGCGATGTAGTTTGCGGCAAAACCGCGGATGAGGTCACGCTGGGCAATGGTCAGGCGGCGATCGGTGGAGGCGACGGGTATATCGACCGTCTGCTCCGCTTCGGTCACAATGATCGGGTGGCGGGCGCGATAGTCGTCGGGAATGCCGCCTGTTGTCAGCTGGTCGTGGGGACCGGCGCATCCAGAAAGGATCACCGCCGAAACGCCGGCCGCGGCCAGCAGCGCCTTCGAGATTCCGAGGCGGGGTGTCGTCGAATTGATATGGGTCATCGCCTGATCTCTGTTCTCTTCCATTGCTGCCGACGGCGCCCCACTCATTTGTAGATGAACCCGATCGAACCGTGGAACTGCGCATCAGCCACAGGCGCCTCGCGGCGGCCATAGACCTTGTTGACACGGTTGAGGAAGAAGGTCGCACCGTCGTTTTCGGGGCTGAAATTATCGTCAGGCCGATTGAGCTGATTGCGCGCCACAGGGCGCACCAGATAGGGCGTCGCGATGATGACGAGCTCGGTTTCCTGACGCTCGAAACCCTTCTGGCGGAAGAGGGTGCCGAGCAGCGGGATTTTGGAAACACCGGGTGTGCCGCCCATCGTCTGCGAGACGTTGTCGCGGATCAGGCCGGCCAGCGCGATCGAGCCGCCCGAGGGCAGCTCCACCGAGGTTTCCGCCGAGCGGCGCTGATATGTGGCGTTGCCGCTGCCGGCGACCGGTTCGGAGACATTGGTCTTGATCTCAAGGCTGATGCGTCCCGATGAGAGCACGACCGGCTTGAAGGCGAGGTTGATACCGTAGTTGAACGGCACGACGGTGACGTTGCCGTCGCTGTCGGTCGTCGAATACAGCTGTTGGCCGCCGGAATTGAAGGTCGCGGCTTGGCCCGATATCGCCGTCAGCGTCGGCTCGGCAAGCGTCTTGACGACCTTGGCCTGCTCCAGCGCGTTGAGGTAGGTGGAAATGTCGTATTTGCCGATCGAGCTCTTGAAGAGCGCCGCCAGGCCGCCGCCAACGACCGATGTGGCGCTGTCGGCGCTGGGGCTGCCGAGCTGGGCGACCGTCATGCCTGAGGAATTGGAAACCAGATTGTCGAAACCGAGCTGCTTCAGCACCTCGCGGCGGACCTCGGCGATCGTCACCTTGAGGGTGACCTGGTCTTCGCCCTCGATCTGCAGCAGGTTGACGACCTGCGAGGATTGACGGCCTTCGGCAAAGAGCGCCACCGAACTGTCGCCACCGGTGCCGGATGCCGTCTCGGTTCTGGTCGTCGCTTCGCCGCCCTTCAGGAAGACCTGCGCCAGATCGGCGGCTTGCGTGGCATCCTGCGGTGTGCGCACGGTGCCGGTCAGCACGATGTTGTCGGAGACGATTTCGACGTTGATGTTGGAGTCTGGAATGAAGCGGCGGAGATTGACTTCGAGGCCGGACACGTCGCGCTCGATCTCGATGTCGAGATTGACGATCTCCTGCCCGCCGGCGCCGAAAACGAAAATATTCGTCTGGCCGACCTTCTTGCCGAACAAATAGATGCGCCGCGAGGTACGGGTGACGGCATCGGCCATGGTCGGATCGGATACGAGGATATCATGCGCATCCTCGGGCAGATCGACGACGACGGCCTTGTTCAGCCCGAGCTTCAGCCGGCGGTGGGCATCGCGGCCAGTCTGCGAGATGCGGACCAGGTTTTCGGACTCGGCACGCGCCTCGCCTGAGCCCAGAAGCGGCGCGAAAGAGGCCGGCGCCATACCGGAGACGCCGACTGCAAGCGAGAGGCAACCTGTCAGGAGAATCCCGGCGCGCCGCTTTGAATTGCCCATTTGCACGTCCTCTTACTCCGCCTTCGGCGCTGCGCCGGCATCGGTAACGATGGCGCCGGATTTAATGACCTGGATAATCGCACTGCCGTTGTCACCGCTCAGCAGATAGTCGGCGGCGCTGGTATCCTGCTCCTGCGCATCGGCGACCGAACGAAGCGCCAGCGACAGCCGGTCCGCCATCTGCTGGGCGACGGCGAGAACCTTCGTCTGATCCGGCGTGAGCTCAAGCGTCGCAGTCGTTCCCACAACCGATTTCGAGCCGTCGTCCTTTTCCTGAATCTGCTGGTCGATGGCGAGGACGCGGACATTGCTCAGCACGGTTTCGGTGATGAGCTTGTTGGCCTCGGTGCCCTTGCGGACCATGATGACGTCGACACGGTCGTTCGGCAGAATGAAACCACCGGCACCCGTCGCCACCGATATCTCGGTCGCGACGGCGCGCTTGCCGGCCGGCAGCAGCGAGGAAAGGATACGGCTATTGGAATCGGCGACCTTTTCCGGCCTAATCGGTTCACCTTCGAAGATCGGCAGGCGCACGACGGCACCCTGCAGATCCTTGATCGCGTCCGGCTTGTCGGCTTCGGTGATCAGACCCGGGACAACACCGCCCTGCGGCCAGGGCATCCAATGAACCGACTTCTCGTCCAGCCTTTCGCCGACCGCCAGATTGGCGTTGGAGACGAGGATGTTGACGGTCGGTTCCTTCTCGATCACTGACTGAACCTGGGTGACGACACCGCCACTGCCCGCCATTTGCATCGCCAGGAAGCCGGCAAGGCCGGCTGCCACCAGGGCGACAGCTAGGATTATAAGGCGGGCCGGTTTCATCGATCATTCCTCAGGGCACGATATGTTCGCCCTGCAGAATGCTCAGCAATTGGTATAATTATGGTTAATGGAACGCTTACATTTTAAGTTAACGGGCATTTAAAATGCCATTATTTCAGGCTTTCCAGCGCGGCGAGGAAGAGCGGCGAGGAAGGGAAAGCCATGAAGCCGCCGATCGCGATGGCGATGCCGTAGGGGATTTTCTTGGCGAACAGGACCGAATTCGGCACCGGCAGGCCGATGGCGAGGATCGTGTTCGATTGCGCTCTGACCAGCAGGATCAGCAAGGTGATGCAGCCGCCGATGACGGCGACATCGGTCATCAGGAAAAGAAGGGATTCGTTCAAGCCAAACCAGAGCGCGGTGGCGCTCAACAGCTTGGCGTCGCCGCCGCCCATCACATTGAAGGCAAAAAGAGCGAAGCACGCAGTAAAGACAATGGCGCCGGCGGCAAGATGCATCCCGATCGCTTGCAAGCCAAGGCCGGACAGCGGTGCGAGAACGAAAAAGGAGGCGATGAGGATCAGGGAAACGCGGTTCGGGATCGTCATGGTGAACAGATCCGAGAAGGCCGCCATGGCCAGGCAGAGTGGCAGTATCAAGAAGACTGCAGCTGCGATCATGCGTATACCCGATCCTGACGTGATGCGAAAAGGCTCACGGCCGTTCAGCCTGTGAGCCCACTCGATATATCGGCCAAATCAATGGCCGGTATTATACGGATGCCGTTATTAGCCGCCGCTTGCAGTCTGAGCGCCGTCCATTTTGGTGCTCAAGCCGTTAAACGTGTTGCCGATCTTGCCGCCGAGCGCCGTTGCGCCGGTGATGAGCGCTACGGAAATGAGAGCGGCGATCAGGCCGTATTCGATCGCGGTCGCGCCGGATTCGTCCTTCATAAAACGGCTAAAAAGCTTGGTCATGGTTACTCCTAACTCCAGTTGATGTTCAGCACGTCCGCCAACTGTTGCCGTTGATCGGATGACTGCAACCTAGCGAATGGGCGTTTCCATCGGCTTAAGGAAAAGAGTTAACTAGATGTGAACGGGACAACATGCCTTTGTAGAGTAAGTATTTTCTTACAGGCTTACCTCAATATTTAACAATATTCCTGCTATATCGGCTGCATTCATCCGCAAATAGCACACACTCGACTTCCAGCCACCGCGTGCGCCTCCAGAGGCCGTGTCAAATCGGATCATCCCGCATCATTCCGGAACAAGGTGACTGGCTTAAGGCTTCGTTCACCATTTTTTTCCATTCTATGCCGATATTGCGCTGTGATCGTGAAAGAGGACCAAATGTCATCGAGCGGCAAAACCATTTTCTTTGCCGGCATGATCGCCGTTTTCGGTGTTTCGGGAATTTCCGCGGCCGCAGACGATGACATGCTGCGCGTCTATATGGATCACGCGCGCGTATTGAAGCTCGACCGCCCTGTCAGCAAGGTCATCGTCGGCAACGCCAAGGTCGCCGATGCGACCGTCGCCGACGCCAAGACGATCGTGCTGACAGGACGCAGCTTCGGCACCACCAATCTGGTGCTGCTCGATGCCGATGGCAATGCCATCCTCGACGAGCGTATTCTGGTGTCGATCGATGAGGGCAATACGGTGCGCGTTTACCGGCAGACCGAACGCTCCGTGCTGTCCTGCACGCCGAACTGCGAGCAGCATGCCCAGCAGGCGGCGACCGGCACCACCTCCCCCTGATCGGTTTCCCTCACTTCTTCGGCCATTCGTTAAAATCGTCGCGTCAGACTGAAACGGAAAATCAACGAACGGACCCTAGTGTAGCGGACAGAGAATATCGCTCGGGTCCAGGCAATGACGGCAATTGATCAGAAGACGGATAAGGCGCATCCTCCGGCGCCGTTCCGATTCTTGCGGTTTCGCGCTCTCGCCCGCTCGCGCGATGGTGCTGCGGCGATCGAATTCGCCTTGCTCGCCATTCCCTATTTCCTGGTGATTTTCGCCGTCCTCGAAACGTTTGTCGCCTTTGCTGCCGAGGAACTCGTCTCCAACGCCGTCGATACGATGAGCCGCAAGATGCGAACCGGGCAGATCACCTATAATCTCGGCCGCACGACCGATATGAACCAGACGCAGTTTCGTCAGGCTTTCTGTGATGAGATCTCGATCCTGATCCGCTGCTCGACCAGCGAAGCGGCTACACCGAGCAAGCTCTACGTGGATGTGCAGACGTTCGGCACATTCTCGGCCATTCCGACGACGATTCCCAAGCTTTCCACCAACAAATATGCCGACATCAACACGGCGGCCTTCAAATATACGCCGGGCGGCGCCGGCACCATCAACATGGTCCGCGCCTACTACCGCTGGGAAATCATCACGGATCTGGTCCGGCCTTATATCACGACGATACGGCCTTCCGACGGTTCGATGCCGAAGTATTATCTGATCGTCGCAACCGCGGCCTTCCAGAACGAGCAGTATCCATAATGGCGCTTCGCAACCCGTTCACCAGGCTGGTATTGACGGCGCGGCGGCTGGCCCGAGATCGCAAAGGCGCCGGAGCGATCGAATTCGCGATCCTCTTTCCCGTGCTCGTCATGCTCTATATCGGCGCCTTCGAGATCACCATCGGCCTCAGCGTCAGCAAGCGGGTGACACGCGCCGCAGGCTCGGTGGCCGACCTCGTCACCCAGCAGCAATCCGTCACGAAGAGCGCGCTCGCGCAGATGCCGTCGGTCGCAAACTCGATCTTCGTGCCCTACAACACGACGTCGCTTAAATTGAAGATCACCGGGATCACCGTCGATGCCGGCGCCAATGCGAAAGTGCTCTGGTCCTGGGCGCAGGACGGGACGGCGCCCTATGCCAAGAACACAGCAGTGTCCGACGTGCCGTCCGACATGAAGACGGCGAACAGCTTCCTGGTTCGCACCGAGCTCAGCATCCCCTATACGATGTTCCTGTTTGCGCCGAACTTCATGCCTGACGGCATGCGCACGATCACCATCAGCCGCAGCTATTTCTACCGCCAGCGGCAAGGCGACTCGATCCCCTGCGGCGACTGCTGAGGCGGCTTTTGCCTCCCCCGAATTTGCCAAGCCGGCCGCAGCATTATATGCCTGAACCTCTGCCGCCTCCGACGTCCCTGAGGCTGGCGATCGGCTTTCTCGGGTGTAAAATGGCGCGTGCCTTTCTTTTCGTTCTGGATTCCTTCGGCGTCGGCGGAGCGCCGGATGCGGCCGCCTATGGCGACGAAGGCGCCGATACGCTCGGCCATATCGCCGAGTTCTGCGCAGCCGGCGCGGGAGACCGGGCCGGATTGCGCAGCGGGCCGCTTTGCCTGCCCAATATGTCCGAACTCGGGCTGATGCAGATCGCCCGCTCCGCCTCCGGCCGGTTTCCGGCGGGCATGCCGATCCCGGAGAAGGTCTACGGCATTTACGGCGCCGCCAGCGAAATCTCTCGCGGCAAGGATACGCCGTCAGGCCATTGGGAAATCGCAGGAACACCCGTCAGTTTCGATTGGGGTTATTTCCCGATAGAGGGCGACGCCTTTCCCGCCGAACTCATCGAGGCGCTCTGCAAGGAGACAGGCGTGCCGGGCATTCTCGGCAACTGCCATGCCTCCGGAACGGAGATCATCGCCCGGCTCGGCGAAGAGCATATCCGCACCGGCAAGCCGATCTGCTACACCTCCTCGGATTCGGTCTTCCAGGTGGCGGCGCATGAGCTGCATTTCGGCCTCGATCGGCTGCTCGCCTTCTGCGGCACAGCCCGCGGACTGCTCGATCGCTACAATATCGGCCGCGTCATCGCGCGGCCTTTCGTCGGTCATTCCAGCTCTACCTTCCAGCGCACCGGAAACCGGCGCGACTTCTCGGTGCTGCCGCCGGAGCCGACGCTGCTCGACCGGCTGATCGAATACGGCCGGCACGTGCACGCTGTGGGAAAGATCGGCGACATCTTCGCGCATCAAGGCATTTCCAGGATCATCAAGGCGAACGGCAACGAGGCGCTGATGGACGCCTCGCTTTCCACCATCGACGAGGCCGAAGACGGCGATCTCGTTTTCACCAATTTCGTCGATTTCGACATGATTTACGGCCATCGCCGCGATGTGCCGGGTTATGCCGCGGCGCTCGAAGCCTTCGACGCACGCCTGGCCGAAGTCCATAAGAAACTGAAGCCGGGTGACCTCGTCGTGCTCACCGCCGACCACGGCTGCGATCCGACCTGGCGCGGCACCGACCATACGCGCGAGCGCGTGCCTGTCATCGCCTACGGCCCCGGCATCCGGTCGCGTTCGATCGGCGTGCGTCGCAGCTATGCCGATATCGGCGAAAGCATCGCCCGCCATCTCGGCATTCCGGCCGGACCGCATGGAAGGAGCTTTCTGTGACATCGCATTTGAAGAAGGTCGAGCTGCACTGCCATCTGGAGGGTGCGGCACCTCCTGAACTGACCGAGGCGCAGGCGCTGAAATACGGCGTCGATATCAGCGGCGAGCTTCGCGGCGGAGCCTATGTCTGGCATGATTTCGCAAGTTTCCTCGAATGTTACGACAAGGTTTCCGAGGTCTACAGGACCGAGGAGGACTATGCGCTTCTGACCGAGACCTATCTCGACGAACTCGCCGGCATCAATACGATCTACAGTGAACTGATCGTTTCGCCCGACCATGGCAAACGCATCGGGCTCGGCGCCGACGCCTATATCTCAGGCATCTGCGAAGGCATCCGGCGGGCCAGGGAAAAGAGCGGCATCGAGGCCCGGCTGATCGTCACCGGCGAGCGGCATTTCGGCCCGGAGAGCGTGATCGGTGCCGCCGAATATGCGGCAAAGGCCGGCAATCCGTTGATCACCGGCTTCAACCTTGCCGGCGAGGAGCGGATGGGGCGCGTCGCCGACTATAGCAGGGCCTTCGATATCGCCCGCGATGCCGGACTGGGGCTCACCATCCATGCCGGCGAGGTCTGCGGCGCCTTCAGCGTCGCCGACGCGCTCGATGCGGTGCGCCCCTCGCGCATCGGCCATGGCGTGCGCGCCATCGAAGATCTCGATCTGGTGAAGCAGCTCGCCGATCTCGGTACCGTGCTCGAGATCTGCCCGGGCTCCAATATCGCGCTCGGGGTCTTTCCCGATTTCGCGTCCCATCCGCTGCGGCGGCTGAAGGAAGCCGGGGTGCGGGTGACGATCAGCTCTGACGATCCACCTTTCTTTCATACCTCGCTTGCGCGGGAATACGAACTGGCCGCCGAGGCTTTCGGATTCAGCGATGCCGAGATCAATGCCATGACGCGAACCGCGATCGAGGCGGCCTTCGTCGACGAAGACACCCGCAAGGTTCTGCTCGCCCGGCTTTGACGGCCAAATGTTGAGCGAGGCTGGGGAAGATCGGTGCAAATTTGCCGCCACTCTTGCGGTCGGGCCGATTTCCGTGAAAGAAACATTCGACAGCAAGAATGAAAGGCTTCCCCATGGACGGCGTCACGGTCATCGATCATCCGCTGGTGCAGCACAAGCTCACCATCATGCGGCGCAAAGAAACATCGACGGGCAGTTTCCGCCGGTTGCTGCGCGAAATCTCGACACTGCTCTGTTACGAAGTGACCCGCGATCTCGAACTGACGATGGCAACGATCGAGACGCCGCTGCAGACGATGGAATCGCCGATCCTCGAAGGCAAGAAGCTGGTCTTCGCCTCGATCCTGCGGGCCGGCAACGGACTGCTCGAAGGCATGCTCGATCTCGTGCCTTCCGCCCGCGTGTCGCATATCGGCGTCTACCGCGACCACGAGACGCTGCAGCCGGTCGAATATTACTTCAAGGCGCCTGAAGACGTGGCCGAGCGCCTGATCATCGTCGTCGACCCGATGCTGGCGACCGGCAATTCCTCGATCGCGGCGATCGACAAGCTCAAGGAACGCGGCGCCCACAATATCCGCTTCCTCTGCCTGCTCGCCGCCCCGGAAGGCATCCAGAACTTCCGCGCCGCCCATCCCGATGTTCCGGTGTTCACCGCCTCGATCGACAGCCATCTCAACGAGAAGGGCTATATCATGCCCGGCCTGGGCGATGCCGGCGACCGCATGTACGGCACCAAGTAATTTCAGCCTTCCTTTACCAAATCGAAAGACTTTATGGCCCGGACGCTTCGTTCCGGGCCTTTTCGTTGTCGGTATTAGCAACTTGTCAGCACTTGGGGCGTAGCAAGCTTGAAGAATGAGGCCCCGCATGAAGCGGGGTTTATACAGGAAGGATTTCTGTTTCATGCTCGTGCGTACCGTCATATTCGCCAGCATCGCCGCAGTGCTGGCCACACAGGCGCCTTCCTTCTTCGGAAGCACCGGCCAGCCGCCTGCCGACGCTCTCTCCGCCAATTACATCTCGACCGAAAGCGACAAGCCCGCCGCAGCCGCGGCGATCTCCGCCGGCAATGCTATCCGCCTGCAGGCGGATGCGCAGGGCCACTATACCGGCAGCTTCAAGATCAATGGCAAGTCGGTGCAAGGCCTGATCGATACCGGTGCGACTTATGTGGCGCTCAACGAGACGCTCGCCCGCCGCCTCGGCTACACGGCCAACCAGCTCGATTTCCGCTACGGGGTCAATACCGCCAACGGCCAGACGAAGGCGGCGCATGTGATGCTCGACCGGGTCGAAATCGGCGGTATTCGCGTGCGCAATGTCGAAGCCTTCGTGCTCAAGGACGAGGCGCTGACGACGACGCTGGTCGGTATGAGCTTCCTGCAGAAGCTCGCCTCCTATTCCGTCGCAGATGGTTCGCTCAGCCTCAAGCAGTAAACCGCGTCAGATCCGGGCCGAAATCACCGGGGTCAGCTCCGGCTTTTCCTCGGCGATACGGTAGTGCGCGGCAAGTGCGGCCGCTGCCCTTTGCGCCGCTGTGTCATCGGCGGCGTGAACCAGCGCGATCGGCTCGCCCGCGCTGACGCGGGTGCCGAGCGGCAGGAGTTCGGAGAAGCCGACGCGGTGATCTATGCGATCGGCGGGATGGCGTCTGCCGCCGCCGAGATCGATGACGCTGACGCCGATACCGCGCGCATTACAGGCGGCAAGCCAGCCGGACCGGGCGGCCGGGACAGGTTTTTCCACCGGCGCCCTGACGAGGTACCGGTCGGGGTTTTCAAGGAGATCGGCCGGACCGCCGAGCAGGGATACCATGCGCGCAAAAACCTCTGCCGCCCTCCCCGATGACAGTGCCCGACGCGCCATCCCCTCACCTTCCTCAGAGGACGCGGCAATGCCCGATGTCACCAGCATCTCGGCAGCGAAGGCCAGAACGACGGTCTCGAGCCGCGTATCCGGCTTCCCACCGGCCAGGAAATCCAGGCAATTGCGCATTTCAACGGCGTTGCCGGCGGCATCGGCGAGCGGCTGGTTCATGTCGGTGATCAGCGCCGAGGTCCTGACACCCGCGCCGTTGGCCACCTCGACCAGCGACTGCGCCAAAATCTCTGCCTGGGCGCGGTCGGCCATGAAGGCGCCGTTGCCGACCTTGACGTCGAGCACCAGGGTCTGAAGCCCGGCCGCCAGCTTCTTCGACAGGATGGAGGCGGTGATAAGCGGAATGGAATCGACGGTGGCGGTCACGTCGCGCACGGCATAGAGCCTGCCGTCGGCCGGCGCCAGGGCGCCGGTCTGGCCGATGATGGCACATCCCGCCTGCTTCACGACCTTGTGGAACAGAGGGGCATCCGGAGTGATCATATAGCCGGGAATGGATTCGAGCTTGTCGAGCGTGCCGCCGGTATGGCCGAGACCGCGCCCTGATATCATCGGGACGGCGAGGCCGCAGGCTGCAGCAATCGGCGCCAGCATCAACGAAACATTGTCGCCGACGCCGCCGGTCGAGTGTTTGTCGGCGATCGGGCGGTCGATATCCCCCCATTGCAGCCGATCGCCGGAATCGGCCATCGCCAGCGTCAAGGCGACGATTTCCTCACGCGACATGCCCTTGAACCAGACGGCCATGGCAAATGCGCCGATCTGGCCTTCCGACAGGTGACCGGCCGCGAGTGCCGCAATGAAGGACCGGATATCGGCGGGGTCGAGTTCGTCGCCGTCGCGTTTGCGCCGGATGATCTCCTGCGGGATCATTTCAATAGCTCGACGCCGCGGCAGGTGCAGACTGTGTTCCGCTCAGAACTGCCAGGATATCGTCGAGCAGGCCTGAGGCGCCGAAGCGGAAGGTCGACGGCATCGCCCAGTCGGGCGCCATGATGGTTTCGGCCAGGCTCAGATAGAGCGCCGCATCCGCCACCGAGCCGATACCGCCGGCCGGCTTGAAGCCGACCTTGCGGCCGCTCTCGCGAATGGCGCGGATCATGATGTCGGCGGCTTCGAGCGTCGCGTTGACGGCGACCTTGCCGGTGGAGGTCTTGATGAAATCGGCGCCGGCTTCGATGGCAAGTTCGGAGGCGCTGCGAATCAATGCCGCATCCTTCAACTCGCCGGTTTCGATGATGACTTTCAGCAGGACGGAACCGGCGCATTCGGCGCGCACCGCCTTGACCATGTCGGTCACCGCCTTCTCATTGCCTGATATGAGCTTGCGGTAGGGGATGACCAGATCGATCTCGTCGGCGCCATCGGCAATTGCCTCACGGGTTTCGGCGGCGACATCGGCCACTTCCATATTGCCGGAGGGGAAATTGACGACGGTGGCGATCCGCACGGCATGGCCGGTGCCGAGGATATTGCGGGCCTGGGCGACGAAGCGCGGCCAGATGCAGATCGCAGCGCTGTTGCCGTAGGGCGTCTGCGCGCGGGTGCAGAGCACATCGATCTGCGCCTCGGTGCAATCATCCTTGAGATTGGTCAGATCGAGAAGGGAAAGGGCGACCGCCGCCGTTTCCCGGATGGAATGGCTATTCATCTTTATTTCCTCTAGAGCATGATGCCGAAAAGTGTGAGCGGTTTTCAGGCGACATCATGCTCTCGCTATTTAATTTAGAACAGGATTCAGATTTTAGGCCGACCCGGCCTAAAATCATCCTGTTCTGGCCGCAATCATCTCTTTCAGAATGGCGGCGAGACGGGCGCCGCCGACGGGCGCCATGTCCTTGGTTTCTTCATGGCTGAGCTCATTGCCGGTCATGCCTGCCCCATAGTTGGTGATAACCGAAGCGGCGGCAACCCGCAGACCGAGCATTCTTGCGATGATCACCTCGGGCACCGTCGACATGCCGACTGCATCGGCGCCGAGGATGCGCGCCATGCGGATTTCGGCCGGCGTTTCGAAGCTCGGGCCGGAGAACCACATATACACACCTTGCGCCAGCTCGATCTTGAGCTTTGCGGCTGCCGTCTGCATCGCCGTAGCGAGGCCGGCATCGTAGGCGCTGGTCATGCCGACGAAACGATGATCGCTTTCCTCACCGATCAGCGGGTTCATGCCGGAATAGTTGATGTGGTCGGTGATCTGCATCACCGAACCGGGTGGCATGTCGTCGCGCAGCGATCCGGCCGAATTGGTCAGGATCAGCGCTTCGACGCCGAGCGCCTTCAACACCTCGATCGGCAGGCGCATGGCATTGGCATCGCCCTTCTCGTAATAATGCACGCGGCCGGAGAGCATGACGACAGGCACGCTGCCGAGACGGCCGGCGACGACCTCGCCCGCATGGCCGGAGACGGCGCTGACGGGAAAGCCCGGCAAATCGCGATAGGGAATGCGCACGGCGCCTTCCAGCTGCCCAACCAGCGAGCCGAGACCGGAGCCGAGCACGATGCCATGGCGCGGCTTGATGGTGCCGAGCAATGCGGCGAGCAGATCGACCGTCGCCTTCATCCGAGTTCGGTCTCGAAGCTGAAGGGAAGAAGCTCTTCCATCGTCATGGTCTTCTGCACGCCCGCCTCATCGCACAGATAGATCTTCGTATCCTTGGAGGCGAATTCGGAGATCTTCTGGCGGCAGCCGCCGCAGGGCGGGCAGAGCGGCAGCTTTTCGGCAATCACAGCCATTTCGACGATCTTCCTGGCGCCGCCCATGATCATGGCGCTGATCGCCGTCGGCTCGGCGCACCATCCTTGCGGAAAGGAGAGGTTCTCGATGTTGGCGCCGGCATAGACCTTGCCGTCCTCGGCGCGGATCGCCGCGCCGACCGGGAATTTCGAATAGGGCGCATGGGCAAAGGCCATGGCGCCGCGGGCGGCTTCGAACAAGTCGTGAGACATGATCAACGTTCCTTCGTATAGGGCACGCCGCCGGCCTTCGGCGGGATCGCCACGCCGATGAAGCCGGCAAGCAGGACACAGGTGAGGATATAGGGCAGCGCCTGGAAGACCTGAACCGGCACCTCGCCGATCAACGGCACCTGCTTGCCCTGCATGAAATTGGCCAGTGCGTCGAGGAAGCCGAAGAGCAGGCAGGCAAACATCACGGGCACCGGCTTCCACTTGGCGAAGACGAGGGCAGCCAGCGCGATATAGCCCTTGCCGGCCGACATGTCCTTGATGAAGGCGGCGGACTGGGCAATCGCCAGATAAGTGCCGGAAAAGCCGCAGAGGATGCCGGCGCACATGACGGCGCGGTAGCGCAGCCAGGCGACCGAGATGCCGGCCGTATCGACCGCGCCCGGATTTTCGCCGACGGCGCGCAGGCGCAGGCCGAAGCGCGTGCGGTACAGCACCCACCAGGAAAACGGCACGGCAAGAAAGGCAAGGTAAGTCAGGATATTGTTGCCGGAGATGACATTGGCGTAGAGCGGGCCGAGGATCGGTATGTCGCGGGCGGCATCGGCACCCGGCAGGATGATCGGCGCGAAGCGCGCTTCCGGCGACAGCTGCGGCGTGCGCCCGCCCTGACCGAACCAGGCCTGGCCGAGCACGATGGTGATACCTGCGATGAAGAAGTTGATCGCCACACCCGAGACGATCTGGTTGCCACGATTGGTGATCGAGGCGAAGCCGTGCACCAGGCTGAGCGCCACCGAGCAGACGATGCCGGCGCCGAGACCGAGCCAGGCCGAATCGGTGAGATAGGCAATACAGGCAGCGGCGAAGGCCGAGCCCAGCATCTTGCCTTCGAGGCCAATATCGAAAATGCCGGCGCGCTCCGAGAACAGACCGGCAAGGGCGGTAAAAATCAGCGGGATCGACAAGCGGATCGTGGAGGCGAGAACGCTGATGAAAATGTCGTAATAATCCATCGTCCGCTCCTCAGGCTCGCTTGAACTGTTGATAGAGGCGCACTATCGCCGGCCGGAACATGTATTCCAGTGCGCCGGCGAACAGGATCACCAGACCCTGGATAACCAGGATCATCTCGCGGGTGATGTTCGGCATTTCGAAGGAGATCCAGTCGCCGCCCTGATAAAGGATGCCGAAGAGGATCGCCGCAAAAATGATGCCGAGCGGATGATTGCGCCCCATCAGCGAGACCGCGATACCAACAAAGCCGGCGCCGCTGACGAACCCCACCTGCAGGCGGGCAGAGGCGCCCATGACCGGATTGAGCGCCATCATGCCAGCCAGCGCACCAGATAGCATCATCGCGATCATCACGATCCGCACATAGGGAATACCGGCATAGGATGCGGCCGTCGGGCTGACGCCCAGAGTACGCATCTCGAAGCCGAGCTTGGTGCGCCAGATCAAAAGCCAGACGACATAGCACATCACCAGCGCGATGATAAAAGAGACGTTCAACGGAGCGGCACCGAGCTTTGCCCCGAATATTTCCATCAACCAAGTCAGCTTCGGTAACTGTCCACCTTCGAGGAAAGTCCGTGTTTCCGGTGCCATTTTGCCTGGCACGATCAATACGTGCACAAGCAGGTAGTTCATCAGTGAAGCGATGATGTAGTTGAACATGATCGTCGTGATGACGATATGGCTGCCCCGCTTCGCCTGAAGCCACGCTGGAATGAAGGCGGCAATTGCGCCGAACAGGGCAGCGCCGATGATGGCAATCGGCATCGTCACATACCATGGCACGTAATTGTCGAGCGAAAGCGCCACCAGGGCACAGCCAAGGCCGCCGATATAGGCTTGACCTTCGGAGCCGATATTGAAGAGACCGGCGTGGATGGCGACAGCCACGGAAAGACCGGTGAAGATGAAGCTCGTCGCGTAGAACAGCGTCAAACCTATGCCTTCGCCGCTGCCCAACGCCCCCTCGATCAGCAGCGACAGCGCAGCGAGCGGGCTCTCGCCGATCAGCCAGACGACGAAGCCGGAGATCAGGAAGGCGACGATGAGGTTCAGAAGCGGGATCAGGCCATAATTGATCCAGTTTGGCAGCGGAACTGATGCAGTGCTCATAAAGGCCTCACGCGGCAATGCCGGCCATCATCAGGCCGAGGGTCTGTTCACCGGCATCGGGCGTCTTCTCGCCGACCACGTGGCCGGCAAACATGACAAGGATACGGTCTGAAAGGGCGCGGATCTCATCGAGTTCGACGGAGACGAGCAGGATCGCCTTGCCCGCGTCGCGCATTTCGATGATCCGGCGGTGGATGAATTCGATGGCGCCGATATCGACGCCGCGCGTCGGCTGGCCGATGATCAGCATCTTCGGGTCGCGTTCGATTTCGCGGGCGACGACGATCTTCTGCTGGTTGCCGCCGGAGAAATTCGCGGTCTTCAGCCGCGGGTTCGGCGGGCGGATGTCGTATTTTTCGATCTTCTCCATCGCATCCTTACGGATCGCTTCGAGATCGAGCAGCGGACCTTTGCTGTAGCCAGGGCGCCGGTGATAACCGAGCACGGAATTCTCATATTCCTCGAATTTCAGAACGAGGCCCATATGGTGGCGGTCTTCGGGAATATGGGCAAGGCCGAGATCGCGCAGGCGGGCGGGATCGGCCTTGTCGATCGTCTGGCCGTCGAGAAGGATTTCGCCTGAGGCGGGCTTGCGGATGCCGGCAATCGCCTCCAGCAATTCGGACTGGCCATTGCCGGCAACCCCGGCAATGCCGACGATCTCGCCGGCGCGCACGTCGAAAGAGACATTGTCGACCATGGTGACGCCGCGATTGTCCTTGACCGTGAGGTTGCGAACCGAGAGCACCGCGGCCCCGGGATTTCCCTCGCCCTTCTGCACGCGCAGCAGCACGCGGCGGCCGACCATCAGCTCGGCAAGCTCTTCCACCGTCGTTTCCGCCGTCTTGCGGGTCGCGACCATCTCGCCGCGGCGCATAACCGAGACCGTATCGGTGATCGCCATGATCTCGCGCAGCTTATGGGTGATGAGGATGATCGTCTTACCCTGGTCGCGCAGCACCTTGAGAATGCGGAAGAGGTGATCGGCTTCGGCCGGCGTCAACACGCCAGTGGGTTCGTCGAGGATCAGGATCTCGGCACCGCGATACATCGCCTTCAGGATTTCGACGCGTTGCTGCAGGCCGACCGGAAGCTCCTCGATCAACGCGTCCGGATCGACCTCGAGGCCGTATTCCGTTTCCAGCCGCTTGAGCTCGGCGCGGGCCGATGCGACGCCTCTCGCCAGCAGCACGCCGCCTTCGGCGCCGAGCATGATATTCTCGAGCACCGTGAAATTGTCGACCAGCATGAAATGCTGATGCACCATGCCGATGCCGGTGGCGATCGCCGCCTGGCTGTCGCGGATGGTGACGGGATTGCCGTTGACGCGGATCTCGCCGCTGTCGGCATGGTAGAAACCGTAAATAATCGACATCAGCGTCGATTTGCCGGCGCCGTTTTCGCCGATGATGCCATGGATCGTCCCCTTGGCAACGGTGAGGTTGATGTCCTTGTTGGCATGGACGGCACCGAATTTCTTGTCGATGCCGACAAGCTCGATAGCGGGCTTATCTGTCACTGCAGGCTCCAAATAAGAAAAGGGCGTATGGCGAAAATCCCCTCCGCCATACGCCCGATCTCAATCGTCGATTACATCCGGGCGCGGATCACTTCGGGCAAGCGTTGTCCGAGGTATAGTCGTGAACCTTGATGGTCCCCGCGATGATATCGGCCTTGGCCTTGTCGACAGCCGCCTGCATTTCCGGCGTGATCAGCGACTTGTTGTTGTCGTCGATCGCGGCACCAACACCGTCTTCCTTGACGCCGAGCGCCTGGACGCCACCGGTGAACTTATCGTTCTTGGTGTCGGTGTAGGCGTTGTAGACGGCGAGGTCGACGCGCTTGACCATCGAGGTCAGGACGGAGCCCGGATGCAGATGGTTCTGGTTGGAATCGACGCCGATCGACAGCTTCTTGTTGTCGGCAGCCGTCTGCAGAACGCCGAGACCGGTGGCACCGGCTGCCGCGTAAATGACATCGGCGCCCTGGTCGATCTGGTTCTTGGTGAGTTCGCCGCCGCGAACCGGGTCATTCCAGGCCGCGCCCGTGGTGCCGGTCATGTTCTGGAAAACTTCGACATCGGCCTTGGCGGCGCGCGCACCCTGCTCATAGCCGCATTCGAACTTGCGGATCAGCGGGATGTCCATGCCGCCGACGAAGCCGACCTTGCCGGTCTTCGATGCCATGCCGGCGAGAATACCGACGAGATAGGAGCCTTCTTCTTCCTTGTAGACCACCGAGCGGACGTTCGGCTTGTCGACGACGGAGTCGACGATGATGAACTTGGTGTCGGGGAATTCGGCTGCGACCTTCTCAATGGCCGAAGTCCAGGCGAAGGAAACGGCAACCACCGGATTGAATCCGCGGCTTGCGAAGTTGCGGATGGCCTGCTCGCCCTGGGTGTCGCCGGTTGGTTCGAAGTCGCGATAGGCAATGCCGGTCTCGGCCTTGAACTTCTCGGCACCGTTGTAGGCCGCCTCATTGAAGGACTTATCGAACTTCCCGCCGGTGCCGTAAACCAGCGCCGGCTTGACATCGGCAGCCAGCGCCGTCGTCGACATGGCAGCCACGGCAAGGAGAGTGAGAAGGGATTTTTTCATTGTGCAGCCCTGTTGTTGCTATTCGTTAGGGGTCCTCCCGCAAGTCCTTTCCGGACATGTCTGCGGAACCACCGACCTCCCCCCGGAGGCCTGGCTGCGCGCATCCTTGCATGGCTCACGGAAAAATTCACCAGAAATTTTTCAGGCGGTAAAGATTTGCAGCAATTGCCGAAAATCCGTTCTCCGGGGCTTATTTTTAGACATTTCCGCCGCCGAGATGCGGAATTTCCAGCCAATCCGGCAGCCCCGCCGGGGCTGGGGAAACATTGGCGGCCGATCGGAGCCGCGGCCGACCATGGCGGCAAAACCGGCCTCCTATGCGGTGAAGCGACCGGCCACCGGCGGCTTCTTATAGCCGATCATCCAGAGAAGCAGCGCGATCACCAGGAAAACGGCAAAGGCCGGCTGCAGCATCAGCCATTGGAAAATGAAGGCGTAGAAACGCGGGTGGATATAATAAGAAAGGGAGGATTGCAGCGATGTGAGGGTTGCCGGGCTCACATCCTGCCAGGCATCGGAAATCGGCGTCACCACCACTGAGGACGCCGCAACCGATTGGATCGAATCGATGGTCCCGGCAATAACGGCCGCCGCAAGCGCGACAAGGCTGGCCAGACGCAACAGGAAACGCATCAATTCCTCCGACGCTCTTTATGCCGGACAATCCCGGCCGGCCGCGCCATTTCTCCACCTTGAGAATTACATAGTCGTCGATGGGGTGAAGCACAATGGACGGGCGGAGGCGAGTTTTATCGGAAGAAGTCAAAAAACTGTTAGATTTCGGTTGATCGACAAAAATTCATCGGTATATATCGCGCCGTTCCGACGATTTGCTCCTATCCAGGCGCGAACGCCCAAGAAGGACAGGTGGCCGAGTGGTTTAAGGCGCACGCCTGGAACGCGTGTGTACGTGAAAGCGTACCGTGGGTTCGAATCCCACCCTGTCCGCCATCCTTATCAACAACCTGTTGATTTTCCATATTACTTTCCTTTCGTTTGTCCAACTTTCGCGGACGGTTGGACAATTCTTGTTCGCTTTTTCTTCCCGGCGATGGCCTTGAGGCCCTTCTCCGCGAGCGCCGCTTGGTTGGCGTCGGCCGTGTAGACCGAGACCTGTTTCAGGTCGGTATGCCCTGTCACCGCCTTGATGACATCTCCACTCATTCCGCCCTCTGCCATCCGCCGTGCCGCCGCCTTGCGGAGACCATGAGCGGAACAGCGCGGAAGTCCGGCTTCGTTGCAACGATCACGAAACCAGTTACCGAAGCCGGCAGGCGTGAACGGTTTTCCAAATTCGGTAGTGAGAAAGGTAGGTTTGTCGCGCGGTAGCGGTCGAATGGCATCGGTCAGCGCGGGAAGCATGAATAGGTCTAGCTCCGCATCCGTCTTCACCTGTTTCACTTCGATGTGCTTGCCCTTGATATGCTCCCATCCCATGGCGACGACGTCGCTCCGACGCTGAGCGGTATAGAGGAGAAGCACCAACGCCAGGCGGGCCTTAGATCCCTCTGGATGACACGCCTCGTAGGCAGAAATTTCATCCTCTGTCCATGTGTGGAAGCCCTTCGTCTTCTTCTTGAAGCCGTCCACGGCATCCGTGGGATTATGGGATATCCATCGGTTCGCGACAGCGTGGCGGAGCATGATTTTCAGAAGGGACAGCAAGCGGTTTGCAGCCTGCGGGGTGTCCGACATTCCGCCGATAATGGCGCTGATATGTTCGTGTCGGAGATCTCGGATCATGCGGTGACCGTGCTTTTCGCGGAACCGCTCGATGATCAGGCGATAGGTCTGCTTCGTGCTGTCGCGCAGACCGGTGAACTTCGGCGAGCGATAGTAGGAAACAGCCAGAGCGTCGAACGATCCCGGCCGCGTCTTGCTCGCACCGATATTGGCGCGCCATTCCGTTACGCCAGCCAAAGCGTCGGAATAGGCCTTCTCGAAACTCGGCCCGGTCGGCGGATAGGGCAAATAGGTATCGACACCTTTTGCCCGGAACCGGACACGGCGCTTCTTATGCCGGTCGATCACGAGCGTGCAATGCTTCGGCAGTCCGTTCCGGCGCTTGCCTTTCATTTCAGCACATCATCCCAGCTAGTGCCGCTCGACAAGCCGGCGGTCTTCTCCGCAAGCGATGCTGCGGCCTCAATGCGGCCGTCCGGATGGAGCGTTATTTTTGCAGTTTCGAAGCCCGCCTCGAGGGCAGCTTTGAAAAGCCGTTTGGCGTCGGCCTGCTTGATTGCTGCGGCACGGTTAGCCATCACTCGAGCCTCCTGGGCGGATTTCCAGTCTTCACCGTCTTTTTCCAGGTTCTGGGTGATACGGGCGGCTGATCTCGCCGCCCGTATCGAGCATGCTCACGGCTGGAGAAGGAACGCCCCAGCGAGGCAGCATGGTTGCGGGTTTCCAAGCCGCGCCTCGTGCCGTTGAGCAATCCGACGTCTTCAGCCCCGGTAAAGGCTCGGCGGGATCGGATTGTCCTTCAGGAGCCGGCTGCCCCCATCTTGACCCCGCCTTAAGCTACTCCGAAGCTGCCGTTAAGGCGCACGCGCACCGTCGATGCATTGACGCCGGCGGCGGCGATTGCAACGCCGATAAGGGTATTATCGCCGGCCGTCGTGCTCGCCACGGCGGTGACTTTCTCGGCGGCCGCATCCCAATACAGAGGCGCGCCAAAGGTGACCGCGCCGGAAGCCTTGGGAAGATCGAAAACTCCTGTCGTCGCCAGTTCCACCTCACTGCCGGCGTCGACGGTCGTTGCAGCGACACCAAAGAGAGAACTGATCAGAACGCCATCTCCGGACGACACTCCGCCGGCCGGTGCGGTTGCGGTCACTACGTCGCCGCGCTGAACATAGTTTTTCATGGTCAAAGTCCTTTTGAGCTTGAAATGTAGACAACGCCACCGGACCGGCCTTGAAGGGCGGACATCTGCCGCTCTATGTCGGCAATTGCCGCAGCCAGTTCGGCGTCGGATCGATATTCAGTCCTGACGTCGCCGTGCTGGACTGAGCGAACGCCAGAGGCGCGGGCCTTGCGGAGCGCCTCGAGCCACACGGTCAAGTCGGAAAGCGTCGCCATGGGTCAGGTCGTCACGTCTTCGCCGGGGTTCATGAACCAGCCCCGGTAGTCGACAAAGGCGGCGCCGAAATCGAGCCGCACCTTGGTCTCGACGCCGTCGACTTCGAAGCCGGCGCGCGTCTCGGTCTGCGGTCCCTCCTGACCGGCCAGATAAGCATATTCCAGCCCCTCGATCGTCGCCGGATCGCCAGCGACGTACCAGCGAACAGGGGAGGACAGCCGGGCCTCGACGAGCATCTCTAGCTTGCCAGCGAACGGATTGACGCCATCGGCGCTGTTCGGCTGCAGCGTCGCAAGCAATGTCTCGGCTGCGGTTTCGGCCTCAGGAGCCACGAGCAGGTACTTGGGTACGACGTTAATCGGCCGGCCGGAAAGCCCCTTCTGCTTGCGCATCGCCAAGCGCGCGACGTCCAGGCCACCGAAACGCGGAAGGGGGGTCGATGTCAGGTCGACACCATCCTCAGCAAGGTTGCCGTGGTCGGCATGAAACAACGTCTTACCGTCTTTCATCACCGGCCCGAAGCCTGCAGCGCCTTCGAGAATATCGACTAGGAACTGCGCTTCGAATTCGGCGGCGGCGGCGCCGAACTTGCCGGCGACATCAACGAATGCGCCAATGTCGTCGTTGATGATCGCCTGGCGGGTGAGGCCGAATATTCGGCCATAGGTGGCAATGCCGTAGCTCTCGCCGGCTTCGCTGATCGTCGAATGTTTGTATTCGCCGTTCTCGTTGACCTTCTCCAGTCCGGCCGCTTCGCCGATCTGGAGTTTCGTCATGTTGCGGAAGTCCTTTGCCGTAGTCTGTCGCGCCACTCGCTTCAGCACGGCAGCCGCTGCTTCATAACCCGGGCGCAGCGCCCGGTTCGCCGTGTCGGCAAACACCAGGGGAAAGTCGCTCGTCGAGTTCAGCGCCCGCGTGATCGTTTCCGCCGGCGATAGGCCAGTCGTGTGCATGCCGCGCAGTTGAAGCATCTGACGCGCCATATCGAGCGTCGTCATGTTGACGTATTGGCGCGCGGCATCCGAGGGCTTGTGGCGGGGATTTCCGCGCACATAGAGGGCCTCGCCCATACGTCCCACGATGGCTTCGGGGTCGTCGTGGTTCGCGACCACGGTTACTCGCGTTTGCGGCGTTTGCCTGTTCGAACGTTGCCTGACCTGTTCGACGGCCGCGGCGCGAGCCTCGTCTACGGTCGCTTCACGGTCGATCAGACCATTGGAAAATTCGTCGCCAAGACCGAAGGTTTCGGCCAATGCTCGGATTTCGGCATTGCTTTGCGCCCGTGTCATGGTCGCGGGATTGGCGTTCGCGCTGGTGGTTGCCGTCGCGGACGCGGCCGTCGCTGTGTTGTTTGCCTGCGGCATGGTAATTCCTCTTGTTTTTGCCCCCGCGTCAGCTCCAACGGGGACGAGCGAAACCTCGTGCAACGTCCATTTTGTGACCGTTCGCAGCCGTTGACCGGACTGCGGGTCTACTCGGTCCTCAAAATCGTCGACGCCGTAGCCGACACTCACATTTCGAATAATTCCGGCCGCCACGTCCTTAAAGACGGCCTCTGCGCGCTCGGAGAACTGGGCGGTAACGATCAGCTGCCCTTTCTCAATACGGACGCCACGGACCACGCCGAGCACCCGATCGAGCCCGTCCTGGCGATGGCTATCAAGCAGAGGCATCCCTTCGGCTCTGCTCAAATCAACTGCGCCCGGAGTGAGCGAGAGCATTTCGTTGAAAGCTCCCTCCATGTCGTGCCGCAAAACGCCGGCGCCAGTCGATGCGATCATTTCGACGGTACGCGCCTTTTCGTCGACGCTCGTCGGCGCGAACGACAACGCCCGCACTTGCGGGGATATATGCGGCGGCGCTGCTTCAATTGGACGAGGCATTGACGTTCGCTCCAGTTTGAGGGCGCGCCGCCAGTCCGAGGCGGTCGGCGCGGGCCTTGTCGGCGGAAATCTCGCGGTCGAGCTGCTCAACGTCGTAACCGCGCTCGGAGACGATCTCGGCGCGCGATCGCAACAGGTTGTCCATTTCGAGGACGGCGGCTTGCGCATCCTTCAGCGGATCGACCCACGGCCAAGCCGGTGGCAGCCATTTCACCCCGAACGCGGCGCGATCGCGCTGATAGGCGGTTGCGGGAACGACGCCCAACAGGACCTGCCAGCGAATGAACCGCTCCCAAACGGGGCGGCAGAGTTGGAAGGCAATGACGTGATGCTGTGTCGCCTCGGCAAAGCGCCGATATTCGAGCAACGCCGCGCGCGACGAGGTATAGGTGACCTGGGAATAGTTGCCCGTCACCTGTTCGAACGTGCAATTCGCGCCGCTGGCGATCATCCGCAGGATAGCGTCGGCAACGCCGAGCGCCGGACCCTGGTCGGGCGTATCGGGAAACTCGACGTTTTTTCCGGGCGGCAGCGTGATCATCGCGCCGGGCTCCAGACTTACGGACGATCCGCCGGCCTGGTCTTGTCCGTATACGCCCTGTCCATCGGTATCGGTGATGAAGCCGGCATGAAGCGCCGCCACCTTGGCGCGGACCAGAAGCGCGTCGACCAGTTGATCGAGATCATGGGTGGACAGCAAAACCGAAGCAAACCACGAAAGGCCGCGCACCTGGCCGGGAAAGAGTGGTCGGAACAGGTGGATCACCTCGCCGGCAGGCCATCGCTGGGAAGACATCGGCAGCCCGGCGAGGGCATCGCCGGGTGCGTTCGGCCGCAGCCAATACGCGACAATGCGGCCGTCTCCGTTGTATTCGACGCCCTGGACGATGGCGCCGCCTGCCGAAGGCGTGACATTCTTGAAGCGGTCGAGTTGTTCGGGATGCAGCCGCCGCAGCTGCGGCGCGCCGGTCGCCGGATCCGAGGTCCAGACTGCAAGCCCCTCGCCGAAAACGACCATATCGCGGACCATCGCGGCCTGTTGCCCGTAATGGTCCGTTCGCCCCTCGGGGTCGGCCATGTCGGTCCATGCAGACCATCCCAGGGCGAGCCTATCCCGCATTGCCTCGACAGGATGCAGCGGACGCGGCGTGATCCCGGTGCCAATGAGATTGGCGACGGAAGTCTCGACGATCTTGGCGGCGACGGGATTATTGACCACCAGCCCGGATGCGCGCGCTGCGATCGTCGACGCATCCGTCAACATAGCGCGGCCGGGATTGGCAATTGCCCGGGCATCATTCCAGCGGCGAGTGTTGCCGGATCCTGCGTCAAGCGCACGCTTGGCGGCGGAACGCTGAAAGAGATTGCGGAAGGCGGTAAGCATCATTCAGCACCCTTTGCCCGATGTTTGGCCATCGCGAGGATTGCTCGTTCTGCCTGCGTTCGGTCGCCAGGTGCCTTCCGGCTGATCTCCCAAAGATCAACTTGCTGTGCGACGTTGTCGACGATGGCACCCACCGGAATGTGAATGTACGGCTTGGCTGCATCGGGCAGGCTTTCTCTTGCGCGCTTGAATTCATCAAGCAGCGCGGGAGAGGTAATGTAGTCGACGACGAATTTTCCGCCGTGCTTGTACATGATGGCGAAATGTTTCTGATGTTCTTCCGGCGGGGCCGTTTCAGCGGAGCCGCGGTGCTCAAGGCTAAGATTAACCCACTCGCGGAAGTTCGCCGAGGAAATGAGCTCGTCGGCCAGCGCCGGGCCGGTGAATTCGACGAGATGAAGGACCGTCTGCGCCTTGACCAGGTCGAACGCAGAAAAGAGCCGGCGATTTCCGGTGCCCCCGATGTGCTCGGGCGTGATGCTGATGCCACCTTTGCCGATCGGCCGTTTAAGCCAATTGGCGAGCGTGCCCGGCGAGACGCCAGTCAACTCGACGACGTCGGCCCTTTCAAATTTCGGGGTGTAGAAATCTTCCTTCATGGAAAAGAGATCGCATGATCCCTCCGCTTTGTCAACGGAAGAGGCCATGCGACCCCTTGAAAGCTGTGTTGTGGGAAATTCTAGCCTTCTGCCTGCTCAAGTTTCTTTACGCGCTTCTGCAGCTTTTCGACTTCGCGCTGTAACTCGGCGACTGTGCTCTTAAGCCGCTGAATTTCGTACTCTGCTTGGTGAATTCGATTTTCCGACATGCGTTAACCCTTTGCGTTCGCCGCACCGATCAGTGGCGCGGATGATCCTTTTCGAAATAAGCCAGCGCGACGCGAAAACGGCGCCTCGTAGGCCTTGTCAATACGTTTTAATCACGCCGATTTTTCCATCTGCTCAAGAGCAGTCAGCGCGGTCATCACCTGGCCACTGGCCAGGCGCAATAGCCGGCCAAGGCTGCCGACTATCTGGTTGTGTGGCGTGTCGAGTATCTCCGCGAGGTCGTCAGCGCAGAAGCTAGCAATGTCGAGAAGCGCCATCGCGTTGTACGTCTCCTCGATAGCTGTATCGAGGTTCGGTTGCTCTGCCAGGCCGGCGGCGGCCGCCGGAAAGGGAATTTTCGGCATATTGTCGTTCTCCAACAATCGTGGTATCAACAGTTTATGTTGATACCCGACGGCGTTAGCGCCGTCAACATAAAATGTTGATCAATGTTACCAAAACAATCGCGCGCCGCGAGAGCCCTGCTCAATTGGACACAGCCGAGGTTGGCGGCCGCCGCAAATCTTGGCCTCTCGACGATCGTCGACTTTGAGAAGGAGCGCCGGCAGGTGTCAGATGAGGCATCGGCCGCGATACATTCCGCCCTTGAAAACGAGGGTATTGAGTTTCTGTCGGGGCAGGGCGGCGTTGGTGTTAGGCTTAGCACGTGCAAATCCCAAGGAGAGGGTGATTGATATTGGCATCGATCATATCGCCCTCGTCGCCGGCATGCATCGCTGCGCTATCGCCCCATCCATCTGCTTTTCACCACATTGGGCACCGGCTTAGTAGCGTCAGCACTGGTGCGCGAAAGATCGGCCCTCCGCTGATCCCAGTTGATGTTGAGAAGCTGCCGCGCCGCGAATGCATAGACGCAACAGTCAAGCGCCTCAGCCTGTCGTCCTGGCACACGCTCAAAACGGCGCTGCGGCTGCCCGCGCGAATATCGGACCACCACGCGCTCGCTGGCGAGCTGCTCGTAGAAGACGGCCGGCAAGCTCTTGGAAAAGCGGATCGCCTGATTTCGACCAAGGCAGGAGGTCAGGTGTGATTTTATGCCGTCGACGCCAACAATCCACAGCCGGCCGCCCTGGATCTTGCTTTTCGAGCGCTCGATCCAGGGGCGGTTGCCGGCAACGCCCTTGATCGCGAAAACTCGCATGCCGTAGCGCGGGAACGCGAAGCGGTAGACGGCCTCCATGGTTTCGCCGTCGCCGCTGTCGATCGCCGTCGCGTCAATGCCGATTTCGCCGCCGAGGGGATGGTGGAAGCGCTGTTTCAGCACCCCGTCGAGTTCATGCCATGTGGCGTCTTGGTCGGTGCGCCCCCATACCACCAGGTGAGCGAGGACATGGGCCGCGCCCTCCCGGTCCCAGCCGATGAATGTCACCTCGAGGCGATCGCGCTGCACATCGACGCCAACCGTTATTGCCAAGACGCCCGCTGGTATTTCCTCGAGCGAGAAAGCCTCTGCACGGCCCGAAATTTCGCGGTCGTCAAGTTCCTCGCCGGTTTCGCGCCACCCTTGCGCCAGGATCGTGTTGATGAAGGTCTGCAGGTGCGCGGGATCATCCTTGGCGGCGACGAATTCCGAGGCCAGTTTCCCCCAGGAAGCGTTCGGCAAGAGGGAAACGAGCGCGTTCAACCGAAAGCCCGCGTGGCCGGTGACGTGCGGCTGTGTGGCACGCCAACGGCCGAGCGCGACCATCGCCGGCTTGTGCCTCTCCTCGATGATGCAGCCGCAGGATTTGCAGACGTAGTACGCCCGGTGCGGCTCGCCGGCAGGCCACTGGATATCGCCCCATCCGATTTCATGGAAATCGCCGCATTCGGGACAAGGCACCTCATAAACCCGCGCGTCGGATTGGCCGTAGGAGCGGAGCACATGGCTCGTGTCCTCGAAGACGGGCGTCGAGCCGATAACGATTTTGCGATCCGCAAAACTCAGTGTGCGCTTTTCCGCCAACAGGATCGGCGAGCCCTCCGCGCCGTTTTCCATGCCGTCGACCTCGTCGCAAAGGAGCACGCGCACATTGTGCCTACGCAGGTTGCGCGGGGCCTTGGCAGCCACGACCTTCAGCGATCCGCCGGGGAACCGGCGCGACAAAATGGTGTTGCGACCGCCATCGTCCTGGTCGTCGCCGATCAGGCCAGCGAGCACTGGCGATGCCGCGAAGATCGGTTCGATGTCGGAAACCATGTAGTCTCTGCAGTCGGCCTCGGTGGGCAACAGGCATAGGATTGGCGATGGATCGTTGGCGATGTATCCGCCGAGCGCGCCGGTGATGAGGGTCGTGAAGCCGACGCGCACCGGCTTGACCAGCGTCACGCGTTCGATGAAAGGATCTCCGATCGCGTCGGCGATCTCGCGTTGAAACGGCCAGAGGCGGACGGCCCCAGGCAGTGACGAGACACCGTCAGGCAGGGACAGGTGTCGTTCGATCCACGACGACAGCGCCTGTCTCGGCGGTGGTCGCAGCGCCGCAAGGGCATTCCGGCGAATGGAGGCCAGCGTTTCATTCGTCATTCGAAAGCTTCTCCAGCGCGTGCCGCAGCTCGGCGTCCATCTCCGCGATATCGTGGGCGGTTAGGTGCGGCATGGTTTGCCGTAGCCGCGACGGGACCGCCAGCACCGAAGTACGGACCATGCGCAGCATGGAAGCCCATTCTCGCTCGACCTCGGCGGCATCGACCAGGTCGCGCCGGAGCATAGCGTTCTTGAGCGCCGCGGCGTCCGCCTGTTCCTTGACGAGGCGCAACCGCTCGGCGCCGACATTCTCCGGTCGCCCGGCATCAAACTGCAGGCTGGTCTGCTTTTGGGCGGCGCTGCGGTTCGTGTCGATGTTGTCTTGTATCCAGATCCGGCCTCGCGCTACGTCGATCCGGTCGTCTGCCTCCACCGGCAGGCCTTTCTTGATCATCTGCGACACCCGCCCGGGCGTTAGGCCGACAACCTTCGCGAAATCGCTCTTGGAGAGCGACCGCGGCTGGCCGATCTTCGTCGTTTCGATCTCGGTGGAGCTATGCATTGTGCTCATAACCTTTTGTTTTTTCGGGATTATCTTTAGCTTTCAAATTTACCTCAGCGACTAAAACCCCGCGCTACCGCCTTACCCGCTTTGCAGCGGGGCAAGAAGGACCCGCTGCGGGTCTGTCACCCGATTTTCCCCTTAGCCCTAAAATGCGTCGATCAGCCATGCGCCCGCATCCTCTCGCTCTGCATCGTGGCGACAATGAACGCCAGCCCGCCGCCCTTCCGTTTCATTTCCGCTTGCGTGGTGGCTTCCTGCCTGTCCCACGTCATCCAGTCCAACACATCAGCCTCGGCCCTCTCACCGAGCGCATGAACCTCCCCATACCAGCGCCGTTCGGCCGCTGCCCTTGCTGCATCGCCATGGCTGACGCTCTTTCCTCCACTGATCGGCAGGAGAAGAGAACCCTGCGCTATCGGCTTGCTCCCTCTCCAGAGCCCTTGCTGCGCTCTCGGCACGCTCTGCGCTCGCGGCTTTTCGTGCGGCTTTTCCCCACGCTCCCCTTCGATGGGTTTATTCGATTGGTTACTTCGAAGGGTTTGTGTCGCAGCCGTGCGACCTTTAACGTCGCATCCCTGCGACCTTGAACGTCGCACGCTTGCGACGTTGGGTGCCGGTGTGCCGGCAGACCGGCAGGGGGCACCAGGTGCATCGCCGGTCTTCATGCGTGCATCCCAATCTTTCGCGATGGCGCGGAAGCGGTCCCAGTTCGGCAGGTAACTGGCACGATGCGCTTTGCCGCCATGGCTGACCTTTTCGATGAAGCCGAGTTCGTGGAGCTTTTCGGTCGCGCGGATGACCGTCGCGCGGTCTATGCCGAGCAACGTCGCCAAGCGCTCAATGCTGGGATCGCATTGGCCGGTCCGCTTGTTGAAGTGGTCGATGATCGCCCCAGCTACTCGCTTGGTCGCCTCGGTGACGCCCGACATGATGTTGAGAGCCTTGTGGGCGAACAGGATAGCGTTCTCTTCGAGGATCGCCATGTTACGCCTTCGGATAGGCCAGAGCGTGTGCCTGCTTGGTGGCTTCAATGGCTTCGAGGTTGGTAAGCTGGAAGCGCTCGCGAAGCGCGGGGATAACCGGACGTGTGAGAGTGGCGCGATGCTGATGAAGCCAAAGTGCCGCCAACCTTATGCGGTTGGTCGCTGCGCCGATTTCGCCAGCGTTTTCAAAGGAGACAATTGCCGAGTTAGACAGCATAGCATGCTGATTTTCAATGCATATGGCAAAACCACCCTGTCCGCCATGGTGCATTTCCGCATCGTATGTCTCCCACTGTCTGACGTCGTTTGGCAAAGACCGGCTCGCGTCGAAACGCGAGGGTCAATTTCAGCATCCAGGCGGTTCCTCCTCCGACATGTGCACCCATGCCGTCTCATGCCGGGAACGAAGCCTCACTTCTTCGCGCTGCGCCTCGCGGACGATTTCTTCCTGCCCACATACTCTCAAGGACGTTGCAGCAAGGCGCGTCCGATCGGCTTCGGAGTCTCGCTGCGCAACACCAGAGATGTCGTCACGGGGCCAAAACGGGCGATCGTGTCGACGATGGTTTCCAGTTCTCCCGGCGACGGAATCAGCACCTTCAGGAGGAAACAATCCTCTCCGGTGAGGCGCAGGACTTCCATGACTTGCGGCATCTCTGCAAACTGCTTCAGACAGGCCTTGATATGTTCATGCGTCGTGCGCAGGCGAAGCACAGCCATCATTCCAATTCCCAAAGCGGTGGGGTCGATCCGGGCGGAGTAGCCAACGATGATGCCGCGATCTTCCAGCCGCTTGACCCGCTCGGATGCCGCCGGCTGAGAAAGCCCGACCCGTCGACCGAGTTCGGAAATCGCAATGCGGCCATTTTCCTGCATCGCTTCTATGATGGCGATATCGGTTGGATCGAGCAGTAGCCGATTGTTTTCCTGAAAAGCCATGAGATCACCTTGAAATCATCGGAGAAGGACGCGGTTTTCCGATGATCATTCATTCCGACGCAAATGAAAATGCATCATTTTCACCTGCATGAATGGCAGAGGAAAACACATGAGGGATATCATCATATTGCCGGGCATTGGCGGTTCGGGTGAGGCTCATTGGCAGACCCGATGGGAATCAACGAACCCGGAAATGCGGCGTTTTCAACCAGCCGATTGGGATAGGCCCGACTTGGCGGACTGGATTTCAGCCTTGGATCGCACCGTCGCCGCATCGGCAACACCTCCCCTGCTGGTCGCCCATAGCCTTGCCTGCCTGCTGGTCGCTCATTGGCAGCAGGTTTCGTCGCTTGCTGTTGCCGGGGCTTTTCTTGTGGCGGTTCCGGATCCGCAATCCGCTGCATTCCCGGAGGAAGCCACCGGATTCGCAGATCCACCATCCCAAGAGATGCGCTTCCCCACTCTAATTATCGCAAGCGCCGATGACCCTTTCGGCACGCTCGACCATGTCCGGGCGCGAGCCGCCCTGTGGGGTAGCGGCCTTGTCGAGATCGGTCCATTCGGCCATATCAACGGGCAAAGCGGCCTTGAGAACTGGGGTCAGGGGAAAGCCTTGCTGACGGCCTTCTCCGCCGGATTGGCAAGGTTGCACCCGGATTGAGCTGGTTCGCAAGCGTGGGTTTTGGGCTCTCGAACCCGCCGCTCCGATGACGCTGCGACGTTTAAAGCACCAGAAGATTCCTGAATTTTTACCATGCCGCTTCACCGCGTCTTTGCACGTACCGGGTTATGCTCTGGAAAATTAAAAAACCAGAGGTAAAACAGGTGGAAGAACTTTCGGTAAAGTCGAAGATCATCAAATCCGTCTATTTCAGCCAGGAAGACGGGCGGCTCAGGATTTGTTTCAAGAATGGCGAAGAGCGGCTGTTCGAAGGCGTTCCGTCCTCGGAAGCTCATGCAATGACGGTGGCGCCGTCTCCCGGCCATTATTACCTCGACCGGATCAGAACCCGGTTTCGGCGATTGGCTGCCTGAAAACCGAGGGATGCCGACGGCTCACCTGCGGGATTGCGCGGGATCGGGACAGGTCCGGTGGATATCAACCGCCCATTAACCCTCCCTATCATCTTGGTTGGATCGCATCGGCCGGAAGGCGGCAACGTGTCGGTGCTGCCGGCCTGTTCAAGGTCGGCTAGCCGGGAGGCTCGGCGGCGGACCCCAGCCAGGAAGCCGGGTCTCCCCGTTACGCTATTTCCGTGAAGGAGATCGCATCATCGCGAGCCTCTCCGGCCTTCACTTTGCCCTGAACTAGCGATTTGGGGCTAATCCTGTGAAAAACCCCAATTATCGAATTCGGACTCGACAATGCTTTATTAGGATGATTGCATAAACCTATCGGATAAAAACCGGGGGATGACGATGTTCGAGACTCTGCTTGAGATGCAGGAGCGTGGCGTACGGGACCGTGCGCGTGGCCGCAGCCTCGCCGACAATCCGATGTCGAAGCCTGATATCCTGCCGATCACCGATTTCCAAGAATGGTACTCGATGTTCGACGCCTGGCGCTTCGGCTGGTCGATCGAGGATGCGATGGCCGGGCATGGCAATATGCAGCGGGATGGCGGCACTATGCCCCTCGCCTACACCAGGACGGTCTGATCGATCCTGTCCTCGGCGCCGAAGAATTTCAGGTAGCGCTCCACCTCTGCCGGGTCGCCCGTCGCCTTCTGCGGATTGTCGGAGAGTTTTACCGCCGGACGGCCGTTGGCATCGCTGACCTTGCAGACGACCGAGATCGGGTTGAGGCCGGATATTTCGGTCGGCGCGCAGCCGGAAAAATCATTCGTCAGGTTGGTGCCCCAGCCAAAGCTCATGCGCACACGGCCTTCGAAATGCCGGTAGGTATCGATGATGGCGTCGACATCGAGACCGTCGGAGAAGATCAGCAGCTTCTGGCGCGGATCGCGGCCCATCTTCTTCCACCAGTCGATGATCTTTTCACCGCCTTCGATCGGCGGGGCGCTGTCCGGGCGGAAGCCGGTCCAATCGGCGACCCATTCCGGCGCGTCGCGCAGGAAAGCTGCAGTCCCGAAAGCATCCGGCAGGACGATCAGGAGGTTGCCGCCATAGAGCTTGTTCCAGTCGCGCAGGATCTTATAGGGCGCGTTGCGCAACTGCTCATCGGTTTGCGCCAGGGCGGCAGCCACCATCGGCAGTTCGTGGGCATTGGTGCCGACGGCTTCGAGATCGGAATCCATCGCCAGCAAGACGTTGCTGGTGCCGGTAAAGGCCGGGCCGATGCCTTCCTTCAGCGCCTCGACGCACCAGCGCTGCCAGAGGAAACTGTGACGGCGGCGGGTGCCGAAATCGGAGATACGCAAGCCCGGCAATTCCTTCAGCCGTTCGACCTTCGACCACATCTTCGCCTTGGCGCGGGCATAGAGCACATCGAGGGTGAAGGGGCCGAGCGCCTTCATCGCCGAGCGCGACCGCAGCTCGTTGACGATGGCCAGCGCCGGGATCTCCCACATGGTGGTTTCCTTCCAGGCCCCATGAAAATCCAGCACATATTGCCCGTCCTTCTTCGACAGCTCGTATTCGGGGAGCTGGAAGTTGGAAAGCCAGGCGAGGAATTCCGGCTCGAAGATCTGGGCGCGGCCATAGAAGCTGTTACCCGCCAGCCAGATCATCTCCTTCTTGGAGAGTTTCAGCGTGCGGGCATGGTCGAGCTGCTCGCGCAATTCGCCTTCGTCGATCTCATCGGCGAGCCGCACACGCTTGGTGCGGTTGATGAGCGTGAAGGACGCGTTCACGTCTGGGTAAAGCTTCCAGATCATCTGCAGCATCAGGAGCTTATAGAAGTCGGTATCGATCAGGCTGCGGACAATCGGATCGAGTTTCCAAGCGTGATTGTAGACGCGTCTTGCAATATCGGTCCTGGCCATAAAATTCCTGCCCCTGTCCACTCCGGTCAGGTGCTGCCAAAATCCCCAGTGCTGCCAAGTGCGGGGCCGGCGCACGAAACCGGCTCGTGCGCCTTCTTATCGAAAAATCGGCAGAGAAAGTCCAGAAAAATCAATAAACATCTTGCCGCGGTACGGCGGCGGGATGCGGAAGATCATCTGCCGGAGGCTCTGGCGCGGCAGGCTGGGCCGGCGTTGCGGGCGTGACGCCGGGGGCGGCCGGTGTCGCGTTTTGCGTCTCTGTGGGAATCGCAGTGCCGTTTTGCAGCGTTGGCGCAGGTGCCGTGTCAGGCTGCTGCGACTGCAACTGCTGGCCGGGCTGCTGTGGTGCCGCCTCGTTTGCTTCGCGCTTACCCCAGATCTCCACCGGGATCCAGACCACGAAGGCCAGCACCAGCGCGGCGAGCAGCACGAGCAGAATGCGATAACCCATGCGCCCCTGCCTTGCCTTCACTGGCGGGATCTGCTCTTCCCTATGAAGCTTGCCGTCAGACTTTTCCCAGCGTGTTTCCGTCTGATGCGCCATCATCGTTTCCTTCCGCTGTCTTGACGGGCCGATCCGGCCCGAGAATTCCACAGGGAAACGGGTGGCTGTCTGGAAGGTTCCGGGGGCTTAGATCCGGATGATATTGGGCGCTGACAGGTTTCGGCATGATGCTCTAATAGCCGACGGCGCGGTCAACGACGAATTGCAGCGGTTCGCCGCGCTCGAACCGGGCGATCTGCGTCTCGACATGACGGAACAACGCGTTTTCTTCCGAAACCGCCGCGTCGTGCGGCGTGATGAAGACGTTTTCCAGCTCCCATAGCGGGTTGTCCGAGCCAAGCGGCTCCACTGCGAAGACATCGAGGGAAGCGCCGCCGAGGGTGCCGCCGCGGATTGAAGAAACGATATCGGTTTCGACCTGGCTCCTGCCGCGGCCGGCATTGATGAAGACCGGGCGTCCGAGCGCGCCGTTGCGGCGCAGCTTTTTAAATAGCCCGCTATCATAGAATCCTGTCGTCTCAGGGGTCAGCGGCAACAGGCCGACGAGGATGTCGGTCTTTCCGAGGAAGCTGTCCAAGGCGCCGGCATCGAAGGTTTCGACGCCGTCGATCTCCTTGCGGCTACGCGACCAGCCGATGACGTTAAAACCCAATGTCTTCAGCTTGGCGACCGCATCCAGCCCGAGAATGCCAAGACCCATGACGCCGACGGTGACCTCCGCCGCTTCGGGCGCGATCAGCTTGGCCCATTGGCGCTGCCGCTGATGGCTATCATGAGCGTATTGGGCACGCAGATGCATCAAACATTGCATGACCACCCATTCGCTCATGCGGGTCGTCAGGCTGCGATCGACGAAACGCACGATCGGGATCTCGGGAAGGCCGTCCATGCCGATGATATGGTCGACGCCGGCGCCGCCAGAAAAGATCACCTTGAGCTTCGGCGCCCGAGCGAAAAGGTCGGCATCCGGCTTCCAGAGCAGCGCATATTCGGCTTCGCGGAGATCACGCACCCGATCAGCGGGGTCGGCGAGATTGATGCTGCCGCGATCGGAAAAGGCCGTCTGCAGCACGCGGGCGACGCCTTCGGGATTGAACTTGATATCGACGAGAACGGGAGGAGGTGTCGGCATGATGATCTTTACTGCTGGACGGCTGATGTCGGCACCGCCTCGATGTTGAAGGCGGCGGCCATCAGCGCCCTGGTGTAATCGTCCTTCGGAGCGCGGAAGATTTCCGATGACGGGCCCTGCTCGACCACCTTGCCGAAACGCATGACGATGACGTCGTTGGCGAGCGCCTTCACCACCTTAAGGTCGTGGCTTATGAAGAGATAGGCGAGATCGTGCTTCTTCTGCAGATCGCGCAGGAGATCGACCACCTGGGCCTGCACGCTCATGTCGAGCGCAGAGGTCGGCTCGTCGAGCATGACGAAGCGCGGCTTCAGCACCATGGCGCGGGCAATGGCGATGCGCTGGCGCTGGCCGCCGGAGAATTCGTGCGGGTAACGCCAGCGGGTCAGGGGATCGAGACCAACTTCCTCCAGCGCCCAGCAGACGCGCTGGTCGCGCTCTTCCGATGTCAACGAGCGCTCATGCACCTTCAGCCCTTCGGCGACGATATCGCCGACCGACATGCGGGGGCTGAGCGACCCGTAGGGATCCTGGAAGACCACCTGCAGCTGGTTGCGCAACGGCCGCATCTCGCTGAACGAATAGCCGGCTATATCCTTGCCGACGAAAGCGATCCGCCCTTGCGAGGAAATCAGCCGGGTGAGCGCCAGCCCGAGAGTGGTCTTGCCGGAGCCGGACTCGCCGACGACGCCGAGCGTCTGCCCGGCACGCAGCGAAAGATCGATGCCGTCGACCGCCTTCACGTGATCGACGACGCGGCGCATCAGCCCCGCCTTGATCGGGAACCAGACGCGAATATCGGAACCTTCCATCACCATCGGTTTTGCGGGGTCGGCAAGCGGCGGCTCGCCGCGCGGCTCGGAGGCGAGGAGGTGGCGGGTATATTCATGTTTGGGATTGGCAAAGACCTCTTCGACCGTTCCGGTTTCGACGATCCTGCCCTTGGTCATGACGCAGACGCGGTCGGCGAATTTGCGCACGATGCCGAGGTCGTGGGTGATGAACAGCATCGACATGCCGTGCACGGCCTTGAGCTGCCGCAACAGCTCGAGGATCTGCGCCTGCACGGTGACGTCGAGCGCGGTGGTCGGCTCGTCGGCGATCAGCAGCTCCGGCCGGTTGGCGAGCGCCATGGCGATCATGACGCGCTGGCGCTGGCCGCCGGACAGTTCGTGCGGATAGGCCTTCAATCGCTTTTCCGGCTCGCGGATACCGACCTGGTTCAACAATTCCAGTATGCGCTGGCGCGCCGGCTGACCGGTGAGACCCTGGTGCAGCGCCAGGATCTCGGCAATCTGCTTCTCGATCGTATGAAGCGGATTGAGCGAGGTCATCGGCTCCTGGAAGATCATGGTGATGTCGTTGCCACGCACCTCCCGCAACGCTCTTTCGGACGCCTTCAAGAGATCCTTGCCCTTGAACAGGATTTCGCCGGAGGGATGGCTTGCCGAGGGATAAGGCAGAAGCCGCAGGATCGAATTGGCCGAGACCGACTTGCCGGAGCCGGATTCGCCGACGAGCGCCACGACCTCGCCCTTGGCGATATCGAAGGATATCTGATCGACGGCAAGCGAGGTCTGGCCGCCCTGGTGAAAGGCAACCGAGAGATCGCGGACGGAAAGGAGCGGTTCTGTCATCTCACTCATTGAAACGTCTTCCTCGGATCGAAGGCATCGCGCACGGCTTCGCCGATGAAGATCAGCAGCGACAGCATGATCGACATGGCGAAGAAGGCCGTCAGCCCGAGCCACGGCGCCTGCAGGTTGCTCTTGCCCTGGGCGATCATCTCGCCGAGCGAAGGGGAGCCAGGCGGCATGCCGAAGCCGAGGAAATCGAGCGAGGTCAGCGTCGTGATCGAGCCTGAGAGGATGAAGGGCAGGAAGGTCAGCGTCGCCACCATGGCGTTCGGCAGCAGGTGGCGCCACATGATGGTGCGGTTGTTGACGCCGAGTGCACGGGCGGCGCGGACATATTCGAAATTACGGGCGCGCAGGAACTCGGCGCGCACGATGCCGACGAAGCCGACCCAGGAAAAGAGCAGCATGATGCCGAGAAGCACGAAGAAGCCGGGCGGCAGAATGGCGGCGATGATGAGCAGGATGTAAAGCACCGGCATCGACGACCAGATCTCGATGAAGCGCTGCAGCAAGAGATCCGTCCATCCGCCGAAATAGCCCTGCACCGCGCCTGCGGTCACGCCTATAACAGCCGAGCAGATGGTCAGCGCCAGGCCGAAGAGCACGGATATGCGGAAACCGTAGATGACGCGCGCCAGCACGTCGCGGGCCTGGTCGTCGGTGCCGAGCCAGTTGAGATTGCCCAAAGTGCAGCTTGGATCGTTCGCCCCTTGCGGATAGCCGGCGCAACGCTCCTCCTTGGTCATCAGCCAGAAGGGGGCGGTCGGGGCCGAATGCGGAATGTTCGAGTTGACCGAACGGTAGGAATAGCGGATTGGCGGCCAGATCATCCAGCCATTGGCATTGATCTCGTCCGATATCACAGAGGAACGGTAGTCGGTCTCGGCGAGGAAGCCGCCGAACTTGTCCTCGGGATAGTCGACGAGAACCGGAAACAGGATCTCGCCCTTGTAGGAGGCGATGATCGGCCGGTCGTTGGCGAGGAATTCGGCAAACAGGCTGAGGATGAACAGCAGCAGGAACAGCCACAGTGACCAATAACCGCGGCCGTTCGCCCGGAAATTCTGCCAGCGGCGAATGTTGGTCGGTGACAGCAGGCCCTTGCGCGGCGGCTTGACGGGTGTGGCGACAGCGGGATTTGCGGCGGCGTCCATCAGACATCCCTCCGCTCGAAATCGATGCGTGGATCGATCCAGGTGTAGATCAGGTCGGAAACCAGGCTGACGACGAGGCCGAGCAGCGAGAAGATGTAGAGCGTGGCGAAGACGATCGGATAGTCCCGATTGACCACCGAGAGATAACCGAGGCGGCCGAGACCATCCAGCGAGAAGATGTTTTCGATCAGCAGCGAGCCGGTAAAAAAGGCGGAGATGAAAGCACCGGGAAAACCGGCGATGATGATCAGCATGGCGTTGCGGAACACATGGCCATAAAGCACCTGCCGCTCATTCAGGCCTTTGGCGCGGGCGGTGACCACATACTGCTTCTTGATCTCCTCGATGAAGGAGTTCTTGGTCAAGAGCGTCGTCGTGGCGAAGGCGGCCAGCGACAGCGAGATCAGCGGCAGGGTGAGGTGCCAGAAATAGTCGAGCGGCTTCTGCCACCAGGCAAGCTGGTCGAAATTGTCGGAGACCAGGCCGCGCAGCGGGAACCAGTCGTAGAAGGAGCCGCCGGCGAAAAGCACGATCAGGAGAATGCCGAAGAGGAAGCTCGGCACGGCGTAACCGACGACGATGACGCCCGACGTCCAGACGTCGAAGGTCGATCCATCCCTGATCGCCTTGCGGATGCCGAGCGGGATGGAGATGGCATAGGAGAAGATCAGGATCCAGATGCCGAGCGAGATCGACACCGGCAGCTTCTCCTTGATGAGATCGAGCACGGAGGTGTTGCGGAAGAAGCTCTCGCCGAAATCGAAGCGGATGTAATTCCACATCATCTCGCCGAATCGCGTCAGCGGCGGCTTGTCGAATCCGAACTGTTTTTCCAGCTTGGCGATCAACTCCGGATCGAGGCCCTGAGCGCCGCGATATTTGGAGCCTTCGTCGCCGCCGCCGGGAAGATCGCCGCCTCCAGACAGGCGCTGGTCGGCACTATCGGCCTGACCGGTCAATTGGGCGATCACCTGCTCAACCGGGCCGCCGGGAGCGAACTGAATGACAATGAAGGAAATCGCCATGATGCCGACAATGGTCGGGATCATCAAAAGCAGGCGGCGAATGACATAGGCGCCCATCAGCCTTCAGCCTCCGGGAATGTTTTTCTTGTCTGCCCGCCGTCCAGTCCAATGCCGCTCAATCCGCCAGCCTTCCTTTGCCGGCCCTGCCGGCGTGTGGTGATTCGTTCGTGCCATTTGGAGCCGAGGCCCCCTGCATTGCAAGCCCGCTCATTTTGCCGAGGTGGACCACCAGGCATCGGGGAAGCCAAGGCTGTAGGCCGGAAACTCGGCCGGGTGCGTGACAGTGTTCCAATAGGCGACGTTATAGGTATCGCGGTAAAACAGCGGAATGACGTAGTGATTTGCCAGCAATACTCGGTCCATCGCCTTGATCGCAGCGACCTGCTCATCGCGGTTGGGGGCGAAGATAATCATGCGAATGAGTTCATCGACCGCCGGGTTGGCAATGCCGGCATAATTGTGGGAGCCCTGCTGGTTGACCGAGCCGGATCCCCAATAGTCGGCTTGCTCGTTGCCCGGATTCATCGTCTCCGCCCAGACATTCCAGATCATATCGTAATCAAAGCTGCGTTCGCGGTTGACAGCTTGCGAAGCGTCGACTGTCCGAACCCGCACATCTATGCCGATTTTCTTGAGATTGCTGGCATAGGGCACCGCCCAGCGTTCCAATATGGGGCTCGACAACAATATCTCGAAACTCATCGGCTGGCCGGTCTTGGTATTGACCATGCGATTGCCCTTCAGCTCCCAACCGGCGTCTTTCAGAAGGGCAATCGCCTTGCGGAGATTGTCGCGGCTCTTCTGCGGATCGCCGCCGACCGGATTGGTGTAGGGCGTCGTGAAGACCTCAGGCGGAACCTTGTCCTTCATGGCCTGCAGTATTTCCAGTTCACGCCCCTGCGGCAGGCCGGAGGAGGCGAGTTCGGTGTTCCAGAAATAGCTGTCGATGCGCTTGTAACTATTAAAGGCAACGGTCCGGTTCAGCTCCTCGAAATCGAGGCCGTAATTCAGCGCCTCGCGGACCCGCTGATCCTTGAAAAGGTCACGCCGCATATTGGGCACGAGCGCCTGCAGGATGCCGGTGGAGCGCAGCGGATTTGCAACCTCTTCCTTCTTGATGCGTCCTTCCTTCACTGCGGGAAAATCATATCCCGTCGCCCAGCGGGAAGCCGTCGTCTCCTGCCAGTAGTCGCTATTACCGGCGCGAAAGGCTTCGAACTCGACATCCCGGTCACCGAAATAGGTGTAGATGACATTGCGGAAATTGTTCTGGCCGACATTTACGTTGAGGTCCTTGCCCCAATAGTCGTCGCGCAGCTCATAACGGATTGTTGCGCCGGGCGAGAAGGAAGCGATCTTATAAGGACCGGAACCCATCACCGGCTCCAACGTCGTCTTGGTAATGTCGCGCGGCTTGCCATCCGGCCCGGGCGCTTCCCACCAATGTTTCGGCACGATCATCAGCTGGCCGAGAATGTTGGGCAGTTCGCGATTGTTCTTCTCGTCGAAAGTGAAGGTAACGTCCCGCTCGCCGGTCTTTTCCGCCTTGATAACATGATGGTAATAGTTCCCGGCAAGGGGATTCAGTTCCTTGGTCTTATCAAGGCTGAAGATGACGTCTTCGGGGGTTACAGGCTGACCATCTGCCCATTTCGCCTCTTTGCGCAGGCGAAAGGTCGCGCTCGAGACGTCCGCGGGATAGGATAATCCCTCGGCAAGCAGACCGTAGGAGACGAGGAGTTCATCATCCGCCGGCTTCATCAACGTGTCGTAGGCAAGCGACAGGCCTATCGCTATCTGGCCCTTTGCCAGCAGCGGGTTGAAGGTGTCGAAGGCGCCGCTGGCGGAAAGACGCAAGTCTCCGCCCTTCGGGGCATCGCGATTGACGTAATCGAAATGCGCAAAGCCCGGCTTGTACTTCATCTCGCTGATGACGGAGCTGCCGATCTGAAAGGGCTGGTCCTGACCCGTTGCCGTCATGGGCGCCAAGACACCCGTCAGCGATACAAACAAACCGATCTTCGACCACAAAGCCGCCATTCACGCTTTCCCCTCATTATTGGTGGGTTCGACAATACGAAAAATACGGGCGAAAAACAGGTGAGAGTTTGGTTTTTGCCGGACTCGCGAAAATTTGAGCCGTTGGCGTCACCACCCTCGCGCTCCTTCTATCCCCGCCCGCCAAAACATCGATTCACCAAAATCACTTTTCACGATAGATTCGAACGCAAATCACTTCTCAAGGAAACAGCATGGCTTTCGGCTTCGCTCAGGCTTTCAGGACATTCGGCAAACTGGCGCTTGCCGGCGCAATCGGCGCAAGCCTTGCCGCCGGCGATGTCGGGGCTGAGCAGAAGGCGCCAAGCCCGGGCAGTGCCAAGGGCCAGTTCGGCGCCGCCAGCCTGCCGACGCAGGGCCCGGCGCAGCCGATCGGCTTTTACGCCAAGGGCTGCATGACGGGTGCGGTGGCGCTTCCCACAGACGGGCCGACCTGGCAGGCGATGCGGCTTTCGCGCAACCGCCGCTGGGGCAACCCGGCGATGATCGCGCTTCTGGAACGGTTTTCGCAGGACGCGGTTGGATATGCCGGCTGGTCGGGCATCCTCGTCGGCGACATTGCGCAGCCGCGCGGCGGGCCAATGCTCAACGGCCATTCCTCGCACCAGATCGGCCTCGATGCCGATATCTGGTTTACGCCGATGCCGGCACGCCACATGACGGCCAAGGAGCGTGAGGACCTGCCGTTCACGACGATGCTGCAGAAGGACAAGTTCCTCACCGTCGACCCCAAGGTCTGGACGCAATCGCGGGCGCGGCTCTTGATGCTGGCGGCAAGCTATCCCGAGGTGGAGCGCATCTTCGTCAACCCGGCGATCAAGAAGAAGATGTGCGACACCTGGACGGGCGACCGCACCAACCTCGGCAAGCTTCGGCCGATATACGGCCACGACTCGCATTTCCACATCCGCATCAAGTGCCCGCCGGGTGCTGCGGGATGCACGCCGCAGGCACCTGTTGCCGCCGGCGACGGCTGCGACAAGTCGCTCGCCTATTGGTTCACGCCGGCCCCCTGGGCGCCGCCGAAACCGCCGAAGCCCGGCGCCAAGCCGCCGAAGCCACCGCGCGAAATGATGGTTTCCGACCTGCCGAAGGCCTGTGCCGCCGTGCTCGATGCCGCCTCCGTCGCCTCGATGCAGGCCGCCACCTACGGCGGATCTTCCGCCGCGGGCGGATCTTCCGCTGCGAGCGCGCTCACCGCCGCTCCGGCAGCAGAGCCGGCCGCCGATGACGAGGGAGACTTGCCCGATGTCGGCCCGGTTCCGAACGACAAGCCGGCAATCCAATGAGGAGCGCCGGCGCCTTGTCTTTCAAATCGCAAATTCTTGGTATAGAAGCGGTCAAATCGATTGAATTGCTTGGGCGGAGATTGGGTTCATGGCCGGCGGCAAATGCCTTGCATTGATTGCGCATGACCAGAAGAAAGACGATATGGCGGCGTTCGCCCGCGCCAACAGGGATATTCTCTCCGGCTGGAAGATCGTCGCCACCGGCACGACCGGCGGGCGGGTGCTCGACGCCGCCCCGGATCTCGACGTCACCAGATTGAAAAGCGGACCGCTCGGCGGCGACCAGCAGATCGGCGCGCTGATTTCGACCGGCGAGGTCGACGCCCTGATCTTCTTCGTCGACCCCTTGACGCCGATGCCGCACGATGTCGACGTCAAGGCGCTGATGCGGCTCGCCATCGTTTACGATATTCCGATGGCGCTCAACCACGCGACCGCTATAAAACTTCTTCCCACACTCGAAGCCTGATCAGCACGGAACCGGCCATGCCCAAACCGAACCACAGCACCGCTCCGCTGCCTTTCCCGATCCTGATCGGCGATATCGGCGGAACCAATGCCCGCTTCTCCATCCTGACCGACGCCTATGCCGAGCCAAAGCAGTTTCCGAACGTGCGCACGGCGGATTTCGCCACGATCGACGAAGCGATCCAGAAGGGCGTGCTCGACAAGACCGCCGTGCAGCCGCGTTCGGCGATCCTTGCCGTCGCCGGCCCGATCAACGACGACGAGATCCCGCTGACCAATTGCGACTGGGTGGTGCGGCCAAAGACGATGATCGAGGGCCTCGGCATCGAGGACGTGCTCGTCGTCAACGATTTCGAGGCGCAGGCTCTGGCCGTCGCCGCCCTTTCGGATGAGAACCGCGAACGCATCGGCGACGCCACCGGCGACATGATCGCCTCGCGCGTCGTGCTCGGACCCGGCACCGGGCTCGGCGTCGGCGGGCTGGTGCATGTCCAGCACAGCTGGATCCCGGTCCCCGGCGAAGGCGGCCACATCGATCTCGGGCCGCGCAGCAAGCGCGACTATCAACTCTTCCCGCATATCGAGACGATCGAAGGCCGTGTTTCGGCCGAGCAGATCCTCTGCGGACGCGGCCTCGTCAATCTCTACCATGCCATCTGCGTGGTCGACGGCATCCAGCCGACGATGAAGGATCCGGCCGACATCACCTCGCACGCGCTTGCCGGCAGCGACAAGGCGGCGATCGAGACCGTCTCGCTGTTTGCCACCTATCTCGGCCGCGTGGCGGGCGACATGGCGATGGTGTTCATGGCGCGCGGCGGCGTCTATCTGTCCGGTGGCATCTCGCAGAAGATCCTCCCGGCGCTGAAGAGACCGGAATTCCGATTGGCCTTCGAGGACAAGGCGCCGCATTCGGCGCTGCTTCGCACCATCCCGACCTATGTGGTGACGCATCCGCTGGCAGCGCTTGCCGGGCTTTCCTCCTATGCGCGCATGCCGGCGAATTTCGGCGTCTCGACGGAAGGCCGTCGCTGGCGGCGCTGACCCTGGCGCGCGCCACCCCGGACGCGACGCTCTAGCCAAACCAATCCCAACTCTTTATAGAGCCGGCAAAAGTACGCGTCGCGCCCTGCGCCGCGTTCGGTACGAGACAGGAAACCCGATTTTTGGAAGCGGCGGAAACGAGAACGCAGAGCGTCAGCAGCGATACCGTAACCGGCATCCTGAAGCGCATCATCGCTGAAAACGGCCGTGACCATCTCTGGGGCTACGTCTTTGCGATTGCCTGCCTGATCGTGGTGGCGCTTTCGACGGCGTTTACCGCTTGGATCATGCGGGCGATCATCGACGAAGCCTTTGCCAATCGGCGCGCCGACGTCGTCTGGATCATCTGTCTTTCGATCTTCATCGCCTTCGTGCTGCGCGGCTTTGCGGGCTACGGCCAGGCGGTGGCGCTGTCCAAGGTCGGCAACGATATCGTCGCCCGTTACCAGCGCCGGCTCTATTCGCATCTGATGACGCTTTCGGTCGGCTTCTTCAGCGAAGCCCGCTCCGCCCATATCGCCGCGCAGGTGAGCCAGAACGTCAGCGGCATCCGCGACGTGCTCAACCTGACGATCACTTCGACGGTGCGCGACCTGCTGACCTTCGTTTCGCTGCTCGCGGTGATGATCCTCCAGGATCCATTGCTCAGCCTGGCCGTGTTCATCATGGCGCCGCCGCTGCTTTATGCGCTGCGCTATGTTTCCAAGCGGCTGCGCTCGGCGACGCGCGAGGCCGTGCATTTGAACAGCCACGTTCTCGGCGCCATGCAGGAGACGATCCAGGGCATCGCCATCGTGAAAGCCTTCACGATGGAAGACGAGCTGGAACGCAAGGTCACCAAGCTCATCAAGGGCGCCGAAAACAGGGCGAACCGGATTGCCCGGCTTTCCGAGCGCACGTCTCCGCTGACCGAGAGTTTCGCGGGCTTTGCCGTCGCCAGCGTGCTGGCCTATGCCGCCTACCGCTCGATTTACTACAATGTGCCGCCGGGTGCCTTCTTCTCCTTCGTCACGGCGCTGCTGCTTGCCTATGACCCGGCCCGCCGGCTTGCCCGCCTGCAGGTGCAGATGGAGCGTGCCGTCGTCAATGCGCGGATGATCTACGAACTGCTCGACATGGAGCCGCGCCAGCGCGACCTGCCGGACGCCCAGCCGCTGACCGTGACGCAAGCCAGGATCGAATTCCGCAACGTTTCCTTCGGCTACGGCAATGAGAGCGTGTTGAGCGGCGTGAGCTTCGTCGCCGAGGGCGGCGCGACCACTGCGCTGGTCGGGCCTTCGGGGGCCGGCAAATCCACGGTCATCAACCTCATTCCACGCTTTTACGATCCGCGCGAGGGCGAGATCCTGATCGACGGACAGGACATCGCCCACATCACCAAGAAGTCGCTGCGCCATCAGCTCGCCTATGTCTCGCAGCAGCCTTACCTGTTCGAGGGGACGATCCGCGACAATATCCGCTATGGCCGGCCGGAAGCGACCGATGCCGAGGTGGAAGAGGCAGCCCGGCTTGCCTATGCGCATGACTTCATCACGGCGCAGCCGCAAGGATACGACACGCCGGTCGGCGAAAACGGCGTGACGCTTTCGGGCGGCCAGCGCCAGCGGCTGTCGATCGCGCGTGCGCTGGTGCGCAATGCGCCGATCCTGCTGCTCGACGAGGCGACCTCTGCCCTCGACACGGAGTCCGAAGCCGCCGTGCAGAAGGCGCTCGACGAGGCGATGACCGGACGCACTGTCGTCGTCATCGCTCACCGGCTTTCGACCGTGGTGCGCGCCGACAAGATCGTCGTCATGCAGCAAGGCCGGGTCGTCGAGGAAGGCAATCACCAGACGCTTGCGAAGGTCAGCGACGGTCTTTACGCTCGCCTCAACAATCTGCAGAGGCCTTCGGCCTCCGATTCAAACTGACCTGGTGAGACTGACATGAGCGATGCTGCGATGAAACTGGTGGTGGTTGGCGCGGCAGGGCGCATGGGGCAGACGCTGATCCGGCTCATCCATACCATCGAGGGCGCCACGCTGCATGCGGCGGTGGAACGCAGCGGTTCGCCCTTTATCGGCAAGGATGCCGGCGAGATCGCCGGTCTCGGCCCGACCGGCATCATCATCGGCGACGATCCGCTCCAGGCCTTCCTCGATGCCGAGGGCGTGCTCGACTTCACTTCGCCGGCCGCGACAGTGGAATTTTCGGGGCTCGCCGCGCAGGCCCGCATCGTCCATGTCGTCGGCACCACCGGCTGCTCCGACGACGACAATGCCAGGATCGCTGCTGCGGCCCGCCATGCCCGCATCGTCAAATCAGGCAATATGAGCCTCGGGGTCAATCTGCTCAGCGTGCTCGCCGAACAGGCTGCGCGGGCGCTCGAGCCTGATGACTGGGATATCGAAATCCTGGAAATGCACCACAAGCACAAGGTGGATGCGCCGTCCGGCACCGCCCTTTTGCTCGGCGAGGCCGCGGCCAAGGGGCGCAATATCGATCTCGCCTCGAAATCGGTCCGCGTACGCGACGGTCATACGGGCGCCCGGCAAGCCGGCACGATCGGCTTTGCGACGCTGCGCGGCGGCTCCGTCATCGGCGAGCATTCGGTGCTTTTCGCCGGCGAAGGCGAGATCGTCACCCTGTCGCACAGCGCTGCCGACCGCTCGATCTTTGCGCGCGGCGCTATCAAGGCGGCGCTGTGGGCGCGCGACAAGAAGCCGGGTCTCTATTCCATGCTCGACGTGCTCGGGCTTTCTTCCCAATAACGACATATCGGAGGCATATTCATGAGCGGAACCCTCGTCCTCGTTCGCCACGGCCAGAGTGACTGGAACCTGAAGAATCTCTTCACCGGCTGGAAGGATCCCGATCTGACGGCGCTCGGCATCGAGGAAGCCAATGCCGGCGGCAAGGCGCTAGCCGAATACGGCATCAAATTCGACGTCGCCTATACCTCGGTGCTGGTGCGCGCGCAGCACACGCTGAAGCTCATCCTCGACAAGGTCGGCCAGCCCGATCTGCCGACGATCCGCGACCAGGCCCTGAACGAGCGCGACTACGGCGATCTCTCCGGTCTCAACAAGGACGATGCCCGCGCCAAATGGGGCGAGGAACAGGTGCATATCTGGCGCCGCTCCTATGACGTGCCGCCGCCCGGCGGCGAAAGCCTGCGCGACACCGGCGCCCGCGTCTGGCCCTATTACCTGACCGAAATCCTGCCGCGCGTGCTCAGGGGCGAGAAGGTGCTGGTTGCCGCGCACGGCAATTCGCTGCGCTCGCTGGTCATGGTGCTCGACAAGCTGACCAAGGAAGGCGTGCTTGCCCTTAATCTCGCGACCGGCGTTCCCATGGTCTACAAGCTGAAGGCGGATTCAACCGTCGCGTCGAAGGAAGTGCTCGGCGACATGTCCGGCGCACACTGATATCAGTGGCCTTCCCTGTTCCGTCAGGGAAGGCTGACCTCAATTCTCGATCGTGAACTGCACCCGGTCGGCCGCGAAGCGGCTGATCGAATATTGCACCGGCACGCCGTCGAGATCGGTATTCATCGCCTTGGCGATCAGCAGGATCGCGCCGGGCGTCAGCTCCAGCTCGGCCAGATCGGCCGTGTTCGCATGGGCGGCCGTCACTTCGGTGGTCGCGCGGACATAATCCGGCAGGCCAAGTTCGGCGAAAGCCTTGGTGATCGATTCGTGCTTGCGGTAGGCCTCGCCGATCCCGGCGAAACGTTCGGCGGGAAACCAGCTCGTCGCCCTTGACACCGGCCGCCTGTCGGCATGGCGCAATGTTTCCAGGCGGATCACCCGTTCTCCCTGCTTCAGGCCCAGCCAGCGAGCGACTTCGGCGCTCGCCTCCTCCTGCGCTTCATCGAGCAGAAGGCTGCGCATCTCGCGCGCCTGGTCGCCGATGCCTGAAGTGAAGCGGGTGCGCCGGGTGATCGGGAAATTCAGCCGTTCCTTGCGCTCGATCAGCGTGCCGCGACCTTGCACCGCGCGAACGATGCCTTCCTGCGCCAAGGCCGCCAAGGCGCTGCGCACCGTGTGGCGGTTGACGCCGAATTGCAGCGCCAGCACCGTTTCCGGCGGCACCATTCCGGTTTCGTCATAGGCTCCGTTGCCGATCGCCTCACGGATCCGGTCGGCGATCTGGCGCCAGAGCGCCACGCCGGTCTGTCTTTGCACCTGCTTCAATCCCGCCATTCCGGCCCCATTTCCCGCGCCCGATGTCACACGCTTGTCACGACATCGATTTAAGCGTAGGTATATCTTGTATAGTTGTCTATATCAATAGACATTTTAAGGAAGCGGCGATGATATCAGCGGACAGGACAGACGCTGCGTCACAGACGGCATCCGGGCGCAAACGCGCCGCCGATCTGCTGGCGCGAGCGGAACGAAGCGAACTCTGGGCGGTTTGGGATGCCTTGCCGGAAAAACCCGCGGCGCATCCGGTGCGCGGGCCAGAGACCGGGCTGGTGATGGTGCGCGGCCGCATTGGCGGCGGCGGCGCGCCCTTCAACCTCGGCGAAGTAACGGTGACGCGGGCAACAGTTCGGCTCGACTCCGGCTCGGTCGGTCATGCGCAGGCGCTCGGCACCGACCGGGAAAAGGCCCGGCTTGCAGCGATCTTCGACGCACTCTGGCAGGAGGAGGCGACCAAGGATTTCGTCGAACGGGCGCTGCTTTTGCCGATCGCCGGACGGATCGCCGCTACTGAGCGCCGCAAGGCGGAGGAGACGGCGGCGACCCGCGTCGATTTCTTCACCATGGTCAGGGGAGACAACTGATGGGCCTGAAGACGGAAGCCCTGACCGGCGGCTTTGCCGAGCCGGTCTTCCATGCCCAGAGCGTCTTCAAGATGCTGATGGACGGCATCGCCCGCCCCGGCACGATCCAGACCGTTCAGCCCGATATCGCACCGCCTGTGCCGCTCGGCAGCGCCGCCGGCGCAATCGCGCTGACGCTTTGTGACCACGACACACCCGTCTGGCTGTCCCAGGGGCTGGCGAAATCGGCCGTGCCGGAGTGGCTCGGCTTCCACACCGGCGCGCCGCTCACCACTGAGAAGGCCGAGGCGCGCTTCGCTTTCACCGAGGCCGGCACCGCGCTTTGCCCCTTCAGCCTCTTCGCCTCAGGCACGCAGGAATATCCCGACCGCTCGACGACGCTCATTATCCAGCTCCCCGAACTCGAGGGTGGGCGCCGGCTGGCGCTGATTGGCCCCGGCATCCAGACTGTGACGGAGATCGCGCCTGTCGGCCTGCCGGAGACCTTTCTGCGGCTCTGGACGGAGAACCGCGCGCTCTTTCCGCGCGGAATCGACATCGTGCTGACATCGGTGACACGTTTTCTCTGCCTGCCGCGCACCACCAAGATCACAGCAACGGAGATCTGAGCTCATGTATGTTGCCGTCAAGGGTGGCGAGGCCGCCATCGCCAATGCCCACCGCCTGCTTGCCGACCGCCGCCGCGGCGACCGTTCGCTGCCGGCGATCGGTATCGACCAGATCGTCGCGCAGCTGGCGCTCGCCGTCGACCGGGTGATGGCCGAGGCCTCGCTTTTCGACCGGACGCTCGCGGCCCTTGCCGTGCGCCAGTCGCGCGGCGATATGATCGAGGCGATCTTCCTGCTGCGCGCCTACCGCACGACGCTGCCGCGCTTCGGCTATTCCAGGCCGCTCGACACGGCTGATATGACGATCGAACGGCGGATTTCGGCGACCTACAAGGATCTGCCGGGCGGCCAGCTTCTTGGGCCGACCTTCGATTATACGCACCGGCTGCTCGATCCGTCGCTGCTTGCCGACGAGGCGGTCGCGGCGCCTGTCCAGCGCGCCGCCGAGACCGGCCGCGTCATGCGCGTCTCCGAAATTCTCGGCGAGGAAGGCCTGATCGAGGCCGATGGCGACATGCCTGAGGATCACGAGATCGGCGATCTGACCCGCGAGCCGATGGAATTCCCGATGACCCGCGATCTGCGCCTGCAGGCGCTCGCCCGCGGCGACGAAGGCTTCCTGCTGGCGCTCGGTTATTCCACCCAGCGCGGCTATGGCCGCAACCACCCCTTCACCGGGGAAATCCGCATCGGCGAGGTCGAGGTGGAATTCGACGTGCCGGAACTCGGTTTTGCCGTCTCGCTCGGCGTCATCCAGGTCACCGAATGCCAGATGGTCAATCAGTTCAAGGGCTCAGCCAAGGCGCCGCCGCAATTCACCCGCGGCTACGGCCTGGTTTTCGGCCAGAGCGAGCGCAAGGCGATGGCGATGTCGCTGGTCGATCGCGCGCTTCGCGCCGAAGAGCTCGGCGAGGATATCACCGCGCCGGCGCAGGACGAGGAATTCGTCATCTCGCACTCCGACAACGTGCAGGCGACCGGCTTCGTCGAGCACTTGAAGCTGCCGCATTATGTGGACTTCCAGGCCGAACTCGATCTCGTCCGCCGCATGCGCCGCGAATTCGAAGCCGCCCGCAATGCCGGCGAAGACATGAAGGAAGCCGCCGAATGAGCGATCTCGCCAGCTACAACTTCGCCTATCTCGACGAACAGACCAAGCGGATGATCCGCCGCGCCATCCTGAAGGCGATCGCCATCCCGGGCTATCAGGTGCCCTTCGCCAGCAGAGAAATGCCGATGCCCTATGGCTGGGGCACCGGCGGCGTGCAGGTGACGGCCTCGATCATCGGACCGGACGACGTGCTGAAGGTCATCGACCAGGGTGCCGACGACACGACCAATGCCGTTTCCATCCGCGCTTTCTTCCAGAAGGTCGCCAATGTCGCGGTGACGACGCATACAGGCGAGGCAACAATCATCCAGACGCGCCACCGCATTCCCGAGGAAAAGCTCAAGGCCGGCCAGGTGCTCGTCTACCAGGTGCCTATCCCCGAGCCGCTGCGCTTCCTCGAGCCGCGCGAGACCGAGACGCGCAAAATGCATGCGCTTGAGGAATACGGCCTCATGCACGTGAAGCTCTATGAAGATATCGCCCATAACGGCCGGATCTCCAGGACCTACGCCTATCCGGTGAAGGTGCACGGCCGCTACGTGATGGACCCGTCGCCGACGCCGAAATTCGACAATCCGAAGATGCACATGTCGGAGGCGCTGCAGCTCTTCGGCGCCGGACGCGAGAAGCGCATCTATGCGGTTCCGCCCTATACCGACGTCGTCAGCCTGGATTTCGAGGACTATCCCTTCGACATCCAGCGCTTTGACAAGCCCTGCGCCCTTTGCGGCGCTGAGGATGTCTATCTCGACGAAGTGGTTCTCGACGACAAGGGCGGGCGCATGTTCGTCTGCTCCGACACCGATCATTGCGAAGACCGTCGCGCGCACGGGCATGCCGGCGAAATGCTGGCCCGGGAGGCTGCAGAATGAGCGATATCCCGCTTCTCAAAGTCCATGACGTTTCGAAATTCTACGGCAACCGCATCGGCTGCCGCGACGTCTCCTTCGAGCTCTGGCCGGGCGAAGTGCTTGCCATCGTCGGCGAGTCCGGCTCCGGCAAGACGACGCTGCTGAACTGCCTCTCCACCCGACTGCTGCCGAGCACCGGCAGCGTCGAATATCACATGCGCGACGGCAGCTACCGCGATCTCTACCGCATGAACGAGGCCGAGCGGCGCTTCCTGATGCGCACCGACTGGGGCTTCGTGCACCAGAATCCGGCCGACGGTCTGCGCATGGCGGTGTCGGCCGGCGCCAATGTCGGCGAACGGCTGATGGCGATCGGCGACCGGCATTGCGGCAGGATTCGCGCCTCGGCGATCGACTGGCTGGAACGGGTCGAGATCGACGCCGACCGCATCGACGACCAGCCGCGCGCCTTTTCCGGCGGCATGCGCCAGCGCCTGCAGATCGCCCGCAACCTCGTCACCGGGCCGCGCCTCGTCTTCATGGACGAACCCACAGGCGGCCTCGATGTCTCGGTGCAGGCGCGCCTGCTCGATCTGGTGCGCGGTCTCGTCAACGATCTCGGTCTCTCGGCGATCATCGTCACCCACGATCTCGCCGTCGCCCGGCTTCTGTCGCACCGGATGATGGTGATGAAGGACGGCTACGTCATCGAACACGGGCTCACCGACCGGGTGCTCGACGATCCGCGCGAACCCTACACGCAGCTGCTGGTCTCCTCGATCCTGCAGGTCTGAGCACTACGGCAGGTCCAAAACCAGGAAGAAGACATCATGCCAACGCCCCTCGTCGTTTCCGAAGTCTCGAAAAGCTTCACCATGCACCTGCGCGACGGCATCAGGCTGCCCGTCGTTTCCAATGTCGCCTTCTCGGTCGCCTCAGGCGAATGCGTCGTGCTCGGCGGCCCCTCGGGCGTCGGCAAGAGCTCGCTGCTGAAGATGATCTACGGCAATTACGCCGTCGATACCGGCCAGATCCTCATCCGCCACGATGAGCGCATCGTCGATCTCGCCGCCGCCGATCCGCGCACCATGCTCCACGTGCGGCGCCATACGCTCGGTTACGTCAGCCAGTTCCTGCGCACCGTGCCGCGCGTGGCGGCAATCGACGTGGTCGCCGAACCGCTCGTGGCGCGCGGCGAAGACGCCGTCGCGGCTCGGGAAAAGGCCGGCGCTCTGCTTGCCAGGCTCAACCTGCCGGAGGCGCTCTGGCAGCTTCCGCCCGCCACCTTCTCCGGCGGCGAGCAACAGCGTGTCAACATCGCCCGCGGCTTCATCACCGGGCACACGATCCTGCTTCTCGACGAACCCACAGCTTCGCTCGACGCGAGGAACCGCGCCGTCGTCGTCGGCATGATCGAGGAGAAAAAGCAGGCGGGCGTCGCGCTTCTCGGCATTTTCCACGACGAGGAAGTGCGCGAAGCCGTCGCCGACCGCATCCTCGACGTCCAGCTTTTCTCTCCCGGAAAGATCGCCGCATGAGCCGCAAGCTGGGTATCGAGCCCTATGTCCATGAGACGGCCTCCGTCAGCGATTCCAGCTTCGGGCGCTTTACGGAGGTCTCCGAGCGCTGCCGCATCAGCGAGGCGACCTTCGGCGACTATTCCTACATCATGCAGGATGGCTCCGTCTGGTGCGCGACGATCGGCAAATTCGTCAATATCGCCGCCGCCGTGCGCATCAACGCCACCAACCATCCGACCTGGCGTGCGACGCTGCATCATTTCACCTATCGCGCCGCCGACTACTGGCCGGACGGCGACATGGAGGAGGACTTCTTCGCCTGGCGGCGCGCAAACCGCGTCACGATCGGCAATGACGTCTGGATCGGCCATGGAGCGACCATTCTGCCGGGCGTCAGTGTCGGCAACGGCGCGGTGATCGGCGCCGGCGCCGTCGTCTCGAAGGACGTTGCGGCCTACTCGATCGTCGGCGGCGTGCCGGCCAAACCAATCCGAGAGCGGTTTTCGAAAGCGGTCGGCGAACGCCTGGACAGGCTTTCCTGGTGGGACTGGGAGCACGACCGGCTGCGCCTGGCGCTGCAGGATTTCCGCAACCTGAGCGCGGAAGATTTCCTGGTCCGCTACGGCGGCTAAACTTGCGATTTAGGCACGGAGAATTGTGACACGAACTACACAAATATGACATTTGAGGTTCATGAAGCGGGACTAATGCGATGCTGACCGAGGCCTGGAGCGCAAGGGAAGAGCATGATGTTCGAGCTGAAGGATGTCACCCGTCGTTTCGGAAACAAGCTCGCCGTTGATACCGTCACGCTCGCCATTCCCCAGGGTCAGATGGTCGGCATCATCGGCCGCTCCGGCGCCGGCAAGTCGACGCTCTTGCGCATGATCAACCGCCTGCAGGAGCCGAGTTCCGGCTCCATCCATTTCGCCGGCGTCGAGGTTTCCGGGCTTCGCGGCGGGGCGCTGCGCAACTGGCAGCGCGACTGTGCGATGATCTTCCAGCAGTTCAACCTGGTGCCGCGCCTCGATGTTCTCACCAATGTCATGCTCGGCCGCCTCAATCACCGCTCGACGCTTCTCAGCCTGCTCAACATCTTCACCCGCGAGGAACGCGTGCACGCGATCGCAGCGCTCGAACGCCTCGGCATCGAGCAGACGGCATTGCAGGCGGCCGGCACGCTTTCCGGCGGCCAGCAGCAGCGCGTGGCGATTGCGCGGGCGCTGATGCAGAGCCCGAAGATGGTGCTCGCCGACGAGCCGATCGCCTCGCTCGATCCGCTCAACGCCAAGATCGTCATGGATGCGCTGCGCGATATCAACGAGCGCGAGGGCATCACCGTCATCACCAACCTTCATACGCTCGATACCGCCCGCAACTATTGTGAGCGCATCGTCGGCATGGCCGGCGGCCGCGTCGTCTTCGACGGCAAGCCCTCGGAGCTGACCGCTGAGGCGGTGAGGGCAATCTACGGGACGGGCAAGGATGGCGCCGGCATCGACGAAACGATGACCTCGACATCGATCAATCCCGCTCCCGAGCGGGCAGACAATCAATCCGCCGGCACCCAGCCGCTGGCGCTGGCCGGTCTCTGAGCGAGGCGGCCGCGATCGAAAGCCCGCGTCAAGGGCACACTTCTTCGTAACGGAAGACCGGGGGCACCGGTCAATAGGAGAGACATATGTTGAAGAAAGCACTCTTTGCGGCAACGGCGCTCTTCGCGCTCGCCGGCGCCGCCCATGCAGCTGATCTCAAGGAATTCCGCATCGGCATCCTCGGCGGCGAAAACGAAACCGACCGCCTGCGCAACTATGCCTGCCTTGCCGACCATCTGAAGCAGGAATTCGGTTTCGAGAAGGTATCGCTGTTCCCGGCCGCCGATTATGACGGCGTTATCCAGGGCCTGCTCGGCGGTACGCTCGACTTTGCCGAACTTGGCGCTTCCGGTTATGCGGCCGTCTACATCAAGGATCCGAAGGCGGTTACGCCGATCCTGACGACGCAGCAGAAGGACGGCTCGACCGGCTATCACTCGATCGGCCTGGCACTGAAGTCTTCCGGCATCAAGACCATCAAGGACGCCAAGGGCAAGAAACTCGGCTACGCCGATCCGGATTCCACCTCCGGCTATCTCGTGCCCCTGACGCAGATCCCGAAGGACACGGGCATGCCGAACGACAAGTTCTTCGCCTCGACGCAGTTCAATGGCGGCCACGAGAACAACCTTCTCGCCGCCTATGACGGCAAAGTCGACATTGCCGTCGACGACTCGTCCGGCATCGGCGATTTCAAGGACGGCTACACCTCCGGCACCTTCCGCAAGGAAGTCGACAAGGGCGCCGTCGATCCGAACAAGCTGGTTGAAGTCTGGCGCTCGCCGCTGATCCCGAACGGCCCGCTCGTCGTTCGCAACGCTCTCGGTGAGGACTGGCAGACGAAGCTCGCAGCCTTCTTCACGGCGCTGCCGGAGAAGGATCACAAGTGCTTCGCCGCTATTGAAGGCGGCGACTACAAGGGTTACGCCCCTGTGAAGCACGAGTTCTACAACACCGTCGTCGAAGTCCGTAAGGCTGCCATCGGCGGCTGATCGGTCTTCTGAATGCAGGGCGGCCGGAAACGGCCGCCCTTTCTTCGTAACGGGCGAGGCGTCCATGACTGTTGCCGAGATACAGCCACACATGCAGAGCACCAGGGAGATCCGCACCGCCTGGGAACGGATGGTCGCCAGGCGCCGTTTCTACACCGTGCTCGGCCTGGTGATCCTCATCGCGGCTTTCGCAAGTTCCGTCCGCTTCGCCGACGAGAGCAATGCCGGCCATTTCTTCGACCGCCTGCCGCATCTTTTCGACTTCCTGAGCTGGCTCATTCCCAAGGACTGGAACGACGTCTGGCGCGCGCTGTTCGACATAGCGAGCGTCAACGACAAGGGCGGCGAGGAATTCAACTTCGACAAGGGCCGTGTCTATATCTCGGGCGCCTTCTACATTCCCGAATATTTCGAGCTGATGATCGTCACCATCAACGTGGCGCTGCTTTCGACGCTCATCGCCTTCGTCTTTGCCGTTCCGTTGAGCTTCTTTGCCGCGCGCAACCTGACGCGTTCCTGGCCGCTGCGCATCTTCACCAAGCGCCTGATGGAATTTCTGCGCGCCTTCCCCGAGATCGTCATTGCCGGCCTGTTTTCGGCAATCCTGTCGATCGGGCCGGTCGCCGCCATCATCGCCATCACCCTGCACACAACAGGCGCGCTCGGCAAACTCTTCTACGAGGTGGCCGAGAATATCGACATGAAGCCGCATGAGGGCATGAAAGCGGTCGGCGCTAACTGGTGGGAGCGCGTTCGCTTCGCGGCGCTGCCGCAAGTGCTGCCGAATTTCACCTCCTATGCGCTGCTGCGGCTCGAGATCAACGTGCGCGCCTCGACCATCATCGGCGCCGTCGGCGGCGGCGGCATCGGCGAGGAGCTGAAGCTGTCGATCTCGCGCGGCTTCGGCGCCAAGACGATGGCGCTCGTTCTACTGCTGTTCGTGACGATCGTCGCCGTCGACCAGTTCTCCGCATGGCTGCGCCGCCGCCTCGTCGGCGAGCACGCCTTCCTCCTGCAACATTGAGGCTGCCATGACGGTGATCGACGCAAACCGCATGAACGAAATCGAAGCGCGCTATCCGGAATATTTCCACCGGTCGTTCCGCCAGCGTTTCGGCGGGCTGATGATCCTGATCGCGACGCTGCTCTACAGCCTCTATGCCGTCTGGTTCTTCGACCTGCCCAAGCTTTTCGCCGAAGCCCATTGGGAGCGCGTCGGCATCTATCTCAGCCAATGGGTGAGCTATGACGTTCAGCCGGAATTCCGCATCCAGGACGACGGCTCGATCGAGGTGCGTTATCCGCGTTTCTCGCCGCTCGGCGACAATCCGCATCCGGACTGGCTGGTCGACAATCCCGATGGCAGCATCACCGTTTCGATCAGCGGCGTCAGCCGCACCGTCACCGTGTCGAAGAGCCGGACGATCGTCACCGCGCATGGCATCAGCGTCCCCGTCAAGGTCACGAGCGGTGCGCTTGAGGTGGTCGGGCCGGTGCCCGGCTGGATGACCGTCTATGACGACAATGTGCTTGCCGATCTCGGCTTTGCCGGCAATGTCAGCATCTCCGTCGACCGGGTGAAAATCCGCAAGCGTTTCATCGGCTGGGCGAATTTCATCTTCGACACGCAATCCTCCTTCTTCGACAAGCCGGCTGGCGAGGTCGTCAGCCTCATCGTCTCCGGACCGCGCATCAAGCCCGACCAGTCCAACCTGTCGCTCGCCTTCGACGACATCTGGAACAACAGCGAATGGCAGCATGGCGACGTCTGGACCAAGCTTTTCCAGACGATCGTCATGGCATTCCTCGGAACGCTGCTGGGGTCGCTTGCCGCTTTCCCGCTCGCCTTCCTGGCGGCGCGCAACATCACGCCGAACCGGCTGCTCAATCAGATCCTCAAGCGCTTCTTCGATTTCCTGCGTTCGGTCGACATGCTGATCTGGGCGCTGTTCCTGACCCGCGCTTTCGGCCCCGGCCCGCTGGCGGGCAGCGGCGCAATCTTCCTCACCGAGACCGGCACGCTCGGCAAGCTCTATTCCGAAGGGCTGGAGAATATCGACAACAAGCCACGGGAAGGCATCCAATCGACCGGCGCTCAGACCGTGCTCGTCCATCGTTACGGCATTATGCCGCAGATCGTTCCCGTCATCGTCAGCCAGACGCTCTACCAGTGGGAATCGAATGTGCGTGGTGCCACCATCATCGGCGCCGTCGGCGCGGGCGGCATCGGCCTCAAACTCTGGGAGGCGATGCGCACCAACGCCAACTGGGAAAACGTCGCCTATATGGTCATCCTCATCCTGATCGTCGTCTTCATTTTCGACGCCGCCTCGAACGCGCTGCGCCACCGGCTGATGGGCACGAAAGCCCACTGATCCATCCGCTGGAAAGGCCGTGGCGGCGCTGCCGCCATCATCATTCTGTCACGGAAATCTTTTAGCCGGGAACCTGCTTGCGGTTCGCCGCCAAATCACTGCACATTGCGCTCCCGTTTCGACGATCCCCAGGATAAAAGCCTTGCGCTACGCTCTCTATTTCTCGCCGCCGAAGGATGATCCCCTGACCGGCGCGGCCTCGCTCTGGCTCGGCCGCGATGCCTTTGCCGGCAAGACCTATGCTGCGCCTGATGATGCGCAGCTCGGTGCCGCAGAGCAGTTCGAGCTGACCGCCGACCCGCGCCGCTACGGCTTTCACGCGACGATCAAGGCGCCGTTTTCGCTCGCCGCCACCGTCACCGAGAAGGATCTCATGGCTGTCGTCGAGGAGTTTGCCGCGCGCACTGAAGCCTTCGAGATTCCCGAGCTCGTGCTCGGTCAGCTCGGCCGTTTTTTTGCCCTCGTTCCCGGTTCTCTTCATCAACCTCTTCAGGATTTCGCCTCGAAGGTGGTAAAGTCCTTCGAACCGTTCCGCGCAGCGCTTACCGAGGCCGATATGGCGCGGCGCAACCCGGAGAAGCTCAGCGACAGCCAGCGCGCCAATCTGCAGCGCTGGGGTTATCCTTATGTCATGGAGGATTTCGGCTTCCACATGACGCTCACCGGCCAGGTGCCCGAGACACGCGCCGCGGTGATGAAAGCCATTCTGACCGAGCGTTTTGCCGATTTCACCGGCCGGCCGCTTTCGATTTCCGGCCTTGCCGTCTTCACCGAGGAGACTCGCGGCGCCCCGTTCAAAGTTCATTCCTGGTTGCCGCTTTCCGGCGCCAAAAGCTGAAAGACCCGACGAGATGAGCAGAGAGACCGTGTTTTCCAACGCCCGCATCGTTCTCGAGGATGACATCCTCGCGGGCTCGATTGTCATTCGCGACGGCAAGATCGCCGATATTTCCGAAGGCAACTCGGTAGCCGGCGAAGATTTCGAAGGCGACTATGTCATTCCCGGCCTCGTCGAGCTGCATACCGATCACCTCGAAGGCCATTATCAGCCGCGTCCCGGCATCCGCTGGAACAAGACGGCCGCAGTCCAGGCGCATGACGCCCAGATCGTCACCTCCGGCATCACCACGGTGTTCGACTGCCTGCGCATGGGGGCTGACGAGGACGGCGGCTTCGAACATGGCGAGATGCGCGAGATGGCCGACGCCATCCAGTCGGCGGAGAAGGAAGGCCGGCTGCGCGCCGAGCATCTCCTCCACCTGCGCTGCGAGGTTTCGGCCGACAATGTGCTCGAACATTTCGCCGATTTCGAAAAGGACCGGCATGTGCGGCTGGTCTCGCTGATGGATCATGCGCCCGGCCAGCGTCAATTCCAGACGATGGATCAATATATCTTCTACTATCAGAAGAAGCGTGGCCTGAGCGACGAGGCCTTCGCCCGTTTCGTCGCCAAGCGTCAGGCAGAATCGGCGCGCAACTCGACGCCGCATCGCAACGCCATCGCCAAGGTCTGCGCCGAGCGCGGCATCACCGTCGCAAGCCATGACGATGCGACGCTCTCGCATGTCGACGAGGCGATCGACAACGGCGTGCGGCTTGCCGAATTCCCGACCAGCTTCGATGCCGCCCGCGCCTCGCACGAACATGGCATGAGCGTGCTGATGGGCGCGCCGAACATCGTGCGCGGCAAGTCCCATTCCGGCAATATCGCCGCCCGCGACCTCGCCGAGATGGGCGTGCTCGACGTGCTGTCCTCCGATTACGTGCCGCTCAGCCTGCTGCATGCGCCCTTCATCCTCGCCGACGAGGTCGAGAGCATCACCCTGCCGAAGGCGATCGCCATGGTGACGTCGACGCCGGCGCGCACCGTCAGCCTCGATGATCGCGGCCGGATCGCCACCGGGCTGCGCGCCGATCTCGTCCGCGTCCACCGTTCGCATGGCGTGCCGGTGACACGCTCCGTCTGGCGTCAAGGACGCCGTGTCGCATGAGCCCGTACGAACCCCATCCTGGAGCCGGAGCCGAGCGCGGCATCATGGTCGTCGTCGTCGGGCCGAGCGGCGCCGGCAAGGACACGCTGATGAACCTTGCCGCGCGGCATTTCGCCGGCCGCGCCGACGTTCACTTCACCCGCCGCGTCATCACCCGCCACCGCGACGCCGGGGGTGAAGACCATCTTTCCGTCTCCCTCCAAGGGTTTGCCGCCATGGAGCAGTCGGGCTCCTTCGCCGTCTGGTGGGAGGCCCATGGCTTGAAATACGGTATTCCGGCCGAGGTCTCGGTGGCGTTGTCGCGCGGCCATGTCGTCGTCGCCAACGGTTCCCGCTCGGCGCTTCACCGTTTCCAGGCGGCTTTCCCGCGGCTCAAGGTGATCAACGTCACCGCTCGCCCGGAAGTGCTCGCCAGCCGGCTGGAGGCGCGCGGGCGCGAGACGCATGAGGATATCATGGCCAGACTTGCCCGCGGGCCGCTGACGGTGCGCGGCGACTACGACGTGGCGGAGCTCGACAATAGCGGCTCGCTCGAAGAGGCCAAGCAGAAGATGGTCACGATCCTCGACGGGCTGCTCGCCGAAGTGCATTGACAGCAATTGCGAGGAAGGGCATGCGCGCCATCAAAGTGGTCGACTACGATCCTTCCTGGCCGCGGCTCTTTGCTGAAATCAGCGCCGAAATCTCCATGCTGCTCGGCAATCTCGTGCTGTCCATCGACCATATCGGCAGTACGTCGGTGCCTGGCCTGGCGGCCAAGCCGAAGATCGACCTCGATGTCGTCACGATCTCTGATGACATTCTGCCGATGGCGATCGAAATGGTGCGCGCTGCCGATTTTGTCTTCCACGGCGATAGGGGAGAGAAACGCTGGGCCTTCACCCGCGATCACGAAGCTTATGGCTTCAAGCTCTATCTCTGCGGACCCAATAATCGCGCCCATCAGGAGCGCATCCTGTTTCGCGACTATCTTCGGGATCACTCCGAAAGGGTCGCGGCCTATGCCAATCTGAAACGTCGGCTGGCTGCGGAAGCAGGCGATGATTGGGATTTCTACACTGGCGGCAAGACCCAGTTCGTCGGCGAGACGCTGCGATTGGCATGCCTATCGTCTATTGCCGTGGATTAGCGCTTTCATGAGCGGCGTGACCTCCCGTCGTTTCAGTGATCGACTGTTGCAGCCATGCCCGGAAACGCGCCGACGTCACCTCATTCCAACGCTCCCGGGGTCCGACCAAATAATAGCCGCCAAGCCGGACATCGGTTTCGAGCAATTCGACGAGCCGCCCGGCGCGCAAGTCGTCGGCGGCGATCAGACGAGTCGCCAGCGCTATTCCTTGACCGGCCACCGCCGCGTCGACGGTCAGATTGGCTGACCACAGCCGAGGACCGTTCAATGTCACTTCATGCTCGAAGCCAGCCTTGCGAAACCATTGCCGCCACTGATCGCGGCTTTCCTCGTGGATCAGCGGCTGTCGCACCAGATCGTCAAGGGTCCGTATCGGCGCGTTTCGGCTGATCCATTCGGGGCTGGTGACCGGGAACATACGAGGCCTTTCCAGCAGGATCCAGCGGACATTCCCCCTTGGCTCCTCGGAATAGCGGATGTCGACATCGGCCTCATAACGGGTGAAATCCGGCTCGAGATCGGTCGCGCGCATGACGAAATCGATGCCGGGCAAGGCAAGCTGGAGCTGATTGAAACGCGGCGTCAGCCACCGTGTGGCGAAACCGGGCACGCACCAGATGCGCAAGACCGTGCGGTTGACTGCCGGACGCAGTTCCGCCGTGGATTTGGCAATGAGGTCGAAAGCCGCCCCGACTGTCTCGGCAAAAACTCTGCCTTCCGCCGTCAGCCTGATGCCGCGCGGGCCGGCATCGACAAGCCGCGTGCCAAACCAGGCTTCGAGATTGCGGACGTGGCGGGATATGACGGTGTGACTGAGATTGAGATCGTCGGCAGCTCTCCGCATCGATCCCAGGCGACTGACCGCCTCGAAGGCACGCACCATGGAAAGCGGCGGCAAACGTCCGCGTTTCGGAACACCTTCCTGTTCATCTGCCGATGATTTCCCTCTGCGCAATCCTGTCTCCCAGAACGGATATTGGTTCTGCCAAACCAAAATCGGAATGCCGTCTACATCTTCATATGCCATGGAATGGGCAATTTTTGGCGTAACGAAGAGTGGTGCACGGTGGTGCATAGAATGCACCACACATCTGGTGACTGGCAATCGCGTTTTCCGCCCTTCGCAAGCGAAAACATCAAATTTGCCGGCGGCGCGACCACTTGCCGGAGGAGACTGATCGGGAGCGGTGCATCCATGTGTCCACCGCGGTCAACAAAAAGCGCCTTTCCGCCCCGCAGGACATTCGCCAGCATTGCCCGCAACACGCCGCTCCACCTCGGAGATGACACCACGGCAAAGTCCGCAGACGCCGGCTTTGCCCATCCCTTGCGAGCGGCCGCGATTGCCAACGATCCCCACAGATCATGGCTGTCAACCGGCGTCAGACGGACGCTCAACAAACAGGGGAAGCGAATGACATTCAAAAACACTTCGACGATTGCGGCTCTCGGCCTGCTGTCGCTGGCGCTCGCCGCGGGACCGGGCGTGGCCCGGGATCTGACCATCGCGTCCTGGGGCGGGAACTTTCAGGATGCGCAGCGAGAGATCTATTTCAAGCCGTTCTCCAAGGTGACCGGCAAGCCTCTGCTCGACGAAGGCTGGGACGGCGGCATCGGCGTCCTTCAGGCAAAGGTCAAGGCAGGCAATCCGTCCTGGGATGCCGTGGAGGTCGAAGCCGATGAGCTCTCGCTCGGCTGCGCCGACGGGCTTTTTGAGAAGGTGGATTGGAACAAGCTTGGGGGCAAGGATGCGTTTCTGCCTTCCGCGGTGAGTGATTGCGGCGTCGGCGCCATCGTCTGGTCGACCGCCATCGCCTATGACGGTGCCAAGATTGCCGATGGCCCCAAATCCTGGGCCGATTTCTGGGACGTGAAGAAATTTCCCGGCAAGCGCGCCCTGCGCAAGGGACCGAAATACACGCTCGAATTCGCGCTGATGGCCGACGGCGTGCCGGCGGACAAGGTTTACGACGTCCTGGCGACGCCTGAGGGCATCGACCGCGCCTTCGCCAAGCTTGACGCGTTGAAACCGCACCTTGTCTGGTGGACCTCGGGCGCGCAGCCGCTGCAACTGCTTGCTTCCGGCGAAGTGGCCATGACCAGTGCCTATAATGGCCGCATCACCGGCATCAACCGTTCCGAGGGCCGGCAGTTCAAAGTTGTCTGGCCGGGCAGCATCTATGCCGTGGATAGCTGGGTCGTTCTGAAGGGCGCCGAAAACAAGGATGCTGCCTTTGACTTCATCGCCTTCGCCAGCAAACCGGAAAACCAGGCAAAACTGCCGCAATATATTGCCTACGGTCTCCCGAACAAGGAAGCCGGCAAGAGCTTGCCGGCGGAACAACTGGCCGACCTGCCCACCACCCAAGCCAACATGCAGGAGGCAGTCAGCCTTGATACGGATTTCTGGATCGACAATTCGGAAGCGCTGACCAAAAGATTCGACGCCTGGCTGGCACAATAACCGACGGAATATCGCCCCCGTGGGATCGCTTCTGCCGATCGACCCGTGGGGGCTTCCGCACGTCTTCGTCACTTCGCTCCCCGGGAGCCGACAATCCGAACGGAGGGCCATCATGGCTGCGCCGCGCATACGCTTTGAAAGAATCTCAAAATCCTTTGGCCTGCACCAGGTCGTCAATGACCTGTCGCTCGACATCGAGAGGGGCGAGTTCGTCAGCCTTCTGGGACCGTCGGGTTCGGGTAAGACGACTTTGCTGATGATGCTGGCGGGTTTCGAAAACCCGACCGCCGGCGGCATTTTTCTCGACGGCCGCCGCATCGACCACCTGCCTCCGCATCGGCGCGAGATGGGCGTCGTTTTCCAGAATTATGCGCTCTTTCCGCATATGTCGATCGCCGACAACATCGCCTTTCCTCTGAGGATGCGCGGTGTCGGACGCAGCGAGATCGACGAGCGCGTGAAACGCGCCCTCGATATGGTGCAACTGTCGGCCATGAGCAGCCGGAAGCCTGCCCAGCTTTCCGGCGGTCAGCAGCAGCGGGTGGCGCTTGCCCGCTCCCTGGTATTCGAGCCGGCGGTCGTGCTGATGGACGAGCCGCTTGGGGCACTGGACAAACAGTTGCGCGAACAGATGCAACTCGATATCCGCGCCCTTCACAAGCGGCTGGAACTGACCGTGGTGTTCGTGACCCATGATCAATCCGAGGCACTGACCATGTCGGACCGGATTGCGGTCTTCAACCACGGCAACATCGAGCAGATCGGTTCGCCGCGTGATATTTACGACCGACCGCAGACACGTGTCGTCGCCGAATTCATCGGCGAAACCAATCTGATAGAAGGAACGGTCAGGGTGGCGGGCACGGCCGGCACTTCGGTCGAGATCGCCGACGGACGGCATGTGATCGTGCCTGGCAGTAATTCCCTCACCGTCGGAAGCCGCGTCCACATTTCCGTTCGCCCCGAGCGCATTTCTCTGGCGGCCGGCGGCATCGGCGTGGCGGCGAACGCCCTGCCGGCGAAAATACTCGACAGCGTCTATCAGGGCGACCACCTGCGGGTGCAGCTCGATGAGGATGCCTTCCGCTTCGTCGTGCGGACGGACATGCGATCGGCGGAGTGGCCGGTCGGAGCCGAGGTGGTGGCGCATTTCACGCCTGATGACTGCTGGGTGATCGCAGCATGAGTGCTTTCCGTCGACACAGCGGCACCTTTGCCCTCATTCTTCCCCTGACCCTGTTCCTGGGTGTCTTCTTCATCTGGCCGCTTCTGACCGTGCTGGAGCAGGCGGTGTCCGATCCGGTCGTCAGTCAAAACCTGCCGCGGACGACAGCGGCGATTTCGGCCTGGGCTCTTCCCTCCGAACCCTCCGACGAAATGCGGACTGCCCTTGTCGACGATCTGAAATCGCTCGATGACGACCAGAAGCTGGGAGAGGTGGTTCGAAGACTGAACAGCGCCCAGCCGGGCTTCCGCACGCTGATGCGAAAGACCGTCGCAGCCGTGAGAGACAGCACCGGGCCGATAAGCCTCGCAGAGATCGACGCCCGATGGAACGATGTTGCCTTCTGGCGGGCAATCGCCGAAGCGACCTATCCATATACCGATCGCAACCTGCTTGCCGCAGTCGATCTTCAGCATGACGCATCAGGGGCGATCGTGGCGATGCCGGCCGGAGAGTCCGCCAATCAGGCGATTCTTCTGAGAACATTCGCCGTGGCCGCCGTCGTGACCCTGACGACCTGTCTCATCGGCCTGCCCTACGCGATGCTGGCCGCCGCCTTGAGCGGCTGGCGGCGACAGCTCCTGCTTGCCGCGGTGCTGCTGCCGCTGTGGACATCGCTGCTGGTGCGCACCGCGGCCTGGTACATCCTCCTTCAGGATAAGGGGCTCATCAACTCCCTCCTCGTGTCGCTCGGCCTTCTCGACAGTCCCTTGCCGCTTCTTTTCAACCGGACGGGTGTCGTCATCGCCATGACGCATGTGTTGCTGCCCTTCATGGTTCTGCCGATTTACAGCGTCCTCATCGCAATCCCGCGAAATCTGATGCCGGCGGCAGCCTCTCTTGGCGCGCAGCCGATCCGGGCCTTTCTGCATATCCTGCTGCCTCTGGCCCTGCGCGGCATAGCCTCCGGCGGACTGCTCGTCTTCATGGCAGCGCTCGGTTACTACATCACACCGGCGCTCATCGGCGGACCAAAGGACCAGATGATCAGTTCGGTGATTGCCTTCTACGCCACCGGCTCGGCCAATTGGGGCATGGCCGGTGCGCTCGGTATGGTGCTGCTCGCCGTGACGATCGTGCTCTACGGCGTTTATGGTCGGCTATCCATGAAGAAGACGGGGGCGTGACATGGCAATTCGATTGCTAAAATTTCTGTTCGGCGCGGCAACGGTCATTTTTCTGCTGGCTCCGCTTTTGGCGATCCTTCCGATCGCATTTACCTCCAGCAGCTTCCTGGCCTATCCCATTCCGTCTTTTTCGGATCGCTGGTTTGCGGAACTGGCAACCGAGGACGCCTGGCGACGGTCGATCGTCAACAGCTTGCTGATCGGTGCGGGGACCACCTTGCTTTCCACCATGCTCGGCATTCTGGCCGCACTGGCATTGCGCAGGCGCGTTGTTTTTGCCGCGGCGCTGAGGACGATATTCCTCCTGCCGATGGTCGTTCCCGCCGTGGTGCTCGGCGTGGGGCTGCAGATCCTGTTTGCCGGCCTCGGATTTCCAAACACTTTTGCAGCCGTCATCGTGGCGCATACGGTTGTCGCCGTGCCTTTTGTGCTGGTCAGCATCACCGCCTCGCTTGAGGGCATCGACTATCGGACCGAGCGTGCGGCCGCGAGTCTCGGGGCTTCTCCGGCAAAAGTCTTCTGGAAAGTGACGCTGCCGCTTGCCATGCCCGGCGTCCTTTCCGGCGCGGTGCTTGCCTTTGCGACATCGCTTGATGAAGTCGTGCTGACGCTGTTTGTCGCTGGACCAAACCAGTTGACGCTTGCGCGCCAGATGTTCTCGTCAATTCGCGAAAACATCAGCCCCGCCATCGTGGCCGCAGCATTTCTGTTTATCGTCGGGACGATCTTTCTCGGAGGCCTGCTCGCGGTGGTGCACAAACGCGCCGCCCGATCTGCGGCCCCAGCCTGAGGCCAGGGCCGTACGTCCTTCGAGGCGCCGACGGCTCCCGTTACTCGCCGTCACCCCGACCAGAAACGATCTCGCGCTTGCCGACATGGTTGGCCGGCCCGACCAGGCCTTCCTTTTCCATGCGCTCGACCAAGGAGGCGGCTCTGTTGTAACCGATGCCGAGGCGGCGCTGGATGTAGGAGGTCGAGCACTTCTTGTCGCGCATGACGACCTTCACTGCCTGCTCGTAGAGCTCGTTTCCATCCTCGGAGGCCATGGCGCTCTTGTCGAAGACGGCGCCGGCCTCTTCCTCTTCGGGCTCGTCCTCTTCGTCGGCGGTGACGGTGTCGAGATATTCGGGGCGGCCCTGGGTCTTCAGATGGGCAACGACCTTTTCGACCTCGGTATCCGAGACGAAAGGACCGTGGACGCGGGAAATCCGCCCGCCCCCTTGCATATGCAGCATATCGCCCTGGCCGAGCAGTTGCTCGGCGCCCTGCTCGCCGAGGATGGTGCGGCTGTCGATCTTCGAGGTCACCTGGAAGGAAATGCGGGTCGGGAAATTCGCCTTGATCGTGCCGGTGATGACGTCGACCGAGGGACGCTGTGTCGCCATGATCAGATGAATGCCGGCGGCACGCGCCATCTGCGCCAGACGCTGGATCGCGCCTTCAATCTCCTTGCCGGCGACCATCATCAGATCGGCCATTTCGTCGACGATGACGACGATATAGGGCATCGGCGTCAGGTCCAGCGCCTGGTTTTCCTCGATCGGGGCGCCGGTGCCCTTGTCGAAGCCGACCTGGACCATGACATGAATGGTCTCGCCCTTGTCGCGGGCCTGCGCCACGCGGTCGTTGTAACCGTCGATATTGCGCACGCCGAGGCGCGACATCTTGCGGTAACGCTCCTCCATCTCGCGCACCGCCCATTTCAGCGCCATCACCGCCTTCTTCGGATCGGTGACGACGGGCGTCAGGAGATGCGGGATACCGTCATAGACGGAGAGTTCGAGCATCTTCGGATCGACCATGATCAGCCGGCACTGTTCCGGCGTCATGCGGTAGAGCAGCGACAGGATCATCGTGTTGATGGCGACCGACTTGCCGGAGCCGGTGGTGCCGGCGACCAGCAGATGCGGCATCTTGGCGAGCTCGGCAATGACAGGCTCGCCGCCGATGGTCTTGCCGAGGCCGAGCGCCAGCTTATAGCCGCTCTTCTCGAAATCCTGGCTCTCGATCATTTCCCGGAAATAGACCGTTTCACGGGTGACATTCGGCAATTCGATGCCGATGACGTTGCGGCCGGGCACGACGGCGACACGGGCCGAAAGCGCCGACATCGAGCGGGCGATGTCGTCGGCAAGCCCGATGACGCGCGACGATTTCACGCCCGGCGCCGGCTCGAATTCATAAAGGGTGACGACCGGGCCGGGGCGGACATGGATGATCTCGCCCTTGATGCCGAAATCTTCAAGCACACTTTCCAGAAGCCCGGCATTCTGCTCCAGCGTCTCCTGCGACATGATCTCGCCGAGCCGTTCCGGCGGCTCCTGCAGCAGGGCGCGCGGCGGGAATTCATAGCCGGAGGCGTCGATCCTTTCGGATCTTGCCGCCAGACGCGGCGACGGGAGAACCGCGGCGACAGGCGGCGTGCGCTGGGGCGCCGGTGCGGTCTGAGGGGCTGACACCGCGTGAAGGGCGGGCGCCGCCTGAGGCGCGGGAGCAATCGGAGAGGTCAGCGCAGGCGGAGGGGCCGGCACAACAGGGATCTCGACGGGGATGCGCCTCGGCCGTTCAAGGGATATGGCGGCCGGAGGGCGCGGGGCGGGCTTTGCGGGGGTCGCAGCGGAAGGCGGAACCGGGCGGGAGGCGACGGGGACCGGCCGGCCGGGGCGCCATTCCATGATGCGGAACAGCGATGTGATCGATTCGGGCGCCGTCTCGGCCTTGGGGAACGAGATCACGGCAGGCGCGCGAACCGGCTCGGCCTCTTCGAAGGCCATGACTTCCCAGAAGGCGAAATCCGAAATGGAGGAAAGCTCGGCGGAGGCGCGGAAAGCAGGCGCGACCGGCTCGTCGGGAACGGCTGACGGCTGCAGTTCGATCATCTGCGGTGCTGCGGGAAGTTCATCCGGCTCCGGCAGATAGATATCGAAGGGCACGTCAACGGCGACCGGCTCGATCCGTATCGCCTGCTGTCCAATCTGCGAATCATCGCGAACGGGCTCATCCGGCGCCCGCCGCTTGCTGATCAGCGTTTCCGGCGTGCGGGTAAAACGGACGTTCGGCGCGAGGGAAAAATTGCTCTGCCAGATCGGCGCCGCCGGTTTTTCTCCCGGATCTACCGCCGGAAGTTCCGTTTCAATCCCGCTGGAAAAGTCCCCGGCGTCCGTCAAATTGGTTCTGGGAAAACGCATGCGTCCGCTACTCACTCATGCCTAACAAATTACGACCGTACCGGGATAGAAAAGGAAGGTTAATAAGTTCCTTCCCGCCGTATCGTTCCGATACGGCTCCTGTCGCTAAATCGCTGCGATTTCAGTGAGTTGAATTAAGCGGAAAAATCTTTGCCAATTTTGTGGAAACGAGGCTAATGGGCCTCGTCCCAATTGCTGGCGGCACGCGCGTCGACCCTCAGCGGCACGCGCATTTCGAGCGCCGGCATGGTGGCGTTTTCCATCACAGAGACGATGATGGGCATCGCCTTTTCGACATCCTCGTCCTCGACTTCGAAAATGAGTTCGTCATGGACCTGGAGCAGCATGCGGACGCGCTCGCCAAGACCGACTTCAACAAGCGCCGGCTCCATCCTGATCATCGCCCGGCGGATGACGTCGGCGGCCGAGCCCTGGATCGGCGCGTTGATCGCGGCGCGCTCGTTGAAGGCGCGCACCGACGGGTTGGAAGAGCGGATTTCGGGGTAGTTGATTCGCCGGCCGAAAATCGTTTCGACATAACCCTTGTCGCGCGCCATCGCCTTGCGGCTTTCCATATAGTCGCGGATTCCGGGGAAACGCTCGAAATACTTCTTAATGTAGTCGCCGGCTTCCGAACGCTCGATCGATAGCTGGTTGGCAAGGCCGAAGGCCGAGATGCCGTAGATGATGCCGAAATTGATCGCCTTGGCGCGGCGGCGCACCTCGCCAGGCATGCCTTCGACGGGCACGCCGAACATTTCCGAGGCGGTCATGGCGTGGATGTCGACGCCATCCTCGAACGCCTTGGTCAGCTGCGGGATCTCGGCCACATGGGCAAGCACGCGCAATTCGATCTGGCTGTAGTCGGCGGAGATCAGCTTGTGGCCCGGCGTCGAGATAAAGGCGGTGCGGATCTTGCGGCCTTCGGCGGTACGCACCGGAATGTTCTGCAGGTTCGGCTCGGAGGAGGACAGGCGCCCCGTGGTCGTCGATGCCAGCGAATAGGAAGTGTGGACCCGCTTGGTCTCCGCGTGGACATAGCCGGGGAGCGCGTCGGTATAGGTGGATTTCAGCTTGGTGAGCTGGCGCCAGTCGACGATCTTGCGCGGCAGCTCGAAACCGGCGGCGGCCAGATCCTCGAGCACCTGCGCGGAGGTGGACCATTGCCCGGTCTTCGTCTTGCTGCCGCCGGCAAGGCCCATCTTGCCGAACAGGATATCGCCGAGCTGCTTCGGCGAGCCGATATTGAACCGCTCGCCGGCGAGCACATAGATCTCGTCTTCCAGGCGCGCGGCACCCTGGGCCAGCTCGCCGGACAGGCGCGACAGGATCTGCCGGTCGACGGTGATCCCCCGCGCTTCCATGCGCGCCAGAACCGGCAGCAGCGGCCGCTCCAGCCGTTCATAGACACTGGTCAATCCGGCCGCCGCCAGCCGCGGCTTCAGCACCAGCCAGAGCCGCAGCGTCACGTCGGCATCTTCGGCGGCATAATGGGTGGCGCGGTCGATATCGACGAGATCGAAGGTGACGTTCGCCTTGCCGCTGCCCGCCACATCCTTGTAGGGGATCGGCGTATGGCCGAGGAATTTTTCCGAGAGCGGGTCCATGCCATGGGCGCCGGTGCCGGCGTCGAGCACGTAGGAGATCAGCATCGTGTCGTCGAAACTCCTGGTCTCGATGCCGTAGCGCTGCATCAGCAGGTAGTCGTATTTGAGGTTCTGCGCGACCTTGAGAACCGCGCCGTCCTCCAGCAATGCCTTCAGCCGCGGCAGCGCATCGCGCATGGGGATCTGGTTGTCGGCAAGGCCGCCGCCGAGCAGATCGCCGACGCCGTTCTTGTGGGCGAGCGGTATATAGGCGGCGCGGATCTTCGTGCCGGTGGGATCGGCCGTATTGTCGGCGATCGCCAGCGAGAAGCCGACAAGCTCGGCCTGCATCGCATCCAGCGACGTCGTCTCGGTGTCGAAAGCAACGAGGCCGGTATCGCGCGCATCGGCGATCCACCGGTCGAGCGTGGCGAGATCGCGGATCGTCACATAGGCCGAATGATCGAAGGGCAGCGTCGCAAAGGCTTCGGCCCGCGCCTTGGCCAGATCGGCGGGCGAAAAGGCGCCTTCGACGGAAGCCTTGGCCTTCGCACGCGGCGGCACCGGTACCGATTCGCCCGAGACCTCGGGGATGCCGCCGGCAACCGGGGCCGGTTCGGCCGCATCGAGATCGGGGCCATGGGCAGCCTTGCCCCATTCGATGTTGACGATCGCCGGTTCGATGGCGTTGGCATCGCAATCGCAGACTTCGGCGACGCGGCGCGTCAGCGTCGTGAATTCCATCGTCTTGAGGAAGCCGATCAGCTTCGGGCCGTTCTGCGGTTCCAGCACCAGCGCGTCGAGATCGAGGTCGAGCGGCACATCGGTGCGCAGCCGCACGAGGTCGCGCGAGAGCCTGGCCATATCGATATTGGCAAGGATCGTCTCGCGGCGCTTGACCTGCTTGATCTCGGTGGCGCGGTCGAGCAGCGTGTCGAGATCGCCATATTCCTCGAGCAGCTGGGCGGCGGTTTTCGGGCCGATGCCGGGAATGCCGGGAACATTGTCGACGGAATCACCGGTCATCGCCTGCAGGTCGATCATCTTTTCCGGCGGCACGCCCCACTTCTCGATGACATCGGGAATGCCGATCTGCTTGTCCTTCATGCTGTCATACATATGGACATTCGGGCTGACGAGCTGCATCAGGTCCTTGTCCGATGAGACGATGGTGACATCGGCACCCGATGCCTCGGCCAGGCGCGCATAGGTGGCGATGATATCGTCGGCCTCGAAACCTTCGGTCTCGATGCAGGGCAGGTTGAAGGCGCGGGTCGCCTCGCGGATCAGGCCGAACTGGGGAACGAGTTCTTCCGGCGGGGCTGAGCGGTTCGCCTTGTAGGCGTCGTAGAGATCCTTGCGGAAGGTCTTGGCGGAATAATCGAAGATGACGGCAAGATGTGTCGGGGTGACGCCGACATCGGTATTGCGCGCATCCCTCAACAGCTTCCACAGCATGTTGCAGAAACCGGAAACGGCGCCGATCGGCAGGCCGTCGGTCTTGCGGGTCAGCGGTGGCAGTGCATGAAACGCCCGGAAGATGAATCCGGAACCGTCGACTAGGAAGAGGTGATCGCCTTTTTTCATGGGTGCATGGATAGCGCGGGCACGGGACGAGGTCCATATAAAGTTCGGCGGGCGAGGCGGAAGATTCCGCTCACCAAACTGTTACCGATTTGTAACGATCGCCCTCCCTTGAAAAACCACATTCGCAGGCACAAATCCATGTCACCGGCGCTTGATCGCGCCGCGGGTCTGATTACCGGCTTGTCCCCCGCCGCGTCAGGCTTGGACAAAGGCCTTATCCCCCTCTCCGGGCCTTTGTCCCCACTTTAAGGTCGCCATGGCCAACCTCCAGGCCATGGCGACTTTTGTTTTTCCAAGCCCTCGAAATTATCGTCGCCCCTCGCATATTTTGAAGTATCGCATGCGATTTGCTGCATTGTCTCCGGGATGGTTTTGAGCCTAACTTGCAATCATGGGATTTAACCGCATGGATTCGGGAGCTTACCTTGCCAGCCAGCTGGCGAAGGGTTTTGCCCGCTCGCTGCACCAGCGCGCGGTCGGGCTCGGTTTTTCTCCGGGCCAGTTTCCCATTCTGCTGGAACTCTGGGCCGAGGACGGGCTGACCCAGAAACAGCTTCTCGAACGGGTCGATATCGAGCAGGCGACCATGGCGAATACGCTGTCGCGCATGGTCCGCGACGGGCTGATCGAGCGCCGGCCGCATCCATCCGACAAACGCGCGCAACTGCTCTTCCTGACGCCGAAGGCCCGCGCCATGGAGGCCGAGGCGATCGAAACCGCGCGCGAGGCCGACCTTGCGCTGTTTAAAGGTTTTCGGGTTTTCGAGCGCGAGCTGACGCTCGAATATATCCGCCGGCTGCTGGAAAACGCCAAGGCGCTCTGAGCGGCATTATTCGCCCAAGATTATTCGCTGACGAGGCGTGTGCGCCGTCGCGGCGGCATGCCTGTTCCGGTCTGCTCCGGCAGGATGCTTTTGCGAACGGCTGGCTTCATGCTCGGCTCGATATCCGGCTTGCCGAGCAACAGGCCCTGCACCTGCGCGCAGCCTTCCTCGACGACGATCCGGCGCTGCATTTCCGTTTCCACGCCCTCAGTGACGACGGGCATGCCGAGGCTGTGGCCGAGACCGATAATGGCGCGCACGATCGATCGCGCCGCCGCATCATGCTCTAGCACGCCGGTGAAGCTGCGATCGACCTTGATTTTGTCGAAGGGAAACGAGCGCAGATTCGAGAGCGAGGAGTAGCCGGTGCCGAAATCGTCCATGACGATGTGCACCCCCAACTTACGCAGGCGCTGCAGCGTTGCCATCACCCGGTCGCGGTCGCGGATCAGGGCTGTCTCGGTGATCTCGAGTTCCAGCCGATCGGCTGCGAGCCCCGTCTCGGCGAGGACCGCCTCGACCCGCTCACACAGGTTGGGCAGCATGAACTGCACCGGCGAAACATTGACCGCAATCCTCAGCGGCTGCGGCCAGCGCGCGGCCTCCCTGCAGGCCTGCTGTAATATCCATTCGCCGAGCTGAACGATCGATCCGCTTTCCTCGGCGATCGGGATGAAAATGTCGGGCTCGGTCATGCCGTGGCCCGGCCGGTGCCAGCGCATCAAGGCCTCGTAGCCGCTGATCTCGCCGCTCTGCGCGTTGAGGATCGGCTGATAGCTGACATGGAGTTGGTTGCGGATGATCGCGTGGCGCAGGTCGCTTTCGATCTGGCGGCGGTTGCGCGCCGCTTCGTCCATTTCCGCGTCGAAGAAGCAGGCCCTGCCGCGGCCATCATGCTTGACGCGGTAGAGCGCGGTATCGGCGTTGTTGCAGAGTTCTTCGGCCGTGCGCCCGTCCCTTGGATAGAGCGCGATGCCGAGGCTGACGCCAACGGCTGTGGGGTCACGGGCTGTGTCCATCTCGGCGGCGAATTCGTTGATGATATCAGCCGCAAGCTTTTGCGCCGACGCCGGCTGCTGCCCGGCGGATTGGATGATGGCGAATTCGTCGCCGCCGAGCCGGGCGATCGTATCGCTCTCGCCGGCCACCCGGCGCAGGATAGCGGCAACCTTGCGGAGAATGCGGTCGCCTTCGGCGTGGCCGAAAATATCATTGACGGCCTTGAACCGGTCGAGGTCGAGACAAAACAGCGCAACCTCGGTGTGCTTGCGTTCCGCCACCTGCAGCGCCTGCCGGATGCGGGTGTCGAACAGCGACCTGTTCGGCAGATCGGTGAGCACGTCGTGGTGGGCGAGATGCTCGATCATCTCCTCGGCCTGCTTGCGCTCGGTGAGATCGCGCACCGCCAGCACCTCGCAATTGCGGCCGCGATAAACGATCCTGCTGGAGTTTGCTTCTACGGCAATCTCTCTGCCGGCGCGGGTGTTCAGCAACGTCTCGCCGGGCCTGTTCTCCCGGGATCCCTGAACGGCCGTCAGCACATCCGAGGGCGCCTTGCCCGAGAGATCGGCAAGCTTCCAGCCCGATAGGGCCTGGAACCGCTCGTTGACATCGATGATCCGGCCTTCGCGCAGGATCAGCAGTCCCTCCTGCGAGGCGTTGGCCAGTCCGCGCAGATCCGTCAGGTGGCTTTGGACGAAAACCACGGCAAGCGCGACCAGGATAAGAGCCGTTGCCGCCACCACGACGATCGCGGCGAGTACCCGGGTGTCGAGCACCAATGTGGGAACCTGCATGCCAGGATCCGGCACGAGGGTAATGCTGCCCATCGAGATGAAGTGAAGGGTACAGATGGCGAGGACGAAGACCAGCGATGAGGTGAGGAGACGCCTCACGCCCTTCAGATTGAAAAAGATATGGAAGGCGACGCTCGACAGAAGCATTCCGGCGACGACCGCCGTCAGTGTCATCACGGGATCGTAGAGGATGACCGCCTGTGTCTCGATCGCCTGCATGCCGGTCAGGTGCATGGAGGCGATGCCGAGCGCCATCAGCACCCCGCCGCGGATACGGGAAAACCGTCCGGCACGTTGCGAAGCGGCGAGGATCGCCACCCATGAGCCGACCACCGACAGGAAAAAGGAAAGCAGCGTCAGGTCGAGCGCGTAGCTGATCGGCGTGCCGCCGTCATAAGCGAGCATCGCGATGAAATGCGTTGCCCATACGCCGGTGCCGAAGGCAAAGCCCGACGCGCCGATCCAGAGCTTGCGCTGCCCGGCGTCGCACTCCTGGGCACGGGAAAGCAACAGCATCGCCGCCATGGCGCCAACCAGACAGACCGCGGCCGCCACGATGACCAGGCGCCAATCATGATTGTCGCGAATACAGGCAATGACCGAAAACATCTGCGCGCCCCCCGAACAGCTGATTTTCGGCTGATGCTATTTAGGTTGTGCTAATTAACTGTAAATTGAATTAGATCTTTCTTTATTATCGTGCGGCGCCCCTCCACGAGACTTCATCCATGTCGTTTCAGCCGCTTTGCACCCTGCCGATTTTTACCTTTTCCGCCTCGCCTGCTTTCCTGGTTTGGTCTATCGTCCCGCCAAATTTCGAAAAGGAGTCGAAAATGGCCGACATACAACCGGTTCTTTCGCGTGCGGACCAGAATCTTTCATCGAGCCTCGAAAAGCTTTTCGAGCTGCTGCGCATCCAGTCGATTTCCACCGATCCCGCCTATAAGGCCGAATGCCGCAAGGCTGCCGAATGGCTCGTCAGCTATCTCGAAACGCTCGGCTTCGAAGCCTCCGTTCGCGACACGCCAGGCCATCCGATGGTCGTCGCCCACCATGCCGGCGCTTCCACCAACGCGCCGCACGTTTTGTTCTACGGCCATTACGACGTTCAGCCGGTCGACCCGATCGAGCTTTGGGAAAACGATCCCTTCGAACCGACGATCAAGGATGTCGGCGACGGCCGCAAGATCCTGACCGGCCGCGGCACCTCCGACGACAAGGGCCAGTTGATGACTTTCCTTGAGGCCTGCCGCGCCTATAAGGAGATCAACGGCGCGCTTCCCTGCCGCGTCACCATTCTCTTCGAAGGCGAGGAAGAATCCGGCTCGCCGTCGCTGAAGCCCTTCCTCGAAGCCAATGCCGCCGAGCTCAAGGCCGATTATGCGCTGGTCTGCGATACCGGCATGTGGGACCGCGACACGCCGGCGATCGCCGCGGCACTGCGCGGTCTTGTCGGCGAGGAAGTCACCGTGACGGCTGCCGACCGCGACCTGCATTCCGGTCTCTTCGGGGGCGCTGCGGCCAATCCGATCCACATCCTCGTCGAGGCTCTCGCCGGTCTGCATGACGAGACGGGCCGCATCACGCTCGAAGGTTTCTACAACGGCGTCGAGGAAACCCCTGAGAACATCAAGGCGTCATGGGAGACGCTCGGGAAGACTGCCGAGAACTTCCTCGGCGAAGTCGGCCTTTCCATTCCCTCAGGCGAAAAGGGCCGGTCGGTACTGGAACTCACCTGGGCGCGGCCGACCGCCGAAATCAACGGCATCTGGGGCGGATATACCGGCGAGGGTTTCAAGACGGTGATCGCCGCCAAGGCTTCGGCGAAGATTTCGTTCCGCCTCGTCGGCACGCAGGATCCGGCCGCCATCCGCGAGGCTTTCCGCAGCTATATGCGTTCGAAGATTCCCGCCGACTGCTCGGTCGAGTTCCACCCACACGGCGGCTCGCCGGCGATCCACCTCTCCTATGATTCGCCGGTTCTGACCAAGGCGAAAGGTGCGCTCTCCGACGAGTGGCCGAAACCCGCCATCGTCATCGGCATGGGCGGGTCGATCCCGATCGTCGGCGATTTCCAGAAGATGCTCGGCATGGAATCGCTGCTCGTCGGCTTCGGCCTCAGCGATGACCGCATCCATTCGCCGAACGAGAAATACGAGCTTGTCTCCTACCACAAGGGTATCCGCTCCTGGGTTCGGATTCTTCAGGCGCTTGCTGCCTGAACGAAACGGCGTGCCAGATCGCAGTAACAAAAAGGCCGGTTGAAACCGGCCTTTCGTCATCCGCTCGCTCAGTGCCAGTTCATCCGTGGTCAAGGAGAAGCGGGTATTGCAATGAGACTGCCTCCGAAAGGTTAACGGATCGTTAACGGCGCGCGGGATCGCCGGGTTATCGGAAGCATCGCACGGCCTAAAGGCATTGGCAGCAATTTCCGCGTTCAAGCTGCGTTCATCGCGGGCCGCATATAAGTCATTGAAAGACAAGGCGAATGATAACGCTCTCGCACGCGCGGACGATCGCTCGACCTTTTCGTTTTCAGACTGAAGATGCCAGGCAAGTGCAGCCAGGCGCTGCCCCAAATGCGCCTACAAGGAGTGAGAAAACGTGAAAAATCTGTTTGCTAAAATCGCCGTGGCCGGCCTGTTCATGCTGACGCCTGTGATCGTGCAGGCTGCCGAAGGCTATTCGACGGCGAACGTCAACATGCGCGCGGGTCCGAGCACCCGCTATCCCGCCGTCGCGGTCATACCCGCCGGCTCTTCCGTCGAGATCCGCGGCTGCCTTTCCGATCTCAACTGGTGCGACGTGGAGTTCTACGGCGGCCGCGGCTGGGTCTCCGGCCAATATGTGCAGGCCCTCTATCAGCAGCGCCGCATCTATGTCGGTCCGCAATATTATCGTCCGCTCGGCATTCCGGTCATCCGCTTCAGTGTCGACAATTACTGGGATCGTTACTACCGCAACCGCGATTTCTATCGGGAGCGCGACCGCTGGAGCCGCGGCCCGGACTACTATTATCGCGACCGCGACAATCGGGATCGTGACAGAGATCGCGATAATCGGGATCGGGATAATCGCGATCGGGATGGGCGGGATCGCGATCGGAACTGGCGCGACGGAGATCGCAACCGCGACAGCGACCGGGATTGGCGCGATCGGGATCGCGACAGAGACTGGCGCAACCGAAATGGCGACCAGGACGGACGCGACGGCAATCGACGGGACGACCGGAGAGATGGGGATCGCAGACCCGATCGCAGGAATTTCGATTGCCGGCCCGGCGATCCCTCCTGCGACCAATGAGATGGGAAGGGGCAGCGGCAGCGCCGTCCCTTTCGGCTTGCCCGGCCACCGGCGGGCAGTCAAGAAAAAGCCCGGCGCTCCCATGAGGGGATGCACCGGGCCTGATGTCGATCGGCGCGTGTTGAGGGGAGACGGCCGATCCGGGCGCGGGACGTGAGGGGTTGTCCCGCTTCATCCTAAACCATCACGGAGCCTATTGGTTCCACCGACCAGACAGAAGATGTGCGGCGGGGTGCCAATAGCAGCTCGCGCATGTCGGCGTAACGCATCTTCAGCCAGCCTCCTCGCCCCTCCCGGAGATCCCCGACAATTTGATGTGAAGGCATCGCGATGCCCTTGTGCTGCGGGATTCTTTGTTGCACTTTCGCGATGTTGCGGATCGATTTTGATCCGTTCGAGGCTGGACCCTGATGACGCAAGACTACCTGGCTTTCCCAAGGCTTTTCGGCGCTCGGGCAGCCGTTATTGATGTTACCGTCTGGCATAAACACAACCCACTCCTTCCTGTGCGACTTATCGATGGGGCAAGCCTCAACCCTTCCGGCCAGATCTGGCGTCGCTTTCATCTGGGTGCGTGGGAATATAAGCAGGACCCGGAAACGCTCGAGGATTACGAGGCCCGTCAGTTCTGAGCGCCAATGAATGCTGCCCAAAAGTGCGCAGCGGTTTTGGAACAACGATAGTGATAAATCAAAGACTTAAAGCGCGTTGCATGCAACCGGATTGACGCAACGCGCTTTGTCGGCGTGTTCTGCTTTCCATCGTTAACACCCCGTTAAATCGCCGCATTTACAGTTCAGTCGGGTGGCGGCGCCTGCAAAAGTGCCGTTGTGCGAAGTCACGCTTCGCGATCGAACATGGGGTGTGACCGGTCGGCGATGGCAGGCAGAGGCAGATCAGGCGACAGAATAGAACCGTCCTTCAGCGGCCGCCCGGCGCGCGACGATGACGAGTTTTCGCTCGATGCCGATGACCGCATTGCCGGAAGCCGATCTGCGCGGCGCGGCGGCTCCAAGCCGCCGCAGCGTGCCGCCCCCCGGCGCCGGCGCGAGCCGCGGGAACGCGAAGGCGGCGGCTTTTTCGGCTTCCTGCGCCGGGTGATCTACTGGTGCGTCGTGCTGTTCATCTGGGCCGGCATCGGCGTGGCCGGGCTCGTGGTCTATTATGGCTCGCGCATGCCGAGCGCCAGCACATGGGCGATCCCTGAACGACCGCCGAACGTCAAGATCACCGCCGTCGACGGCAGCGTTATCGCCAATCGCGGCGCCACCGGCGGCGAGGCGCTGTCGCTCGAAAACATGTCGCCTTACATTCCGGAAGCCGTCATCGCCATCGAGGACCGGCGTTTCTATTCGCATTTCGGCGTCGACCCGCTCGGCCTCGGCCGGGCGATCGTGACCAATTTCACGGCCGGCCACATGGTGCAGGGCGGTTCGACGCTGACGCAGCAGCTCGCCAAGAACCTCTTCCTGTCGCCCGAAAGAACGCTGGAACGCAAGGTGCAGGAGGTGCTGCTCTCGCTCTGGCTGGAGCAGAAATACACCAAGGACCAGATCCTTGCCATGTATCTCAACCGGGTGTTCTTCGGATCGAACGCCTATGGCGTCGAGGCGGCGTCACGGCGCTATTTCAACAAATCGGCGCGTGACGTGAATCTCGGTGAGGCCGCGGTGCTCGCCGGCCTGCTCAAGGCGCCGTCGCGGCTTTCGCCGGCCCGCGACCCCGATGCCGCCAATGCGCGCGCCCAACTCGTGCTTGCGGCAATGCGCGAACAGGGCTTCATCACCGATTCCGAAGTCAAGACCGCGATGTCGCAGACCCCGGCTTCGGCCAAGAGCTATTGGTCGGGCGCCGGGCACTATGTCGCCGACATGGTGATGGACGAGCTGCCGGGCCTGATCGGCGACGTCAAGGAAGACGTCATCGTCGATACGACCATCGACAAGTCGCTGGAAAGGAAGGCCGAGCAATCGCTGGTCGACGTGCTCGACAAGGAGGGCGGAAAGCTCGACGCCTCGCAGGCGGCGCTCGTCTCGATCGACGGCACCGGGGCAATCCGGGCGCTCGTCGGCGGCAGGGATTATGCGACGAGCCAGTTCAACCGCGCCGTCAAGGCCAAACGCCAGCCGGGCTCCTCGTTCAAGCCCTTCGTCTATGCCGCCGCACTCGAAAAGGGACTGACGCCCTTTTCGGTGTTCAACGACGCGCCGATCCGCATCGGCGACTGGACGCCCGAGAATTACGAGAAGAAATACAATGGCGAGGTGACGCTGGCGACCGCACTCGCCAAGTCGCTGAACACGGTGGCCGCCCAGCTGGTGATGTATGACGGGCCGGATCAGGTGATCAAGCTTGCCCATCGGCTCGGAATCGAAAGCGAGCTGCAGCCGAACGCCTCGATCGCGCTCGGCACTTCGGAAGTGTCGCTGATGGAACTCACCGCCTCCTATGCCGCCTTCATGAATGGCGGCTACAAGGCGACCCCGCACGTCATCCGCCGGGTAACGACCGCCGAGGGCAAGGTTCTTTACGAAAATACCTATGACAGCCCGCCGCGCGTGCTGTCCGAGCAGATCGTCGCCGAGATGGATGCGATGATGATGGGCGTCATCGACAACGGCACCGGCAAGAGCGCCAAGATCCCCGGCTGGCAGGCGGCGGGAAAGACCGGCACGACGCAGAATTCGCGCGACGCGCTCTTCGTCGGCTTCACCAGCAACCTGACCACCGGCGTCTGGTTCGGCAATGACGACGGCAAACCGATGAAGAAGGTCACCGGCGGCGGTCTTCCGGCCAAAGCCTGGAAGGAATTCATGATCGCCGCCCATAAGGGACTTTCGCCGGCACCGCTGTTCGGCAACGGCCAGTTGATCGACGATCCCAATGGGCAGCCGATGGCGCAGGCAGCACCCGGCGATGGGCAGTTAGGCAACGGGCAACCGATGACGGCGGAGGCGCCGCCTTCGACGATCGGCGGCATTATTTCCGGCGTCTTCGGCGGCGGCGACAACGCAAACCGCTATCCGCAGGCGCCTGTCCGGCAACAAAGCGCGACATCAGGCAACGGGCCGGTTCCTCCAGGCGACATTGCCGAAGGCGGCGGTTCCGGCTACGACGGCATGGTGCCGCCCGGCGATGTCGGGGGGCCGCAGTCGACCTCTTCCGTCCAGCCGCGGCGCACGACCCTGCTCGATCTGATCATGGGCCAGTGAGATCTTTTGCTGCATGGCCTGCGCAAGCCGGATGCGCTAGAAATCTTCCGCTTTCCGGACGGCGGGCGAGCTCGTTCGCGGCGACTGTAAAAATTGAATGCAACACATTCGTTTTGCTGGATTCCGGGCCATTTCCCGCCTTGCAGTCCAGAAAACCGCTCCTTATATACGCCGCATCACCGCAATCACGATTGCGTAATCTTAAGTAGACCCATCCCGTAAGGGGCTGTCAGGGAATGCCTTCTCGGGGTTCAGACAGCTTGCTTCAAGGAGAGAATGACATGGCAAAAGTAATTGGTATCGACCTTGGAACGACGAATTCCTGCGTCGCAGTCATGGACGGCAAGGACGCGAAGGTTATCGAGAATGCGGAAGGTGCGCGTACGACCCCTTCCATGGTAGCCTTTTCCGAGGATGGCGAACGCCTCGTCGGCCAGCCGGCCAAGCGCCAGGCGGTCACTAACCCGACGAACACGCTCTTTGCGGTTAAGCGCCTGATCGGCCGCCGCTATGAAGATCCGACCGTCGAGAAGGACAAGCACCTCGTTCCCTTCACCATCGTCAAGGGCGACAATGGCGACGCCTGGGTCGAAGCCAATGGCAAGGGCTACTCGCCCGCACAGATTTCCGCGATGATCCTTCAGAAGATGAAGGAAACGGCCGAATCCTATCTCGGCGAAAAGGTCGAGAAGGCCGTCATCACCGTTCCCGCCTACTTCAACGACGCGCAGCGCCAGGCAACCAAGGATGCCGGCCGGATCGCCGGTCTTGAAGTGCTGCGCATCATCAACGAGCCGACCGCGGCCGCACTCGCCTACGGCCTCGACAAAAAAGAAGGCAAGACGATTGCCGTCTACGACCTTGGCGGCGGCACCTTCGATATCTCGATCCTCGAGATCGGCGACGGTGTGTTCGAAGTGAAGTCCACCAACGGCGATACGTTCCTCGGCGGTGAAGACTTCGACATGCGTCTCGTCGAATATCTCGTCGGCGAATTCAAACGGGACAACGGCATCGACCTGAAGAACGACAAGCTGGCCCTGCAGCGCCTCAAGGAAGCTGCCGAAAAGGCCAAGATCGAGCTTTCGTCCTCGCAGCAAACCGAAATCAACCTGCCGTTCATCACGGCTGACGCCTCCGGCCCGAAGCACCTGACGCTGAAGCTGACCCGCGCCAAGCTCGAAAGCCTGGTCGACGACCTCGTCCAGCGCACGATCGCGCCGTGCAAGGCAGCCCTCAAGGATGCCGGCGTCACCGCGGCCGAAATCGACGAAGTGGTTCTCGTCGGCGGCATGAGCCGCATGCCGAAGGTCCAGGAAGTCGTCAAGCAGCTGTTCGGCAAGGAGCCGCACAAGGGCGTCAACCCGGATGAAGTGGTCGCACTCGGCGCCGCCATCCAGGCCGGCGTTCTGCAGGGCGACGTCAAGGACGTGCTGCTGCTCGACGTCACGCCGCTGTCGCTCGGCATCGAGACGCTCGGTGGTGTCTTCACCCGCCTGATCGAACGCAACACGACGATCCCGACGAAGAAGAGCCAGACCTTCTCGACCGCCGAAGACAACCAGCAGGCCGTGACCATCCGCGTTTCGCAGGGCGAGCGTGAAATGGCTGCCGACAACAAGCTGCTCGGCCAGTTCGATCTTGTCGGTCTGCCGCCTTCGCCGCGCGGCATGCCGCAGATCGAAGTCACCTTCGACATCGACGCCAACGGCATCGTGCAGGTTTCGGCCAAGGACAAGGGCACCGGCAAGGAACAGCAGATCCGCATCCAGGCTTCCGGCGGTCTTTCCGACGCCGACATCGAGAAGATGGTGAAGGATGCCGAAGCCCATGCCACCGAGGACAAGAAGCGCCGTGAGGCCGTCGAAGCCCGGAACCAGGCCGAAAGCCTGATCCACTCCACGGAGAAGTCGCTGAAGGATTACGGCGACAAGGTTTCCGAGGCTGACCGCACCGCGATCTCGGATGCGATCGCCGCGCTGAAGACGGCTTCGGAAGCAACCGAGCCGGATGCCGACGACATCAAGGCCAAGACCCAGACGCTGATGGAAGTGTCGATGAAGCTCGGCCAGGCGATCTATGAAGCGCAGCAGGCCGAAGGCGGCGCTGCCGGCGATGCCTCTGCGGAAGGCGGCGACAATGTCGTCGATGCCGACTACGAGGAAATCAAGGACGACGACCGTAAAAAGTCCGCGTAATCCGCGACGGCGTGGTTATGCTTCAACACCTGATCCGGCTGCTCACCATGGCAGCCGGAAATCCATTTCCGGGGTTTAATCCTTAATGGCAAAAGCGGACTTTTACGAAACTCTGGGTGTAGCCAAGACGGCGGACGAGAAAGAGCTGAAGAGCGCCTTCCGCAAGCTGGCGATGAAATTTCATCCGGACAAGAACCCGGATGACAAGGACGCCGAACGCAAGTTCAAGGAAATCAACGAAGCCTACGAGATGCTCAAGGACCCGCAAAAGCGGGCGGCCTATGATCGTTATGGCCATGCGGCTTTCGAGCATGGCGGCATGGGCGGCGGTGGCGGCGGCGGATTTGCCGGCGGCGGCTTCTCCGACATCTTCGAGGATATCTTCGGCGAGATGATGGGCGGCGGACGGGCGCGCCAACGCTCGTCGGGCGGCCGCGAACGCGGCGCCGACCTTCGCTACAATATGGAAATCACGCTGGAAGAGGCTTTCTCCGGCAAGACGGCGCAGATCCGTGTTCCCACCTCGATCACCTGCGACGTCTGTTCGGGTTCGGGCGCCAAGCCCGGCACACAGCCGAAGAATTGCGGCACCTGCCAGGGAAGCGGGCGCGTGCGCGCCGCGCAGGGCTTCTTCTCGATCGAGCGGACCTGCCCGACCTGCCACGGCCGCGGCCAGATCATTCCCGATCCCTGCCCGAAATGCCACGGCCAGGGCCGGGTGACGGAAGAGCGTTCGCTCTCGGTCAATATTCCTGCCGGCATCGAGGACGGCACGCGCATCCGCCTGCAGGGCGAAGGCGAAGCCGGCGCCCGCGGCGGACCGGCAGGCGACCTCTATATCTTCCTGTCGGTGAAGCCGCATGAATTCTACCAGCGCGACGGCGCCGATCTATATTGCGCCGTTCCGATCTCGATGACGACGGCAGCTCTCGGCGGCACCTTCGACGTGGCGACGCTCGACGGCACCAAATCGCGCGTCAGCGTGCCCGAGGGCACGCAGGCCGGAAAACAGTTCCGCCTGAAGAGCAAGGGCATGCCGGTGCTGCGTTCGGCGCAGACAGGCGATCTCTACATCCAGATCCAGATCGAGACGCCGCAAAAGCTGACCAAGCGCCAGCGCGAGCTGCTGCAGGAATTCGAACAGCTTTCCTCCAAGGAGAACAATCCCGAATCGACGGGATTCTTCGCCCGGATGAAGGAATTCTTCGAAGGCTGAACCGCGATCGATAGATCCATCTCGAAAGCCGGGGACGGAAACGTCTCCGGCTTTTTCGGTTCCAACAGTCCCGTTTCGGCACACCCACCATTCGCATCGAGGAATTTGTCCCGGATCGGCACGACGGCTGAGCGGAACATGACTTACATTAACGCAGCCCAATGATGCCGCTTGCAAGTTTTCCAAATGAATTCAGTCTCTGCCGTCAGCGCATAACCCCGAAGATCGGAATCGATATCCGGAAAGGATTATGCGGGCAATCAAGGTGATAAAGCGTCCTGAGAGGCGCGGGAACAACCAAACCGAGGGTATCTGCCATGGCGCCAGCCTTTACCTCCCAGTCCGAAGACGTCGACGTTCTCGCCGGCGCCATCTACACATGGTGCGCCGAGCGCAACATCAAGCTTCGCAGCCAGCAGGGGCTTTCCATCGCCAGTATTGCGATCGACCTTTATCATGCCGGCCACCAGACGCAGGACGACCTGCTGATGGCACTGCACGAATGCGAGATTCACTAAAAGGCAGCGCCGACCTTGAAGGCACCTATCCGGCTCCGGCGAGATCAGGCGGCGCTATCGGCCGTTTCGCCACACATGATCGTCAGGATGGTCTTGACCGCTTCCTTGCCCGCCGTCGAGTTCAGTCTGTCGTAGGTCAGTGCAAGCGCATAGGCGTCAGGGCTGAGTTCGATACGGCTGCCGAATTGCGATATGCCGGTTCCTTCGAAAAGAGCGGCGATGTCGACATCGAGAAACATCGCGATCTGATGCAGCTTGCTGGCGGAAACGCGGTTCGTCCCTTTTTCGTATTTCTGGATCTGCTGGAAAGTCAGTCCGAGTGCTTCGCCAAGCTCGAGCTGGGACACACGGCGAAGGGCGCGAAACTGTCTTACGTTGCGACCAACGATAATATCAACCGGATCTGGCACTTCATCACTCTCTGATACATAAACATTTCGTTTACCATATCGTTTTTGAAGGATAACTCAACCCTAAAGTTGCAAAATTCAACCGGGTTTTTTTGGCTTTACGTAACGTCAGCCGCCCCGGGCGATTGTGGCAAAACCTCGAATATGCGGGGCTCGCAGACGCTGGAAAAGGCGGCCGGCCCCAGCGCCTCGGCAACATTGGAGCATCCGTCTCCAGGTTGTATTTTTAACGGGAATTCGGTCCCGCGCAGTATCATGCCTGAAGCTGATCCCTACCGAACCGGTGGCACCAGCGATCACGGCAGCAATGCTTGCCGAGCCTTGCCATCAACGCCGCTTAGGCTTAGCTGTCACGCTTCACGATTCCGGACATTCGATGCCGCACAAGGTTTCTCTTTCCCGTCTGAAGCTGACAGACTTCCGCAATTATGCGGCGGCGGCCCTTGCCCTTGACGGCCGGCACGCCGTGCTGACGGGAGACAACGGCGCCGGCAAGACCAATCTGATGGAGGCGGTCTCGCTGCTGTCGCCGGGCCGCGGCCTACGCCGGGCCGCCTATGGCGACATTACCCGCGTCGGCGCGGCCGGCGGTTTTTCGATCTTCGCCGCGCTTGACGGCATGGAAGGCGAAGTCGAAATCGGCACCGGCGTCGAAACGGGCGAGGAGACCACCGTCCGCAGGCTGCGGATCAACAGCACCCCGGCCAAGACCGCCGACGAATTGACCGACCATCTGCGGCTTCTCTGGCTGACACCGGCGATGGACGGCCTCTTTACCGGCGCCTCCTCCGACCGGCGCCGCTTTCTCGACCGGCTGGTGCTGTCGCTCGATCCCGCCCATGGCCGCCGCGCCAGCGATTTCGAGCGCGCCATGCGCAGCCGCAACAAATTGCTGGATGAAGGCCGCTTCGACCCCTCCTGGCTTGCCGGCATCGAGGAACAGATGGCGAGCCTCGGCATCGCCATGGCGCTTGCCCGGCAGGAAATGCTCGGTCTGCTGACCCGGCTGATCGAGGAGACGCGCGAAAGCTCGCCCTTCCCTTCGGCATCGCTGCAGCTCTCGGGCTTTATGGATGGCCAGTTTTCGCGCCCCTCGGTCGACCTCGAAGACGACTACGCGGCCATGCTTTCAGAGAGCCGCTACCGCGATGCCGGCGCAGGGCGGACGCTGGAGGGGCCGCACCGGGCCGATCTCATCGTGCATCACCGGGAAAAGGCGATGGAGGCGGAACGTTGCTCCACCGGCGAGCAGAAAGCGCTGCTTGTCGGCATGGTGCTTGCGCATGCGCGCCTCGTCGGCAATCTCACCGGCCATGCGCCGATTCTGCTGCTCGACGAGATCGCCGCCCATCTCGACGAGGGCCGCCGCGCCGCGCTGTTCGACCTCATCGACGGGCTCGGCGGCCAGGCCTTCATGACCGGAACGGATCGCGCGATGTTTTCGGCGCTCGGCGACAGGGCGCAGTTCTTCACGGTGGCCGAGGGAAGGGTGTTCGAATGAGCGAGGCGGCTTTTCCCAGCGCCTGGCGCCATGATAATATCGGCGCCATGGAACCGCTCAGCCCTGATGAAATCGCCCGCTATCACCGCCACATCCTGCTTCCCGAGATCGGCGGCGCCGGCCAGCAAAGACTGAAAGCCGCCCGTGTGCTGGTGATCGGCGCAGGCGGTCTCGGTGCGCCAGTCCTGCAATATCTGGCCGCGGCCGGGATCGGCACGCTCGGTATCGTCGACGACGACCGGGTGTCGCTGTCGAACCTGCAGCGCCAGGTGATCCATGATTCGGGCACGATCGGCGAATTGAAGACGGAAAGTGCCGCAGTCGCCATCGCCAGGCTCAATCCGCATGTCCGGCTGATCCGCTTCGAGGAACGTTTTTCCGCGGAGACGGCTTGCCGGCAACTGTCCGGCTTCGATCTGCTGATCGACGGCTCCGACAATTTCGACACGCGTTATGCCGCCGCGGATGCGGCCGAGGAAGCACGCATTCCGCTCGTCAGCGGCGCCGTCGGGCGTTTCGATGGCTCGCTGACGGTTCTCAAGCCCTATGAGAACGCCGAGGACGGGACGCCCAACCCTTGTTATCGCGACCTGTTTCCGGAAGCACCGCCGGCGGGGCTGATTCCAGCCTGCGCCGAGGCCGGCATCATCGGCGCGCTGACCGGCGTCATCGGCACGATGATGGCGATGGAGGCGATCAAGCTCGTCACCGGCAGCGGCGAACCGCTGATCGGACGGTTGCTGCTCTATGACGCGCTCAAGGCCCGGTTCGACACTGTCCGCTACAAAAGACGCCGCACAACACAAAGACAGGCCGGATGACGATTATTCCTCTTGATCACAGTTTCACACGCTGGGACGAACTGCTCGCGCTCATCCTCGCCTCCTTCGCTTCGATGAACGGCAGGATCGATCCGCCATCCTCGGCGCTCGCGCTGACGGCGGCGTCGCTGGCCGAAAAGGCCAGGGCCGAGATCGGCCATGTCGCCGTCGACGGCGAAAAGCTGATCGGCTGCCTGTTCCTCCGGCCGGAGGCCGATTGCCTCTATGTCGGCAAGCTCGCCGTTTTGCCCGGGCTGCAGGGCAAGGGCCTCGGCAAGCAGCTATTGGCGATTGCCGAACAGACGGCCGCAAAGCTCGGTCTTCCCGCTTTGCGGCTGGAAACGCGCATCGAGCTCACCGACAATCACGCCGTCTTTGCCGCCTGGGGATTTTTGAGAACCGCCGAAAAAGCGCATCCCGGCTTTGCCAGAACGACGTTCGTCGAGATGCGCAAGAGCCTTGCGCCTCGCATCCAGGCCGCCTGACTCCAGCTCGGCTTCAGCGGCCGGGCAGCACCCGGTTCGGCGGCCTGTGGCCGTCGATGAAGGTGCGGATGTTGATAATCACCTTGTCGCCCATATCGATGCGGCCTTCTATCGTCGCCGAGCTCATATGCGGCAGCAGCACGACTTTGCCCTCATTGGCGAGCTTGACGAGCCTCGGATTGACGGCAGGCTCGTTTTCGAAGACGTCGAGACCGGCGCCGGCGATCCGGCCCTCCCTCAGAGATTTGATCAGCGCAGCTTCATCGACCACATCGCCGCGCGCGGTGTTGACGAGATAGGCGGTCGGCTGCAGCAGCGCCAACCGGCGCGCCGAGATCAGGTGGAAGGTCGCCGGCGTCGACGGACAATTGACCGAGACGATGTCGACGCGGGCGAGCATCTGGTCGAGGCTTTCCCAATAGGTCGCCTCCAGTTCGTCCTCGACGGCCGGATTGACGCGCTTGCGGTTGTGGTAGTGGATCGACAGGCCGAAAGCCTTGGCGCGGCGGGCGACCGCCGTGCCGATGCGGCCCATGCCGACGATGCCGATGCGCTTGCCGTGAATGCGCCGGCCGAGCATCCAGGTGGGGGACCAGCCGGCCCATTCGCCCGGCTTGTCCGTCAGCACGCGGGCGCCTTCGCCGAGCCTTCTCGGAACCGCGAGAATGAGCGCCATGGTCATATCGGCGGTATCCTCGGTCAGGACGTTCGGCGTGTTGGTGACGGTGATGCCCTTGCGCGCCGCCGCCTCGACGTCGATATGGTCGGTGCCGTTGGAGAAGCTCGCAATCAGCTTCATCTGCGGCCCGGCCTGATCGATCAGCGCCGCGTCGATGCGGTCGGTGACGGTTGGCACCAGCACGTCGGCGGTCTTGACCGCGGCGATGAGCTCGGGAACGGAACGCGGCGCGTCGTCGATATTCAGCTCGGCGTCGAAGAGCTCGCGCATGCGGGTTTCGACGGCATCGGGCAGCTTGCGGGTGATGTAGACCTTCGGTTTTTTCTTCGCTGTCATGGCTGGCTGTGGTGCCTTGTTCAGAGGTCTTTAACCAAGAGGGGTGATAATTTTCCCATCCGGGCATTTTCTACCAGACCCGCACGCGAAGACAAACAAAACTCGCGGTGCAGCCGTGGGAATGTCAGAGCCCGGACCGCGAGCAGGCCGGGCCTGCCCGCGAATTCGAGCAAACGGAAACTTCCATGCGCAGCAAAGTCCTGAAGTCCTGCCTTGCCCTTGCCATCGCTCTGGCTGCATCCATGGGAACGGTCGAATTCGCCCATGCGCAGGCCGCCAAGGGGCCGAGCGGGCTGCCATTGCCGCGTTTCGTCACACTGAAATCCAAGCGCGTCAACCTGCGCATCGGCCCGGGAACGGATTATGCCGTTTCGTGGATGTACCTGAAATCCGGCCTGCCGGTGGAGATCATCCAGGAATACGACAATTGGCGCCGCATCCGTGATGCCGACGGCACCGAAGGCTGGGTGAACCAGTCGCTGCTGTCAGGCCAGCGCGCGGCGATCGCCGCCCCGTGGATGAAGACGAAGGCCAAGGGCGTTTTCGTCAATCTGCGCCGCGAGGCGCAACCCTCCGCATCGATCGTTGCCAAGCTGGAACCCGGGGTGATGCTGACGATCGGCGAGTGCAACGGCGACTGGTGCCGTGCCGAGACCGACGGCGCCTCCGGTTGGGTGGCGCAGTCGGAAATCTGGGGTGCCTATCCCGGCGAAGCCTTTAAATAAGCCCCGCCTGCCCGGCAGCTTCGGACAGCGAGGTCATCGGGCGCGGACCGATCTGCTGGATGACGATGCCGGCGGCGAGGCAGCCGAGCTTGCCGCAATCCTCGAGAGAGCGGCCCTGCGTGTAGCCGTAGAGGAAGCCGGAGGCGAAGAGATCGCCGGCACCCGTCGTATCCACGACCTCCCTGATCCTGATCGCATCGACGTAATAACGCTCGCGGCCCTTCAGGATGACGGCACCATCCTCGCTCATCGTCACCGCGGCGATCTTGCAATCGGCGGCCATCCTGTTCAGCGCCTCTTCGAAATCGTCGGTTTCGTAGAGCGACAGCGCTTCCTGGCGATTGGCGAAGACGATATCGATCTTGCCGGAGCGCATCAGATCGAGGAATTCACCGCGATAACGGCCGACGCAGAAGCTGTCGGACAGCGTCATCGACACTTCTCGGCCGTTTTCATGGGCGATGCGGGCACAATCGAGGATCGCTTCCTTGGCGCGCGGCGGATCCCAGAGGTAACCTTCGAAATAGGTGACCTTGGCGTCTGCCACGACATCGGCCTCGACGTCCTCGGGCCCGAGTTCGACGCAGGCGCCGAGATAGGTGTTCATCGACCGCTCGCCGTCCTCGGTGACGAAGATCATCGAACGCGCCGTTGGCGGAAAGGTGCCCTTGGGCTTCGTCTGGTAGTGAACGCCCTGGGCGCGAATGTCGTGGGTGAAGATGTCGCCGAGCTGATCGGCAGCGACATTGCCGAAATAGGCAGCCTTGCCGCCGAGGTTCGCAACGCCGGCCGCCGTATTGCCGGCGCTGCCGCCGGAGGCTTCGAGCGCCGGCCCCATGCGCGAATACAAGAGTTCGGCCCGTTCGGCATCGATGAGGTTCATCGCCGCCTTGGTGATCTGGTTGTCAATGAGGAACTGGTCGTCGCAACGGGCAATAATGTCCACGATTGCGTTGCCGACTGTCAGAACATCGAATCTTGTCATGAAATGGGGAGTCCCGGATTTGTGATAGCCGGGGTTTGGTCTTAGCGAAATTTCCGCGGTTTGGAAGGATAAATGGTGGATGGCGCGGCTATTTCTTCGCAAAACTGCCGCCCATTCGTCATGCCCCTGTCATTTTCCAAATCTAGAAATGGTCGCAAGAAGACCGGCATGAGCAGCTTTCAGTTGCGGTCGGACGCACGAGGGATGATCCCCTCGATCTTACCGGCGCGATGCTGACCACGGATGAACTGGCAGTTTTGCGATCGGATATCCGGCAAGGCCGGAGCGGAAAAGCGGGCTGTGCCCGCTTTTTTTGTTTCTCGGATGCCGCCGGATCGGCGGCGATTGCCTTTTCAATGCAAGCCGTTTGCTGCTACTGCATAAGGAATTCAAAGTGCTGCTGCGTCCTTACGCGTCTCACGAGAGGCGCGGCGCCGTAGCGGTCTATCCTCCCCACAAAGCAGCCTCCCTCATGTCAGCCATCATTCTCGACGTTCTTCCCATCTTCATCCTGATCCTCATTGGCTGGCTGATCGTCCGCAGCGGCTTGATGGCATCGAATGTCGGCGAAGCGCTCAGCGAATTCGTCTTCAAGATCGCCGTGCCGCTCTTACTCTTCCGCACGATCGCCGAGGCGGATTTCCATGGCGCCTCGCCTTTCCGGCTGTGGATCGTCTATTTCTCAGGCGTTGCCATCACCTGGGCGACCGGCCATATCGCCGCCACACGCCTCTTCGGCCGTGACGAACGGATCGGCGTGCTGGCCGGCGTTTCCTCGGCTTTCGCCAATAATATCTTCATCGGTCTGCCGCTCGTCGAGCGCACCGTCGGCGATGAAGGGCTGGTGGCGCTGTCGATCCTGCTTGCCGTGCATCTGCCGGTGATGATGGTCGCCGGCACGGTGCTCATGGAGCATGCCGAGCGCAAGATCGCCGGCAAAAGCGATCGCAGCATGGTGCTGGTGCTTCGCCAGATCGCCGTCAATCTCGTGCGCAATCCGCTGGTGATCGGGCTTGCGGGCGGCATGGCCATGCATCTTTCCGGTCTCACCATGCCGGTAACGCTGGAAACTGTCGTCAAGCAGATCGCCGGCATTGCCGGTCCCGCGGCGCTGATCTCGCTCGGCATGGCACTGGAGAAATACGGCATCTCAGGCAATCTCGGCATTGCCAGCGTCACATCGAGCCTGAAGCTGCTGCTGCTGCCCGGCTGCGTCTGGGCGGCGAGCCATCTCCTCGGCCTCAGCCCCGAATGGACGGCGGCAATCGTGCTGACCTCCTCGGTGCCCACAGGCGTCAACGCCTGGCTGATCGCCAATCGATTCGGCGTCGGCCATAGCATTGCCGCCTCGACGATCACCGTCACGACGGCGCTCGGCGCCATCACGGTCTCGCTCTGGGCCTATTTCCTGGGTGCCTGAAAAACACTCCGCACAGCAAAAGCCCGGCTTCGCGGGCCGGGCTCTGTATGAAATGCGATTATACCGTCCGCGTCACTGCGTCGCGGTCTTCGGGTCCGGCAGCGGCACCGGCGAATCGGCCAGCGTGTGCAGGTAGAGAATGACGTTGGCGCGGTCCTGATCCTTCGCCAGACCGGCAAAGCCCATGGCGGTGCCGGGAACGTCCTTCTTCGGCGCCAGCAGGAACTTGTTGAGGAACTCGAAAGTCCACTTTTCGCTGCTGCCCTTGGAGAAATCCTTCATGGCAGCGGAATAGGCAAAGCCCTCATGCGAGGCGATCGGGCGATCTACGACACCAAAGAGGTTGGGACCGACCTTGTTCGGTCCCCCTTTGGTGCCGTCATGACAGGCCTGACACTTCTTGAAGACCGTTTCACCGGCCTTGGCATCGGCAGAAGCGAGCAATTGCGCGATCGGAACGGCAGCAGCGGCAGGCGCAGCTTCGCCACCGGCGGCGGGCGCCTCTTCGGCAACGATCGCGAAACCTTCCTTTTCCGGCGCTTCGGAATGGAAGATCCCTTCGGACGCGATGGAGACCGACATCAGAACGAAAATCGTTCCGAGCAGCGCCCCCACGGCCGTATTGACGTATGAATTCATCTGCAATGCTCCCCTTGCAGCCGGCAGACCATAACCGGACCATCTTGAAATCGCGCGGAACCTATGTCTTTTGGCTGATCGTTGCAACTGTCTAAATGGTCTTGTGCGTGAGACTTTTTGACACTTTTCAGCCCGGAATAGAAGGCCCGACCAATGAGTGATTCAAATTTAGACGGCGTGCTCGTATTGATCCCGGCGCGCATGGCCTCCACCCGGCTTCCGGGCAAGCCGCTCGCCGATATTTGCGGGCTGCCGATGATCGTTCAGGTGGCGCTGCGCGCCAAAGAAGCAGCCATCGGCCGCGTCGTCGTCGCCGTCGACGACACCCGGGTGTTCGATGCGGTTTCTGCCGCCGGCTTCGAAGTCGTCATGACCAGCAGCGATCATCAATCGGGTTCCGATCGGATCTTCGAGGCGCTGCAGAAAGTCGATCCAGCCGGCAAGGCGAAATTCATCGTCAACGTCCAGGGCGATCTGCCGACGATCGATCCGGAAACCGTGCGCGCGGCTTTGCGCCCTCTCGAGAACGAAGCGGTCGATATCGGCACGCTGACGACCGAAATCGACAATGAAGCGGATAAAACCGCGCCGCACATCGTCAAGGTCGTCGGTTCGCCGGTTTCCGACACGCGCCTGCGCGGGCTCTATTTCACGCGGGCGACCGCACCTTACGGCAAGGGTCCGCTCTATCACCATATCGGCCTTTACGCCTATCGGCGCGCAGCGCTGGAGCGGTTCGTCTCGCTCCGGCCTTCGACACTCGAAAGGCGCGAATCGCTGGAGCAGTTGCGGGCGCTGGAGGCCGGAATGCGCATCGACGCCGAGATCGTTGACACGGTTCCGCTCGGTGTCGATACTCCCGCCGACCTCGAAATAGCGCGGCGCATTCTCTCCGCCAGAACAGGATGATTTTAGGCTCGGTTGGCCTAAAATCTGAATCCTGTTCTCAATTAAACAGTTAGAGCATGATGTCGTCCGAAAACCGCTCACACTTTTCGGCATCATGCTCTAAGTCGAACTGACGGGACCATCATGAACATCAAGACCAACAGGATCGCCTTCCAGGGCGAATTCGGCGCCAATTCCGACATGGCCAGCCGGGACATGTTTCCGACCATGGAGCCGCTGCCCTGCCAGACTTTCGAGGACGCGTTCACGGCGGTCGACAATGGCGACGCCGATATCGGCATGATCCCGATCGAGAATACGATCGCCGGGCGCGTCGCCGACATCCACCATTTGCTGCCCGAATCGCGCCTGCACATCATCGGCGAGTATTTCATGCCGATCCGCTTTCAGCTGATGGTGCTGCCGGGGGTCACCAAGGACGAGATCCGCACGGTGCACAGCCATATCCACGCGCTCGGCCAGTGCCGCAAGATTGTCCGCGCCAATGGCTGGAAGCCCGTCATCGCCGGCGATACGGCCGGCGCGGCAAAGCTCGTGAAGGAAACCGGCGATCGTTCGATGGCGGCGCTCGCGCCGCGTCTTGCCGCCGATCTCTACGGGCTGGAGATCATCGCCGAAAATGTCGAGGATACCGAAAACAACGTCACCCGCTTCGTCGTGCTGTCGCGGGACGAGGAATGGGCGCAACGGAATTCGGCTGAGGAAAAGGTCGTCACCACCTTCGTCTTCAACGTCCGCAACATTCCGGCCGCGCTCTACAAGGCGCTCGGCGGGTTCGCCACCAACAATATCAACATGACGAAGCTGGAAAGCTATCAGCTCGGCGGACGCTTCGTGGCGACACAGTTCTACGCCGATATCGAAGGCCATCCGAACGATCCGAACGTGCGCCGGGCATTGGAAGAATTGCGGTTCTTCTCCGAGAAGGTGCGCATCCTCGGTGTCTACAAGGGACATCCGATGCGCGGCCTGCTTTAACAAGCCCCGCATCAGTCATATTATCTATCCGGCTCACAGACGCGCAGCCGATGCCCATCCGGATCGAGTACGACGAAGGTCGGGCCGAAATCCAGTTCGGTCAGCTCCTGGGCGATCGGCAGGCCGCGGCCGCGCCAATCGTCATAATGCCGGGCGACGGCATTTTCCCCCGTCACCATGAAGGCCACTTCGCCGCGGTTGCCGATGGCGGAGGGCTGCGGCTCGACCTTGCTGCGCCGCCAGAGGCCGAGGGTGAAGCCGCCGTCGAGCGGAAAGGCAACGAAATTCGGCGCCTCGACGGCTGGTTCGCGGTTCAGGAGGTTGCGATAGAAGCCGGCGCTTTCGCCCGGGTCCTTGACGTAGAGGATAATCAGATTGGGGCTGGTCATTTTGGTTCTCCCGTTTATGTGAAATGGTGAGGGCGAGGCCCCGCTGCTGCCACTGAATGGCAGCAGGACGTGGGAGGCTCGGCGACTGCGGCGCCTTGTTTCCGTCGGGCCGAAGATCAATGGTAATGAAGTAACTTAGAGCGGAAAACGATCTTCGCGGCGCGGGCCGCGCCCGTCCATGAAGCCGAGGTCACGCTTCAAGGAATCCGGTGTCGATTCAAGATCGAGTTTCGGACGGCCTCCCCTGGGATTCCGAAGAAAGCCCATGACCAGTCGCAGCAAGCCGGAGCGCGCCGATTGGCGGGCGTCGGCAAAAGTTTCGGCTGAAATCACATCGGCAAAGGTCTCGGTGGTAAAACGGTCGTTGGCGAAATGGATGGCGGGAGGCGTTGCCATGATCAGTACTCCTTCCCTAGCGCATCGACACGATGCGCGGAACCTTGGATGCTACAGCGACCTTTGCGCGTCCAAAGACGCGCGGCGCTGTGGTGGATTGGTCCTGATCATAACCCCGACTGCTGACAGTTTATGGCAGCAGCGTTTCAGTTCTCGAGCGGCACGTCCTGCTCGCGCCATTCCTTCAGAAGAACCGTGCGGCGGCGCGGATAACGCACCTCATGCAGCGTCATGTCGATGATGCGGTCGGTGCGGAAATGGCGGAAGTCCTGGCGCAACTCGCACCAGGCCATGAGGACGCGGACATGCTCGAAATAGCCGAGTGCGAAAGGCCAGACCCGGCGGCGCGAGATTCGGCCCTGCTCGTCGCCATAATGCAGTTCGAGAATACGCTCCCGGCGGATCGCCCGGCGGATGGCCGAAACGTCGGCCTTGTCCTCGTCCCGGCGTTTCGGGCCGACGAAAAGGGCGGCCGAATCGATCATTTCCCGCATATCGGCCGGCAGCACGGCGGCAATCTTGGCCAGCGCATCGGCGCCGGCGCCGGCCAGGCGCGGCTCGGCGGCGCGCGCGACCCACCGCGAACCGAGGACCAGCGCCTCCAGCTCCTCTTCGGAAAACATCATCGGCGGCAGCATGAAGCGCGGCTTCAGCACATAACCGATGCCGGCTTCGCCTTCGATCATCGCTCCCTGGGCCTGCAGGCTGGCAATGTCGCGATAGAGCGTGCGCAGGCTGACGCCGGTTTCCTCGGCAAGCACGATGCCGGTCACCGGCCGCCGGTAACGCCGAAGCGTCTGGAGCAGCGTCAGCAGCCGTTCCGAGCGCGCCACCGGCATGGTGCTAGCGCTTCCACTCCACCCAGTCGCGCATCAGGCGGTGGGCGATCGCCCCTTTCGGCGGCGAGGCCTTGCCTGTCGCGCTCGGGCGTTCCAGCATTTCGATGGTTTCCTCGCGGGTGAACCAGCGGCAATCTTCCAGCTCCGTCTCGTCGCGGGTGATTTCGGTGGATTTGGCCTCGGCGTAACAGCCGATCATCAGCGAATGCGGCATCGGCCAGGGCTGCGAGGCGTGGTAGCGGATGCGGCCGGTGCGGATGCCCGATTCCTCCAGCGTTTCGCGGCGCACGGCGTTCTCGATGGTCTCGCCGGGTTCGAGGAAGCCGGCCAGACAGGAATACATGCCAGGCGCAAAATGCGGACTGCGGCCGAGCAGGCAGAGGTCGCGGCTTTCGTCGATCGTCAGCATGATGACGACGGGGTCAGTACGGGGGAAGATCATGTGCTCGCAGGCGGCGCAGACCCGCTTGTAGCCGCCGATGTGGATCTCCATCGCCGAGCCGCAGCGGCCGCAGAAGCGGTTGTCGCCATTCCAGCGGATGAGGCTTGCGGCCTGGGCGAATTCACCGAGCAGCACCTCGTCGATCAGCATTTCGCGAAACAAAGTGCGGCCGTCGGCAGGCTTGTAATGACTGGCGAGATCGTCGACGTCGATGCCGACGGGAACGGCAAGCCGCGGCTCGCCTGATTTGCGGTAGCCGAGAAGCACCGTCTCGTCCCAATCCGGGTGCAATTCCTGCAGCTCGTAGCGGGCAAAGAGCGGATCGAGCACCTGGCCGTCATGCTTCAGCACCAGCCTGTCTCTGGCGAAGGCGAAGATATGCGTGCCGTCCCTCGCCAGCGCCTTTTCGACGGAGTGTTCGTCGCGATGCTCGGAATCGCGATTGAGGTCATTGGCGGCAAAAGCCGTGAGATTGCTGGGTTCGGGATGCGGCACATCCGAATCGAAAAGCGAATGACTCATGATGAAAGGGCTTCCCGCAGCTTCGCTATGAATTCGTCTCTCTTTCCGTCCTCGTAGGGTTCCGCGCGCCCGAATCCCCAGACGGGACCCGGCCAATTGGCGTCGCCTTCGAAGCGGGCAATGATATGAACATGAAGCTGGCGGACGATATTGCCAAGAGCCCCGACATTGATTTTTGCAGCACCGGTAATCTGCTTCAGCGCTTTGGCGACGAGGTCCGTCTCGAAGGCGAGCAGCACCTGGTCGAGCGGCGTCAGCTCGAAGATCTCGGTGATGTCGGCCCGGCGCGGCACCAGAATGAGCCAGGGCCAGCGGGCATCCCTCGACAATCTGAGATCACAGAGGCCGGTGACCATGACGCTGGTGCTGTCGTTTTCCAGCCGGGGGTCGAGCACGAAACCGTCCAAAGGGCATTCCTCCCATGTTTTCCAACGACTAGCAGTTTTTTCGCATGTTGGCTTGCTTTTGATGACGATATTGCCGATATGTGCATCCGGGAGGTTGGTGGTGGACGAGCCACTCGCCAACCGGGTCAGGTCCGGAAGGAAGCAGCCCTAACGAGCCCGGCACGGGTCATCGTGCCAGCCTCCCACCTTCTCTCCACGAAGTGCCCGACGATCCGGGCGACAAGCAGGGCGATGAGCGACACCGAGCGACAATCAAAAGATGCCGCCTCGACGGGCACCGGATACCGGGTGCTGGCTCGCAAATACCGCCCCAAGGATTTTACGGACCTGATGGTCGGCCAGGAGCCGATGGTCCGCACCCTGACCAACGCCTTCGAAACCGGCCGCATCGCCCAGGCCTATATGCTGACCGGCGTGCGCGGCGTCGGCAAGACGACGACGGCGCGCATCCTGGCGCGGGCGCTGAATTACAAGACATCCGATATCGACAAGCCGACGATCGACCTTCGCACCCCCGGTGAACATTGCCAGGCGATCATGGAAGGCCGGCATGTCGACGTGATCGAGATGGACGCCGCCTCCCATACCGGCATCGACGATATAAGAGAGATCATCGAGCAGGTGCGCTACCGGCCGGTTTCGGCGCGCTACAAGGTCTATATCATCGACGAAGTGCACATGCTGTCGACGCAGGCCTTCAACGGCCTGTTGAAGACGCTGGAAGAACCGCCGGAGCATGTGAAGTTCATCTTCGCCACCACCGAAATCCGCAAGGTGCCGATCACCGTGCTGTCGCGCTGCCAGCGCTTCGACCTGCGCCGCATCAGCGCGTCGGATCTCGTCGGGCTGTTTTCGACGATCGCCGCCAAGGAAGGCATCGAGGCGGAACCGGATGCGCTGGCGATGATCGCACGCGCGGCCGAAGGCTCGGCGCGCGACGGCCTGTCGCTGCTCGACCAGGCGATCGCCCATGGCGCGGGCGCCGTCCAGGCCGAAGCCGTGCGCGGGATGCTCGGCCTTGCCGACCGCGCCCGGATCGTTGATCTCTTCCAGCATGTCGTCAAGGGTGACGTCGCCGCAGCCCTCGGTGAATTCCAGAGCCAGTACGAGGCCGGCGCCAATCCGGTGGTGGTGCTGACCGATCTTGCCGATTTCACCCATCTGGTAACGCGGCTGAAATACGTGCCGGATGCGGCGAACGACCCCTCGCTCAGCGAAGTCGAGCGCACCAAGGCGGCGGAATTCGCCAAGGGCGTCGCGGTCACGACGCTGTCGCGCATCTGGCAGATGCTGCTGAAAGGCATTCCGGAAACGGAAGGCTCGTCGCGGACGGCGGGTGCGGCCGAAATGGTGCTGATCCGGCTCGCGCATGCGGCGCATCTGCCGGCGCCCGAGGATGCGGCGCGGCGGCTTGCCGAATTTTCCGGCGACAATGCCGGCTCGCGGCCCTCCTCCCCGCCTTCCGGCAATGGCGGCGGCAGCGGTACGCGCGTTCCCTATCAAAGCAGTGTCGCGGCACGCGCGCCGGAAATCGCACCCGGCAAACCGCAGGCGTCGGCGCCGGTGGCGATGCTGCGCGCCGTGCCGAGCAGCCAGCCGGAGACGATGCCTGTCGGGCGGATCGAGACGAAACCGGCCGAGGTACCGAAGCCGCTCGTCCCGGTCAATTCGGTCAGTGATATCGTCGATCTCGCCGCCGAGAAGCGGGACGTCAAGCTGAAGGCACTGGTGCGCAACTTCGTGCGGCCTGTCCGCATCGAACCCGGCCGGCTGGATGTGAACCTCACCGAGGGCGCACCGGGCACGCTGCTGAACGAGCTTGCCGTCAAACTGAAGGAATGGACGGGCATCCACTGGATCGTCAGCACCAGCCGCGAAGAAGGCGGCCCGACGTTGGTGGAGGCGGAAGCCAAAGCGCAGCAACAGCGCGTCAGCGATGCCCGCCAGGACCCCGATGTCGCGGCGATCCTGGCGCAGTTTCCGGGCGCCAAGATCATCGACGTGCGCGTCAGGGCGCCGACGCCGGAGGAGGAAGCGGAAGAGGCAACACTGCCTGCCGCCGCCGAATCGGAAGACGGTGATATCCTGCCCGGCGACGACATAGAATTCTGATTTCAAGAAGGAGCGAGACGATGCGCGACATCATGGGCATGATGGGCAAAGTCAAGGAAATGCAGGCCAAGATGGAGCAGATGCAGGCGGAGATCGCCGAGCTTGCCGCCGAGGGCAAAGCGGGCGGCGGCCTCGTCACCGTCGTCATCTCCGGCAAGGGCGAGCTGAAGAGCCTGAAGATCGACCCGTCGCTGTTCAAGGAAGACGATGTCGAGATCCTCGAGGACCTGATCGTCGCCGCCCACAAGGACGCCAAGGACAAGGCCGAGGCGCTCGCTGCCGAAAAGACCAAGGCACTGACCGCCGGTCTGCCGATCCCACCCGGGTTCAAACTACCGTTCTGAGAACTGGGCGCTCTCTTCATTTCACCGCTGCTCGGCTGCGATGATCGCGCTCGCGATCCAAGGGTAAAAAAGCGCTCCTAGACCTGCGCTTCCAGCATCGATCGCAGCTTGTAATGAATGGGAGCGGCGAGATAACGCACTCGGTCTGGCTCCGAAAGCCGCCGACCGAAAGTCTCCATCAGTTCCGGCATCTTGACCTTCTCTCCGGCAAAGGGTCGGTGTTCCACCGGCATTCCGGCCTTAGCCACGCCACCCCTGATCACGCGGCAGTAAATGCCGGGACGGGCGGCGGCGGTATAGCGCTTGACGAATTTCGGGTCGGCCATCCTGGCGGCGAAGGTGGCGCAGGGAATGCGGCAGGCGCTGACCTCGAGGACGAGATCACCTGATAGGAACCGGTCGCCGACGGAAACGTCGCGATTGTCGAGGTCCGAGATCACCATGTTTTCGCCGAAGGTGCCGGACTCGTACGGGCGGCCGAGTTGCTGCGCCCACCAGTCGAGCGTCAGCGATCCCTCGATATAGACGGCCTGGTCGACGCCGCCATGGTGTTTGCGGTTGCAGATGGCATCGCCGACCAGCCCTTCGGCATCGATCATCACCGCGCCGTTGACGGCATGTTTGAAGATGCCGGTCTTGTAGCTCTTGCCCGGCAGCCTTTCCGGATTGCCGGTGCACAGCGCCAGGATTTTCATGGGACGGCCGATCCTTCCGCGATTCCGTTTCCGCTCCATATCAGTTAAGAACGGCGCATGGCAAAACGAGTCACCGGCCCCGAAATCGAAAAACTCATCCAGCTTCTGGCGAAGGTGCCGGGCCTCGGGCCGCGCTCGGCGCGCCGGGCGGCACTGCACCTGATCAAGAAGAAGGACCAGTTGCTGGGGCCCCTGTCGAATGCGATGGGCGAGGCCTATGACAAGGTGAAGATCTGCTCGCGCTGCGGCAATGTCGATACTGTCGATCCCTGCACCGTCTGCACCGACACGCAGCGCGATCAATCCATCATCATCGTCGTCGAGGACGTATCCGACCTCTGGGCGCTGGAGCGGGCAGGCGCGATGAACGCCGCCTATCACGTGCTCGGCGGCACGCTGTCGCCACTCGACGGGATCGGCCCCGACGATCTTAATATTCGCGGACTGATCGACCGGATCGGCGAAGGCGGCATCCGGGAGCTGATCATCGCCGTCAACGCCACCGTCGAGGGGCAGACGACGGCGCATTACATCACCGACCAATTGCAGGGGCTTAACGTGAAGATCACCCGGCTGGCGCACGGCGTGCCGGTCGGCGGCGAACTCGATTATCTCGACGAGGGTACGCTGGCGGCGGCACTTAGGGCAAGGACGGTGATATGAGGGGGTTTTATATGCTGCGGACACTCGCACTCGCGATAACGGCCGCTCTCCTCCCCCTCCCCGCCCTCGCAGCCCCTTCGAAAGCCGATGTCGAGGCGCAGTTCGAGACCTGGGTGCAGAAGGATCTCTGGCCGGAGGCGAAGGCGAACGGTATTTCCGAGAAGAGCTTCAAGGCGGCCTTCTCCGGCATCACACTGAACTGGAACCTGCCGGATCTCGCGCCGCCCGGTTTCCCACCGCCGAAGGAGCAGAAGCAGACGCAGGCGGAGTTTTCCTCGCCCGGTCCCTATTTCAACGAGGACCATCTGAAGAGGCTTGCCGCAACGGGGCGCGGCTTTGCCGCGCAATATGGCTCAACGCTGAAGCGGATCGAGAAGACCTATGGCGTGCCGGGCTCGATCGTGCTGGCCATCTGGGGCCGGGAGACCGGCTTCGGCGCGGCGAAGATCCCGAATTCGGCGGTCGAGGTGCTGGCGACCAAAGCCTTCATGTCGACGCGCAAGGAGATGTTCCGCACCGAGCTGATGGCGGCGCTGCATATTCTCGACGGCGGCGACGTGACACCTGCCGAGTTCAAGGGGTCGTGGGCCGGCGCGCTCGGCCAGCCGCAATTCATGCCGACGAGCTATTTGAAATATGCGGTCGATTTCGACGGCGACGGTCACCGCAACATCTGGACCTCGGTGCCGGATACGCTTGCCTCGATCGCCAACTATCTGGTCAAGAAGGGCTGGCAGCGCGACCGCGACTGGGGCTTCGAGGTGTCGATCCCGGAGGCGGTCTCCTGCGCCCAGGAGGGACCGGATCTGGCGAAACCGCTGTCGCATTGGGCTTCGCTCGGCATCGAGCGCATCTCCGGCAAGGGCTTTCCCGCGGGCGAGATGAAAGCTCAGGGCATGATGCTGGTGCCGGCCGGCCGGGACGGACCCGAGTTCATTGTCACGCCGAATTTCTACATCATCAAGGAATATAATAATTCCGATCTCTACGCGCTCTATATCGGCAACCTCGCCGACCGGATCGCCTCTAATGGCGGCGCCTTTGCGGGTCGATGGGGCGATGTCGGCAAGATGCTGCGCTCGGATGTCGCCGCCATGCAGAAGGCGCTGGAACGGCAGGGCTACGATGTCGGCGGTTCCGACGGCCTGCCTGGTTACAAGACCCGGCGTTCGATCGGCCAGTGGCAGGCGAAGAACGGCATGACGCCGACCTGCTTTCCCGAAGCGACGATGAAGGGCAAGCTGAAGTAGCCGTTCAGAGACTGCGCTTCAGCCCTTCATGGCTCGCGACGAAACCAAGCTGCTCGTAGAAGCGGATCGAATCCGCCCGCGTCTTGTCCGATGTCAGCTGCACGAGGCCGCAGCCGCGCGCGGCGCATTGGCCGATCGCCCATTCGATGAAGGCGGAGCCGAGGCCCGAACCGCGAATATCGCTTGCGACACGCACGCTTTCGATCTGGCCGCGCCACATGCCCATCCTCGACAGGCCGGGAAGAAAACTCAGCTGCAGACAGCCGACGACCTTATCGGAAGCGTCGATGGCAACGGCCAGCAACTGATTGGCATCCGCCTCGATCGCGGCAAAGGCCGAGAGATAAGCCGCGTCGACGGGATCGGAGACGACCTCCCTGGTAGCGCCGAGATCGTCATCGGCGAGAAGCCGGACGATGGCGGTGAGATCGGACTGACGGGCGAGCCTGAATTGATACATGGCTGCTCTCAATGATGCAGATCGATCGGCGCCTTGTGGAAGACGTCGTCGCCGGGCGGAATGGCCTGACGTTCGATCATGCGGTGGACATGCGGCAGAGTTTCGCCGCGGTGGAGGGCGCGAAGCCTGTCGATGTTTTCGGCGTCGGCATGCGTGCGCCGCTGGTTGTGTCTTAGATATTCGACCCAGGTCGGCGTGTGGTAGGTTTCCGTCCAGAGGCCGGGATTTTCAAGATCGCGCATCAGCGCCCAGTGGCGGGCGCCGTCGCGGATGCGGATACGGCGGCGTTCGCCCATCAGCTGCATGAATTCGGCAAGGTCGTCATCTCCGATCTCGTAATCGATCTGGATGACGATCGGGCCGCTGCGCGGGGTGATGTCGAGACTGAGCGCCGGCTCGGTGAAGCGGTTCAGCGGATCGAGATTGAGCGAGGCGAAGGCCGGCATGGAAAACCGCAGGCCGGTCACGATGCCGAGCAGCATGACGACCGACGACATCAGCAGCGCATCGGCGACGCCGTAGCGATCGGCGGCCACACCCCAGAGCCAGCTGCCGCCGGCGATGCCGCCGAAGGTGACGGTCTGGTAGAGCGACAGCGCGCGACCGACCACCCAGCGCGGCGTCGACAGCTGGACGATGGTGTTGAAGAGCGAGAGCGCGGAGACCCAGCAGGCGCCGGAGACGAGCAGCCCGGCCGAGGTGAGAACGGCGCTCGGGCTGAAGGCGGCGATGACGGCGCTGAGCGCGAAGCCTGTAAAGGCCAGGCGGATGATCATCTCGCTCGACAGCATCTGGCGCAGCCGCGCATTCAGCACCGCGCCGCCTATCGCGCCGATGCCGAAGGCGCCGAGCATGAAACCATAGGTCAGCGGGCCCCCGCCGACGAGATCGAGGGCCACGACCGGCAGCAGCGCCAGGATCGAACTGGCGCCGATGCCGAAGAGCAGCCCCCGGAGAAGCACCTTTTCGAGATTGGGCGACATCGAGACATAACGCAGGCCGGCGAAGATGGCGCTGCCGAGCGCCTCGCGCGGCAGGGTCGAGACCGGCATGCTCGGGCGCCAGCGCAGCAGGGCGTAGATCAAAGCGAGGTAGCTCACGGTGTTCACCGCGAAGGCCGCGGCCGCGCCGGCTGCCGCGACGATGACGCCACCGATCGCCGGGCCGACGCTGCGGGTGATGTTGAAACCCATGCTGTTCAGCGTGACGGCGCCCGGCAGATCGGCGCGCGGCACCATGTCGCCGACCGAGGCCTGCCAGGAGGGATTGTTGAGCGCGGTGCCGCAGCCGATCAGGAAGGTGAAGAACAGCAGCAGCCAGGGCGTGATCCAGCCGAGAAGGGCGGAGATCGTCAGCAGGGCGGAGACCGTCAGCATCATGCACTGCGCCGTCAGCATCACCCGGCGGCGATCATAATTGTCGGCGAGCGCGCCCGAGATCAGCGAAAACAGCATGATCGGTAGCGCCGTCGAGGTCTGCACCAGCGCGACCATGTCCTCCGAGGCGGTGATCGTCGTCATCATCCAGGCGGCACCCACCGCCTGGATCAGGCCGCCGAAATTCGAGGACAGGCTGGCAAACCAGATGGTGCGGTAGGTATCGTGCCGCAACGGCGCCAATGTCGACGAAGTGTAGGCCACGATTTCTCCGCTTTTGTTGTTGCGCCCCACGGCAATATATGCGCAAGACCGGCGCTGGCCATAGGTCTCATCACCTCGCCGGAAGCGAAATGGACGAATCGGTCGCAGACCTTGCAATTTCGGAAAAACCGGACTATATGGCTCTCAAATTCTTGATCGCTTGATGAAGAGTGGGCCGCAAGGACCCGCTCTTTTTTATTAGCGCGATCCCTAAACAGCATGAAATTGCGAGGAGCGCACCGCTTGTCGGACATGACAAACGCAGACAACGAACTTGAGCCGCGGCTGATTACCGAAACCGGGCTTGACCAGCGTCTTGCCGATATCATCGAACCCGTCCTCGTCGGCCTGGGCTTTCGGCTGATCCGCGTCCGTATGCTGAACCAGAACGGCGCGACGATGCAGGTCATGGCCGAGCGCAACGACGGGACGATGACGGTTCAGGACTGCGAAGAAATCTCGATGGCGATTTCTCCGGTCCTCGATGTGGAAGATCCGATCGATAAAGAGTATCATCTCGAGGTGTCTTCGCCCGGCATCGACCGTCCGATGGTTCGGAAATCCGATTTCGTCCGCTGGCAGGGCCACCTTGTGAAATGCGAGACGTCGATCCTGATTGACAATCGCAAGCGCTTCCGCGGCAAGATCGTCGAAGCAGGCGTCGATGGTTTCACGCTGGAGCGTGACCAGGTCGCTTACGGGGAAGAGCAAAAGGTCACCATTCCCTTCACCGCGCTTAGCGATGCGAAGCTCATTCTGACCGACGACCTGATCCGCGAAGCGTTGCGCGCCGACAAGCTGGCAAAAGCCCAGGCCGCCAACCAGAACGAAGCGGACGACCAGGAATAACCGATCAACAGACCGCTCCAGGGACGGGAACCCGGGGTTAAGACGGAGAAACAAGACAATGGCAGTCAGTGCGAACCGGCTCGAACTTCTGCAGATCGCAGATGCAGTGGCGCGCGAAAAGGTCATCGACCGCGAGATCGTGCTGGCCGCAATGGCCGATGCCATCCAGAAGGCGGCACGCTCCCGTTACGGCACCGAGTCCAACATCCGGGCCGATATCAATCCGAAGACCGGCGAAATCCGTCTGCAGCGCCTACTCGAAGTCGTCGACAAGGCCGAGGATTATTCGACGCAGATCCCGCTGGAGCTTGCCCGCGACCGCAACCCGGACGCCGCACTCGGCGATTTCATCGCCGACCCGTTGCCGCCGATGGATTTCGGCCGCATCGCCGCACAGTCCGCCAAGCAGGTGATCGTGCAGAAGGTGCGTGAAGCGGAGCGCGACCGCCAGTTCGACGAATTCAAGGACCGCGTCGGCGAAATCGTCAACGGCACCGTCAAGCGCGTCGAATACGGCAATGTCATCGTCGATCTCGGCCGTGGCGAAGGCATCATCCGCCGCGACGAAATGATCCCGCGCGAAAACGTGCGCTATGGCGATCGCGTCCGTGCCTATGTCTATGATGTCCGTCGCGAACAGCGCGGCCCGCAGATCTTCCTGTCGCGCACGCATCCGCAGTTCATGGTGAAGCTGTTCACCATGGAAGTGCCCGAGATCTACGACGGCATCATCCAGGTCAAGTCGGTCGCCCGCGATCCCGGCTCGCGCGCCAAGATCGCCGTGATCTCGAACGACAGTTCGATCGATCCGGTCGGCGCCTGCGTCGGTATGCGCGGTTCGCGCGTTCAGGCCGTCGTCGGCGAACTCCAGGGCGAGAAGATCGACATCATTCCCTGGAGCCAGGACCCGGCGACCTTCGTCGTCAACGCCCTGCAGCCGGCCGAAGTCGCCAAGGTCGTGCTCGACGAGGACGCCGAGCGCATCGAAGTCGTCGTTCCCGACGAGCAGCTGTCGCTTGCGATCGGCCGCCGCGGCCAGAACGTCCGCCTCGCCTCGCAGCTGACCGGCTGGGACATCGACATCATGACGGAGGCCGAGGAATCGGAACGCCGCCAGAAGGAATTCAACGAGCGCACCAACCTGTTCATGGATTCGCTCGACGTCGACGAAATGGTCGGCCAGGTTCTGGCCTCCGAAGGCTTTGCCGCGGTCGAAGAACTGGCCTATGTCGATCTCGACGAAATCTCCTCGATCGACGGTTTCGACGAAGAGACGGCGCAGGAAATCCAGCAGCGCGCCCGCGAGTTCCTCGAGCGTCTCGAAGCCGAGATGGACGAGAAGCGCAAGGCGCTCGGCGTTCAGGACGAGCTGCGCGAAATCGACGGCATCACCGCCCAGATGATGGTGGCGCTCGGCGAAGACGGCATCAAGACCATCGAGGACTTTGCCGGTTGCGCCGCTGACGATCTCGTCGGCTGGACGGAACGCAAGAACGGCGAAACGAAGAAGTTCGAAGGCCTGTTCTCGAAGTTCGACGTCTCGCGCGTCGAAGCCGAGCAGATGATCGTCCAGGCCCGCCTGTCGGCTGGCTGGATCACCGAAGAGGATCTGGCGAAGGGGACCGAAGAAGAGGTCGCCGAAGCCGAAGCCGAACAAGAAGCATGATGACCGCGCATGAGCCGGACGCTCTCCCTGACGAGGACGACGATCTTGCAGGTTATGACGTGAACGGACGCATGTGCATCGTGACGCGCGAAAGCGGATCGCCGGAAGAGCTGATCCGCTTCGTTGCCGCTCCCGATGGAACCGTGGTCGCCGATCTGAAGCGGGAGCTTCCGGGACGCGGATGCTGGGTGAAGATAGACCGGTCGCTGGTCGACAGGGCAGTGGCGAAGAAACTCTTCGCCCGCGCTCTGAAAATGGATGTGAAGGCGGCAGACGATCTCGGCGCAAGCGTCGACCGCCTGCTCGCGGCGCAATTGATGCAGATGATGAACATGGCGCGGAAAGCCGGCCAGTTCGTCAGCGGCTCCTCGAAAGTGGATGCCGCGGTCAGAAGCGGGGCAGCCCTTGCGGTGTTCCACGCGACTGACGCAGCGGACGACGGCGTCCGGAAAATCGACCAGGCCCGCAAGGCCTGGCACCTCGGAATGGAGACCGAGGAGGAGATACCTTCCTTCCGTCTCTTCTCGGAGAGCGAAATGGAAGGCCTGATGGGCCAGAATGCTTTTATCCATGCCGCAGTGCTTGCAGGGCAGGCGGGTGAGGGTGTAGTGAAGCGCGCAAAGATGCTCGAACAGTACCGTATTGGCGGTCAGTCCCGGGCAGCGGGCGGCGCTGGCCGGCAAAAACAATGAGGCGGTCACCGGCATCGGCCGGTCGCATTCTCATTGATCGACAAGTATTGAACGACAGGGTCTGATCTAGTCATCGCTCCCTGTCCGAAGGAACGGGAACGAATGACCGATAGTAACGACGACAAGACAATCAGCGTGACGGGCAAAAAGACGCTTACCCTGAAACCATCGGGGATGAGCCAGGGCACCGTTCGCCAGGATATGGGTCGGGGCCGCACCAAGGCGGTCGTCGTCGAGACCCGTAAGCGGCGCCCGATGCGCCCGGAAGACGAAAAGCCGATCACACCTGTGGCTCCGGTGGCTCCCGTGCGTGCTGCTGAACCGGCGCCCGCACCCGTGCAGGCGCGTCCGCAGCAGGCCGCACCGGCACCGCGGATCCAGCAGGGCAACAACAACAGCCAGACGAACCAGCGTCCGCAGCAGTCCCACCAGGCGCCGCGCCAGAACGATCGCCCGCGTCCGGTGGTGCTGAACCATCTGTCGCCTGAGGAAATGGACGCCCGCCGCCGGGCGCTTGCCGACGCCCAGGCGCGTGATGCCCAGGATGCAATCCGCCGCGCCGAGGAAGAAAAGCGCCGTGCCGCCGAAGAGGTTATCCGCAAGGCAGCCGAAGCTGAAGAAGCTGCCCGCAGGGCCGCCGAAGAGGCCATCCGCCAGGCTGAGGCGCCCGCTCCAGTTGCTGAACCGGCAGTAGCAGCACCGGCTCCGGCCGAAGCACGCGCCGACACCCCGCGGCCGCAGCAGCCGGCATCGTCGGCACCTGCCGCGCGTCGGCCCGATGCGGCTGCAGCACCTGGTGCTGCCCGTCCGGCAGCAGGCGCTGCTGCCCCCGGCGCCGCTCGCGGCCGCCGCGACGAAAAGGAAGAGGACGATCGTGGCGGCGCAGCGCGCGGCGGCCCGGTCCGTGGCCGCGTCGTTCGCCCGGAACCGGCAAAGCCGGTCACGACACGCCCGAAGACGGATGAAGAGCGCCGTCGCGGCAAGCTGACGATCTCCACCGCCAACGTCGACGGCGAGGACAATGCCCGCGGCCGTTCGCTCTCGGCGATGCGCCGCCGGCAGGAGAAGTTCCGCCGCGGTCAGATGCAGGAAACCCGCGAGAAGATCTCCCGTGAGGTGATTCTGCCGGAGACCATCACCATTCAGGAACTGTCGCAGCGCATGTCCGAACGCGCCGTCGACGTCATCAAGTACCTGATGAAGGAAGGCCAGATGATGAAGCCGGGCGACGTCATCGACGCCGACCTCGCCGAACTCATTGCCGGCGAATTCGGCCATACGGTCAGGCGCGTGTCTGAATCCGACGTCGAACTCGGCATCTTCAACGTCGCCGACGAGGACGTCGAACTGGTTTCGCGCCCGCCTGTCGTCACCATCATGGGCCATGTCGACCACGGCAAGACCTCGCTGCTCGACGCCATCCGCCATGCCAACGTGGTCTCCGGCGAAGCCGGTGGCATTACGCAGCATATCGGCGCCTATCAGGTGGAGCAGAGCGGTCAGAAGATCACCTTCATCGACACCCCCGGCCACGCCGCCTTCACGGCGATGCGTGCCCGCGGTGCCCAGGCGACCGACATCGCGATCCTGGTCGTCGCGGCCGACGACAGCGTGATGCCGCAGACGATCGAATCGATCAACCACGCCAAGGCGGCCGGTGTTCCGATCATCGTTGCGATCAACAAGGTCGACAAGCACGAGGCCGATCCGCAGAAGGTCCGCAACCAGCTGCTGCAGCACGAAGTCTTCGTGGAATCCATGGGCGGTGAAGTGCTCGACGTCGAAGTTTCGGCCAAAACCGGCAAGAACCTCGACAAGCTGCTCGAGGCGATCCTGCTGCAGGCGGAAATTCTCGATCTCAAGGCCAACCCGAACCGGACTGCCGAAGGTACCGTCATCGAAGCCCAGCTCGATCGTGGCCGTGGTTCGGTCGCGACCGTGCTCGTCCAGAAGGGCACGCTGCGTCCGGGCCAGATCATCGTCGCCGGCGACGTCTGGGGCCGCGTGCGCGCCCTGGTCACCGACAAGGGCGACCATGTGAAGGAAGCCGGCCCCGCGACCCCGGTCGAGGTTCTCGGTCTTTCCGGCACGCCGCAGGCGGGCGACAAGTTCGCCGTCGTCGAAAGCGAAAGCCGCGCCCGCGAGATCTCCGAATATCGTCAGCGTCTGGCCCGCGACAAGGCGGCTGCCCGTCAGTCGGGACAGCGCGGTTCGCTGGAACAGATGATGATGCAGCGCCAGAGCGCCGGCATCAAGGAGTTCCCGCTTGTTATCAAGGGTGACGTGCAGGGCTCGATCGAAGCAATTGCCGGCGCACTTGAGAAGCTCGGCACCGACGAGGTCCGCGCCCGCATCGTTCATTCCGGCGCCGGCGGCATCACCGAGTCGGATATCTCGCTCGCCGAAGCTTCGAACGCGGCCATCATCGGCTTCAACGTTCGTGCAAATACGCAGGCACGCCAGTTCGCTGAGCGCGAAGGCATCGAAATCCGCTACTACAACATCATCTACGACCTGGTGGATGACGTGAAGGCGGCGATGTCGGGCCTGCTCTCTCCTGAACGGCGCGAAACCTTCATCGGCAATGCCGAAATCCTCGAGGTGTTCAACATCACCAAGGTCGGCAAGGTCGCAGGCTGCCGTGTCGTCGAAGGCAAGGTCGAACGTGGTGCGGGCGTCCGCCTCATCCGCAACGACGTCGTCGTTCACGAAGGCAAGCTCAAGACCCTCAAGCGCTTCAAGGACGAAGTCTCCGAAGTGCCGATGGGCCAGGAATGCGGCATGGCCTTCGAAAACTACGAGGATATGCGCGCCGGCGACGTCATCGAGTGCTTCCGCGTCGAGCATATCACGCGCACGCTCTAAGCCGCCGCGCGCCTTAAGCGCAGCATCAGCTTTCCGAAAGCCATTCGCCAGCCCGGCGGATGGCTTTCGGGTATCCGCCGACTTGACCTTTTCAGTCAAAAGAGTCATGGACGCTCTCCTTTGACGGGTTCGATTCCCAGCCGCATCGGCAAATAGAGATAACAATGACCAGAGCAACTTCTTCCGCGCCTTCGCAGCGCATGCTGCGCGTTGGCGAACAGGTCCGCGCCGCGATCACCCAGGTATTGCAGCGCGGCGAAGTGCGCGACGACGTCATCGAAGCGACCGTGATCTCGATCTCGGAAGTGCGCATGTCGCCCGACCTCAAGATCGCCACCGCCTATGTGACGCCACTCGGCGTTTCCGACCACAGCATCGTCATCGAGGCATTGAACCGTCATGCCAAGTATATCCGCGGCAGGCTGGGGCAGCAGCTTCGGCAGATGAAATACATGCCGGAGGTGCGCTTCCGCGACGATACCAGCTTCGACAACTACAAAAAAATCGACGAGCTGCTGCGCTCGCCCGAGGTGAGCCGCGATCTCGACGGCGATAATGACGAACAATAAACAGAAGAGACGCATGTCCAAACCACGCAAACCCAAGGGCCGGCCGATCTCCGGCTGGCTGATCCTCGACAAGCCGGTGGATTTCGGCTCGACCGAAGCCGTTTCCAAGATCAAGTGGCTCTACAAGGCGCAGAAGGCCGGACATGCCGGCACGCTCGATCCGCTCGCCTCCGGCATGCTGCCGATCGCGCTCGGCGATGCGACGAAGACCGTTCCCTATGTGATGGACGGCCGCAAGATCTATGAATTCACGGTCAGCTGGGGCGAAGAGCGGGCGACCGACGATCTCGAGGGCGAAGTGACCGCAAGCTCGGACAAACGCCCGAGCGAACAGCAGATCCGCGATATCCTGCCTGGCTATATCGGCACCATCAGCCAGGTGCCGCCGCAGTTTTCGGCGATCAAGATATCGGGTGAACGCGCCTATGATCTGGCGCGCGAAGGCGAAACCGTCGAAATCCCCTCGCGCGAAGTCGATATCTTCCGGCTGACATTGCTCGCCTGCCCGGACGCCAACAGCGCGCATTTCGAAGTCGAATGCGGCAAGGGCACCTATGTCAGGGCGCTCGCCCGCGATTTCGGCCGGGAACTCGGCTGCTACGGCCACGTATCCGGGCTGCGGCGCACCTTCGTCGCGCCCTTCCCGGAAGAGGCCATGGTGCCGCTTGCCACCCTCGTGGCGCTTGAGGCGATCGAAGATATGGACGAGCGGCTCGCCGCCCTCGATGCGCTGCTGATCGACACCTGCGAGGCGCTATCGGCCCTGCCCCATCTCGTCATCAACGACGACCAGGCGCACCGGCTGAAAATGGGCAACCCGATCCTCGTGCGCGGCCGCGATGCGCCGGTTGCCGAAAGCGAAGCCTATGCGACGGCCCGCGGCAGGCTGATCGCGATCGGCGAGATCGGCCAGGGCGAGTTTCGCCCCAAGCGGGTTTTTGGCTGACGCTGTACAGCTGACGATTGTCAGGCGTTAGCGATGCGATATCTTCCTTTCGGGCCATAACGGCCCGAGGGGCGCTGGCCGCCCGAGGGGCCATGGTGGCCCGACAAGGGGGATGATTATGCGCGCAACCGCTATCGGCATACTGACGTTCTTTTCGATGTTCCTGGCCGTTACCGGCGCTCAATCGGCCGAGCGATGGGCCGAGCTCCCGGCCTTTCCTGACATGCCTTTGCCGAAGACCAGCGGCATGGCCGATGTGAACGACATCAAGATGTATTATGCCGAATATGGCGAAGGCGAGCCGATGCTCTTCATCCATGGCGGGCTTGGCAATGCCGAGGTCTGGGGTCACCAGGTCGCCGAATTCGCCAAAGACCTGGTCATTGTTGCCGACAGCCGCGGGCATGGGCGCTCGACGCGCAGCCGACAGCCTTTCGGCTACGATCTGATGACATCGGATTATGCCGCGCTTCTCGACCATTTGAAGATCGGCAAGGTGACGCTGGTGGGATGGTCGGACGGCGGCATTATCGGCATCGACATGGCGATGAGATATCCGGAAAAGCTGACCCGCGTCATTGCCCAGGCCGCCAACGTCACGACCGATGGCGTCAAGCCTGACGTCCTGAGCAACAAGACCTTCAACGACTATATCAACGTCGCCGGCGAACAGTACCGGAAGCTGTCGCCGACGCCGAACGAGTACGACGCCTTCGTCACCCAGATCTCCGAGATGTGGGCGACGCAGCCGGCCTGGACGGCGGCGGATCTTGCAAAGATCACGGTGCCTGTCACGCTCGCCATCGGCGATCACGATGAAGCCGTGAAGCTCGACCATACTCAGATGATGGCGACAGAGATTCCGGGGGCAAAGCTCGTCATCCTGAAAGACGCCAGCCATTTCGCCATGCTGCAGGATCCGGAGGGCTACAATGCGATGATCCGGGAGGCCATGGCGAGCCGCTGAAAACCGCTGCGGCAGCTCCCCTCTTTCCATCGCTGCTTATTTGGTTTATAGGCAGCGCCAGCGTCAGGTTCGCCTGCTCGCATTCACGGCCAAAGCTGGACGGCATCCCGGCTTTTGGCGACCTTTATCTCCTCTCTTAGAAAGGATCACTCGATGTCGATCACTGCTGAGCGCAAGTCTGCGCTGATCAAGGAATACGCAACCGCCGAAGGCGACACCGGTTCTCCTGAGGTTCAGGTCGCGATCCTGACCGAACGCATCAACAACCTGACCGAACACTTCAAGGACCACAAGAAGGATAACCATTCCCGCCGTGGCCTGTTGACGATGGTTTCGAGCCGCCGCTCGCTTCTTGATTATCTCAAGAAGAAGGATGAAGGCCGCTATTCCAAGCTGATTTCCAGCCTGGGTATCCGCCGCTAAGATTGTCCGGCGGGCGCTTTCCCAGCGCCCGCCGGATCCTGTTTCGGGATATGGTTCCCGATGAAATGTTCCAGCCGCGCCCTATCTCCAAGCGGTGGAACGACCGGCGGACCCGGATGGGCCGGTTCTGCCAAACCAACCGTTGACCTGTCATGGGGCAGGATTGCCGGATGCTTTCGGCCAAGGCTTCTTCAAGGCTTTGGCCTGGTTTTCCCAGGAACCCTCGGATTTCCCGAGGAAACCGCGGATGAAAAGCCTCCCGTTGTCTTGCCCGTGATACGTCACATTGTTTGCGGTCGACTGTGCGCTGCGCCTTGATATCGGCGATGGCGCGTGCTCCCGCATTGAAGGACAAGTCATGTTTGATACACACACAGTCGAAATCGAGTGGGCCGGCCGCCCGCTGAAGCTCGAAACCGGCAAGATCGCCCGTCAGGCCGACGGCGCCGTTCTCGCCACCTATGGTGAAACCGTCGTTCTCGCCACCGTCGTTTCGGCCAAGGCACCGAAGCCCGGCCAGGACTTCTTTCCGCTCACCGTCAACTACCAGGAAAAGACCTATGCAGCCGGCAAGATCCCTGGCGGCTATTTCAAGCGCGAAGGCCGCCCGTCTGAAAAGGAAACACTGGTTTCCCGCCTGATCGACCGCCCGATCCGCCCGCTGTTCCCGGAAGGCTACAAGAACGACACGCAGGTCGTCGTCACCGTCGTTCAGCACGACCTTGAAAACGATCCCGACGTATTGTCGATGGTTGCTGCGTCGGCAGCGCTGACGCTCTCCGGCGTTCCCTTCATGGGCCCGGTCGGCGGTGCGCGCGTCGGCTACATCAACGGCGAATACGTTCTCAACCCGCATCTCGACGAGATGGACGAATCGAGCCTCGACCTCGTCGTCGCCGGCACCTACGACGCCGTGCTGATGGTTGAATCCGAAGCCAAGGAACTCAACGAAGAAGTCATGCTCGGCGCCGTCATGTTCGGCCACAAGGGCTTCCAGCCGGTTCTCGACGCGATCATCAAGCTCGCCGAAGTGGCCGCCAAGGAGCCGCGCGACTTCCAGCCGGAGGACTATTCCGCTCTCGAAACCGAGATGCTCGGCCTTGCCGAAGGCGAACTTCGCCAGGCCTACAAGATCACCCAGAAGGCTGATCGCTACGCTGCCGTCGACGCCGTCAAGGCGAAGGTGAAGGCACACTTCCTCCCCGAGGAAGGCGAAGCCCGCTACACGGCCGAGGAAGTCGGCGCGATCTTCAAGCACCTGCAGGCGAAAATCGTCCGCTGGAACATCCTCGACACCAAGAGCCGCATCGACGGCCGCGACCTCGAAACCGTTCGTCCGATCATTTCGGAAGTCGGCCTTCTGCCGCGCACCCATGGTTCGGCGCTGTTCACCCGCGGTGAAACGCAGGCGATCGTCGTTGCCACGCTCGGCACCGGCGAAGACGAACAGTATGTCGACAGCCTGACGGGCATGTACAAGGAGCGCTTCCTGCTCCACTACAACTTCCCTCCCTACTCGGTTGGCGAAACCGGCCGCATGGGCTCCCCGGGCCGTCGTGAAATCGGCCACGGCAAGCTCGCATGGCGCGCGATCCGTCCGATGCTGCCGACGCCTGAGCAGTTCCCCTACACGCTGCGCGTCGTCTCCGAGATCACCGAGTCGAACGGCTCCTCCTCGATGGCGACCGTCTGCGGCACCTCGCTCGCTCTGATGGATGCCGGCGTTCCGCTGGCCAAGCCGGTTGCCGGTATCGCCATGGGTCTGATCCTGGAAGGCGACCGCTTCGCCGTCCTCTCCGACATCCTCGGTGACGAAGACCACCTCGGCGACATGGATTTCAAGGTTGCAGGGACCGCCGACGGCATCACCTCGCTGCAGATGGACATCAAGATCGCCGGGATCACCGAAGAGATCATGAAGGTTGCCCTTGGCCAGGCCCAGGGCGGTCGCGCTCACATTCTCGGCGAAATGGCCAAGGCCATCACCGAAAGCCGCGGCCAGCTCGGCGAATTCGCTCCGCGCATCGAAGTCATGAACATCCCGGTCGACAAGATCCGTGAAGTCATCGGCTCGGGCGGCAAGGTCATCCGCGAAATCGTCGAAAAGACCGGCGCGAAGATCAACATCGAAGATGACGGCACCGTCAAGATCGCCTCCTCCTCCGGCAAGGAAATCGAAGCGGCCCGCAAGTGGATCCACTCGATCGTCGCTGAGCCCGAGATCGGCCAGATCTACGAAGGCACGGTCGTCAAGACCGCCGACTTCGGCGCCTTCGTCAACTTCTTCGGCGCCCGCGACGGCCTCGTCCACATCTCGCAGCTCGCCTCCGAGCGTGTTGCCAAGACCCAGGACGTCGTCAAGGAAGGCGACAAGGTCTGGGTCAAGCTGCTCGGCTTCGACGAACGCGGCAAGGTTCGCCTGTCGATGAAGGTCGTCGACCAGGCCACCGGCCAGGAGATCGCGAACGAGAAGAAGAAGGAAGAAGCGGCCGAATAAGCCGCGTCTCCCCGATTGAAATCCGGGCGCGGGAATCTTCCGCGCCCTTTTTGTATCCTGGTTTTGCGCATGTCGCGGCGGCAAAACCGCTCGACACTTTGCGCGACATGCTTTTAACGAGACGAGACCCATGAGCCGCGAGACGCTGAAGACCCTGTTCCATCCCTTTGCCAGCGGCACAGTCGAGGCGCCCGGCGAGGGCGAGCGCGTGCTCTTCCTCGGCGCTGAGGCAGGCTTTGCGCTGCCGGAAGGTTTTGCTGGCTCGCTCAGCGCCGTCCAGGGCTTCCGGCCGCTCTACCGGCAGCTGCTGGCCCAGAGGATCGACGCCAAACCCGAGATCGACGGCGAGGACTACGATGCCGCGCTGGTGCTCTGCACGAAGCACAAGGGCGAGAACGAGGCCAATCTCGCTGCGGCCATCGCCCGCACACGGATAGGCGGCCTGATCGTCGTTGCCGGCGCCAAGGAAGATGGCATCCAGCCGCTGCGCAAGCGCCTGGAAGGCTTCGGTCTCGCCATCGACCATATGCCGAAGTATCACGGTGTCGCCTTCTGGTTCGGCCGCCCTGCCGAGGCTAACGAGATCGTCTCCAAGCTGGCAAAGGCGCCGGTGCGCGTCGACGGCCGTTTCAATGCCACCGCCGGCATGTTCTCGCATGACCGGATCGATGCCGGGTCGGAACTGCTCGCCTCGCGGCTGCCGCAGGATTTTACCGGCGACGTGGCGGACTTCGGCGCCGGCTGGGGTTATCTCTCCGTCGAGCTGGCGCAGAGATCGCGTGGACTGACCCGTCTCGACCTCTACGAGGCCGACCACGCGGCGCTGGAGGCCGCCAGGGACAATCTGGCGGACAACTGCCCGAACGCGCCTGCGCGCTTCTTCTGGCACGATCTGGCGGGCGAGCCGGTCAAGGACAAATACGATCTCATCATCATGAACCCGCCCTTCCACGAAGGGCACGCCGCCGAGCCGGCGCTCGGCCAGGCGATGATCAAGACTGCCGCATCCGCGCTTCGCGGCGGCGGCCGCCTGATGCTGGTCGCCAATCGCGGCCTGCCCTACGAGCCGGTTCTGGCGGCAAATTTCAGGGAAAGCGGCGAAACCTGCCGCAACGCCCGCTTCAAGGTTCTCTGGGCAAAAAAATAGGGCGCACCTCGATACCGAGCATTCCCTCGATAGAAAAAGGCCGTGCGCATCATCTGCGCACGGCCTTTTGAGTTTCAAATCGAGATAACAGCTAGTCCACGTCCGCCCTGCGCAGCGTGTCCAGCGTCGGCATGGAGGTGACGTTGAAGCCGGCGTCGACGAAGTGGATTTCGCCGGTGACGCCGGCGGAAAGGTCCGAAAGCAGGTAGAGCGCCGAATTGCCGACCTGATCGATGGTCACGGTCTTGCGCAGCGGCGCATTGCGCTGGTTCCAGGAGAGGATCGCGCGCGCATCCGAGATGCCGGCGCCGGCGAGCGTGCGGATCGGGCCGGCCGATATGGCGTTGACGCGGATGCCGCGCGGGCCGTAATCGGCGGCGAGATAGCGCACCGAAGCCTCGAGCGCTGCCTTGGCGACGCCCATGACGTTGTAGTTCGGGATGACGCGCGTCGAGCCGTTATAGGTCAAGGTCAGCATCGCACCGCCGTCTTCCATCAACGGCGCGCAGCGCCTGGCGATCTCGGTGAAGGAGAAACAGGAAATGACCATGGTGCGGCTGAAATTCTCGCGCGTCGTATCGGCGTAGAGACCTTTCAGCTCGTTCTTGTCGGAAAAACCGATGGCGTGGACGATGAAATCGAGCTTGCCCCAGCGCCCTTCGATCGCGTCGACCAAGGCATCGACCGAGGCGATGTCCTCGACGTCGCAGGGCAGCACGAAATCCGACCCGACTTCGGCGGCAAGCGGCTTGACGCGCTTGCCGAGCGCATCGCCCTGATAGGTGAAGGCGAGGTCCGCACCCTGTGCGGCGAGAGCCTTCGAAATTCCCCAGGCGATCGAGTGGTTGTTGGCGACGCCCATGATGAGGCCGCGCTTACCCTGCATGATTCCAGTCATTTTATTATCCGTTATGGCGCTGGAAGACGAGCGTGGCGTTCGTCCCGCCGAAGCCGAAGGAGTTGGAGAGGGCGATATCGATCTTCGCATTGTCGATACGCTTGCGCACGATCGGCACGCCTTCGAATTCGGGATCGAGCTCGCTGATATGGGCGCTCTCGCCGATGAAGCCATTCTGCATCATCAGCAGGGAATAGATCGATTCCTGCACGCCGGCCGCGCCCAGCGAATGGCCTGTCAGCGACTTGGTCGACTGGATATGCGGAATCCTGGCGCCGAATACCTCGCGGATGGCGCCGATTTCCTTGCTGTCACCGACCGGCGTCGAAGTGCCGTGGGTGTTGACGTAGTCGACGTCGCCTTTGACGGTGGAAAGCGCCTGGCGCATGCAGCGGATGGCGCCCTCGCCCGACGGGGCGACCATGTCGTAACCGTCCGACGTTGCGCCGTAGCCGACGATTTCGGCGTAGATCTTGGCGCCGCGGGCCTTGGCGTGCTCCAGCTCCTCGAGCACCAGCACGCCGGCGCCGCCGGCGATGACGAAGCCGTCGCGATTGACGTCATAGGCGCGCGAGGCGCTGTCGGGCGTCTCGTTGTACTTGGACGACATGGCGCCCATGGCGTCGAAGAGGTTGGACATGGTCCAGTCGAGATCTTCGTGGCCGCCGGCAAACATCACGTCCTGCTTGCCCCACTGGATCATCTCGGCGGCGTTGCCGATGCAATGCGCCGAGGTCGAGCAGGCCGACGAGATCGAATAATTGACGCCGTGGATCTTGAACCAGGTAGCGAGTGTGGCCGATGCGGTCGAGGACATTGCCTTCGGCACGGCAAAGGGGCCAATGCGCTTCGGGCTGTTGTTCTTGACGGTGATGTCGGCCGCCTCGATCAGGGTGCGGGTGGACGGGCCGCCCGAGCCCATGATGATGCCGGTGCGCTCGTTCTGAGCGTAGTCCTTCTCTTCCAGCCCGGAATCGGCAAGCGCCTGCTTCATGGCGACATGGTTCCAGGCGCCGCCCTGCGACAGGAAGCGCATGGCGCGGCGATCGACCAGTTCGGCGAGCTCCGCGGCGCCGAGCTTGGGGCTGCCCCAAACCTGGCATTTGAAGCCGTGCTCTGCGAAATCGCTGGAGAAGGAGATACCCGACTTTGCCTGCCGCAAGGATTCGGTGACTTCGGCGGCGTCGTTTCCGATCGAGGACACGATACCCAGACCCGTGACAACTACCCGTCTCATCTGATCAAACCTTTTTTGTTTCGTGAGCCGCTTAAGATGCGGTTCAGGCCGTCTTGTCTTTCGAGAGACCAACACGAAGGTCGGCCGCCTGGTATATGGTCTCGCCGTCGGCCTTCAGCCAGCCGTCGGCCGTGCCGAGGACCAGACGGCCGCGCATGACACGCTTGAAGTCGATGCCATATTCGATCAGCTTCGTATGCGGGCGGACCATGCCCTTGAATTTCACCTCGCCTGTCGACAGCGCCATGCCGCGGCCTTCCTCGCCGAGCCAACCCAGGAAAAAACCGGTCAGCTGCCACATGCCGTCAAGGCCGAGGCAGCCCGGCATGATCGGGTTGCCTTCGAAATGGCACGGAAAATACCAATCGTCGGGGCGCACGTCGTATTCGGCCCTGAGGTAACCCTTGTCGAAGGTCCCGCCGGTTTCGGAAATATCGGTGATGCGGTGAACCATCAGCATGGGCGGCAGGGGAAGCTGCGCATTGCCGGGGCCGAACAGCTCGCCATGTGCGCAGGCGATGAGTTCGTCATACGAGAAGCTGGACTGTCTGGTCGTCATAAAGTTTCTTTTTCCCCCCGCGTGAGCCCGTGGATGTGAACATGTAGTCCAAGTTCTGCAGAAAATGAAGCATGAGCAAGGCAGCTTCATTCATGGTCCCGGACCAAGCTTGCGCTATTATTTGGTGGTCGCATACAGGAAGGCCAGGGCTGCGACCAGACCTATTTGCGTTAAAAGCCGGTTTTCGCCGCGTTTATCAGGCTCTTGTCCCCATTGAACTATTGAAAGGCTCCCGTGCAAAAGTTATACCGCTTGAAGAAACATGATTGCTTTATGCAGGAATAACCGGAGTTGGTTTTGATGACGGGTGCACTCCCGATCGCCATAGAGGTCAGGCTGCGCGGTGCGGGCCTGCGTCCCACCCGCCAGCGTGTCGCGCTCGGCGACCTCCTGTTTGCCAAGGGCGACCGGCATTTGACCGTCGAGGAACTGCATGAGGAGGCGGTTGCCGCCGGTGTGCCGGTGTCGCTGGCAACCGTCTACAACACGCTGCACCAGTTCACCGAAGCCGGTCTTATCCGCGTTCTCGCCGTCGAGAGCGCCAAGACCTATTTCGACACCAATGTTTCCGACCACCACCATTTCTTCGTCGAAGGCGAAAACGAGGTGCTCGACATTCCGGTCAGCAACCTGACGATCGCCAATCTGCCCGAGCCGCCCGAGGGCATGGAGATCGCCCATGTCGACGTGGTGATCCGGCTGCGGGCGAAGCAGAGCTGACGACGCGGCGTCACATGACATCGTCGGGGTGCCGGCCGGGCTTGTGCCTGTAAATCGGAAAAGTCCAGCCGAACCACAGGGCGCCGCCGCGCACCGCAAAGGCCGCGACGACGCCGCAGGTAGACGCCAGATAAAGCGGCATTCCCAGCGCATTGACGAGCGTGAACACACCGGCGCCGATAAGGGCCGCGGTCACGTAGATTTCCGGCCTGAGCAGCACCGAAGGCTCGTTTGCCATCAGATCGCGCAGAATGCCGCCGAAGGTCGCCGTCAGCGTGCCGGTGACGATCGCGATGGTCGGCGAGCCGGTGGCCGCCAGCCCCTTGGCAGCACCCAGCACGCAATAGGCGGCAAGGCCGATCGCATCCAGCCAGATCAGCAGGCGATAGCGCGATTCCAAGAGGTGGGCGGTGAAGAAAACCACGACGCCCATGACGCAGCAGATAAGGATATAGGCGGGGTTCAGCACCCAGAAGACCGGCACGCGGCCGAGCACGATATCACGCACCGTGCCGCCGCCCGTTCCCGTCACCATGGCGAAAAACAGAAAGCCGATCAGGTCCAGCTGCTTGCGCGAGGCGGCGAGCGCGCCTGTGGCGGCAAACAGCGCAATGCCGGCATAATCGAGATAGACGAGCAGAGACATGCGAGCCCCGGAACCGTAGAATATTTCACCAAAAACCACGGCGGCAAGGGCGGCGCAAGGCGGCGCGGCCATAAAGCCAGCCGATAGCGCTTTATCCAAAAGAGGAAAGCCGTGAAAACGCTGGTGCTCGCCGTTCTGAACATTCTCCTGCTGGTGATCATGCCGGCTGCGGCCTTCGGCCAGCAATCGCTGATCTCCGATCCGGAGATCTACGAGAAGAAACATTTCCAGGAGCAGTGCAAGGTGGCCGAATTCGCCGACGGCTTTATCACTCGGCAGGACATCAACAATGACGGGCTGATCGATGCGGTGGTCAACGAAGGCCAGCTCAGCTGCGACGGGCAGAAGGGGCCGCAATGCAACGACGACGGCTGCACCTATAATTTCTATCTGCAGGTGGCCGAAGGCGGTTATTTCATGATCGCGACGGCGCAGATCTACGGCTACGACTTCGTCCAGCGCTTCGGCAACATGGTGCTGGCAATGAAGATGCACCCGCGTTTCTGCGACCGCACCGAGGGTGATCCCTGCATCGTGACGGCCCGCGTGCGCGGCACGAAATTCGTCACCATTTCAAAAAAGTAACTCAGCGCGGATAGAGTTCCGACGTCCGGCCGGCGAGATAATAGCCGACCAGGCCGTACCATTCGCGAATCGCCGTCGCCATGTTCTGGGCATTGAGGTTCGGCTGGGTGAAATCCAGACCCGCCTTCACCTGACCGTCGGTGCGATAATCGGTCGGCCAGGGCACGATCTCGATGCCGAGCTTGCGGAAGATGCCGACGGAGCGCGGCATATGAAAGCCCGAGGTGATCAGCAGGCAATTGGAAAGCCCCTGGCTTGCCAGGAATTCCCTCGTGTTGATGGCGTTTTCGAAGGTGGTACGCGACTGCCTCTCCTCGATCAGGCGATCCCTGCCGACGCCGAAGAGCGGGAAGAAGCGCTCGGATGCCGCCGCATCGCCTTCGTAGATGCCCGAAAGCGAGCCGTCACCGCCCGACACCAGAATGCGCGACTGCGGAAATTTCTGCGCAAGCCGCAGGGCTTCGACGAAGCGGTCGGCGCCGCCATTGAATTCGATGCCGTGGCGGACCGTGTTCACCTCGTTTTCGAAGGCGCCGCCGAGCACGATCATGCATTGCAGGTTCTCCGGATCGGCGGCGGGCTTGGCGAAACGCTGCTCGAGCCCCTGCATCATGAGGTTGCCGGCCGTGGTGTAGAGCGTGACGAAAAGGATCAAGGCCGAAGCCGCTGCGCCGAGGATACTCAAGGCGCGCCAGCGCAGCAGGCCGGCAATGAGGGCAAGGAAGACAAGGAAGAATGCCAGCGACAGCGGCTGCGCGAAAATCCAGACAAGCTTCGAAATCAGGAACAAGACGCTACTCCTTGAGGACGGACGGCGATCCTTCCTATCCGATTCGGGGGTAACAGGAATGCGACGGTTCTATTTGCCGCGCGCAACGGCCGAGTGGTGCGGCGCAAGCTTCTGGTTGAAGCGCCGCTGAAGCGGCCGGGGAATGAACATGGCGGCAAGCGCCAGCGCCATGGCAAAGATGGCGACCAGCCACAAGGCATAAGCGCCGGTCAGCCGCGTCAGAATGGCGCCGGCGATCGCGCCGAGCACCATGCCGCCCCAGGGCACGATCTGGATCGTCCATTCGATCCGACGATCGCCGATGATCCAGCGGCCGATGCCGCGGCCGAAGCGCGACAGCGCGCCTGTGACGTAAGTCAGCCCGATCGGCAGGCCTTCGATGTGTTCGACGGCGGCATTCACCATGCCCATGGAAAAAACGATCATGTAAAAGCGCGCGAGCAGCAGCCCCTGCACCGTCGTCGCCGAGGCGAGCGCCAGGACGAGACCGACGCAGCCGAGCACGACGAATATCCGACGCTCGGAGACATGGGCGATGACGATGCCTGCCGCATTGCCGAGCACGAAAACGAGAATGGCGGAGATCAGCACCGCCGCGTGGTAAAGATTGCCATCGCTCAGGGCGAGGGCCGCCCGCGTCGTGTTGCCGGTCATGAACGAGACAAAATCGCCGGTCAGCAGCAGGCCGGTCGCATCGGTCAAGCCGGCCAGAAACGAGATCGCGCCGACAAGGACAACCCCCGTCAGGGTTCGTCGGGTACGGATAAGACGGCGGCGTCTTGCTCTGGTCATGGCGGGTCCTGAAGCCGAATCGCTGAGATTGCCACAGCAAAGATACATCCTCTTCATTGAGGAATTGGCAAAGAGGATCGGAAAGGATTTCACCGAGGCGGGAGCGGTTCGCTCGGGCGGGATCGGACCTTGATGACCGGCGATCCCGATCGCTTTGAAAGCCATAGATATTACGTGATGCTACAGGCGCCGCTATAGCGCGGCTGCTAGTATCCAGGCTCGGAAAGCTCCTCCTGAGCGATTGCTGGATGCGTGAATGGCAAGACGTAGCGTGGCTCTTTTTCTTCTTCTGGCAAGTTGCGGGCATCCGGGCGGCGTGATGACGCCGGTTTCGACTTCATCGCCGATACCGCCGTCATCCAGGGTCGACATGCTGGTTGCGACCACGCGCGAGCCTTCCGGGAGCCCGGCCACGCTCTTCAACGGCGAGCGCAGTTCCAAGCCGCATCTGACGCAGATCTCGATTTCGATCCCGGCAAAGCGCGAAGCCGGCACCGTGCAATGGCCGAAGCGTCTTCCGCCCGATCCGGCCACCGACTTTGCCGTGACCCATGTTCAGCAGATCGACACGGTGGCACAGGGCCGCGTCTGGTTCCGGCAGCATGTGAACGGCGGACATGCGCTCGTCTTCGTTCACGGCTTCAACAACACCTATGAGGATTCGGTCTTCCGGCTGGCGCAGATCGTCCACGACAGCAAGATGCAGGCGACGCCGGTCCTGTTCACCTGGCCGTCGCGAGCAGAGATCACCGCCTACGAATACGACAAGGAAAGCACGAACTATTCGCGTACGGCGCTGGAGCAAGCACTGCGCACGCTGGCAGCCGACCCCAACGTCAAGGACATCACCATCATGGCCCACTCGATGGGGACCTGGCTTGCAATGGAATCTCTGCGGCAGATGGGGATACGCGACGGCCACGTCAATTCGAAGATCCACAATGTCATCCTGGCCTCGCCCGACATCGACATCCAGGTCTTCGCCAAACAATATGTGGAGATGGGCGAGCCGCGTCCGAAATTCACGATCTTCGTCTCTCAGGATGACAAGGCTCTTGCGATCTCCAGCTTCATCACCGGGCGGGTCTCCCGTCTCGGTGCCATCAATCCGGCGGAAGAGCCCTATCGTTCCAAGCTGGAAAAAGCCGGCATCACCGCCATCGACCTGACGAAGGTGAAGAGCAACGACAGTCTCAACCACGGCAAGTTCGCCGAAAGCCCGGAGATCGTCCAACTGATCGGCCAGCGCCTGATGACCGGCCAGACGCTCACCGATTCCAATGTCACGCTGGGCCAGGGCATTACCGCGGTGGTCGGCGGAACGGTAACGAATATCGGCACCGTTGCCGCTACCGCCGTGGCGGCACCGGTTGCGATCATCGAGCAGCCCGTCACCCATAAGAGGCCGCCACGACCCGCCGACGGGACGCTCGAGGGCGACCTGAAGCAACAGACGCTGACGCAGTGAGGAGTTCCAGGTTGAAATGGCTTCTTTCCTTCACCGCCGCTTTTTTCTTCGCGTTGAGCGCTTTGGCGCAGGTGCCGCCGGCGGCTCCGCAGCAGAAGATCGACGAACTCGTGCGCCTGCTGCAGGATCCCGAGGTGAAAGCTTGGCTTGACAGCCGCAAGCAGGAGAGCGGGGCCGCGACACCCGCCTCGCCGGCGGGCAATTCGACCTTAGCCAGCTGGGAGGCGGGCGCGCGGGCGCGCGTGCACGCACTTCTGGCAGCGATCCCGGCAATCCCGACTGAGGTGACGGCAGCGGCGACAAGAGCCAGGAGCGAAGCCGCCAGCAGAGGCTACGCGCCTGTTTTCCTGATATTCGGCGGCCTCGTCGCTTTCGGTCTCGCCGCCGAGGCGGTGTATCGCCGGTTTGCCGCGCGCCGCGAGTCATTGCTCGGCCGGCTTATCCCAGTCGGTATTTTCGCAGGCGCGATGGGCATCGTCTTTTTCGCTGTGGAATGGCCGCCGCTCGCGCGCGTGACGCTGCTTGCCTATCTCTCGGCATTCATCCTGTTTCGATTGGCGGCAGCACTGCTGTCCGTGGCGGCGATGGGTTCATCCCTGCGGCGGAGGCTATTGATCCTGTTCGGCGTCGTTTGTTTTGCCGTCGCCACCTCGGCCGTGGGCGAGCCGCTCGGCGTTTCCCCTGATGTCCGCAAGGCCATCAGCTACTGCTTCTCCGTGGTCGGGCTGCTGCTTGCCATCGAGGCGGTGTGGTCGGCCTGGGAGGGAAGCCGCGCCAGGAAAGCTGTGATAACGGCCTTCCTCGTCGCCCTGTGGTTCATCTGGTGCCTCAATATGAGGGGCCTGTTCTGGATCGGCATCTATGCGCTGGTGCTGCCTGGGATCCTGAATGCCGTCGGCCGGGCCGCGCTGTCCTTCACCAGCGATGCCGGCAGCCTGCGCGGTATCCTCATCGCCCGAGGCGCACGCGCCGCGGTTATCGCGCTTGCGGTGGGATGGCTGGCGCTCGTCTGGCAGCTCAATCCCGATACTTTGGGTCAGCGCGACCCGATGATCGCCGCCTTGTTCTACGGCGGCCTGAAGAGCGTCCTGATCCTCGTGGTCGCCGACCTTCTCTGGCAGGTGGCGCGGGGCTGGATCGATAGAACCTTGCGGGTATCCACCAGCACGACATCGCTTGCGCCGGCCGACGCCGCCCGCCGCGCCCGGTTCCGCACGCTTCTGCCGATCTTCCGCAATGCGCTGGCCGTCGTTGTCGCGGTGATGGCAGGGCTGATCGTGCTGGCGCAGCTGGGCGTGCAGATCGGCCCGCTGATCGCGGGAGCGGGCATTTTCGGCGTGGCGATCGGTTTCGGCTCGCAGACCCTGGTCAAGGACGTTATCAACGGGGTGTTCTACATGCTCGACGATGCCTTCCGGGTGGGCGAATACATCCAGGCCAAGGACTATAAGGGAACGGTGGAGAGCTTCAGCCTGCGCTCCGTTCGCCTGCGCCATCATCGCGGCCCGGTGTTCACGGTGCCGTTCAGCGAGCTGGGCGCGGTCGAGAACATGAGCCGGGATTGGGTGATCGACAAATTCAGGATCACCGTCGGCTTCGATACCGACATAGACAAGGCGCGCAAGCTGACCAAGAAGATCGGGGCTGAGCTTATGGAAGATCCCGAACTCGGCCAGCACTTCCTCGAACCGCTGAAAATGAAAGGTGTCGAGCAGTTCGGCGACTATGGCATCGTGCTGAGCTTCGCCATGACCACGGTTCCGGGCATGCAGACCTATATCCGCCGCAAGGCCTATGCGAGGATTCGCGAGGTGTTCCTGGCCAACGGCATCGCATTCGCGCAGCCAACGGTGCAGGTCGGAGGCGACGACAAGGGCGGCGGCGGCGCGGCGGCGGCGGCTCAAGCGATCCGCGCGCAACAGGCAAACGAGGCGACAGCGGCAAAGTGACACCGCCGGCAAAGCAGATCAAAGTCGCTACGGTTTCAAATCATACGCCTGCTGCGATGCACGAAGCTCCACCAGCGTCTTGCCGACACAGCTGCCGCCGCCTGCACCGCCGATCGCCTTTGCCTGTCCATCGAGCGTGATCGTGCCGGCGATCCGATCGGATGCCACATAAGTCGCGACACCGTCTTGCGAGACGCGCGATATGTAAAAGGCATGATAGGTTTCGTTGTACTTGCAATGGATGACCAACGGAAACTGGGAGAAGGGATCGTCCTGCGCGTCGGCGGCAGCCAGTGGAAAAACTGCCAGCAGAGCCTGGGCGCCGACCAGGCCGGCAAAAACTCTTTTGGTCAATCCGATCGATCTTCGGCGGGACGCATGGGCCATGATTCAATCCCTCTAATGACATTAAACCGTCAGGGCGACGAGCGCGTCGCGATCCAGAAGCCGAACAATTCGCTGCGATTTTCCGGCAAGACGAAGGATGCGCTTTTCCCGAAGCTTCGTGAAAGAGCGGGCAACCGTTTCGACCGTCAGCCCAAGATAGTCGGCGATATCGCTGCGAGACATCATCATATCGAATTCCGGATCTTCGGGATGGCGGTCGGCCATCTCCTGAACGAAGGCCGCCAGGCGCTTCAAGGCGCTCTGCTCGCTGATGATGAGCTGTTTGCATTGCGCCTTTGCCAGGTTCGTCAGGGCAATGTGCAAAAGGTCTATCGAAACGACGGCGTCCTGATTGGCGCGAACCGGCCTTACGCGGGTTTCGCAGATGGCTTCTGCAAAATCGGTCCGCACATTGCCGTTTTCGAGCCCGAACCACTCGCCCTTGCCGCAGAAGGACAAGATGTGCCGCTGGCCGTTCGATGTCAGGCGGTAGATCCGCACGGCGCCATCTTCGACCTGGTAGATCGCAAAAGCGTGTTCGCCTTCGCTGTAGATCGTTTCGTCGGCGCTGAGTTTGATCGATTGATCCCTTGATGTCACCGAGGCCGTTCCATGGTGGCGGCCGGGAACCGTGGCGTATTTTCCGATCGCTTGATCCTGAAACATGTGCGTCGCCCCCCATCCACCTCCAGCATAAGCAATCGTCGCACGGCTCGGTATTCGAGAAACCCCTTACGTATTGCTACGGAAGCACGCGATTGCCGGCAGGTGGTATAAAAGCTATCACCCCTTGAGGGCGATATGGCGGTATCGCGGGAGGTCTAGATGGTACCGGAAGAGGGAGGGACCGACCCGACACGTCAAGAACCCGAAAACGTGCGGGCGCAGCTTGATCGTATCCTTGCAAGTCCGGAATTTCTTGCGCCTGAACGCGGGCGCCGCTTTCTGCAATATATTGTCGAAGAGGCGCTTGCAGGCCATGGCGACCAACTCAAGGCCTTTACGATTGCACAAGCTGTCTTCGGACGCGATGCCTCCTTCGATGCACAGAACGATCCGGTTGTCCGTATCGAAGCGGGGCGTATCCGCCGTGCCCTCGAACGATATTATCTCGTATGCGGAAGCAGCGATCCGATAGAGATCACCATTCCCAAAGGGGGCTATGCCCCGCATTTTTCGAGCGGAGAAGGCAGCTCGAACACCGAGGTCGCTGCTGCGCCAAATCGCGTGGCCAAGCCGGGTCAGCCCGGGCATGAGCTGCGTCGGCCCGGGCATGAGCGACCGATACGCTATCGCGATCTCCTGCTGCCGATCGGTATACCCGCCCTCTTCGGCACAATGGCGGTGCTCGCCCTCATCCGTCCGCTCGAATCCTACCTCTCGCCATCGAAACCGCCGCCGGCTCCTGCCGCCTCGACATCGAAGAGCAAGACCAGGATCGTCGTCGAACCCTTCGCTGCCCTCGGCGGCACCGCGCGAGGCTCGGATTTTGCCAAGGGACTGGCCGATCAGCTGATCGCCAAACTGATGAAAATGGACAGCATCGTCGTGCTTGCGCCCGGCCGATTCGACATGGAGACGATCGGCTCGCTGCTCAGCCTGCAGGGAAGCACCCTTGTCGAGGGCACGGTCCTGCACCTGCATGTCCGCCTGATCAACGGCGCCGACGGCACGGTCGTCTGGGCAAATCAATATGATCGCGATCTCAGCAATCAAACCATCCTCGATGTCGAGGACGAAATCGCCGCCAAGATCACCATGGAAATTTCAAACAGCCGCAAACTGAGCGGCGCAGGCCCTGCCCCATAGCCGCACGACCCGGGACCCGCGTTTCCGATCGCCCGCCCATCCGGCTCGTTGGTTCCATCATCCTCCCGGGGGCAGCTCAACGGCCACGCCTGCGGCGCGCAGGCCGTCGAAGAACCTTTCCTGATCCTCCGGGCGCTGCAGGCGCAGGGAAATCTCCTGGCGGATGTTCGTCATCAATGCCGGCGCGTAGGTATGGAGCCAATCCCGCTCCAGCCTGGCCTCGTCCATCTTGCCTGCGGCTCCGAGAATGGACAGCAAGGCAAGATGGCGCATAGGGTTACCATCGAGATCGGATATTCGCGACCATTGTTCCGCCGCTTCGATATCGCCCCTCATCAATGCGCACATCGCCATGCCGCCCTCGTAATAGCCTGTGGGACCGGCATTTTTGTCAAGCGCGATCGATATCAGCTCGCAACCCGATTGCCATTTTCCGGACATCGCCAGTCGCAGGCCATATTCGCCCGCGACCTCCACATCGCCGGGATTTGCGGCATAGGCTGCCGTCCCGGCCGCAAGTGCCTTGTCGATATCTCCCCGGAAGAAATTCACCAGCATAACGGCGCGAAGCACCCGGGGATCGTCCGGCGCCAGCGATGCGGCCCGCTGTGCCGAAGCGGCTGCCATTGCAAGCGCCTCGGTTGAAGATGGCGTGCCGAGCCTGTAGCGAAATCTCACTTCGTCGAGATAGACAAGAGACAAGAGCGCCCAGGACGGCGCGTTGTCGGGGATATGCCGGGTTGCCTGTTGCAGACACTCGCGCACAGCGCTGTGGCTTTGCGCGGTCATCGTCTGGAGATAGCCATAATAGGCAAGGGTACAGGCCTGGACATCCTGATCCGCCTTCTGCGCCGGCTGCGCAATCACAGCCGTTTCAGTTTGAAAGATGGCGCCATGGGGTTGCGCGATCGCGCCGGCGATTTGCCGGGCCACACTCGTTTGAAGCTCGAGCTTGTTCTGAGCGCGAAGGTCGGCATCGAAACTGTTGGCCCAGATGACGGCGCCGTCCGTCTGACGCACCAGCATGGCAACGGAGCGCCATCTGCTTCCGTCCGTCTGGATATTGCCCTGAAGCGCATAGTCGGCAGCAGCGCCGTGATCACCTGTCGAGGGATCGGCGACCACGACGATGTCATCGAACTGGGCAAGTTGACCGATAACGTCGTCCCTGAGGCCGCGGGCTATATCCGCGCTGGGATCGGCGGAGCTGTTCTGTGCAAACAGCTCGACAGCGACCGTGGGTGCGGAGACTGTTGACGGCGGCGTGCTCGGGGCGCCTCGCGCAACAAAAAGTGCAGAGGCAAGAGCGAGGAGAGGAAGAATGAGGACGGCCAGCAGGCCGGTTGAGCGGCCGCGGGCGCTCGGCAGCGCCGGGCGGTGCGTCTCCCCACGCGATTGGCCTTGATGCGCAAGTTCCGCGATCTCAGCGTTTTCGGGCTCGGTTTGAGGTGGCGCCGGCGCCTCCCTGATATATTCGAAATGCGGCACGTATCCGCCTTTCGGCACCGTAATAACGACCTCGTCCGCCTGGCCGGCGACGAGATAATAACGTTCCAGCGCCTTTCGTATGCGGCCGGCCTCGATCCGGACGACCGGATCATTCTGCGGATCGAATGACGCTTCCCGACCAAAAACCACATTTGCGATGGTAAAGGCCTTCAGGAAACCTGATCGGCCGGCAAGCGTCTCGTTGACAACAAATTCCAAAAAATTCCGGCCGCGCTGCGGCGCGTGAAATTCTTCGCTTGCGAGAATTCGCTCGACTTGCTGGCAGATTTCCTCAGCCGTCGGTCCAAGACTGCTGAATATATTGAACTGTGTTGCGTTTCTCATGATCGCCCCTACGACTAGATCACGCAATTATGTAAGCATATTCTAAATCATCATATCGCACGAGCTTAAAGTTGCAAGCATCGCTTCTCCAAATTATCGGGCGCAGGCTGGCCAGGCGTCGGCCGATGAGATCCACCCGGGTTCGGTTGACTGCCCAACTGCGTCGATGGCGATGGCCATACGCATGAGCTCTGCAAGATTGCGCGCTCCCATCTTGACCATCACATTGGCGCGATGGACCTCGACTGTACGCGAGCTGATGCCGAGATGATAAGCGATCATCTTGTTCTGCAAACCATCGAGAACGCCGATCAGAACCTGATGTTCGCGGTCTGTAAGCTGACGAACGCGCGCCGCGACGCTTTCGGAGTCGGCAATTGCCCGGCCTGCCCGCCTTTGCCCCATGGCCAGATTGATCGCCGCAATCAATGTTTCCTCCCCGAGGGGCTTTTCCAGGAAATCCGACGCTCCCGCCTTCATCGCCTGAACGGCCGCGGCGACATCGCCCTGGCCGGTGATGACGATCGCCGGAACGTCCATATTGAATCGTCGCAGACGGTGGAGCAATTCGATGCCGTCGACGTCAGGCATGCGCAGATCCGTCACCAGGCAGCTTCGGCCCGAAAGGGGAAGAAGATCCAGAAATGCTTTGGCGCAGCTATGCGCCCGCACGGCAAAACCGGCCGACACCAGCAGGAATGTCAAAGATCGTCTCAACGCCTCCTCGTCATCGACGAGATGGATGGTCAGGTCGTTCGTCATTGATTTCGGTCTCCACCAGCGGAAGCGAGAACGAGAAGACTGAGCCGCTGTCAGTTCTGTTACGCGCGCTTATGCGGCCTCCATGCGCCTCGACAATGCGCTTGGACAATGCCAAGCCCATCCCAAGGCCGTGCGGCTTGCCGGTTACGAAGGGACGAAACAACGACTCTTCGATCTCGGCTGCAATCCCACTGCCGTTGTCGGACACCTCGACAACGAGATACGAGGAACTGTCTACCATTGTGCGGATCGCAATCGACGGCTGTTCGACACACTCGGTCGCCTCCAAGGCGTTGCGAACGAGGTTCGTCAGCACCTGCACGATCTGAACGCGATTTCCAAGAACGGTGTCCTGCACCGCTTCGAGCCGAAAGTCGGTGTGAAGGTCTTTTCGCCGCGACGCGATGAGCGTGAGCCTTGTCGCCCGATGGATCAACTCGTGCATCGCCTCCGGTCTCCTCTCGGAAGCGCCACGCTCTGCGAATTCTCTGACGTTCTGGACGATACTTCCTGCCCAGAGCGCGTGCTGCGTAATTTCCAACAGCGCTTCGCGAAGCTCTTGCCCGCGCTGCGGGCGGTTGCTCGTGACAAGACGCCCGCACCCTTCGGAATAGGCTGCGATAGACGACAGCGGCTGAGAGAGTTCATGGGCAAGAACGGATGCCATTTCTCCCAGTTCAGTCATTCTTGCAAGGCGGGCGATCTCGTGCTGCAGCTCCTGAACTTGCTGCAAAATCTCGCGCTCGGCACGAAAGTCCTCGAAAACCGCCGCAGTGAAAACGCCTTCTTCGTCATGCTTGCGGATAATGGTGAGGGCTGTCGGAAATTGAACTCCGCTCTTGGTGATCGCCAGGCCGGCTCGCACCGCCCCTTGGTCTGCCCAGCGTCCATTCAATCGAACATTCGGTGTCGGACGCCAGACAAAGCCGATTTTTCGGCCAATCAATTCGCGCTCCTCATAACCGAACAAGGCGACCGCGGCCTTGTTGCAGGCTGAGATTCTATGGCTGTCGCTGATAAAAAACACCGCGTCCGGCATGTGTTCGTGGAGTTGCCGGATCCAATCCATCCGCGGCCCGCCGCATCCTTTGCGCAAGGCGCGCGCAGTCTCGCGGTGCGGTGTTTGCGATGTCATAGGGGGGGCTTGTCCTGCCATGCCGGGGCCGGCTTCGGCGACGGCATCCGGCGCCTCCATCTTGATGGACATGATGGTCTCCTCCGCCCCTTGAGAAGTCTTGGCCCAGGGACCGTCTTTCCTCCATAACGGCGCCACAATATCACCTCTGGGCGGGTAATCCGTGTAGTATCGCGTAGCCTCTATTGTTCTTGTCTCCCGAACTTTCGGCGTAAACCCCGTCGCCGGCGTCCCACTTCGTCGCCATTGATCCGGCTCAATGCCGCCGCCTCGCCCTTCCGCTATCGTGAGAGGCAGAGAGCAGGTGGCCATTTGAGGGAGTTAGAAGATAGGGACGCCATCGCAACCGCCGCGGCAATGATGACACCCGTCGGCGGCGAACCGCAAGGAATATCGGCGAATGAGCGACCCGTCGGATCTATTTCCGCAGACAAGACCCGCAACGCAATTGCGGCTCGTCACCGTCGGGCCAGAACATGCCGGTTGGGTGATTGGCGTGCCGGAACAACAACCCCGTGTCCGGTTGGCGCTGATGGATCGTCGGGAGGGTTCGGTGATGTGGCGATTGCCCGTCGAAGCTCCGTTCAAACAGGATATAGAACTCGCCGTCATCGACGACGAAGGCGTCCATGCCCTGGTTTTCCCCTGTCAGCGTCTGGTTAACGGCTGGATCAATGCGGTGACCGGCGAGATGCTCGACATTCACCCTACCCATTGGCGCCCGTGGCAAATCGATCGATGCGACGTTTCGGGTCTCCAATGACCTCCCGGCCTCGGGCCGGCGAAGAGGACCGCACATACCGCGCGGCGGATTGTCTGCGATCAATGACACGACCGAGCAGGCCGAAATAATCTGGTTTTTGAAGAAGGGGCGGCGCGGCCGCGATCCGAATGCGAAGGAGGACCACATGCGTGGTTTCGGGGTTCACTCGGAGGTGGGGAAATTAAGAACCGTGATGGTTTGCAGACCGTCTCTGGCGCATCAGCGCCTGACGCCTGCGAATTGCCATGACCTGCTTTTTGACGATGTCTTATGGGTTCACGAGGCCCAGAAGGATCATTTTGATTTTGTGCTGAAGATGCAGGAACGGGGTGCTGAAGTTCTCGAGCTTCACGACTTGCTCGCTCAGACCCTTGCCAACAAGCAGGCGCGTGATTTCATCTTGGACCGGCGCATTACCCCGAATGTGCTTGGCTCGCAAATCGCCGAGGCGATGCGGCCATGGCTTGATGAAATGCCCGCCGCCCAGCTCGCCGCATTCATGATCGGCGGCATCGCAATCTCCGACCTGCCCGAAGTCAAGGCGAAGTCGCTGATGCTCAGCGCCTTGCCGGAGACGGATTTCGTCATCCCGCCGATCCCGAACACCTTGTTTCAGCGCGACCCCTCCTGCTGGATCTACGGCGGCGTGACCTGCAACCCGATGTTCTGGCCGGCAAGACGCGCCGAGACGCTGATTCAGCGCGCGATCTACAAGTTTCATCCAATTTTTCTTGGCAGCGATTTCCAGATCTGGTGGGGCGATTCGGACCAGCCGTTCGCCAACGCCTCGATGGAGGGAGGCGACGTCATGCCGATCGGCAACGGCACCGTTCTGATCGGCATGGGCGAGCGCACGACCTATCAGGCCGTCGGCCAGGTGGCGCAGGCCCTGTTCAGGAGCAAGGCCGCAAAGCGGGTGATCGGCTGCCTGATGCCGAAGAGCCGTGCGGCAATGCACCTCGACACCGTTTTCAGCTTTTGCGATCGCGATGTCGTCACCCTGTTTGCCGAGGTCGTCGATCAGGTCCGCTGCTACAGCATGCACCCCAGAGACGACGACGGCACATTCGAGATTCATCCCGAAAACCGGCCAATGCTCGATGTCGTCGCCGAGGCGCTCGACCTGCCGCGATTGCGCACCGTCGAAACCGGCGGCAATTCCTACCAGGCCGAGCGGGAACAATGGGACGACGGCAACAATGTCGTCGCGCTCGAGCCCGGCGTCGTCGTCGCCTACGACCGCAACACCTATACGAACACGCTTCTGCGTAAGGCGGGGATCGAGGTCATCACCATTCGCGGTTCCGAACTCGGCCGTGGCCGTGGCGGCGGGCATTGCATGACATGCCCCATCTGGCGCGACCCTGCTTACTGACGTTTCACACCCACGAACCAGACCGACGGAGCAAGATCATGAGCTTCAATCTGCGCAATCGCTCGCTACTGACCGTGCAGGATTATACCCCGCGGGAATTCCGCTATCTCCTCGACCTCGCCCGCGATCTGAAGCGGGCCAAATACGCCCGCACCGAGCAGGAGCATCTGAAAGGCAAGGAGATCTGCCTGATTTTCGAGAAGACCTCGACGCGAACGCGGTGCGCCTTCGAAGTCGCATGCTCGGACCAGGGCGCCAATGTGACCTATCTCGATCCGTCAGGTTCGCAGATCGGCCACAAGGAATCCTTCAAGGACACGGCGCGGGTGTTGGGGCGCATGTATGATGCGATCGAATATCGCGGCTCTGCGCAGAAAGGCGTGGAAACGCTGGCAAAATACGCCGGTGTGCCGGTCTATAACGGACTGACGGACGAGTATCATCCGACGCAGATGATCGCCGACGTCATGACGATGCGCGAACATAGCGACAAGCCGATCGCCCAGATCAAATATGCCTATGTCGGCGACACGCGCTCGAATATGGGACATTCGCTGCTGATCGTCGGCTGCCTGCTCGGCATGGATGTACGCATCTGCGGCCCGAGATCGCTGTGGCCCTCCGAAGAATATATGACGATCGCCAAGGAGCTTCAGCAAAACTCCGGCGCGCGCCTGCTGGTCACCGACGATCCCAAGGAGGCCGTCAAGGATGTCGATTTCATCCACACCGATGTCTGGGTCTCGATGGGCGAACCGAAGGATGTCTGGCGCGAGCGCATCAAGTTGCTCACCCCCTATCAGGTCAACAAGAGCCTGATGAAGGCCACCGGCAATCCGCAGGCCAAGTTCATGCATTGCTTGCCGGCATTCCACGACACCGAAACAACGCTCGGCAAACAGATCGCCGAAGATTACGGCATGGAGAACGGCCTTGAAGTGACCAATGAGGTCTTCGAGTCCGAGGCCAATGTCGCCTTCGAGCAGGCGGAAAACCGCCTGCATACGATCAAGGCCCTGCTCGTCGCGACCCTGGGAGATTGACATGCGTGTGGTCATTGCGCTTGGCGGCAATGCGCTTCTCCGGCGCGGGGAAGCGATGACGGCCGATACCCAGAGACGGAATGCGCGCGTCGCGGCTCAGGCGATCGCGCCCTTGGCAGCCGAACATGAAATCGTGGTGACGCACGGAAATGGGCCGCAGGTCGGCCTGCTTGCCCTTCAGGGGGCAGCCTACAAACCCGAGGAAGCCTATCCGCTCGACGTTCTCGGCGCCGAGACCGAGGGCATGATCGGCTATATGCTGGAACAGGAACTCGGCAATCTCCTGCCGTTCGAACAGCCTTTGGCCACACTGCTGACCATGGTCGAAGTCGATGCCGCCGATCCCGGTTTCCAGAACCCCACCAAGTTCGTCGGTCCGGTCTACGAACAGGCGGAGGCGGAGCGGATCCGCGCGGAAAAAGGCTGGGTGTTCAAGCAGGACGGCGAAAAGTGGCGGCGTGTCGTCGCCTCGCCGGCGCCCAAGCGCATCTTCGAGATCCGTCCGGTCCGCTGGCTGCTGGAGCAGCGCACGATCGTCATCTGTGCGGGCGGCGGCGGCATTCCGACGATGTACGAAAAGGGCAGCGACCGTAAGCTGATCGGGGTCGAAGCCGTGATCGACAAGGACCTCTGCTCGGAGCTTCTGGCACGCGAGCTTTACGCCGATCTGCTGATCATGGCGACGGATGCCGAGGCCGTCTGCACCGACTGGGGCAAGCCGTCGCAGAAGGCGATCCATCAGGCCCGTCCCGACGATTTCAAGCAGTTTTCCTTTCCAGCCGGGTCGATGGGCCCCAAGGTCGACGCCGCCTGCCATTTTGCCCGCACGGGCGGCAGGACCGCAGCGATCGGATCGCTCGCCGACATTGCGGGAATGGTGCGCGGCGAACGCGGAACCATCATCAGTGAAAACTTTGCCGGCCTGAGTTGGCACGCCTGAACACTCGTCCGCCCCCTATCCCGACACGGCCGGGTGCCGCGTCGCAGCACCGCCCGCCGTCTCCTGGCGTTCGATCGCCGGCGCGGCGTTACGTCTTTGCCAGACATAGACGGGGATCCCGAGCATCAGCAGCACCAGCCCATAGAGCACCGGCTCCGCGCCCGAGCCATAGAGGGTGAAGATCGCAAAAACGAAGGCGATCAGTTCGATCGCGCTGACGCGCGGCATTCGCCCGAGCGTCGCGCCCGCGACGAGCGTTCCGGCCAGCGAACAGAAGGCATAGGGGACGACGGCGGCCATCGTGCTCAGCCCGACCATCAGCCGATAGACTGCGGCGAATCCTTCGGCCCCGAAGGCCTGAACGAGAACCAGCAGGGTTGCGAACAACGCCGAGACGATCATGCCCAGAGCCGGTACGCCGCGGGACGAGAGCCGCGCGAAAAGCGGAGGAAACAGCCCATCCCGGGCGGCGGCCATCGGCACTTGTCCCATCAGCAGGGTCCAGCCGTTCAAGGCGCCGATAGAGGAGAGCAGGACGGCGATCGAGATCGCCAGCTCGCCGCCGCGCCCCCACATGATGCCCGCGGCTTGCGAGAACGGCGCCACCGAGTGAACGAGCTGCTCGCGCGGCACGAGGCCCATCACCACGATGGTGCCGAGCACATAAAGCGCTGCAGCGATCGAGATCCCCAGGACGGTGGAGCGCGGGATGGTCCGCTCCGCATCCTCAACATCGCCTGCGGGCACGGTCGCCGATTCCAACCCGAGATAGGCAAACATCGTCAGCGGTGCCAGCGTCGCGACCGATTGCAGCAGCGGCTGGCCGCTTGGATTGAATTCGGAGAAATGCGACGTGTCGATGAAGAGAAGACCGATGATGGCGACTGCGCCGAAGGGGAGCAGCTTGGCGTAGGTGGTGACCTGCGCAAAGAGGCCGGCCGCGTGAACGCCGCGAAGATTGACGAGCACGATCGCCCAGATCACGCCAAGCGTCAGCACCGTCGCGGTGAAGCGGTTGCCGAGGGCAGGGAAGAGATCGACCATCACGCCGGCAAAGGCAATGGCGATGACCGGCAGCGATGTCCAGATGGAAATCCAGTAACCCCAGGCGATCAGGAAACCGGCGAAGTCGCCATAGGCAAGCCTTGTATAGGCGTAGGGACCGCCGACGGCAGGCACCAGGCGCGCCAGCCGCGCGAAGGTCAGGCCGAGGCAGATTGCTCCCGCACCCATGACGATCCAGACGACGATCGCGAGATTGCCATAGGGTGCTACTGCGGCCGGGGAAAGATAAAAGCCCGACCCCACCATGTTTCCGACGACGATAGCGGTGCAGGCGGCAAGTCCCAGACTCTTGCCATTTGGCGACGTTGTCATGGTGCCCTCCCCAGAGACGTCCTTTCCGATACCGATATCGCCGCGGACATCTGCTGCCGGATGCAATCTTCCTCCCAAAGAATAGACGCTGCAATCCGGTTCAATGCGTAGTGGGCGGGGCGTAGTGGATGGGACCGTCTCCAGCATCATACAATCCAGTGGTTATCGGCCATCTGCTTGTTTGAACGCCATTGATCCTACGCAATGCCTGGCGCCGGCGCATGAGCTATCTTGCGCAACCGAACATCATTCGGTTCTCGGGAGCTAGAGCGATGAAGATGGCCGTGATCATTGGACTTGCCGTATTGACTGCCGCCGCCGGAATTGCCCCGGTCGAGGCCCAGCAGACTAGACGCGAATATCGGAGAATGAACTGGAGCGAGAATCTGCCCGAGGCGGTGCGAACCTATCACGACAGACGGTTTACCATCGTCAGCTACAGGATGGCCGATTTTTCCGAGACCGGCTCACACCCTCAACAGGGAAGCGATGAGCACGTCAAAGCCATCCGGGATGCAATTCGCGCCAACAAGTGGCTTACGGCTCAACTCAAAACCAAGAAGCTTACCGCCAATGACATCGAATGGGTGTCGCGGGCGCGCAACGGCAATATGACCTTCTACACAAAATGACCGGCAACTGCGCCGGGCAGATTTCAGGCTGAGCCGCATGCGGCGTCTTCCCTGGATCATCGCCCGGCTGCCGCAGGACGGCTGCGACCGGCAGGAGAAAAAAGCAAACCCACCTCGTCTCGCCTTCACGATCAGCATAAAACGATTGGAATGAAGGGTGTCGGAGGTGGGGCAATGATGCTGGGCGAGCAGGGATTTCTCAGGATCTCGATCGCGGCGACGGTCGTGGTCGCGACGCTCGGTGTGGTTTTCGGCATTCTTTCCGGATCGTTCTCCATCGCTTTCGACGGCGTTTATTCGCTGGCCGATGCGGCGATGACCGGGCTGGCGCTCTGGGTTTCCAGCCTGATCATAAAATCCACGCAGAGCGACGCGCAGTCGGGCAGGATCCGAAACCGCTTTACCATGGGCTTCTGGCATCTGGAGCCCATCGTGCTGATGCTCAATGGCTGCCTGCTGATAACCGTCGCCATCTATGCGCTGATCAGCGCGATCATCAGCATCCTGAACGGCGGCCACGAATTGCAGTTCGGCATGGCGGTCGCTTATTCCGCGGCGACCCTGCTTGTCTGCGCCGCCATGACTTTCCTCGGCATCCGGCTGAACGCCCGGATCAAATCCGATTTCGTCTCGCTCGACATCAAGGCCTGGATCATGTCCGGCGGCATCGCTTTCGCCCTGCTGATTGCATTTCTGATCGGCATGGCCGTGCAGGCGACGTCGGCCGCATGGGTTGCCAGCTATATGGACCCCGCGGTTCTGGCACTGGTCTGCCTCGTCATGATTCCGCTTCCGATCGGCACCGTCTGGAAGGCCCTGAGCGAAATCCTGCTGATTGCGCCCGTCGACCTCCAGGAGCATGTCGACCGCATTGCCTCTGAGACGGTTCACCGCCTCGGTTTCCTCTCGCATCGCGCCTATGTTGCCCGGGTCGGCCGGGCAATGCAGATCGAACTCTATTTCATCGTGCCTGAAGGCCTTCCTCCAAAGACCGTGGAGGAATGGGACGCACTCAGGGACGAGATAGGCGATGCGATCGGAGACGAAAGCGCCAATCGCTGGCTGACGATTGCCTTCACGGCCGATGCGGAATGGGCCGAGTAGGCCGCCGTCGACATTCCCACTGATACCGAAATGCTTGACCTCGCGTTGATTGCAATCAACGACGGTGCGCCACCCGTCCTGTACGATCCCTCCAGCTGAGACGCGCGTCGCTGCAGAGCGCCACGGCCTTTGACTCTCGGTTTCTGGAGGAACGCATGGAATTCCAGATGGCATTTCCGATAGCCGTTATCGACGAGGATTTTGATGGCAAAAGCGCTGCCGGCCGCGGCATGCGCGATCTGGCTGATGCAATCGAAAAGGAAGGCTTCCGGATCGTCTCCGGCGTTTCCTACGAGGATGCGCGGCGCCTCGTGCATATCTTCAACACCGAATCCTGTTGGTTGGTGTCCGTCGATGGAGCCGAGGACAAGACCACGCGCTGGCAGGTGCTCGGAGAGGTTCTGGCAGCGAAGCGGCAGAGGAACGACCGCCTGCCGATTTTCCTGTTCGGCGACGACACGACTGCCGAAGACGTCCCGGCCACGGTGCTGCGCCACGCCAATGCCTTCTTCCGGCTGTTCGAAGATACGGCGGAATTCATGGCGCGCGCCATAGCGCAGGCCGCACGCAACTATCTCGACCGGCTGCCGCCGCCGATGTTCAAGGCGCTGATGGACTACACGCTCGAGGGCGCCTATTCCTGGCACACGCCCGGCCACGGGGGCGGTGTCGCGTTCCGCAAGAGCCCGGTCGGTCAGCTCTTTTATACTTTCTTCGGCGAAAACACGCTGCGATCCGACATTTCCGTGTCGGTCGGCAGCGTCGGTTCGCTGCTGGATCATGTCGGGCCGATCGCCGAGGGCGAGCGCAATGCCGCGCGCATCTTCGGCACGGACGAGACGCTGTTTGTCGTCGGCGGCACGTCGACGGCAAACAAGATCGTATGGCACGGCATGGTGGGGCGCGGCGATCTCGTACTCTGCGACCGCAACTGCCACAAATCGATCCTGCACTCGCTGATCATGACGGGCGCAACACCGATCTATCTGACGCCGTCGCGCAATGGGCTCGGCATCATCGGTCCGATCTCGAAGGACCAGTTCACGCCGGAGGCAATCGCACGCAAAATTGCCGCAAGCCCCTTTGCCGGGCAGACGAGCGGCAAGGTCCGGCTGATGGTCATCACCAACTCGACCTATGACGGGCTCTGCTACAATGTCGACGCCATCAAGCAGTCGCTGGGTGAGGCGGTCGAGGTGCTGCACTTCGACGAGGCCTGGTACGCCTATGCCAATTTCCATGAATTCTACGATGGGTTCCACGGAATCTCCTCGACGAAACCGGCGCGTTCGAAAAACGCCATCACCTTTGCCACGCATTCGACCCACAAGCTTCTGGCCGCGCTCTCGCAGGCATCGATGATCCATATCCAGCACGCCGAGAACAAGCGTCTCGACGTCACGCGATTCAACGAAGCCTTCATGATGCACACCTCGACCTCGCCGCAATACGGCATCATCGCCTCCTGCGATGTCGCCGCCGCGATGATGGAGCAGCCGGCGGGACGCGCGCTCGTGCAGGAGACGATCGATGAGGCTATCAGCTTCCGCCGGGCGATGAAAGCGGTGAGAAAACAGACGGAAGCAAGCTGGTGGTTCGACGTCTGGGAACCGGCGGTTGCCGAACAGACGCCGAGCGACACCCATGCCGACTGGGTGCTGAAGCCGGATGATGCCTGGCATGGTTTTGCAGGCCTTGCCGAAAATCATGTCATGGTCGATCCGATAAAGGTCACCATCCTTTCGCCGGGCCTGTCGGCGGGTGGCATCATGCAGGAACAGGGGATTCCGGCGGCGGTCATCACGAAATTCCTCTCCTCCCGGCGGATCGAGATCGAAAAGACCGGGCTCTATTCCTTCCTGGTTCTCTTCTCGATGGGCATTACCCGCGGCAAGTGGAGCACGCTCGTCACCGAGCTCATCAATTTCAAGGATCTCTATGACGCCAATGCGCCACTAACCCGGGCGCTGCCGGCGCTGGCGGCCGCGCACCCGGAAGCCTATGCCGGCATGGGACTGAAAGATCTCTGCGAAAAGATCCATGCGATCTATCGCAAGGACGAGGTGCCGAAGGCGCAGCGCGAGATGTACACGCTCCTGCCCGAGATGGCGCTGCGTCCCGCCGATGCCTATGACCGGTTGGTCAAGGGCAAGATCGAGAGCATCGAGATCGACAAGCTGATGAACCGCATCCTCGCCGTGATGATCGTTCCCTATCCGCCGGGGATCCCACTGATCATGCCGGGAGAACGGATCACCCAGTCGACGAAGTCCGTTCAGGACTACCTGCTTTACGCCAGGGATTTCGACCGCAAATTTCCCGGTTTCGAGACCGATATTCACGGCCTTCGTTTTGCCCCAGGCAATAGCGGTCGCCGCTACCTCGTCGACTGCATTGCAGAGGAGACGCAAAAATGATCCCGCGTGATGTGAAGTCTCCGACGGTCGCCATACCCTTCCACAAGATGCTGAAGATCGTGGCGATCATCGACCGCGACAATTCTCAGGCTCAGGAACTGGTGTCACAGATCATCGACCAAGGTTTCGAGGTGGAACTGCGTGGCGACTATTCCGCCGATGTCTCAGAGGATGCCGATGTCGGCGCCTATATCGGCTCGGTCGAGGGCGGCCAGTTGTCGGCGGCTCGCAGCTTCCTTCGCTCGGTCAGGGATATCGGCTTCCGCACGCCGATCTGGGCGATGGCGGACACGCTGAGCATTGCGGATATGGAGGTCGTCGAAATGGCCGGCGAGGTCGACGGCTTCGTTTACCTCGGTCAGCAGACGCCGACCTTCTATGCCAAGCAGATCGTCTCCAGCGCGGTCAATTACGGCAAGTCGCTGCTGCCGCCGTTCTTCGGCGGCATGATGGCCTATGACGGCGAGGCGAATATCGCCTTCGATTGCCCCGGACATCAGGGCGGCCAGTTCTATCGGAAATCGCCGGCCGGCCAGCTGTTCTTCAAATATTTCGGCGAGAGCATCTTCCGCAACGACCTCTGCAACGCGGATGTCGATCTCGGCGACCTGCTGATCCACGAAGGTCCAGCCGTCGAGGCGCAGAAACAGGCGGCGCGCATCTTCGGTGCGGACCGCACCTATTTCATTCTCAATGGAACAAGCACCTCCAACAAGGTGGTTGCCAATGCAGTGCTGCACAGCGGCGATCTCGTGCTCTTCGACCGCAACAATCATAAATCCCTGCATCAGGGCGCTCTTGTTCAGGCGGGCGCCATCCCGATCTATCTGCCGACGGCCCGCAATTCTTTCGGCATGATCGGGGCGGTGGACTGGGCGGCGTGGGATGAAAGCTGGCTGCGGCGAAAGATCGAGGAACATCCGCTCGTCGCCGACAAGAGCCGTGCGAAGGCAGACCGGCCCTTCCGTCTCGCCTGCATTCAGCTCGCGACCTATGACGGCACGATCTACAATGTGCGCCAGGTGATGGAGAAGATCGGGCATCTCTGCGACTACGTGCTCTGGGACGAGGCCTGGATCGGCTACAATGCCTTCCATCCGCTCTTCGAGGGCCACAGCCCGATGCGCCTGAAAGACCTGCGGGCTGATATGCCGGGATTGTTCTCCACCCAGTCGGTGCACAAGCAGGGCGCCGGTTTCTCGCAGGCCTCGCAAATCCACAAGCGGGACGAACATATCCGCGGCCAGCGCCGGTTCGTCGAACACAAGCGGTTCAATGAATCGCTGCTGATGCATGTTTCAACCTCTCCCTTCTATCCGCTCTTCGCCTCGCTTGACGTCAACGCCAAGGTGCATGAAGGCAAGGCGGGCGAAATGCTCTGGGATCGCTGCATCGAGCTGGGGATCGAAGTTCGCAAGAAGCTGCGTGGCTTCGTCCGGCACTACGAGTCCAAAGCCGCAAGCGTCGAAGAGCAATGGTTCTTCGATCCCTTCGTGCCGGACACCGTCACCGTTTCAGGGTCCAAACATACCGACGACCTCGAGGGCATGCGGTGGGAGGATATTCCGACGGATGTGCTCAAGCGCGAGCAGCAATGCTGGCGGTTCGATCCGCAGGCAAAGTGGCACGGCTATGCCGGGTATGCGCCGGGTTACACCATGGTCGATCCGAACAAGCTTGCGCTGCTGACACCCGGCATCGACCGCAAAACCGGCGGCTATCGCGAGTTCGGCATTCCGGCGACGGTTGTCGCCAACTATCTGCGGGAGCAGCGGGTCGTGCCGGAAAAATGCGACCTGAACAGCCTGCTCTTTCTGCTGACGCCGGCGGAAGATGAGAGCAAGCTGAATACGCTCGTCGCCAAGCTGGTCAAGTTCAAGAACCTCTGGGACCGCGACGCGCCGCTGCAGGAGGTGCTGCCGACCGTGTTTGCCGCCCATCGCGAGCGTTATGCCGGCTATACGGTGCGCCAGGTCTGCAACGAAATGCATTCGTTTTATCGCGATGCCGGCGTCAAGGAACTCCAGCGCCTCTGCTTCCGCTCCGAGAGCTTCCCGGAACCGGCCATTGCTCCCAAGCAGGCCTATGAAGCGCTGGTCGCCAACAATGTCGACTATATACAGCTGACGCAGGTTGCCGGCCGCATTTCGGCAACGCTGGCGCTGATCTATCCGCCGGGTATCGGCGTGATCGTTCCCGGCGAACGCTGGGACGAGAGGGCGCGCCCGATGCGGGATTATTTCCTGGCCTTCGAAGAGTCTTTCAACCGGTTCCCGGGCTTCAACTACGAGGTCCAGGGTGTGTTCCAGGAAAGGATCGAGGGGCGGATTAAATTCCACACATATGTCGTGCGCGAGTAGACGCAGGGAGGGTTCGTCATGACCGATAACACGATGCATCTCGCGGCCGAGGCCACGGCCAAGAAAAAGATGAACCTGGTGCAGCTCACCTTCATCGTCGCCGTCAACATGATGGGGTCTGGTATCATCATGTTGCCCGCCAATATGGCCCAGGTCGGGGCGATCTCGCTGCTGTCATGGCTTGTGACGGCCATCGGTTCGATGGCGATCGCCTATGGCTTCGCCCAGGCCGGGCTGTTCAATCAGCGCCCCGGCGGCATGTCCGCCTATGCGGAGGATGCCTACGGCAAGGACGGCTACTTCATGGTATTCTTCCTGTATTTCCTGTCGCTTGCCGTCGGCAATGTCGCCATCGGCATCTCCGCCGTCGGCTACCTCGCCGGATTTTTCCCGGTGCTGACATCCACGCCCATCATGACCTGCATAGCGCTGATCATTCTGCTCTGGCTGACCACGGCCGCCAATTTCGGCGGTCCGCGCATTACCGGGCGCATCGGTTCGGTTACGGTCTGGGGCGTCATCCTTCCTGTCGGCCTGCTGTCGATCATCGGCTGGCTCTGGTTCAGCTCAAGCACTTTCGGCGATGCCTGGAATCCGAAAGGACTAACGCTCGCGCAGGGCATGGGATCGAGCATTTCGCTGACGCTTTGGGCTTTCCTCGGCATGGAGTCAGCGGCACAGAATTCGGATGCCGTCGAAAACCCCAAGCGTGACGTGCCGCTTGCCTGCATGTTCGGCACGCTCGGAGCGGCCGTCATCTACATCCTGTCGACGACGGTCATTCAGGGCATCGTGCCGAATGCCGATCTCGCCACCTCCACAGGGCCTTTCGCCTTGGCCTATGCCACGATGTTCAATCCGGCGATCGGTTCGATCGTCATGGCGCTGGCGGTGCTGGCCTGCCTCGGGTCGTTGCTGGGCTGGCAGTTCACCATCGCCCAGACGGCGAAGACTGCAGCTGAGGAGAAGATGTTTCCGTCGATATTTTCCCGGGTCAACGAGATGGGAGCACCGGTCAGCGGCATGATCATCCTCGGCATCGTGCAGACTGGGCTTGCCCTGATGACCATATCGCCGACCTTGAGCGAGCAGTTTTCCGCTCTCGTCAATCTCGCCGTGGTGACGAACGTGTTGCCCTATATCATCGCGCTCTCTTCCCTGTTCGTCATGATGAAGGCTGCCCGCGTGCCCCAGGCGAAATACCGGCTGAACGCCACTATCGCCTTGGTCGGCATGGCCTACAGCGTTTTCGCCATCTACGCCTCCGGCAAGGATGCGGTGCTCGGCGGCATGATCGTCACAGGGATCGGTTTCATCATTTACGGGCTCATCGCCCCACGTTTCGCCAACGGCGTGAACCGGGCGCCGGCCGAGTAATACAGGGAGGACCAGATATGTCAGAGAGAAATGGTCGCTGGGCGGCAATCGCTGCCTCTGTCCTTGCCGCAGCGGCCGTCTGCGCCGCCGCGCTGCCCGCGCAGGCGCAGACGCTCGACCGCGTCCGGACGAGCAGCGCGCTAAAATTCGGCTACGATCCGGACGCAAGGCCGTTTTCGTTCGATGCCCAAGGCAAGCCCGACGGCTATGCGGTGGCGCTCTGCAACAGGATCGCCGATAGCCTGAGAGCCCAGCTGAACCTGCCGAAGCTCGATGTGGAGTGGGTTCCCCTTTCGGGTGACGCCAAACTGCGTGCCATACAGGATGGCACGGCGGACCTTGTCTGCGCAGCGGAGCCGGTCACGCTCGAGCGCCGGCAGCAGGTCTCGTTCTCGCTGCCGATCTTCCCGAGCGGCACGGGGGCGCTGCTCAGTGCGAGCGCCCCCTTGGCATTGCGTGAGGTTCTGCAATATGGCGAACCATCGAGCCGGCCCGTCTGGCGCGGCGCGCCGGCCCGCACGATCCTCGAACACAAAACGTTCTCGTCGATCTCGGGCACGACCAGCGAAGGCTGGCTGTCCGACAAGATCAAGAGCTTCCAGCTCGCGGCGACGGCGACGCCCGTGACGAACTATCAACAGGGAATCGAGCGTGTTCTGGACGGCAGCTCGGCGGTGCTCTTCGGCGATATGCCGGTTCTGATGGATGCCGCCGCCCGCAGCGACAGCTCCGGCAATCTCATCGTCCTCGAGCGTCATTTCACCTACGAACCGCTCGGTCTTGAACTGGTGCGCGGGGACGAGGATTTTCGTCTGGCCGTCGATCGCGCATTGAGCCAAGCCTACGCTGCGCAGGATTTCCGGGCCTTCTTCACAACGTGGTTTGGCCCGCCTGACGATGCAGTCGTGACCTTCTTCCGGCAGACGGCGCTTCCGGAGTGAGGCGACGCGCTTTCGGGAAAATGGGCAAGGCAGGGATCATCGGCGCCGGCCAGCAGCAGATCAAGCCCGCTGACATTGCGGCAACGGGCGAGGATAATCACAGGAGCGAAGCTTGAGCCTCCTTTTCAAAGAGATTCGCGACAGCCCGATATTATGGCTGCTGGCCGCCGTGCCGGTGGTGTTTTCAGCTGCGGTGCTTTTTCCCGAAGCCCATACGGCGCTTTTCGTCCTGTCGGTCCTGGCCATTGTGCCGTTGGCCGGGCTGCTCAGCCATGCGACCGAATCCGTTGCCGCCAAGACCGGTGATGCCGCAGGCGGGCTGCTGAACGCAACCCTTGGAAATCTGACCGAACTGGTGATCGCGCTGGCTGCACTGCAAGCCGGCGAATATACGCTGGTCAAGGCATCCATCGCCGGCGCGATCGTCACCAACACGCTGTTCATGCTCGGCGCTTCCTTTCTACTGGGCGGCCTCAAATACCACACACAGGAATTCAACCGGGCGAGCGCCCGTATCCAAGCCGGCCTGCTTTTCCTGGCCACAATCGCACTTCTGATGCCGTCGACGCTTGGCGGATTGGATGCGACATCGGTCGCACCGGTCACCCAAAAGCTCAGCCTCAGCTTGGCCGTTCTGCTGATCATCGGATATGGGCTGGGGCTGTTGTTCACGCTTGGGACACATCGGGAATTTTTCTCTTCAGCCGAACATGCCGAGGCCGGTGAGGCGCCGTGGCCGCTTAGCCTCGCCCTCGGCACGCTTGCCGGCGTCACCATCCTCGTGGCCTTGGTGAGCGAGATTTTCGTCGAATCCGTGCAGGAAGCGGCCGTCGCCTTTGGAATGACCCCGGCCTTTGTCGGCTTCATCGTCGTCGCACTGGTCGGCGCCGCCGCCGAAATGGCCTCGGCATTTTCCGGGGCGCGCAAGAACCGGCTCGATCTCAGCGTCGGCATCGCACTCGGGAGCGCGTCGCAGATCGCCTTGTTCGTCGCGCCCGTTCTCGTCTTGATGAGTTATGTCATCGGCCCGTCGCCGATGGATCTGCAATTCTGGCCGGGTGCTGTGACGATGATGTTTCTTGCGACGGTGACTGCGATGTTCGTCACCAACAGCGGGCGATCGGCATGGTTCGTCGGCGTCCTGGTGCTGATGGTCTATATGATCTTCGCCATAACGCTGTACGTCTTGCCTCCGGCAGTGCGATGACATCCCGCGTTGGAAAACAGGAGCCATCCGGCGGCGAGCCGCAAACTCAAAAAATGCGACGGCTGTTCTTCATCGCACTCGCAAAGCAGCTCCGTGTCATCTGGCCGATCCTTTCGGGCATCGTGTCGATCATGGTGGCATCCGGCCTGGCAATCTGGCGCATCGAAGATTGGCGGATCGATGAAGCGCTTTATTTCACCTTCGTGACGGGCCTTACCATCGGCTACGGCGACTTCACGCCCAAACATGTTTCGGCACGAATACTGGCTTTGCTCATCGGTTTTGCAGGGATCGTGCTGACCGGCGTCATTGCGGCCATCACGGTAAAAGCGCTGAACGCAACGGACCGAGACGGCGGCGGCTAGGCCCGTTACGTTGCGGACTTCGTGTGCCTTCAGTCTCCAATCCAAAAATTTATTCGTGATCTCCGGGAACGATCCGGTAGCCTGGCGACTTCGTATCCATTGCAGGAGTGCCTTGAATGCGGAGCTGACCCATGAGCCAAGAACGCGGCCGCAGAAAACTGATGTTGCGACTTCCCGATATCCGGCATCTGCTGGCGAGTATGACCAGTGAGGCACTCGCGGAGATGTTCGAATCCTATGATCTTGCTGTCGATGCGCTGGAGCGGTTCCGAAACAAGAGCCCGAGGGAGGATGGGCTGATCAGTGAATATGAACAGCTCTGCCGTGAAATCGAGCAGGAGGTTGTCGTCTACTGCAGGAACCGGTGAGCCCTCCCGGCGGCGACCTCTCCCAGGAAGGATCTCGCCCGCCTCGACAGAACCGTCATTGCGTCTGTTCGATACGTTCCGGCTGAGCATCGAAACTCGCGGGGCGGTTATTTTCCGCTGCGTTCGAGACCGAAGGCCACGCCCAGGCTCTCAGCAACTCGTAGAAGACGCTGAGAACGACCGGTCCCAGAAACAGGCCCAGCAGGCCTTGCGATAGCGTGCCGCCGATCACGCCGATCAGGATCACCAGCATCGGCGTGGAGAGGCCGCGCGCCATCAAGATCGGTTTCAGTATGTTGTCGATGATCATGATGGGGATCGCGACGACGGTGAAAACCAATGCAATCGACGTGGGCCAGGAGAACCACGCCCAGAGAATGACAGGCAAGAGGACAAGTGCCGGCCCGAGCTGCATCAGGCAGAGGACAAACACAATAAAAGTCAAAGGCCCGCCGGCCGGAATGTCAAAAAGGGCAAAACACAATCCGCATAACAGCGCCTGCAGAAAGGCGACGCCTATGACGCCGCGCGATACGTTTCGCACCGTGGTGCCCGCCAGCCGGGCGAAGCCGACACCTTTTTCACCGGCGATCCGGCTTGCCAGTATCTGTACGGCTGCAGCCAGGGGTGCCGACCGGGTGAGAAATATGCCCGAAAGCACGATCGAAACGACAAAACTCAAGACACCGACGCCGATCGAGGCAAGTTTCGCGACAATAACGGCCGCAACCTCACGAATGGGCGCCTGAAACTTGATGATGGTGGCGGCCAGATCGCTTGCGATCTGATTCCAGGCGCCGTGGATCCGCTCACCGACGACAGGCCACTCCCGGATGGCGGCCGGCGCGGCGGGCAGGGTAAAATTCCCCTCCCGCAACGTGCCGATCAGCGCCTGCGCGGCGTCGGCAAAATTGACCGCGACAAGGGCGAGCGGCGCAATGATCAGGACGAGAGAAAAGACGACGATGACGACGGCTGCGATGACGGGCCTGTTGCCGATCAATCTGGAAAGCGCCTCGAATATCGGGAAAAGCGCGACCGCCAGAATGGCGGACCAGATGACGATCAGCGCAAAGGGAGCAACGAGGACCAGGGTCCAATAGGCGAAAAGCCCGATAATGCCCAAGCGGACGAGATCGCTTATTCTCGCCTCTATCGAAATCTGCCCTGGCCCGGCTCCCTGTGCCGCCGTATCGCCTGCATTCTCCATCGTTGCATCCCGTCCGCCGCGTTTATGACGCCGTGTCCGGCACGACATGGCGGATGCTGCGGTCCTCCACGAAATCCGACGGCCGTTTCTGGCGTTTTCCGAGATCGGGCGCATCGAACTTCACCCGCTCATAGGGGATGGATTGCAGGATGTGCGAGATGCAGTTGACCCGGCCGCGTTTCTTGTCATCCGAGGGCACGACCCACCACGGCGCATGGTTGCTGTCGGTCATGCGCAGCATCTCGTCATAGACCCGCGTGTAGTCCCACCAGCGCTGATAGGATTCGACATCCATGGGGCTGAGCTTCCACTGTCGCACCGGGTCGTCGATCCGGCGTCTGAAACGACGTTCCTGTTCTTCCTCGCTGACCGTCAGGAAATATTTGAGCAGAATGACGCCGCTTTCGACGATCGCGGCCTCGAAGCGGGGCGCCAGCTCAAGAAAGCGCTGCGCTTTCTTTTCGCTGCAGAATCCCATGACGCGATCGACGCCGGCGCGGTTGTACCAGCTGCGGTCGAAGATGACGATTTCGCCGGCCGCCGGCAGATGAGCGATATAGCGCTGCATGTAGATCTGGGATTTTTCGCGGTCGGTCGGCGCCGGCAGCGCCACGACACGGAAGACCCGCGGGCTGACCTTTTCCGTTATGCGCTTGATCATGCCGCCTTTGCCGGCGGCGTCCCGTCCCTCGAAGATGATGACCACCCTCGCGCCGGCCTTCTTGATCCAGGCTTGCAAATGGGCCAATTCCACCTGCAGCCGCCCGATTTCCTTGTCGTAATCCCATGATTTCTTTTTTTTCTTATTGCCCTTTGCGACACGGTCTGCCGCTCCATCCGTCTGTGCGGGCTCGTAGTTCTCGTCCATTTCTCTCCCTCCCTTTCGGTTAAGATGGTTTGCCTGCCGGCATAGCAGCGCCGGTCTCGCCGACACTTCCGATCAGCGCTCTGAGCGCTTCCTCTCGACCATTGAAAAGATTTTCGACGCCGATCGCTTTGATGACGCCGGCGCGGTCGAGGATGCCGCGGCTTTCTTCACTAAGGTCGGCCATGGCAAAGACGATATTGCGCTTTGCCAGCAGTTCGGCCACGGCGTCGAGCGCGGCTGCGCCGGTGCTGTCGATATGCGTGACGGCACTGGCATCGAGCACCAGGCATCGGGTTTCGGCCGGAAGTCCCTTGGCGACCGAGGCCAGCCGCATCCTGATATAATCGGCATTGTAAAACAGAATGCTGCCCTGGATGGCGAAGACGGCGGCGCCCGCGACGGGGCGAGCTTCCGGAAAACGGGCGAGATCGAAAAAGCCGTGCCGTCCTTCGATACGGCCAAGCAGGCCATCGCGGGGAAACATCGTCTGACGCAGGAGATAGACGAGCGTTGCCGCAACGGCGACGATGACGCCGTTGAGAACACCGAAGCTGATTGCGCCCCACATGGCGATCAGCGCAAAAATGAATTCCATGCGGCTGATGCGCCAGATCTTTTTCAATTCGTGAATATCGATGAGGCTGATCGCCGCCGTTGCAAGAATTGCGGCGAGCGCGGGAATGGGAAGGATCCGCAACGCGCTATGAAGGAAGACAAGCGCGGCAATCAGGGTCGCGGCCGATACCAGTCCCGCCACCTGGGAGACACCGCCCGTCGACAGGTTTATCGCGGTTCGCGAATCCGAGACGCTGACCGGAAACGAGCCGAACAGACCGGGCGCGATATTGGCGGCGCCAAGTCCGATCAATTCCTGATTGGCGTCGACCTCCTCGCCGGTTCGTGACCCAAAGCTTCTTGCCGCGACGATGCCGGCGCCGAAGCTGACCAGAAAGATCGCCGCCGAACCGAGCACGATCTTGTCGAGAGGCATCTGATGTAATGCAGGCAGGGACAGGCTCGGCAGTCCGCCAGGGATATCGCCGACAACTGCGATGCCGCGGCCCTGGAAATCGAAGATCGCCGAAAGCACGACCGAGAGGACGACCACCAGAACGGGACCCGGAACTCTGAACCGGAAGGCCCGCACGATCCATAACAAGGCGAACATGACGAGGCCGAGGACGAGGGAAGGCCAGTGGATCAGACTGCTCTTGGCGAGCATTTCGACAAGCGGCGGGATCAGTCCATCCGACTGGATCTTCACTCCTGTGAAGCGGCCGATCTGTCCGACAAGGATCGAGAGCGAAACGCCCGCGAAGAAGCCCACCAGAATGGGGCGGGAGAGAAAACTTGCGAGAACGCCGAGCCTCAGCAATTTCGCCGCGATGCAGAAGACGCCGACGCCAAGCGCAAGGGCCGAGGCGATGGCGACCCGGTCGACAGCTGCCGTCGTCGGTTCGGCGGCGATAATGGCGCCCATGGCGGCCGCCAGCACGGTCATGGTCGCAGCATCCGGCCCGACGACCAAAAGCCGGGAAGGACCGAAGATCGCATAGGCGATCGGCGCGACGATGCTGGCATAGATGCCGGTCTCCGGCGGCAGGCCGGCGATGGCGGGATAGGCGATGGCGCTCGGCAGGCCGACTGCGGCGATCGACAGCCCGGCCGGAATGTCACTGCGGAGCCAGTCTCTGTTGAAGCCGGCCAAGCCCCGCAACATCGGAAGACTTCCTATCACCGCGGGCTCCTTATTCTTTGCCGCTGATATGCATCAGTGTTCAAGAAACACGTAATTCATCCAGCTGCTCATGCGCAGCAGCACCTTGCGCAGAACGGCGACGTGGTGCCAATGATGGGTGTAGACCGCGACGTCCGCGACCACGCCGCCCGGCAGTTGATAGTCCTTGGTGCTTTCGAGCAGCTCGATCCGAGCCAGCGTTTGTCCAGGCGAGAGGCGCTCGGGTGATTGCGGGTCGATCAGCGCGCCGCTCGGCTGCAGCTGGCCCTGGGCCATCACATCGATGACCTCTCCCACCCGCGCCTTGAATATCTTGCCGGGCACGGCTTTGAAGGAAACCTCCGCCTCATCGCCGACGCGGACGCGCTGCAGCGAGTTCTGGATGAAGGCCGCCGCCAGCATGCGGTCCTGGCTGTCGATGAAGACCATGACCGGCCGTAGCGGCAGAGGATTGGCCATCATTCCGGGGCGGAGGAAGACCTGGGTCACGTAGCCGTCGGTCGGCGCCCGCACGACCGTCTGGTCGAGTTCGTACTCGGCATTGTGCAATTCCGCCTGCAGCCTTGCAACCGTCGGGTTGGTTCCGTTGATCTCAGACTCAAAGGCAAGCTTTGCCTGCAGCGCCTGGGCGCGGGCCGTGTCGACCGTAGCCTCTGACGTCAGGTAGATGCCGCGCCGGTTTTCGACCTCGAGTTCGGAAAAGACAGCACCCTTGCCGCTCGACTTTGCATTCTCGTTCGACTGCTGGAATTTCTCAAAGGCCTGCTGCGACCTGTCCCGCGAGGCCTCGGCGCCCGTGACAGCTGAATTGGCGGCATCCATGGCCGCTTTCAATTGCAGGACGGACTGCTCGGCTTCTGCGAGCGCGGCTTTTTTCTGATCGACGGTAAACTGGTAAGGCCGCGGATCAATGCGAAAGAGGATATCGCCCTTCTTCAAAGGCGCATTCGCTGTCACCGGGACCTCGACGACCTGGCCTCCGACGACCGGGATGACCGGTGCCGAGGTGAAATAGATGCGACCGTCGCTCGAATAGGGATGGTTATAGCTCATCAGGAGCAGCAGGGTTGAAATGAGGAAGATCCCTCCAAGGACAGCGGTTGCGAGCGTCCACTGGTTCACCGGGATCCTGAATATTTTAAAGACTGCCCAGCAGATCGCGGCGTAGGTGAGTATAAGGAGCAGATCCATCAGGCGTTCTCCTTCTCCGGCGTCCTTGTCTCGAGCTCGGCGATTCGTGCATGGAGGCGAGCGATTTCCGCGTTCGCCTCAGCTTCCGCCGATAACTTCCCGTCTTGCCGGATGCCCCAGCCCCTGTCTTCGCGGTAAAGCGTTGCCCAAATGAACAGAAACGGCCAGATCACGTGGAGCGTGAAGAGGCTGACCCATCCGGCAACATGTATAGCGTCCTGATGGGGGTGGTTTCGTGCCTTGGCCATCAGGTGGGGAATGTCGTGAATGGCAATCACGGCATAGAAAAGCGTGACCACGACGAAGACCAAGACGCCCAACGCAAAATAGTCGAGAAACACGGATCCCCCTTCCGGCTTGGGTCTAGCCCGAGCCGCTGATCGCAAGCGAAGCTGGAATAGTAGGCCCGTTTCGGCGCAAAGGCCCGTAGCATCGCGTAATCTCTATCGAGGCGTCCGCAGATCATTCAACGGATCAGATCGGCTGTGCGGCAGGCAGTCATGCAAGAGCAGCGAGTCGCATTGTAAGATCGCGTATTTTACGTCTCCAACTCGTTCGCCTGATATATAATTTCTCCCATCTGCTGAGCGCAGTTCGGCGGCGGGGGCGGCGATGGCGTCGGGAGAAAGTGGTTCGACATACCGGTCCGCCCTTGAAACGGCAGAGACTTATTTTCCCGACCAGGCGAGGCTGGTGCAGCGGCTTTTCTACGTCAATGAAGCCTTTCACAGCATGTGCGAGGATCTGGCTGCCGCGGCGGAGGCTTTGGCGCGTGCCGAACAGCTGCCTGAGGCGATCAAGGAGCTGCGGCGGCTGGAATATGCAGGTCTGGTCGATGCCCTGTTGAAAGAGATGCGAGAGGCGATATCGCAATCGAAAATTGTAGTGCTCAGGCGTTCAACCGTCACCGGTCCGAAATCTCCGTAAACGCGTCCGTCCGTCAACCGATTCAAGGCAACCGATTCAAGGGAGGTGCATGCGATGAAAGCAATTTCCCGCAAACTGCTTGGTGGATTGTCGGCTCTGGCGATCATTGTGCTGCAGCCGGCCCTCCCCGTGCGAGCACAGGCTCCCGCGCCCGCTGCCGCGCCTGCTCCGGCGGGCGCCGAACAGCCGGCCGCTGCCCTCCTCTCCGAAGACGAGCTTGAAGTGCTGGTCGCGCGGATCGCGCTCTATCCGGACGAACTGGTCGCGGCGATTTCGGCCGCCTCGCTCTTTCCGCTGCAGATCATCGAAGCACAGCGTTTTCTGGAAGCGAAAAAGAAGAATACCGACCTCAAGCCCAAAAGCGACTGGGACGGCAGCGTCGTTTCGCTGCTCAACTACCCTGACATCGTCAAGATGATGAGCGAGGATCTCGACTGGACCCAATCGCTCGCCGATGCGCTCGCCAATCAGCAGAAGGACGTGCTGATCGCCATTCAGCAGCTTCGCGACGAGGCGGTGGCAAAGAACATCATCAAGACGGACGACAAGGTGACGGTTGTCACCGAAAACGACAACATCATCATCCGGCCGACCGATCCCGAGAAGATCTATATCCCGCAATATCCGCCGGAAATGCTCTATGAGCCGGGCTATGCGACGGAACCGATCTCCTATTATCCCGACTACTACGACAGCTATTATTATCCCGGCGCCGCCTTCTTCGCCGGCGCCGTCACCGGGCTTGCCTGGGCCGCCATCGTCAACTGGGACGACTGGGGGGTATGGGGCGGCCGCTGGGACGGCGATATCGACATCGATTGCAACAATTGCCTGAACAATCGCAACTTCAACGGCAAAATGAAGTTGAATGACGTCGACTGGGCGAATGTCGACCGCAGCAAGCTGAGCATCGGCAAGGATCAGCTTGGCAAGCTGGACCGGTCGGCGATCCAGTCGGGGCTACAGGCCGACAATCGCAATCAACTGCGCAACAAGGCCGCGGACAGGCAGGCAAGCCAGGGGCCGGGCAATCGCGGCACGGCGGCGCGCGCGGACGATATCCGGAAAAGCACGGCGCAAGGGCTGAAGGCCAAACCGCAGGCAAACAGGCCGGCGGCCGGTGATCGTCAGACTGCGTCCCGGCCGGAGAACCGTCCCAAACAATCGGCCAATCGCCCTTCGGCGAAACCCGCGCAGAAATCCGTCAAGAAACCCAGCAAACCGCAGATGGCTGCGAGGCCCGACAATCGCGGACGCCAGTCGAGCGCACTCGGCAATGTCCAGTCCGGCCGCCAGCAGGCCGTCGCCTCGAAACGAGGTGCACAAAGCATGGGCGCTCACCGCCCGGCAGCCCGTCCCGTTCAGCACTCGCGCCCGATGCCGTCGCGCGGCGGCGGCGGCCGCGGTGGCGGTGGTGGCGGCAGAGGAGGAGGACGGCGATGAGACCCCTTCCAAGCCCATGGAGCTACATCATGAGACGTCAAGCGATCGTAATCCCGCTCATGCTTGCGACAGCGCTTTGCGCGATACCGGCGACACCGGCGATTTCGCAGGGCCAGACGGATCTCACCGAATACAAGGCGGCAAAGGCTTCACCGAAATTCGACAGCCCGGATCTTGCCCTCGATCGGCTGAAATCGGTGCTCGGCTCCAATAATATCGGCGATCTTGCCGATCTGCTCGGCCTGAACGCGGACAGACTGCGCGCCAGCAACGAGGCGATGATCGCTTATGGATTGATCCGGGAGGGCGCCGAGCGACAGATGATCCTGAAAGACGCCGATGGTGCGAAGATCGTTGCGATCGGCGATCGGCTCTGGCCTCTGCCGTTCCCGCTCACCGAGGACAAGGATGGGAAATGGTCCTTCGACACACAACGCGGCTTTGAGGAGATCGTCAACCGGCGCATCGGCGAGAACGAACTGGCGACGATCGACACGATGCACGAATATGTGGCGGCGCAGTATCAATATGCATCCGACGATCGCGACGGTGACGGTATTTACGAATTCGCCAAGAAACTGATCAGCAGTCCAGGCAAGCTGGACGGTCTCTACTGGGACCCGAAGGTCTATCCGGAAGAAAGCCCGGCAAGCGCGCTTGTGGAGACGGCCGCCTTCGGCGCCGCCAAACGCGGCGAAGGTTATTTCGGATACCGCTATCGCATCCTGACCGCCCAGGGCGACAATGTGCTCGGCGGCAAACAAAGCTACGTCATCAATGGATATATGACCGGCGGCTTCGCACTCATCGCCTGGCCGGTCAACTATCGCGTGACCGGCGTGCAGACATTTATCGTCAACGGGAGGAGCGCCATCTACCAACGCGATCTCGGACCGCAGACGGAACAGCGCGCCGCCGCAATCAAGGAATTCAATCCGGATACCAACTGGACCATTGTAAGCGATTAGGTTCGGGCAGCGTCCCGCGCCCCGTTTCAGAGGTGCGACGCCGCTGCCCCTGTCCGCCCCGACGCAATCAGGGGGGGCTTGTACGAGGCAGCGGCCATGGCGCGATTGGAATAGCGTTTGTTGCCCGTGACTTCCCGCCCGAGCCATTGCGGCAGCGCCGGCAGATCTTCTTCGCTCGCTATTTCGATCTCGGCGAGCGTCAATCCCTCATAGGCTCCGGCAAAGACGTCCACCTCCCAGTTTCGGCCCTCGTGAACGACCCGGTAGCGGGTCTTTTCAATAACGTGGCCAGTCGCATGGAGAAGCAGGTCTCGCGCCTCTTCGACGGGAATCTCATACTCATATTCGTCTTTCGCAAGCCCCATCGTATGGAATTTGATTGTCAGGCAGGCGGAACGACCGTCAATCAGACGGACACGCACCGGGTTCTCGCCGCGAGACAGATACCCCTGCTGCAGGACATGTGAAATGCTGGCCCGCGCGCGCCAGCTATCGTTACGCACGAGGAATTTGCGCTCGATCTCGGTCGCTTTCACGTTGATTTCTCCCGAAGGATTTCCGGTTTTCTCCGAATCCCGGAAATGCTCCACTCCTTGTTCTCACATAATTCCCGAAGCAAAAGGGCTAGGCGCTTTTGCTGGAACTGCTCTCGCTTTTCCTGCCGGTCACTCGACAGGCGGCTCCCAGGTGAGGAAGAAGCCGACGTCTCCGGGCATGCCGTCCGGGAAGTTGATGATCATGGCCTTCAGCCCGTATCCCTGCGGCTTGGCAACCTCTTCGAAAAGTTCGAGAAGTTCCTTTGCCTTTCCCTGCAGCGTCTTCTGCCATCCCGACAGGTTATTGTTGATGGCCCGGCCGCTGTCGGAGCAGAAGGTCGATGGAAAGCTGTAGATCAGCGCCTCGTATTTGCCGTCTGCGGCCGCTTTCATGACCAGCCGCTTGATGGTGGCGCGCTCGGCCTCGCCGAGCTGTTTGCGGAAAAAATCTTCGACGAATTCCGCGTGTTTCTTTGCTTCACGCGCCTTGATCTTTTCGCTGCGCTCCATCTCGACAAGCTGAAGCTCCAGAGCACGTTTGCGCAGTTCCTCTGCACTCGTCATCGGATGGGATGTAGAGGTCTCAGGTGATGTCATCGCAGCCTCCTCCAGAATACCCGGCGATGATAGGGCGAGCTTGGAGACTAAGGCAGTAAAATACATGACCGGGCCGGTAGAATACGGTATCCTACGCCGGCCTTTCGCAAATCGTGACTACGTCCATTATTTGGCCAGTCATCGGATTCTTTTGGCGTTGGGTGGGGTATTCAGCTGGGCAGCATTGCCGTTACGGCTGGCGGGGCGTGCTGCAGATTGTTCGCAATCGCAGTCTGGGGGAACCGATGACGAGTGCAGGCATAAACAGGGTCGCCGCCTCGCAGGAGGAGGTGCAGCAGCAACTCGAGCGAATTCTTTCCAGCCGGGAGTTCCGCCTTCCCGAACGGACGAGGAAGTTCCTTGAATTCGTCGTCACGGAAACGCTTGCGGGCCGTCGCGACTATCTGAAGGCCTTTACCATCGCGCAGGCCGTTTTTGGCCGGGACGCGAACTTCGATGCCCAGCAGGACCCCTGCGTTCGTATCGAAGCCGGCCGGCTGAGACGGGAACTCGAACATTATTACCTGACCGCCGGCGGCGCCGACCGGATCATCATCACCATCCCGAAGGGCGGCTACGCGCCGGTCTTCGATGTCATCGAGAGCGCTGGACCCGCGAACTTGGTGTCACCCGAGCACCCCCATCGGCCTGGCCGGTCGGGCGATGATAGCGGGCAGATCGATACGGCTGCGGATACGATCAGCCGGGAGCAACCGGACCGGGGTCTATCGCGGCCCCTATATTGGCTGCTTGCAGCGGGCGCCGTGCTCATCCTGGCCGCGGCAGCAGCGCTCCTTCAGCAGTTGGGATCGTCGAATGCGGAGCGCGAGACGGTAGCGGGAACCGACAATCGCCCCACCATTATCGTCGAGCGTTTTGAAAGCGCGCCCGACGGGAGCCTTGCCTCCGATATCTCCCGCGGCATGACCGACGATATCATCGAGAAGCTGGTCCGCTTCAACGACATCGTCGTCGTCACCGCCATGCCGCGGAAAACCGGCGAAGCTTCGCCAGGGCCGCTCTATGCCCTGCAGGGAAGTGTGCGGCTTGAGGGCAGCAACTTGCGCTCGACAGCCAGACTCGTGCGACGGGCCGATGCTGCTGTCATCTGGGCAAGCGACTACGATGCCGACTTGAAGATGCAAGGCATCCCGAAAACGCAAACGATCCTTGCCGGGGATATCGCCGCGGCGGTCGCGCGGCCGTTCGGCGTCATGTTCCAAACCGATACTGCGGCCATTGCCGGCAATCCGGACGCTTTTTCCTGCGTTCTCTCCTATTACAGCTACCGCAACGAAATGACGGTGCAAGCTCACGAAGCGGCGAAATCCTGCCTGCAACAGGCCGTGGAAAAAACCCCGGCCGATTCCAATGTCGCGGCCCTTCTTTCGTTGATATATCTCGACGAGTTCCGCTTTTCATACAAGCTTCACACGCAATCGACGGCCGCCACGCTCGGCATCGCCAAAGAACTTGCCGAGCATGCGGTGCAGCTCGACTCGAAGAATGCCCGCGCCCTTCAGGCACTGATGCTGGCCAACTTTTTCGGTCATGATCCGGCTGCCGCTCTCAGCGCCGGCGCCGCCGCCTATGCCAGCAATCCGAACGATACCGAAGTGGCGGGTGAATACGGCCTGCGCCTGTCGATGTCGGGGGAATGGGATAGAGGCTGCACGCTGATTTCGGAGGCCGTCGGCAAAAATGCCGGCCCACGCGGATATTACGAAGTCGGAATGGCCCTCTGCGCCTTCATGCGCGGCGATACGCAGGCTGCCGAACTCTGGTCGCGCATGTCTGATCTCAATTACAACCCGATGCATCGCCTCGTATTGCTCTCCATTCTCGGCGCGCTTGGAAAAAAGCAGGAGGCCGACGAACAGCTCGACTGGATCAGGCGCGAATCACCTGCACTGATCCCGAACATCCGACGCGAAGTCGTCAGCCGGCTGGCGCGAACCGAGGATCAGCAGCGGTTCTTTGCGGGAATAGAGGCTGCGGGGCTGTCGGTGCAATCGCCGAGAGATTGAGGTCGTGGGAGCGGAATGCCAGCGCCAAATCGATGGTCTCTAATTTATGCCCGTTATTGACGCCTCTGCGAGAGGCACGGCTTTCGCCTGCACCCGCGTTTATTCGGAATCGGTCTTCCGGTCGGCGAGTCGATTTGACGCCAGATTAGGCTGGACCAGTCTCTTGCTGGCAAAAGCCCTGCCGGAATGCGATTTCAGGTATGTTTCGAATTCAAGCGCCTTGTGCTTGTCAGGAAAGGCGCAATACCAGAGCAAATTCCATGGTGCGAATTTGGCGGTATGGGTGGATTTTCCGGCATTGTGCGCCGACAGACGCTGTTTCAGATCTGCGGTAGAGCCGGTATATTCCTGATCGGGAAAATCGACGCTGCGGAGAATATAAACGTACCACATCAGCGTTTCAGCCCGTCGTCGCCCTTCCGGCTATGCCGGGCACTGCTTCGGCCTAACGGTTTCCCGCGGCTGCGCCACGCGAAGCCCGTAAGGGCGAAGCGTGGTGGAGCTAAGCGGGATCGAACCGCTGACCTCTTGCATGCCATGCAAGCGCTCTCCCAGCTGAGCTATAGCCCCATCAAGGTGGTCCGGCTGAGGGCCGGTCCTGGGATGCTTCGCAGGGCGTGCCCTGCGGAGTGGCGGCTTATTACTTCCGGTTTTCGGAGATAGCAAGCCTAAAAAATCCGGCCCGGAGAATTTTTTCCTCGCCGGGCCGAAATGCAGCCGTCAGACTTCGTCTTCGTCGCCGGTCACGCCGATGATGTCGCTCATGTCGTCGTCGTCATCGTCTTCGTCGGGTGTGAGGAAGGTGTCGTCGTCGTCATCGCCTTCGATTTCGACATCGTCGTCGCCCATATCCGGGATGTCGTCGCCGGAGGCGGCGTCATCGGCATCCTCAAGCGATACCAGTTCGACTTCGGTGTTTTCGGTATCGACTTCCGCAACCTCGTCTTCTTCGGCAACGTCAGCTATCGCCGAGGTTTCTTCGAAGAAGGACAGGGGGTAGGACTTGCCGGTATAAGGAGAAACGATCGGATCCCGGTTCAGATCATAAAACTTCTTGCCGGTTTCCGGATCGGTACGCTTGGTTCCAAGTTCCGCTTTCGCCACTATAAGCCTCGTGAGAATGGCCGAATCCGAGATTCGGCAAATGCCGTTCAAGCCGGCGTTCCATCGGAATTTATAAGCCGGTCCCCTTAATCGCTGTGGCTTCCCATGTCAAAGCCAAACTTTATGATCGGAGCGCAAGGTATTTCCGGCGCCGACGGATGACCGGCCGGCGGGTTTATGGTAGCGAGCCGCGGCAGCTGCGGAGCTGAGCGAAGATCGTCGCCGGAAGGGGCGGCCTTGCGAAGAAAATGCTGCGCCTTTACAAAGGATTACGCGTGCATGGCGCCGCGCCGCGGCCTTTGAGCCGGTTGCCCAGGATTGACAAGATGAGCACCAGGACTTTCACCATCGCCATCGATGGCCCGGCGGCGGCCGGCAAGGGCACTCTCTCGCGCCGCATCGCCGAGCAATACGGCTTCCATCATCTCGATACCGGCCTGACCTATCGCGCCACGGCCAAGGCGCTGCTCGACGCCGGCCTGCCGCTCGATGACGAGGCGGTGGCCGAAAAGATCGCGCGGGAGGTTGAACTTGCCGGATTGGATCGCGATATACTTTCCAAACATGAGATCGGCGAAGCCGCGTCGAAAATAGCCGTCATGCCGGCGGTGCGCCGGGCGCTGGTCGAGGCGCAGCGGCGATTTGCGACGAAGGCGCCGGGAACCGTGCTCGACGGGCGCGATATCGGCACGGTCGTCTGCCCGGATGCGCCGGTGAAGCTCTATGTGACGGCGACGCCGGAGGTGCGGGCAAGACGCCGTTACGACGAGATCCTCGGCAAGGGGGCGACGGCCGATTTCGATGCGATTTTCGAGGACGTCAAGCGGCGCGACGAACGCGACATGGGACGGGCCGACAGCCCTTTGAAACCAGCTGATGATGCGCACTTGCTTGATACGTCGGAAATGAGTATAGAGGCCGCGTTTCAAGCCGCTCAATCGATCATCGATGCGGTCTTGAGCCGAGATGCCTAAATTCAAGCGATTTTGCATGCTCAGACGCATGGATCGCTTTTAATACAGCAGCCTGAAATTCCGTCCAAGCGCCGGATTGCCTTCGTGAAAGAGGGCGGACTGGGTTCAGGCCCGTTCAACGCAAACCAACCGGCGCATACGTGTCCGCTTCCCTATCCAGGACACGCAGGAGATTTTATGTCAGTAGCAACTCCCTCTCGCGAGGATTTCGCGGCCCTTCTCGAAGAGTCCTTTGCCAAGAACGATCTGGCCGAAGGCTATGTAACCAAGGGTATCGTCACGGGCATCGAAAAGGATGTCGCCGTTGTTGACGTCGGCCTGAAGGTCGAAGGCCGCATCGCGCTCAAGGAATTCGGCGCCCGTGCCAAGGACGGCCAGCTCAAGGTTGGCGATGAAGTCGAAGTCTACGTCGAGCGTATCGAAAACGCGCTTGGCGAAGCTGTTCTGTCGCGCGAGAAGGCTCGCCGCGAAGAAAGCTGGGTCAAGCTCGAAGCCAAGTTCGAAGCTGGCGAGCGCGTCGAAGGTGTCATCTTCAACCAGGTCAAGGGTGGCTTCACGGTCGACCTCGACGGTGCGATCGCCTTCCTGCCGCGTTCTCAGGTCGACATCCGCCCGATCCGCGACGTTACCCCGCTGATGCACAACCCGCAGCCCTTCGAAATCCTCAAGATGGACAAGCGCCGCGGCAACATCGTGGTTTCGCGCCGTACGGTCCTGGAAGAATCCCGCGCCGAGCAGCGTTCTGAAATCGTTCAGAACCTCGAAGAAGGCCAGGTTGTCGACGGCGTCGTCAAGAACATCACCGATTACGGTGCGTTCGTCGACCTCGGCGGCATCGACGGCCTGCTGCACGTCACCGACATGGCATGGCGCCGTGTGAACCATCCGTCGGAAATCCTGAACATCGGCCAGCAGGTCAAGGTTCAGATCATCCGCATCAACCAGGAAACCCACCGCATCTCGCTCGGCATGAAGCAGCTCGAGAGCGATCCGTGGGATGGCATCCAGGCCAAGTATCCGGAAGGCAAGAAGATTTCCGGTACCGTCACGAATATCACCGACTACGGTGCATTCGTCGAGCTGGAGCCGGGCATCGAAGGCCTGATCCATATCTCGGAAATGTCCTGGACCAAGAAGAACGTTCACCCCGGCAAGATCCTGTCCACGAGCCAGGAAGTCGAAGTCGTCGTTCTCGAAGTCGACCCGTCCAAGCGCCGTATTTCGCTCGGCCTCAAGCAGACGCTGGAAAATCCGTGGGCAGCATTCGCCCGCAGCCATCCGGCCGGCACTGAAGTCGAAGGCGAAGTCAAGAACAAGACCGAATTCGGCCTGTTCATCGGCCTCGACGGCGACGTTGACGGCATGGTGCACCTCTCCGACCTCGACTGGAACCGTCCGGGCGAACAGGTCATCGAGGAGTTCAACAAGGGTGACGTCGTCAAGGCCGTCGTTCTCGACGTCGATGTCGAGAAGGAACGCATCTCGCTCGGCATCAAGCAGCTCGGCAAGGATGCGGTCGGCGACGCCGCTGCATCGGGCGACCTGCGCAAGAATGCAGTCGTTTCCTGCGAAGTCATCGCGGTCAACGACGGCGGTGTCGAAGTGAAGCTCGTCAACCACGAGGACATCACTTCCTTCATCCGTCGCGCCGACCTCGCCCGCGACCGCGACGAACAGCGCCCTGAGCGCTTCTCGGTCGGCCAGGTCTTCGACGCCCGCGTCACCAACTTCTCCAAGAAGGACCGCAAGATCATGCTGTCCATCAAGGCTCTGGAGATTGCGGAAGAGAAGGAAGCCGTTGCCCAGTTCGGTTCGTCCGACAGCGGCGCTTCGCTCGGCGACATTCTGGGCGCAGCCCTGAAGAACCGCGGCGGCGAATAAGCCTCGCATCCGCCTTTGAATTGAAGAACCCGCCGGAGCGATCCGGCGGGTTCTTCATTTTCAAGTTATGAACATTTACTCCCAGCCGACCATGCGCTGATAGAGCGCGTAAACAGGGTCGGCGGCCGCGCCTGACTGATAAGGCGTCGGCTCGGCATCGATCATCCTCGGCGTCCTGCGCTGAGGCGCCGCATTGGCCGCTTCGGCATCGGCCGCGGCATCCCCGCCGCCCGACTGCGCCTGCTGCTGATCTTCCTGCTGCGGATCCCCTGGCTGCTGATCCGGCGGCGCGCCATCGTGGTGATGCTGGTGGCTGGTTTCACCCGCCTTCTCGTTCGACGGGACATCCTTGGCGAACTGATAAGGCAGCTGCGTATAGGCAAGTCCCTCCGGCATCCTTGCCGCCAGCGGGATATAGGCAGCCTCGGCCGTCTCGGCTATCGGCATCATCGGCGGTGGCGCAGCGGTGTCTTTCGGCTGGCGGACAGTTGCGGCTACGATCTCCGTTTCCACCGGCGAAGGGCGCGGCGCTGCGGACGGGCGCGCATCGGGTGCTGCGAGTTCCGCCGGCTGCCTGGTCAGGGTTTCGGTCGCATCGCTGATGACGGCATCGTCGAGGATCGCATCGATCTCCACGGCCGCTTCGACGCGGCCATCCTCCAACACGGCTTCGACGTCCTGCTCGCGGATGATGGTGACGATCATCTCGGAGACCTCTTCGGTCATCGAAGCGACAATTCCCGTCCAATTTCTCGGAATGACGGGATCGCCTTTTCCCGACATGGCGCGAGGCTGGATCGCAGGCGCCTCCGGCATTTCCCGCGCGTCCTCGGCCGCTGTGGCCTCGGCCGGCAAGGTTGGCGCGGCGTCGATCTCCTGCGGCTCGGGTTCCTCCGGGGCGACCGCGCTTGCCGCTGCCGACGCGGATTGAGCCCGGTTTTCGGGCCGCGGCGCTTCCGGATCGGCAGCGTCCACGGCCTCAGTGATGACCGCCTCCTCGGCGGTTGCCAAAGCCGCGGTCTCGACCAGCGAACTGGCCGGTGCGGACGGCTTGTCTGCCGGCTGGCGCATGGCGGCAGACGCATGATCCTCGTGCAGCTGGATTTCCGGCCGGGCTTCGGCGCGCATCGGCGAAGCGTCGTTCTGGCCATAGGAGCGCACGACGGCACGGGCGGCGAGATCGCGATCCTTGTAGCGGACAATTTCCAGATAGGCGACGATGCGGGCTGCTTCCGGACCTGCGGGATTCTTCAGGGCTGCGGCGATCATCCGAAGCGGCAGGCTGTGGCCTTGCTCCGTAAGTTGGCGCTCCACCTCGTCGATCCTGGCAGCCGGCAGCCGCTGGATGGCATCGGCAAGCCGGGAGGCGAAGGCGAGATTGCTTTCGTCCTCGCCGCGATCCAGCGAGATCGCGCGGCCGGCCGCATCGATGGCGTCGAGGAGGGCTTCGATCATGCGCTCGCGTGCGGCAAGGAGCAGGATACTGAGTTTGCCGGCAATGGCGGAATTCAGATCGGCGGCTTCGACGGGGTTGACCGGCGCTGGCGCAATCACAGAACGGCCGAGGCCGCCGGCGACGATCGCCGCAGTCTGGCCTTGGGACGAAAAGCTTGCATTGGACGCTGCACGAACGGGAGTCAACATGGCATGCTCCTTTCGCAAAGTGACGATGAAAGCAGGCTCCATAAAAGGGCCGCGCTCATCCGGCCCCCTTGCATCCCAGCAGATCCTCCTGTCCGCATGACGCAATACCGGCGTCATCGAAATGCATAAATATTAATGGGAATTTTAGGAAAGAGGCGTTAACGAATCGCTAACAGCCGCAGACAGGCCCGTCGACGGTCTTTGTTTTCAATTGTGCCGCAGGCAATTTACTCAGCTATGGGCGAAAATATCGGCCTCTTCCCAGCCGAGCAGGTCGAGCTTGGCGCGGGTCGGCAGGAATGCGAAGCAGGCCGTCGCATGGTCGAAGCGGCCGTCGCGGATCAAGCGTGCCGTGAGCTTGTCGCGCAACGCGTGGAGATAAAGCACATCGGAAGCGGCATATTCGAGCTGGGCCGGAGACAGCGTCTCGGCCGCCCAATCGGAAGATTGCTGCGCCTTGGAGATATCGACGTCGAGCATCTCCTTGAGATTGTCCTTGAGGCCATGCCGATCCGTATAGGTGCGGATCAGGCGCGAGGCGATCTTGGTGCAGAACACCGGGGTCGTCGTGACGCCGAATGTGTGGAAGAGCACGGCAATATCGAAGCGGCCGTAATGAAAAATCTTCTGATGGGTCGGATCTTCGAGCAGGGCGACGAGATTGGGAGCCTCTTTCTGGCCGGCGGCGATGCGGATGACGTCGGCGGTGCCGTCACCCGGCGAAAGCTGGACGACGCAGAGCCGGTCCCGGCGCGGCACCAGGCCGAGCGTTTCGGTATCGATGGCGACCGCGCCGGTGTAACGGGCGGCATCGACCGCTGATATATCGCCTTCGTGATAACGTATGGTGGCGGCCATGAGACTGTCTTCCCCTAGGATGTCAGGCTGAAGCGGCCTGAGATCGTGTTTTAGCGCTATAGCGCAAAGCCGCAAAATGCGAAACCGCTTCCTCTGGCGGTGGATCAGAATGTCGGCGGCGTGTTGATCCAGAGAAGAACGGTTTCGCCATCGTGGCGATTGCGCCAGGAATGGTAGCGGCGGCTTTCGAAGTAAAGTGAATCGCCGGGTCCGAGATCGAAGAACTGATCGCTGTCGAGCACCAGTTCGAGCCGGCCGGACAGAACGTGCATGAACTCCTCGCCCTCGTGACGATAGGCGCCTTCGCTGGCAGCACCCGGCGCCAGCACGAAACGATGGCAATCCATCATCCTGCGGCCTTCGGCAAGCAACTGCACCGCGACTCCAGGGGTCGTTTCCGGCCAGGTGCGCCATTCCCCGGCACGCACCATGACCGGCACCTCGCCGCTTTCCTCCCCGGAGAGGCGGGAAACGGTGGTGCCGTAATACTCGGCGAGGTCATGCAGCGTCTTGAAACCGACGCCCTGCGAGGTGCGCTCCAGGGTCGAGAGGGTCGAAGCGGTGATGCCGATGTCGCCGGCCACCTGCTCCAGCGTCTTGCCGCTCGCGTGGCGCAGGCTGCGCAGCTTGCGGCCGAGGCCGGTTCCCTGGCTTGTCTCGGCGCCATCGGCGGACGGCTCCTCGGCCTCCAGCGCCTCGCGGATGGCCGCGGGATTGAGGCCGCGCTCGACACGATACCAGGAGATGCGCTTCAAGCGCGCCAGATCGTCGGCGCTGTATTGCCGATGGCCGGTTTGCGAACGGCCGGGAACGAGCAGACCCTGACTTTCCCAGAGCCGCAGCGTCGAAGCCGAAACGCCCGCCAACCGCGCGGCCTCGGCCACCTTGTAGCGTACAGGCCCGCTATCATTCATCCGAAATATCCCTGATTCCAATCGCGTGCGAGCATTCATCAAAACACGTGATGTTTGAAGCAAAAAATGGCTCTTGTTTTCTTACAGGAAAAATGTAGGAATTTCGATAGTGATTGCAGAATTTCTGCAAGATAATTCCAGATCCCCTTTCAGCCAGGAGCGCATTGATGACCGCGACAAGCCTTACCGACCGGAAGAACGCCGCCATTTCCCGCGGCGTCGGCATGACGACCCAGATCTATGCCGATCGTGCGGAGAATGCCGAGATCTGGGACAAGGAGGGCCGCCGCTATATCGATTTCGCGGCCGGCATCGCCGTTCTCAATACCGGACACCGTCACCCCAAAGTCATCGCGGCGGTCAAGGATCAGCTCGACCATTTCACCCATACCTGCCACCAGGTTGTTCCCTACGAAAACTATGTCAGCCTTGCCGAACGGTTGAACGCGCTGCTGCCGGGTGACTTCGAGAAGAAGACGATCTTCGTCACGACGGGCGCAGAAGCGGTCGAAAATGCCGTCAAGATCGCGCGTGCGGCCACCGGCCGCTCGGCCGTCATCGCCTTTGGCGGCGGCTTCCATGGCCGCACCTTCATGGGCATGGCGCTGACCGGCAAGGTCGTGCCCTACAAGGTCGGCTTCGGCGCCATGCCGGGCGATGTGTTCCACGTTCCTTTCCCGGTCGAGCTGCACGGCGTCACCGCCGATCAGTCGCTGGCGGCGCTGAAGAAGCTCTTTGCCGCCGATGTCGATCCGCAGCGGGTCGCGGCCATCATCATCGAGCCGGTGCAGGGCGAAGGCGGTTTCTACGCCGCACCCGCCGCCTTCATGAAGGCGCTGCGCGAACTCTGCGACCAGCACGGCATGCTGCTGATCGCCGACGAAGTGCAGACCGGTTTTGCCCGCACCGGCCGGATGTTCGCGATGGATCATCACGAGGTGGCGGCCGACCTGACGACGATGGCGAAGAGCCTTGCCGGCGGCTTTCCGCTCGCCGCCGTCACCGGCCGCGCCGAAATCATGGATGCGCCGGGACCGGGCGGGCTCGGCGGCACCTATGGCGGCAACCCGATCGGCATCGCTGCCGCCCACGCCGTGCTTGACGTCATCAAGGACGAAGATCTCTGCAACCGCGCCAACCAGCTTGGCGGACGGCTGAAGCAGCGGCTGGAATCGCTGCGCGACACGGTGCCCGAGATCGCCGATATCCGTGGCCCGGGTTTCATGAACGCCGTCGAATTCAACGACCGGACGACGGGATTGCCGAGCGCCGATTTCGCCAACCGGGTGCGGCTGATCGCACTCGACAAGGGGCTGATCCTGCTCACCTGCGGTGTCCACGGCAACGTCATCCGCTTCCTCGCGCCGATTACCATCCAGGACGAGGTCCTTGGCGAGGCGCTCGACATTCTCGAGGCCTCGATGCTGGAAGCAAGCGCGGCCAAGTGATGCGACAGGTACCGGATTTCAACGGCTGCCGGCAACAGGCAGCCGCTCCCAAGGAGATATGACATGGCTTTCACCACCGCCCTGACAAAGCACGTTCCCTTCTCTTCGCCGTTCCTGCGCGCCGCCGGCTATATCAACGGCGTCTGGACATCGGGCGATGCCACCAAGACCTTCGAGGTGTTCAACCCGGCAACCGGCGAGCTGCTCGCTTCGCTGCCCGATATGGGGGCTGCCGAGACGCGGGCGGCGATCGATGCGGCCTATGCCGCCCAGCCGGCCTGGGCTGCGCGGCCCGCCAAGGAGCGCAGCCTCATCCTGCGCAAATGGTTCGACCTGATGGTTGCCAATGCAGATGCGCTCGCTGCAATCCTCACCGCCGAAATGGGCAAGCCCATCGCGGAAGCGCGCGGCGAGATCCTCTATGCCGCGTCCTATGTCGAATGGTATGCGGAAGAAGCCAAGCGGATCTACGGCGAGACGATCCCCGCGCCTTCCGATGACAAGCGCATGATCGTCATCAAGCAGCCGGTCGGCGTCGTCGGCACGATCACGCCGTGGAATTTCCCGGCGGCGATGATTGCCCGCAAGATTGCGCCGGCACTGGCCGTCGGCTGCACTGTGGTGTCGAAGCCGGCCGAACAGACGCCGCTGACGGCGATCGCCCTTGCCGTGCTCGCCGAACAGGCCGGCATTCCCTCAGGTGTCTTCAACCTGATCGTCGGCGTCGACGGCCCGGCGATCGGCCGCGAGCTTTGCGGCAACGACAAGGTGCGCAAGATCAGCTTCACCGGCTCGACCGAGGTCGGCCGCATCCTGATGCGGCAATGCGCCGACCAGATCAAGAAGGTGAGCCTGGAGCTCGGCGGCAACGCGCCGTTCATCGTCTTTGACGATGCCGATCTCGATGCCGCCGTCGAGGGCGCGATCGCCTCCAAATACCGCAATGCCGGCCAGACCTGCGTTTGCGCCAATCGCCTCTACATCCAGTCGAGCGTCTATGACGCCTTCGCGGCCAAGCTTGCCGCCAGGGTCGCCGCAATGTCGGTCGGCGACGGCTTCCAGGCGGGTGTCGAGATCGGGCCGCTGATCGACGAGCAGGGCCTTGCCAAGGTGGAAGACCATGTCGGCGACGCGCTTGCCAAGGGCGCCAAGGTGCTGACCGGCGGCAAGCGCATCGACGGCGCCGGCACCTTCTTTGCCCCGACGGTGCTGACCGGTGTTGCCCGCGGCATGAAGGTGGCGCGTGAGGAAACCTTCGGGCCGGTGGCGCCGCTCTTCCGCTTCGAGACGGCCGAGGATGTCATCACTCAAGCCAATGATACGGAATTCGGCCTTGCCGCCTATTTCTATGCCGGCGACCTGAAGAAGGTCTGGCGGGTGGCGGAAGCGCTGGAATATGGCATGATCGGCATCAATACCGGCATCATGTCTTCCGAGACCGCGCCTTTCGGCGGCATCAAGCAATCCGGCCTCGGCCGCGAGGGCTCACGCCACGGCGCCGACGACTATCTGGAAATGAAATATCTCTGCATCGGCGGCGTCTGAAACCATTCCGTCAAAAGTGCACGCGGCAGACTGCCGCGTGCCGTCAATAATGTGGCGGGCGGGTGATACCAGGCGCCTCCAGCGACTGTTCCTCAAGCGACAGGAAACGTTCGGTCAGCCGGTCGAGCTTGGTGCGCATCTGCTCCACGACCTTCCATTGCTCGGTCAGCTGATCGGAAAGCTCCTCGATCGTCTTTGCCTGATGGGCCAGCATTTCCTCCAGCCTGGTGATGCGGTTCGTCTCGTCGGACATTAGAGCCTTTCCGGGTTAGATTGCAGCATTCTGCCGGAGCAGGTTTCCGCCAGGGCAAAGGCGATTGGCGACGGGCATACCCCTTGGTACGTTCGAGCCGATCGCCTTTGCCCTGGCGGAAAGATGCCCGGCCCACCGGCCGCACCGCTTCGCCGTGGCGAAGCGGTAAGTGCGTCCGGCGATTCCTGAGTCTTGCAGATTTGCTAGGCAAATCTGCGGGAGGGTTGGCTGAAACGGGCCGCCTGCTCGACCGGCCGGCTTGGCCGTAGAGCTGGGCTACAACGCGCGCCAGCCGGTCGACCATCCGACTCCGTTTGAGCCAACAGAATGCTACAATCTAACCCGGAAAGGCTCTAGATCCTCCTTTGCCGAAACCGGCAGAACAGATGGTTCTCCCAAAGCGGAAATAGGCCACCGCGTCAATGCTTTCGAGGGCGGTCGCGCCCACACGCAAAACCGAACCGTTTGGTTACTGAAAGACCTTGCCGTGCCTGATGTTGTGGGGTAGGCCCTATCCATCAGGGAGGAATACTGATGGATGCAGGCAACGGCTTTCTTCATCCGGACCGGCTCTTTCCGGCCGATCCGGCAACACGGACGATCGCGCGAGACCTCTACGAGACGGTGCGCAATCTTCCGATCGTCAGCCCGCACGGCCATACCGAACCGTCCTGGTTTGCCGACGACAAGCCCTTCGAAGACGCGGCCTCGCTGCTGGTCATTCCCGATCACTACCTTTTCCGGATGCTGCACAGCGTCGGCGTGACGCTGGACGAACTCGGCGTTCCCCGGCTGGACGGCAAGCCGGTGGCAACGGGGCGCGCGATCTGGCGGAGCTTTGCCGCGCATTACCATCTCTTCCGCGGCACGCCTTCGAGCCTCTGGGTCGACCATGCGATGTCGGCCGTGCTCGGCTGCACCGAACCGCTGACATCTGACAATGCCGATGCGCTCTACGACCATATCAATGCCCAGCTCGCCCGTCCTGAATTCCGGCCGCGGGCACTGCATCAGCGATTCGGAATCGAAACGATCGCGACCACCGAAGGCGCGCTCGACCCGCTTGTTCATCATCAGAAGATGGTGGCCGACGGCTGGATCGGCAAGGTACGCACCACCTACCGGCCGGACAGCGTCACCGATCCGGACGCCGTCGGCTTCCGCGACAATCTCGTCAAATTCGGAGAGATCACCGGCGCCGATGTGACGCGCTGGGACGGGCTGATCGAGGCGCATCGGCGCCGACGCGCCTATTTCCGCCAGTTCGGCGCCACCGCGACCGATCACGGCGTACCGAGCGCCTTCACCGCCGATCTGCCGCTTGCGGAAAAACAGGCGCTGCTCGACAGGGCGCTGAAGGGGCCGCTCTCGGCTGCCGACGCAGAACTTTTCCGCGGCCAGATGATGACCGAGATGGCCGGACTTTCGGCCGAGGACGGCATGGTGATGCAGATCCATGCCGGCTCGCGGCGCAACACCGACAGCGGGCTGTTTGCGACGCGCGGGCCGAATATGGGCGCCGATATTCCGACGCCCACCGACTGGGTCGGCGGCCTGAACGCGCTGCTTTCAAAATACGGACATGCGCCGGGGCTGCGGGTGCTGCTGTTCACGCTCGACGAGACGACCTATGCCCGGGAACTGGCGCCGATGGCCGGCCATTGGCCCTGCCTGATGATCGGCCCGCCCTGGTGGTTCCACGACAGCCCGCTCGGCATTCGCCGCTATCTCGACCAGGTGGTGGAAACGGCTGGCTTCGCCAATATGGCGGGCTTCAACGACGATACGCGGGCGCTGCTTTCGATCCCGGCGCGGCATGACGTCTGGCGCCGCGAAGTCTGCCGTTTCCTCGCCGGGCTTACCGCCGAGCACCGGATTTCCAAAGGGGAAGCCGAGATCGTGGCGGGCGAACTTTCCTATGGCAATGCGAAGAAGGCCTACAAGCTGTGAGCGAACGACTGCAGACCCTTTCCGGCCTCGCCCCGACGGCGAAGCTTCCCGCCTATGACCGCAGCCGGCTGAAAAGCGGCATCCTGCATCTGGGCCCCGGCGCCTTTTTTCGCGCGCATTTTGCGCCGTTTACCGATGGCGCGCTGGCCGCTGCAGGCGGCGACTGGGGCATCGAGGTGGCAAGCCTGCGCACGCCCGATGTCGCCGACAATCTGAGCGCCCAGAACGGGCTTTATACGACGCTGATCCGCGATACGTCGGGCACGACGGCTGAGGTGATCGGTTCGATTCTTAAGGCGCATGTGGCGCCGCGCGATCCGGCCGGCCTGCTGGCGCGGCTCGAAGATCCGGAAATCCGCATCGTCAGCATGACGGTGACGGAAAAGGCCTACGGTTTCGATCCGGCAACGGGCGGCCTCGACCTCAAACATCCCGACATCGTCGCCGACCTCGCCGACCGGCATGCGCCGCGCGGCGTCATCGGCTATCTCGTCGAAGGCCTAGCACGCCGCCGGCAGAAGGGGATCGCTCCCTTCACGCCGCTCAGCTGCGACAACCTGCCGAGCAACGGCGCCGTCCTGAGACGCCTCGTGCTCGAATTCACCTCTCGCATCGATGCCGATCTGCATGACTGGATCGAAGCGAATGTACCCTTCCCGTCGACGATGGTCGACCGCATCACCCCGGCCAGTACCGACGCGACCTATGCCGATGCCGAGCGGCTGACAGGCCGCACGGATATGGCGGCGATCGAGACGGAGCCCTTTACGCAATGGGTTATCGAAGATCATTTCGCCGATGGCCGTCCGGCCTGGGAAAATGTGCGTGGCGCGCTGATGGTCGAAGACGTCTCGGCCTATGAGAAGATGAAGCTCCGGATGCTGAACGGCGCCCATTCGCTGCTCGCCTATCTCGGTTATATCGGCGGCTATGAATTTATCCGCGACGTGATGGACGATGCTGCCCTGGCAGCCCTGGCCTATCGCCACATGCATGCGGCGGCGCGAACGCTCGATCCGGTCCCCGGCATCGATCTCGACGACTATGCCAACGAATTGATAGCACGCTTTGCAAACAAGGCGATCGCACATCGCACCTATCAGATCGCCATGGACGGCACACAGAAACTGCCGCAGCGGCTGCTGGAACCGACCTGCGAGGCGCTGGCGCATGGCGACCGGGCAGAGACCTATGCGATCGCCGTTGCGGCATGGATGCGCTATGCGCTCGGCGAACACGGCAATGGCGATCGTTACGAGCTGCGCGATCCCCGGGCTGCCGAAATCGCGGCGTTGATTGCCGATGTCCCGCGCACCGGCCCGGCGATCTCGGCGGCGCTTTTCACCCTTCCCGGCCTTTTCCCGGCGGCGTTGACGGAACATCGGGCGTGGACGCAGGATGTGTCGGACAAGCTGGAGATTTTGATCCAGGACGATCGGTTGCCGTTGTTTTGAGGTTTTCTGACATGGGAGAGGGTGTGCCGTGGCCGCCCCCCTCTGCCTGCCGGGCATCTCCCCCACAGGTGGGGAGATCACAAGTGGCCAAACCTTCGCGCCCGTCTATCGTTGCGCCCGGCTGTGACGCCAGTTGTTTGAGGAAGCCGGTGAGCCCAGCCAATCTCCCCACCTGTGAAGGAGATGCCCGGCAGGGCAGAGGGGGCTGCCACGGAGTGCCCTCTCCTTATGACTTAAACTCTCGGAGCGCTCGAGCGCACAGGAATTCCATCCCTCAAGCCTTCACCCGCGCCATATCCGGATCATAAAGCGGCGCCAGCGACACCTTGCAGGGGATGCGTTCCCTGGCGACATCGAGTTCGTAACTGCCGGAGAGGACGAAATCCTCGGTGACGCCATCGGCATCGCGGACATAACCGTAGCCGATCGGTTTGCCCACCGTATAACCGAAGCCGCCGCTCGACAGCCAGCCGACGCGTTTGCCGTCGCGATAGATGGTTTCGCGGCCGAGCAGCACCACATCGGGATCGTCGGGAACGAAGCCGGCGAGGCGTTTCTTCACGCCGCCCGACAGCTGCCGCTCGATCGCCGCACGGCCGCGAAAGGGAATGTTCTTCCTGATCTTCACCGCCCAGCCGAGGCCGGCTTCAACAGGCGTGTGATCAGGACCGATATCGGAACCCCAGGCGCGATAGCCCTTTTCCAGGCGGCAGCTTTCGATAGCGCGGTAGCCGGCATTGACGAGGCCAAGCTCGCCGCCTGATGCCATCAATACGTCATAGACCGTGGTCGCGTATTCGATGGGAACATGCAGCTCGTAGCCGAGCTCGCCGACATAGGTGATGCGCAAGGCCCGCACCGGGCAGCCCGATATGCCGACGGTTCTGACCTGGCCGAAGGGGAAGGCGGCATTCGAGACGTCGCTGCCGGTCACCTTTTCCAGCACGGCGCGTGCATTCGGGCCCATCAGCGACAGCACTGAATAGGCCGAGGTGACGTCGACCAGTTCGGCATGCATCTCCGCCGGAATATTACGGGCGATCCAGTTGAAGTCATGGGTGGCGAAACCGGTGCCGGTGACGATGTAATATTCGTCCTCGGCGATGCGGGCAACCGTCACGTCGCATTCGATGCCGCCCTTATCGTTCAGCATCTGCGTATAGATAAGCGATCCCACCGGCCTTGCGACATCGTTGGAAGCGATCCAGGAGAGCGCCGCCTCGGCATCCCTGCCCTTCAGCACGAATTTGGCGAAGGAGGTCTGGTCGAAGATAACGGCCGCCTCGCGCACCGCCTTATGCTCGCGGCCGACGGCATCAAACCAGTTCTGCCTGGAATAGCTGTAGACATCTTTCGGCTCCTCATTGGCGAAGAGATCGGCAAACCAGTTCGGCCGCTCCCAGCCGAGCTTTTCGCCGAAACAGGCGCCCTGCGCCTTCAGCCGGTCATAGAGCGGCGACTTGCGGCAGGGGCGGCCGCTCGCATGCTCCTCGAACGGCCAGGCCATGGTGTAGTGCTTGCCATAGGCTTCGAGCGTGCGGGTGCGCACCCAGTCGGTATCGAAATGCGGGCGGCCGAAACGGCGGATATCGACCGGCCAAAGATCATAGGGCGGCTCGCCCTTCGTCACCCATTCGGCAAGTGCCATGCCGGCGCCGCCGGCAGAGGCGATGCCGAAGGCGTTGAAGCCGGCGCCGACGAAGAAGTTCTTCAGCTCCGGCGCCTCGCCGAGAATGAAATTACCGTCAGGCGTAAAACTTTCCGGGCCGTTCAGCAGTTGCTTGACGCCGACATTCTCAAGCGCCGGAACCCGGCCGAGCGCCTGCTCCATGATCTGCTCGAAATGGTCGAAATTGCTGTCGAGCAGCGTGTAGTGGAAACCGTCGGGGATGCCTTTCTCCGCCCAGGCGATGGGGTTCGGCTCATAGCCGCCCATGACGATGCCGCCGACCTCCTCCTTGTAATAGGTCAGGCGATCGGGATCGCGCAGCGTCGGCAGGTTGGAGGGAACGCCGAAGGATTCGGTGATGATATATTGGTGCTCGACCGAGACCAGCGGCACGTTGACGCCGAAGCGGGCCGCGAAGGCGCGCGTCCACTGGCCGGCGCAGACGACGACGCGCTCGCATTCGATACGGCCCTCAGCAGTAACGACGGCGCGGATTCTTCCCTTGTCGATTTCGAGATCGAGGACCTCGGTATCCTCGAAGATCGAAACGCCCGACAGGCGGGCGCCCTTTGCCAGCGCCTGGGTGATGTCGGACGGGTTGGCCTGGCCGTCTGTGGGAAGGAAGGCGGCGCCAACGAGATCATCTGTTGTCATCAGCGGCCAGAGATCGAAGGCTTCCTGCGGCGTCAGCAGCTGCATTTCGAGTCCGAAGGACTGGGCGGTGGTCGCCTGGCGCTTGACCTCCGTCCAGCGCTCCTCGTTGCAGGCAAGGCGCAGGCCGCCATTCATCCTCCAGCCGGTGCCGAGGCCGGTTTCTTCTTCCAGGCGCTTGTAGAGATCGACGGAATAACCGAGCAGCTGGGTGATATTGGCGCTGCTGCGCAGCTGGCCGACAAGGCCGGCGGCATGGAAGGTGGTGCCCGAGGTGAGCTTCTTGCGTTCGAGCAGCACGGTATCGGTCCAGCCGAGCTTGCCGAGATGATAGGCTGTTGAGCAGCCGATGATGCCGCCGCCGATGACCACGGCTTTCGCTGTCTTCGGTAATTGTCTCGTCATTTATCGATCCTGTTCAAAGGCTTGATAGGCGCGCTCGAAACGCGCGAGATTTTCGGCCGTGTATGCGGCATAGTCGAATTGGATGGTGGAATGGATTTCCGAAATCATGCTCCAGAGCGTTTCGCGCAGCAGCGAGGCGCATTTCATCGCGCCGTAGCGGCGGCTGAGATCTGATGTCAGCGGCCGGTCGAAATAGGCCTCCAGCATCATCCGCTCGGCCGCTTCAGAGAACTCGTTGTTGGAGGCCAAGCCGCCAAGGTCGAACAGCGGCGTGTTGAAACCGGCATAGTCCCAGTCGATCAGCCAGAGCCGCTTGCCGTCATCGAGAAAATTGGCGGCCAACAGATCGTTGTGGCCGAAGGCGATCTCGAACGGCGCTGCTACCGCTTCCAGCCTCTCGGCCCTGCCGAGCAGCGCCGGCAGCAATGGAAGATAGGGGCTGCCCGACTCCTTCAGGCTGGCGGCGTAGTCGCGGATGACGTGGAAGACCCAGAAGATCATCGCCTGGCCGCGGAAATGCCGGGCGATGTCGTGATGGCAGGCGCGGATGAGCGGAACGATCCGGGCGAGCATATCAGGTGTCCTGACATCCTCCGGCGAAAGCGCCCGCGCCTCGATATAATCGAGCACCAGCACGCCGGGCGAATGGTGGATGACGGCAGGCGATATGCCGGCAGCATGCGCCGCGCGGCTTGCGGCAAGCTCGTTCTGGCGGCTGATGTGATGGATGGGAATATCGGTGCCGAGTCTGACCACGCAGCGCGCGACCGCATCGCTGACCAGATAATTCCGGTTGGTGATGCCGCCTGAGATCGGCGAGATTTCGATCGGACCCTGCCAAATGCCGAGCGCATGAATCCTATCTTCAGGCGTCATGCTCATCCCCCGGAGGATGATGCCGAAAAGTGTGAGCGGTTTTCGGACGCATCATGCTCTAACTATTTAAGCTGGAACAGGATTCTTCCTGTTCCAGCGGCCCCTTCTCGAAATGATGGGGCAGAGCGGGATCGACTGTCAAGCAGGCGGTTAGATCGTCTTTCCGGCGGCATCGAAGACGTGGCAGCGGGTCGGGTCGAAGAAGGTCGTGACGTTGGTGCCGCGCTCCACCTTCTGCTGGCCGTCGAGCGCGACGGTCATGAGCTGGCCATCCGGCGTCGTGGTGTAAAGCATGGTGGCGCCGCCGAGATTTTCGACGAGATCGACGTTGACGGTCGAGAGCGTAATGGCGCCTTCCGTGAGGGAAAGATGCTCGGGGCGGATGCCGAAGGTGACGTCCTCACCGGCTTTGCCGTTCAGCCGGCGCGGCAGGCGGACGGAATTGCCGCAGACATGAATGCTGGTTTCCGTCTCACCGACCTGCTCGATGCGGGCCTTGAGAAAATTCATCTTCGGGCTGCCGATGAAGCCGGCGACGAAGCGGTTGGCCGGGTTATTGTAAAGATCGAGGGGCGCGCCGACCTGCTCGATGCGGCCGGAATTGAGCACCACGATCTTGTCGGCCATCGTCATGGCTTCGACCTGGTCATGGGTGACATAGATCATCGTGTTGCCGAGCTGCCGGTGCAGGCGGGAAATCTCGACGCGCATCTGCACGCGCAATTCGGCATCGAGGTTCGACAGCGGCTCGTCGAACAGAAAGATGCGCGGCTCGCGCACGATGGCCCGGCCGATCGCCACGCGCTGGCGCTGGCCGCCGGAGAGCGCCTTCGGCTTGCGCTCCAGGAGTTTTTCGATCTGCAGGATCTCGGCGGCGCGTTTGACCTTCGGCTGGATATCGGCCTTCTTGTAACCCGCTGTCTCCAGGCCGAAGGCGAGGTTCTTGTAGACCGACATATGCGGATAGAGCGCATAGGACTGGAAAACCATGGCGATGCCGCGCTTGGCCGGCGCCACCTCGTTCATGCGCTCGTTGTCGAGCAGCAGCCCGCCGCCGGTAATCTCCTCGAGACCGGCGATCATGCGCAGAAGGGTCGATTTTCCGCAGCCCGAGGGGCCGACGAAAACAACGAATTCGCCGGGATCGATCGTCAGGTCGATGCCATGGATCACATCGAAGGCGCCATAGCGCTTCTCGACCTTCTGAAGAACGACACTGGTTGCCATCGTCTCAAAACCCTCTCTTGCCGGTTACTTGGCCGGTTGCTTGGCTGGTTACCTGGTTCTTGCGCGCCAATCGGCGTATTTCGGACTGTCGGGGCCGACCGGCAGCGGCACTTCGGCGCCGCTGTCGGAAGACTGGTAGATGGCGGTGACGAGTTCCAGCGCGCGGCGCGCATCCACTGTCGTCACCGGCAGCGGCCCATGGCCGCTGAGGAACGCATGGAACTGGCCCATCTGGGTGGTAAATCTGGGGGCGACCGGCTGCCAATCGCTGACCACCCGGTCGATCCGTTGCTGGACGTCGTCATTGGCGGCGATGATCTTCCAGGGATCCTTGCCCGGCGTATAGGGCTCATGGCTGCTTTCGAAAGTAACGTTCTCGAAGTGCAGCCTCAGCCGGCTCAACTGTTCCTGCGATCCCAGCGTGCAGGACAGCGAGACGAAGGCGCCGCTTTCCATCAGCAGGCTGGCGGAGGCGCAATCCTCGACCTCGATATCGTTGACGCGGGTGGCGACACGGCCGAAGACCCTTGCCGCCGGACCCATCAGATGCATCATCATGTCGTGCAGATGCAGCGCATGGGTGACGAGCACGCCGCCGAGTTCCGTCGCCCATTTGCCGCGCCAGGGCACGGCATAATATTCCGGTTTGCGCAGCCAGAAGGTTTCGACCGACGCCGTATAGGCTTTGCCGGCAATACCGGCGTCGATGATCCGTTTGGCCTTCTGGATTCCGTCGCCGTAGCGATACTGGAAGATCGGCATCAGCACGCCTTTGGCGTTCTTTTCCGCCGCCATGATCGTATCGACGGCGGCGAGCGATCCGGTCAGCGGCTTTTCGCAAACGACATGTTTGCCGGCGGCGAGCGCCGCGACCACCTGCTCCAGATGCACCCCGGGCGGGGTGCAGATATCGATGATGTCGATCGTGTCGTTGGCGAGCAGCTCGGCAAAAGAGGTGGTGCGCCGCTCGATGCCGAACTCGTCGCCGACTGACGCCAGGCGCTGCTCATCCAGGTCGCAGATCGCCACGACCTTGAATTTGTCTGAATGCGGCAGGTAGCCTTCGACGATGTGGGAGCGGCCAATACCGCAGCCGACGATCGCCACCGTCTTGATGCTCATGTCATTCTTTTCCACTATCGCCATCAGCGCTTCATGCCCGTCGTGGCGATGCCCTCGATCAGCAGGCGCTGGAAGAACAGGAAGAAGAAGAATACCGGCACGAGCGTCAGCGTCGACATGGCGAACAAGCCGCCCCAATCCGATGCGCTGGTGGAATCCACGAAGGTGCGCAGGCCGAGCTGGATCGTATAGGTGTTCATGTCGTTCAGGTAGATCAGCGGACCGAAGAAATCGTCCCAGGTCCAGATGAACGAGAAGATCGCGGCCGTCGCCAAGACCGGCAGCGACAGCGGCAGCATGATCTTCCAATAGATGCGCCAGGCGCTGCAGCCGTCCATCATGGCGGCTTCGTCGAGTTCGCGCGGGATGCCGCGGAAGAATTGCACCATCAGGAAGATGAAGAAGGCGTCGCTTGCCAGGAACTTCGGTACGACGAGCGGCAGGATGGTGTTGACCCAGCCGAGGTTGAGGAAGAGCACATATTGCGGGATCAGCGTCACGTGATAGGGGATCATCAGCGTGCCGAGCATGATTGCGAACCAGAAATTACGGCCGGCAAAACGCAGCCGGGCAAAGGCGAAGGCCGTCAGCGAACAGGCGATGACATTGCCCGTTACCACCAGCAGCGAAATGACGAGCGAATTCCAGAAGAACCGGCCGAAGCTGACATCGAGGCCGACCCAGCCGCGGGCATAGGAGGAGAAATCGATCGACGACGGGATGAGCGAGGTCGACGAGAAGATCTCGGTTTCCGGCCTGACCGATGCCGAAACCATCCACAACAGCGGATAGACCATCAGAAGCGATGCGGCGATAAGCAGGGCGTGGATGATGAACGACGCCGGCAGGCTGCGTTTGGTGATATCCGATGGCGGCCTGGCCGCAGTGACGGAAGCGGTCATCTCAGTCATCGTAATGCACCCAATAACGCGAGGTCAGGAAGGAGAAAGCGGTGAAAACGGCGATGATCAGCACCAGGATCCAGGCGAGCGCCGAGGCATAGCCCATGCGGAAATTGCCGAAGGCTTCCTGATAGAGGTAGAGCGTGTAGAACAGCGTCGAGTTGATCGGACCGCCCGTGCCGCCGGAGATGATGAAGGCGGGTGTGAAGGCCTTGAAGGCATCAATGGTCTGGACGACGGCGTTGAAGAAGATCACCGGCGTCAGAAGCGGCAGGGTGATCTTGTAGAATTGGCGGAATTTCGAGGCGCCGTCGAGGCTTGCTGCCTCATACATATCCTGGGGAATCTGGCGCAGGCCGGCCAGGAAAATAATCATCGGCGAGCCGAACTGCCAAACGGACAGAGCCACCAGCGTGTAGATCGAATAGTTCGGATGCGAGATCCAGCTCGGACCTTCGATGCCAAATTGCGAGAGCGCGGCATTGACGAGACCATCGCTGGCGAAAAGCTGGCGCCAGAGCACGGCGATCGCCACGCTGCCGCCCAGCAACGAAGGGAGGTAGAAGATGGCGCGATAGAAGGTCAGTCCGCGCAGGCCGCGATTCAAAGCCATGGCGACCAGCAAGGCGAAGGTCAGTTTGAACGGCACCGAGAAGACAACATAGGTCAGGGTGACGTGCATGGCGGCCGAGAATTTCGGATCCGCCGTGGCGATGCGCACGTAATTCGCCATTCCCACCCACCGCGGCGACTGCAGCATGTCGAAGTCGGTGAAGGAGAGGTAGAGCGAAATCAGGGCCGGTCCGAGCGTCAGCCCGAAAAAGCCGATAAGCCATGGCAGAAGGAAGAGATAGCCGGGAGCATTGGCGTTCCAGAGACGCCGGAAGCGTCCTTCGGCCACGGCCCCCTGATATCTTTCCACATTTATGGCCCCTGCGGGCGTGCGCATCGCATTGCTCATACGGGATCAGCCTCGTGCGAGAATCTGCGTAATTTCGGTGACCAACTGTTTGCCACCGTCGGCGGGAGACAGCTGTCCGAAACCGACCTGTTCGGCGATGTTTCGCAGCATCAGCTCGCCTTCACCGGCGCCGGCGGGCGGCGGCGGCGGCAATTTGCCGGCGAGATCGCCGAGCCCGCTGACATAGGCCAATGCCACCTTGCCGTTCTCATCGAGCTTCGCCGCGACGACCTCGCGCATGGCAGCCGATTCCGGAATGCCGCGTTCGACATCCAAGAGCAGCACTGCCTCGGGATTCTTGACGAAGAAGTTGATGTAGTCCACGGCCAGGTCGATCGCTTTCGACTGGGCCGAAACAGAGAAGAACATCGAAGGCTTGCGATAGTGGCCGCCCTTCGAATCCGCCTTGATGCGCATATAGTTGGTCAGCGCCAGCTTGTCCTTGTTCATGGCCTGATAGGCAACGAACTGGTTGGAATGGGCAAAACCGGCCGCAGATTTGCCGAGCGACACCGTGTTGGTTTCGATGTCGTTCTTGTCGAGCGCCTGGATATCGGCGGGAACGCAGGCGCCGGCCTCACGGAACTTGGCCCACATATCGTACCATTCCGATGCGTCGTCGACGCCGAAGCCGATCTTGCCGTCGGCGGTATAGAGCGCCTTGCCGCGCTGACGCAGCCAGTTTTCGAACAGAGGTTCGCCGCCGCTGCCGTCGGCGAGGCCGAACATGCCTTTGCGCTTGCCGGCCTTGGTGATCTCGGCGCCCATGCGGGCGAACTCATCCCAGGTGGTCGCCTGCGTCGGCAGATCGACGCCTGCCTCTTTGAAGGCGGTGGTGTTCAGAACCGTCGCGGCCGAGTTCGCACCTAGGCTGACGCCATAGAGATGACCGTCGACGCTGCCGCCATCGATCTGCGCCTTGTCGAAATCGTCGAGGTTGAGCTTGGCCGGCATGTAGGATTCCAGCGGCGCCAGCGCGCCGCGACGCGCGTACTGAACGATATAGCGGTAGTCCATCTGGATGACGTCAGGCGCATTGCGGCCGGCAACCTGGGTCGCAAGGCGCGGCCAGTAATCGCCCCAGCCAAGGAATTCGCCGGTGATCGAGGTACCGGCATTCTTCGTCTGATAGAGCTGTGACACCTTGTTGGTGCGGTCGGCGCGCGGCTGCGAGCCCCACCACAGGAGGCGCAAGCGCTGTTCCTGTGCCAAAGCGCTGGTTCCGAGCGCCGAGAGCGAAAGAAGCGTGGCCCCTCCCGCAATGAAATTACGTCTGCTTACACGTAGGCTCATTTTTTCCTCCTCCAAAGGGAAGCGCCTCCACACGCTTCCGACCAGTTACCCTTGCATAAATAACTAATTGGTTACAAGCTACGAGCAAAGCGGCAAGCGTGTCAAGCGGGGTGTCGGTTCTTGGCGGCCGCCCTTTTAAATTCGGTTTTTACAATTTCGCACCGAAGGCTTATGAGCGCAACATGCGAGAGGGAGGGGAACGATGAACGACAGCGGGGAAAACGGGGAGAAGAAAAAATCCCGGCGCCCATCTCAGGAACGCACGGCCCAGCGCGATCCGGAGCGGACACGCGCCGCGATCCTGGAAGCGGCCACGCGGGAATTCGCCGAAAACGGCATGGGCGGGGCCCGCGTCGATGCCATCGCCGAACGGGCCGGCACCAACAAGCGCATGCTCTATCATTATTTCGGCGACAAGGAACAGCTCTATCTCAGAGTGCTCGAAGAGGCTTATGTCGGCATCCGCACCGCCGAGCGCGCGCTTCATATCGGCGACCGCAGTCCGGAAGAAGGCATTGGGGAACTGGCGCTCTTCACCTGGCGTTATTTTCTCCAGCACCCGGAATTCCTCAGCCTGCTCGGCACGGAAAACCTGCATCGCGCCCGGTGGCTTCGCCAGTCCGTCCGGCTCAAGGAACTGCATTCGCATCTGATCGGCGAACTATCCCAAGTGCTGGAGCAGGGAAAGAAGCAGGGCGTCTTCGTCGAGACGGCCGATCCCCTGCACGTTTATCTGACGATTGCCTCGCTCGGTTATTTCTATCTGTCCAACCAGTACACGCTTTCGACGATCTTCGGCCGCGACCTGATCGAGCCGACCCATCTCAATGCCTGGGAAAGCCATATCGTCCACGTGACGCTCGCCTCGATCAAGCGCTGAATCCCGATTTGACTATTGACAGCATCGCCGCTCTTCTGCCATCAAGTAACTGTTTAGTTACCGGCTTGGGAGGGCCGGGCCGGATGCCCGCTCCCGCCGCACAAGATTCCAGGGAGGAAAAAATGGCACGCTTGGGGATCATCTTGCACGGCGTTACCGGCCGCATGGGGTACAATCAGCACCTGGTGCGTTCGATCCTCGCCTTCCGCGACCAGGGCGGCATTACCCTGAAATCGGGCGAGAAACTCGAAATCGACCCGATCATCGTCGGCCGCAACGGCGCCAAGATGGAAGAGTTGGCGAAGAAGCATAATATCAAGCGCTGGTCGACCGATCTCGACGCCGCGCTCGCCAATCCCGACGACACGATCTTCTTCGACGCCGGCACGACGCTGATGCGCGCCGAACTGCTGTCCAGGGCGCTCGATGCCGGCAAGCATGTCTATTGCGAAAAGCCGATCTCCGACGACCTGCAGGTGGCGATCGATCTCGCCCGCAAGGCGCGCCGCTCCGGGCTCAAGCATGGCGTCGTGCAGGACAAGCTCTTCCTGCCGGGCCTGCGCAAGCTGGCGCTGCTCAGGGATTCCGGCTTTTTCGGCAAGATCCTCTCGGTGCGCGGCGAATTCGGCTACTGGGTGTTCGAAGGCGATTGGGGCGTGCCGGCGCAGCGCCCCTCCTGGAACTACCGCAAGGGCGACGGCGGCGGCATCATCCTCGACATGCTCTGCCACTGGCGCTACGTGCTCGACAATCTGTTCGGCGAGGTCAAGGCTGTCTCCTGCCTCGGCGCCACGCATATTCCACGGCGCATCGACGAGCAAGGCAAGCCCTATGACTGCGACACCGACGATGCGGCCTACGCGACCTTCGAACTCGAAGGCGGCGTGATCGCGCAGGTCAATTCCTCCTGGGCGGTGCGCGTACGCCGCGACGATCTGGTCACCTTCCAGGTCGACGGCACGCATGGTTCGGCCGTCGCCGGCCTGACGAAGTGCTGGAGCCAGCACCGCGTCAACACGCCGAAGCCGGTCTGGAACCCCGACCAGCCGCAGACGATCGATTTCTACAAGACCTGGGACGAGGTTCCCGATACCCAGGCCTTCGACAACGGCTTCAAGGCGCAGTGGGAAATGTTCATCCGCCATGTCGTCGAAGATGCGCCGTGGCCCTACGGCCTCGAAGCCGGCGCCAAGGGCGTGCAATTGGCCGAACTCGGGCTGAAATCCTGGGCCGAGCGCCGCTGGCTCGACGTTCCCGCGCTGGAGTTCTGAGCCGTGACGACGATCAATCTCCCCCTCGACGGCAAGATCGTCCCCTATAGGCTGACCGGCACGCCGATCGAACTGAAGAAGCGGGACGCCAAGAGCTTCCCGCGCATCACCTTCGCCGCCGCCCACGTCGTCGCCGATCCGCTCGCCGACAACGATCCCTGGCTGACGCCGGCGATCGACTGGGACCGCACGCTCGCCTTCCGCCATCGGCTGTGGGATCTCGGCCTCGGTGTGGCCGAAGCCATGGATACGGCGCAGCGCGGCATGGGCCTCGGCTGGCCGGAGGCGCGCGACCTCCTCCGCCGGGCACTTGGTGAGGCCGCCGGCCGCAAGGATGCGCTGATTGCCTGCGGCGCCGGCACCGACCATCTGGTGCCTGGACCCGACGTAACCATCGACACCATCCTCAAGGCCTATGAGGAGCAGATCGAAACGGTGGAGGCGGCCGGCGGCCGCATCATCCTGATGGCGAGCCGGGCGCTTGCCGTCACGGCCAAAGGACCGGACGATTATGTCAGGGTCTACGACCGCATCCTTCGCCAGGTCAAAGAACCGGTCATCATCCACTGGCTGGGCGAAATGTTCGACCCGGCGCTCGAGGGATATTGGGGCAATGGCGACCACCTGAAGGCGATGGAAACCTGCCTTGAGGTGATCGAAGCCAACGCTGCCAAGGTCGACGGCATCAAGATCTCGCTGCTTTCCAAGGAGAAGGAAGTGACCATGCGCCGGCAACTGCCGAACGGCGTGCGCATGTATACCGGCGACGATTTCAACTATGCCGAACTGATTGCCGGCGACGAAGAGGGCCATTCCGACGCACTGCTCGGCATTTTCGATGCGATCGCGCCGGCAGCGTCGGCTGCGCTCGACGCGCTCGGCCGCAAGAGCAACCGTGAATTCTTCGACCTGCTCGAGCCGACCGTGCCGCTGTCGCGCCACATCTTCAAGGCGCCGACCCGCTTCTACAAGACCGGCGTCGTCTTCCTCGCCTATCTCAACGGCCTGCAGGACCATTTCACCATGGTCGGCGGCCAGCAGAGCACCCGCTCGCTCACGCATCTGGCCGAACTCTTCCGCCTGGCCGACAAGGCGCGGGTTCTGGCCGATCCGGAACTCGCCACAGCGCGCATGAAACAGGTGCTTGCCGTCCACGGCGTCAACTGAAGCTGCGATACGAGAGGGAATGACATGCAGGTCGAAGGACTTTCGATCAATCTGGCGACGATCCGCGAGCAATGCAGTTTTGCCGACGCCGTCGATATTTGCCTGAAACACGGCATCACCTCGATCGCGCCCTGGCGCGACCAGGTCGCCAAGGCCGGCCTCGACGAAGCGGTCAGGATCGTCAAATCGAACGGCATCAAGCTGACCGGGCTTTGCCGCGGCGGCTTCTTTCCGGCGGCAAACGACGGCGACTGGCAGAAGAACCTCGACGACAACAGGCGCGCCATCGACGAGGCGGCGGCCTTCGCCGCCGATTGCCTGGTGCTCGTCGTCGGCGGCCTGCCGGGCGATTCCAAGGATATCGTCGCCGCCCGCCAGATGGTGTTCGACGGCATTGCCGCCGTGCTGCCGCATGCCCAGGCCGCCGGCGTGAAGCTCGCCATCGAGCCGCTGCATCCGATGTATGCCGCCGACCGCTCCTGCGTGAACACACTCGGCCAGGCGCTCGACATGTGCGAGCCGCTCGGCGAGGACGTCGGCGTCGCGATCGACGTCTACCACGTCTGGTGGGACCCCGATCTTGCCAATCAGATCGCCCGCGCCGGCCGAATGAAGCGCATCTTTGCCCATCACATCTGCGACTGGCTGGTGCCGACCAAGGACATGCTGCTCGACCGCGGCATGATGGGCGATGGCGTCATCGATCTCAAAGGCATAAGACGGATGATCGAGGCGGCCGGTTTCTTCGGCGCGCAGGAGGTGGAGATTTTTTCGGCCGAGACCTGGTGGAAACACCCGGCCGACGAGGTGATCGCCACCTGCGTCGAGCGCTTCCGGAGCTGCTGCCAGATCTAAGTTTCAATATTCGTTTCATCATGCATGCAGGAGGATCATCGATGGAGAAACGCCGTTTTGCCCTGATCGGCACCGGGAACCGCGGCACCACCATGTGGGGCAAGGATCTGCTGGCCGGCTGGCGCGAACATGTCGACCTCACGGCCATCGTCGAGAAGAATTCGCTGCGCGGCGAGCGCGCCCGCAACATGATCGGCAGCAATGCGCCGCTCTATGAAAACATCGATTCCATGCTCGCCGAACAGAAACCGGATCTGGTCATCGTCTGCACGCCCGACCATACGCATGACGATATCGTCGTGCGGGCGCTGGAGGCCGGCATCGACGTGATCACCGAAAAGCCGATGACCACCTCAGTCGAGAAAATTCGCCGGATTCTCGATGCCGAAAAGCGCACCGGCCGCCGCGTCGACGTCTCCTTCAACTATCGCTACGCGCCGACGGCCGCGAAAATCAAGGAACTGCTGAATGCCGGCGAGATCGGCCGGGTGACCTCCGTCGATTTTCACTGGTATCTCAACACCAAACACGGCGCCGATTATTTCCGCCGTTGGCATGCCTATACCGAAAATTCCGGCAGCCTTTTCGTCCACAAGGCGACACACCACTTCGATCTGTTGAACTGGTATCTCGACAGCGATCCCGACGCTGTCACCTCATTTGCCGACCTACAGAACTACGGCCGCAAGGGTCCCTTCCGCGGACCGCGCTGCAAGCTCTGTCCACACGCGCATGAATGCGACTATTATCTCGATCTCGAAAAGGATCCCTTCCTCGATCAGCTCTATGAAGATCCCTCGAAGATTGACGGCTATTTCCGCGACGGCTGCGTTTTCCGCGAGGACATCGATATTCCCGATACGATGATGGTCAGCCTGCGCTACCGCAACAATGTCCATGTCTCCTATTCGCTGAACACCTTCCAGCCGATCGAAGGCCACCACCTCGCCTTCAACGGCACCAAGGGACGCATTGAGATTCGCCAATATGAGGCCCAGCCCTGGGAAGAGCCGAAGCAGGACACGATCCTGCTCATCCGCAATTTCCCGAACGGCAAGGAGGCCGTCGAGCGCATCGTCGTTCCGCATTTCACCGGCGGCCATTACGGCGGCGACGACCGGATGCGCAACATGATCTTCAAGCCCGACACGGAAGATCGGCTCGCCCAGCGCGCCGGCACGCGGGCAGGCGCCATGTCCGTGCTCTGCGGCATTGCGGCTTTGACGAGTTCGCGCACCGGCAAGGTGGTCGAGATTGCCGACCTGATGCCCGAGCTTGCCAATGACGGTTCGCCCAATTCCTTGAAAACGCCGCGCTGACCGCAGGGCCGGCGCGGCGCGTCAGGCGATGTTTTCGAGATTTTCACGGCTGATCCCGTAGAGCAGTGGCCGGCCGGTCGCAAAACGCTCGACCTCATCCGCCGCCATCGCGCCGAGACGCGCCCGTTCGAGGCCGATGGCGCCGGCAATGTGTGGTGTCAGGAAAACATTCGGCAGATCGTAGAAGACAGAACCCGCGTCAGGAATCTCCGGATCGGTCACATCGATAACAGCGTCGATGCGGCCGGTCTTCAGCTCTGAAAGCAAGGCGGCTTCATCGATGAGAATGCCGCGCGCGGTGTTGATGAGCGTCGCCCCGTCCTTCAGCAGCGACAGTCTTCGCGCATCGATCATATGCTGCGTCGAGGCCAGTGACGGCGCATGCAGGGAAACGATATCGGCTCGCCGCATCAATTCGTCGAGGTCGACCTTCTCCGCCCCCAATCGGGCGGCCTCGGCGGCATCGAGCATGGGATCGAACAGCAGCAACCTGTAATCAAAGGGTTTCAAGAGTTCGATCACCCGCCGGCCGATGCGTGAGGCGCCGATAATGCCGAGGGTTCGGCCGTAGTTTCCGATCGCTTCGCGCTGCATCGGATAGGTCCGATCGCGGTTGCGGTCGGCGACGTAGAGATCGCGGAAACGGAAGGCGCGTTTGCCGGCGAAGAGGATCGCAGCCAGCGTGAATTCGGCAACTGGCACGGCATTGGCTTCGGCCGCGTGGCTGATCGCTATGCCGGCTTCGAAGATGGAGTCATCAATGATGCCCTTGACCGTGCCCGCGGCATGGACGACGAGGCGCAGCCGCGGCGCGGCAGCGGGAATCTCAGGCCCGACATAGGGCGCACCCCAGCCGGTGATCAGGATCTCCGCTTCTGAAAGCAGGCGTCTTGCGCGCGCGTCGTCCAACCGCTGCAGCGGCTCCGGATCGAGCAGGCGACCGATAGCATCGAGCCGGCGCAGGATCTCATCGGGCAGGACATGTTCCGTGCGCGACGGCTCCATGGCAAGGACGATCGCCGGACGGCTCATGGCATCTGCCCTGGCGCTTCGATGGCGCTGACGGTCACGCCCTTTTCCCGCACCAGGGCCTCCAGCGCCGCAAGGTCCGGTGCCTGCGGCGGCCGCTTCCAGGCCGACGAAACGGCAGCGGGATCGTCGAGTGCCAGCACCGCCGTCACCAGAATGGTTTCGCCGGCCGGAATCTGACCACACAGCTGCGGCACGATGGTTTTGGCGACGATCACATTGGTGTTGGGCTGCGCCTTCTGCGCCAGCCCCGCGCGTTCGACCGACGATCCCAAGTCGAGAATGCCGCTGAAATCACCTTCGCCGATCGCATAGGCAGATCCATCGGAAGCCGACAGCCTGTCCAGCTCGAAATCCCGGCGGGCGATGGCAAAGCCGCCTTCGGCGACGCTCAGCGGCCGGGCCGCCCTGATCCGGTGGAGGCGGATATGCCAGGGGGCTTGCGGCACGAGCCAGGTTTCGACGCCGACATCGGGGAAAGGTGACCATTTCGCATAAAGCACGTCGCCCGCGAGCCTGGCTTCCTCATTCGTCTCGCGGACGCGGTAGTGCAGGCCGTCTTCGCTGAAAGCCAACATCGAATCGAAGGCGGCGAGCGCAAAGCCGCGTTCATCGGATTCGATGCTGAAGCCATAACGGGTGGAATAAGCGAATTTCGCGTATTTTTCCGTGCCGAAACGCATCTGCAGGTTTTCCTGGCCGGAGGACAGCGCCACGACATCGCCGCCCGCCCGCATCATCACCATGCCGGGATGACGCTGGGGGACGACCGCGGACGCCTGCTCCGGCGCCTTTTCCTCCGACGTCCAGAACGGATGATCCTCGGCGATCGCAAGGGGCAGAAAGGCCTTCAATGCCCAATAGGGCGAGCCGGCGGAATTGTAACTTTCCGACATCAGCAGGTTCGGATAGCCGAAACCGATCGACAGCACGCCGTCGCGATCGGCGATCGGCTTATCCCTCCACCAGCGCAGATGCTGCAGGCAGAGATGTTTGACCTCGCCCCAAGGCAGCGCCTCGACATCGGCAAAGGCGAGCGCCGACCAGAAGCCGGCGCAGGCGAAACGATAGGTCAGGCTGCGGCCGAAGGGGATCGTCGCGCCGTCTGCGGCAAACCAGTGGCGGAAATCCCGGGCGAACAGGATGGCGCGCTCGCGGTAGCGTTTGGCGTAATCGTCGTCGACGAGCTTCGAATAGATCAGCCCATAGAAATGCATGGCGAAGGGAATGTAGTGATCGATGCGGCGCACATTACCGTCGCGATACCAGCCGTCGCCGATATAGAAGCCTTCCAGTTCTTCCAGATATTGCCGCGTCAGGCTGCGGTCGAAATCGGCGCCGAGGCGATCGAGGGCGATGTCGACGAAAATCCGGAAGAATTTCCAGTTGTTGTCGGCATAGTCGAATTGTCTGGCATGTTTGAGATAGGCGATGACATTGCTGCGGGCGCGCTGATCGAGCGGCTCCCAGATCTTTTCCGGCACCAGCGCCAGGGCAAAACCGAGAGCGGCAAGCTCGACCATCCGCTGATCGCGGCCATTGACCGTTCCCCAATATTCGGGATGGGCGGGATCGGTGCCGTTCGCGAGGCCTTCGGCGAATCGATGCCAGTGGGCGAAGTCTCCCTTGCCGGCGCCAAGCGGCGCCAATCCCCAGAGCGGGCGGGCAAAACCTTCGAGATCGGCCGCCGCCCGGTCGAAGTGGGCGGCAGCGCCGCTTAGCCTGACGCGGGCATTGCTTTTCGAAAAGCAGGCAAGCAGCGGATCGAAGAGATCAAGCAGGGCCCGGCCCATATCGGCGCGGGTTTCGAGCGGGTTGCCTGCAAGCGGATTGGCGCTGGCGGGATCATAGGTCATCGGATCACTCACGGGGTTCAGCATTCGGAACAGTCCCTCCCGGAACGGGAACGACAGCCTGGCAGATGTGGCGCGCCGGCGCCGTCCTGTCGCGGAAACGCGACAGCATCAGCGAGATGGCCTCGCGCCCGAGGGCGGCGCGGTCGACGCGCATGGTGGAAAGCTGCGGATTGGTCATCAGCGCGCAGGGCAGATCATCGAAGCCGACGATCGCGAAATCCTCCGGAACCCGCAGACCGGCTTCGGTGACGGCCTCCAGCACGCCGACGGCGATGAAATCATTCATGCAGAAGGCGGCGGTGAAACCGGCATTTTCGGCGAGGATGGCAGCCGTGCGTTCATGAGCCTCGCCGCTGGCGCTGCCCTGCAGTACGAGCGGCACGAAACGGCCCTCGGCACCGGGAACGGCGGCGATGGCCGCCTCGAAACCGCGGATGCGCTCCCTGATCGTATGGCGGTGGGAACCGCTCAGATGCAGGATACGGCGATGGCCGGCCTTCATCAATCGGCTGGTCGCCTGATAGGCGCCGAAGAAATTAGCCGGCGATACGCCGTCGAACTGCATTCCGGGATCGGTGCCGTTGACGAGCACGGCCGGCGTCATAGTCTCCCGCAGCCAGCCGCGTAACATCTCGTTCGGATCGATGCCGACAAGAAAGAGCCCTTCGGCGCCCGCTGCCTGCATATAGTCGCGCACGGCGTCGGGCGTGGTGCGATCCTCGCGGACCATCCGGATGTTGAAGGGCATGCCCGCTTCGGCGGCTCCGGCCCGCAAGCCGTCGACGATCGCCTCGTAAAAGACGCTGAGGCCGCCGGTGACGCCGTCGCTGGCGATCAGCGCCAGCCCGCCGGCAACGGCTTCGGTCGCAGATTTGACCGGATAACCATGCTCGGCCGCCACCTTCAAGATCTGGCGGCGCACGCTTTCACTGATACCGGGTTCGTTGGCAAGCACCCGCGACACCGTGGAGACGGAGACGCCGGCCAATGTGGCGATATCGGCCTGGCGCGGCCGTCTGATTTTCTCTTCGTTCCCGATTTTTTCGTTATTCATGGGCAAAGCTTATGCAATTTATGCAAATTTGCAAGGTAATCGTTATTTCTTGCAATAATTATTTTTTTGCGTACTCTTGGCGCGGAAATGTCTGTAAACGCCGTTGGAGGATGGCAGCGGGCATATTGGGGCAAGGAGGATATCATGCAGGTCAACCGCCGTTCATTTCTGATGGGTTCAGCCGGAGCAGCCGCCGGCCTCGCCCTCGGCGCGGGAAGCGCCATTCCGGCTTTTGCCGAAGACGTATCGCTGCGCGCCATGTGGTGGGGTTCGAACGACCGCGCCAAGCGCACGCTCGACGTCGCCAAGCTCTATCAATCGAAGACACCCGGCGTCACGATCGTCGGTGAATCGCTTTCGGGCGACGGCTACTGGACCAAGCTCGCCACCCAGATGGCCGGCCGCGCCATCGCCGACGTCTTCCAGCTCGAGCCGGGAACGATCTCCGATTATTCCAAGCGCGGCGCCTGCATGCCGCTCGACGAATTCGTCCCCTCGACGCTGAAGGTCCAGTCCTTCGGCGCCGACATGCTGAAACTGACCACCATCGACGGCAAACTCTACGGTGTCGGCCTCGGCCTGAACTCCTTCTCGATGTTCTTCGACACCGTCGAATTCGAAAAGGCGGGCATCCCGCTACCGACACCCGACCTTACCTGGGATGAGTATGCCAAGCTCGCCGTGGAACTCACAAAGTCTTCCGGCAAGAGCGGGGGACCCTATGCGGCCCGCTACGCCTATGTATTCGACGCCTGGCTGCGCCAGCGCGGCAAGAGCCTCTTTGCCAAGGAAACCGTCGGGCTCGGCTTCACCGCCGACGATGCCACGGAATGGTTCGACTATTGGGAGAAGCTGCGCAAGGCGGGCGGCACCGTTGCCGCCGACGTCCAGACGCTCGATCAGAACACTATCGACACCAATTGCCTTGGTCTCGGCAAATCGGTGATCGGCATGGCCTATTCCAACCAGATGGTCGGCTATCAGCTGATCATCAAGAACAAGCTCGGCATCACCATGCTGCCGCGGGAAAAGAAGGGCGGGCCGTCGGGCCACTACTACCGTCCTGCGCTGATCTGGAGTCTCGGCGCCACGACGAAGAATGGCGAAGCGGCCGCGAAATTCATAGATTTCTTCGTCAACGATATCGAGGCCGGCAAGATCCTCGGCGTCGAGCGCGGTGTGCCGATGTCGCCGGCCGTGCGTGAAGCCATTCTGCCGCAGCTCAACCCGACGGAGCAGGAAACGGTCAAATACGTCAATCTTCTCAAAGATCAGGTCGGCGAATATCCGCCGCCGGTGCCGATGGGTGCAACCCAGTTCGACCAGCGCGTCCTGCGCCCGATCTGCGACGAACTCGCCTTCGAACGGGTTTCGCCGGCCGATGCGGCGACCCGGCTCATCGAAGAGGGTAAGGCGACGCTCAAAGGATGATCGATCGCCTGAGGTAAGAGGAGGCCCGCAAACCCCGGCGGGCCTCTCTCTTTCCGGGCCGTCAGTTGGCCAGGCTTTCGACGACGCGCCAGTCCGGCCGGCCGAGATCGAACGGCCAGGCATGCACATCCCGATCGTTGAAATAGACCACTTCCCGCAAATTCGGAAAGGCGCTCTGCTTCAGCGTCGCGGTTTCGATCCAGGGCCTGACATAGGCGTCGCCGCCTTCATAACCGAGCTCCGCCACCCAGATCGGCTTGCCATAGCCGGCGACGAGATCGTAACCCTGCTTCAGCGCTTCGGAGAATGTCCGGTGCTTGTTGTAGGCAAGCTCGTCGTAGCGTTCCAGGCCGAAGACCGACAGGCCGACGAGATCGACATAATCGTCGCCGGGATAATAGTCCTGCAAGCCCGGCTCGCCCTTCGGCGACCACATGATTTCAGTGCCCGGCGCCTCCTGGCGGACGATATCCATCATCCGCTTGTAGGCGGTGATATAATCGCGCGGATTCCACCCGGACCATGAGAACCGCCCCGACTTGTCCTCCATCTCCTGGCCCCAGCGGACGATTACCGGGCTTTTCAGCTGGGATATCATTTGCGCGATCGCCCGCATGTTGACATCGTAATCGCCGCGCAGGACCTTCCGGCGAAGCTCGGCGGAGGTCAGCCGCCAGTCGACGTCCCAGGACCACGGTTCCACTGTAATCAGCAGATTGCGGCCCCTGGCCTGCGCGTAGGCATCGGCGACGCGCAGCGTCTCCAGATCGACGTCCTCCCAGGGCAGGAACAGGGCTTCGGTTGCCACATTGGCTTGTGCACCAAAATCGCCATGCGGATCGTAGGCACCGAACTTGATGCCGTCGGCATGAAGGACGGGACGTTTGTCGATGATCGTCTGGACGCCTGCCGCCGGGTTCGGGGCAATGCCGGCATATTGCATCTCGCTTCGGCCAGGCATGTCCGCGGCACACAGAAGGAGCAGCGCCATCGCTGCGGTCGAGAGGTTTTTTTTCATCAGCTTCTTCACGACTCACCCTCCTTTTCGGGCTACTTCCTGGCTCAGCAGGACCTGCTTCAGGTCGCGCGCCTTGTCGCTGACCGAATCCATGGAAACGAGCTTGAGAAACTCGTCATCCCCGCGCACCGACGCATGACGGAAAACGTACCAATTGCCGTCCGGCTGGCGCCGCTGATAGATCGTGTTGCCGATCTTGCGGTGACCGAAACAGGTGCTGGCGCGGGCCGCACCCTCGGCATTCGTCCAGGTGGCGCGCATGCAGAGCTGGCCGAGATCATCGACTACCCATTTGCCCTCAGCGAAGGACTGCTTGCCCTTGTCGTTCACCCAGGCGACGAACCGCCGGCCGTCATCCGAGAAACGGCCGCCGCCGGTGTTCCAGACCCAGGTCTTGTCGCCGTAGATGCGGTAGAGCTCATAGGCGCTGAGCGGCGTCGGCGTCGCCGCCTTCTTGCCGGCTGTCTCGCCATGTGCCGCCAACGGCAGGCATAGGCTGAGAGCAAGCGCTGCTCCATAAAGTTTCGATCCGATACGCATTACATCCTCCTGTTCGGCACTTGCCGGTTCCGCCGGCTCAGACACCCTGTTGGTCCCGTCCCATGTTGCCGAACCCATTCCATTTGAGACGGAATTTCGTGATCTTGGTCTTGCCGCCGCCGAGGCCGGCGCCGGCCACGGCAAATTGCGTTTCGGTGAAGCTGACGAATGGCTGGCCGTGGGAAAGGGCTTCGAGGCTGCGGAGACCATGGCCGCCGAGCTGCATGCCGCCGGTAAGCCAGATCGCAAGCCCCATGGCGGTCGCGAGCCGCAGCCCGTGCGATTGCGGTAGAAGCGGCAGACCGTTCTCGATCGCATGGCGAAGGACGATCAGCACCGTCACCGACAGATAGATCGAAAGATTTATCGCGGCAAAGATATAAAAGCCCTGGGCGGCAGCCGCCTCGCTGGCGAGCGTCATGGCGACGGCACATAGCCCGGCGAGCGCGATGTAGGGCGCGACGACGCGCAGCGGCAGAGAATGTTGCTGCTGCTTTCCTTTCGGCGTGATGCGGAAATCGACAAAGGAGCCGGAGATATAATCGCGCACGGCCGCCAGGCTGCCGGCGAGCGACCATGGCCAGCGCAGGAAGATGAAGGCCAGCCCCTCCCAGCCGAACAGTTTCGCATCATGCGGCCTGAAGCTTCCCGTCGCCCGCCAGAAGACGGAAAACAGCGTCAGCACGCCCGATATCGGTGCGAAATGCAGCAGAAAATCCGGATAGGTGACGTTGACGAAGACATGGCCCGTCAGCAAGGCGGCAACCGGCAGCAGGAACATCACCGCCATGAATGCGGAAAAAAGCGGATACCACAGCTGCGAGAACACGAACTGAAATTTTAGCCGCCACGGCAGATGCCCGATATGACGGCTGGAATGTTGCAGCAGAATGGTAACCAGGCTGCGCGACCACTGGAACTCCTGGACAACGAGATCGGCAAAATTCGCCGGGCCGTCGCCATGGGCGATCGCATCGACGGCATGCACGCCGCGCCAGCCGCCGGCATTCATCATCAGCGTCGTCGAATGGTCTTCGGCAAGCTCGGGGCCGAGGCCGCCGATCTGACGAAGCGCTGACGTGCGAACCGCATAATGTGAACCGATGCAAAGCGGCGCCCAGCCATTGTTGTAACCGGTCTGCAGCGAACCATGCAGGCTGGCCTCGGCATAGAGCCTGCCGCGCGCCGCCCAGCTCGTAGCGGCATTCGCATCGCAGATGCTGGGCGCGGAGACATAGCCGATCGCGGGATCGGCGAAGGGACGCAGGACCTCGCGGAGATAGGTCGGCGTCGGCACGTGATCGGCATCGAACTGGGCGACGAAATCGTAACGCGCATAGCCGAAATGGTCGTAGAAATAGGCGAGATTGCCTTCCTTACAGCGCGTCCGGCGCGGCCAGGCTGCGCGATGATAGTCCGCCACCCCCTTTCGAGTGGAGATCAGCACGCCGTGCTCGGCGCACCAGCGCCGGGTCTCTTCCGAAGGATCCTCGTCGGCCAGCCAGACATCGAAATCGACGCCGACCTGATCGAGCATCGCCTGCAGCGTGGCGCGGACGACGGCAAAAGGCTCGGACGGTGCCTTGGTGACCACCATCGCCACCCGCCCCTCCGGCAGCCGCGCGCGCGGGCTGACCGTCCGCGCGTCGAGGAAGATCAGGATGAAATAGGCCGGAACGAGCGTGATCCAGCCCAGCACGAGGGTGATGAGCACGAAAGCGGTCCAGGAAATGATGTGGGCCGACTGGCACCACCAGATCCAAAAATAGCCGAGGGCCGCCAGCCAGCAGAGGATGCCGAGGCCGTAAGCGGCACGGTTCCAGCCGGTAAAAACTGGATCGAAAGTATCCGCGGCGGCGGCTTTCGCCGTCCTGGCACGGTGGCCGATTTCCGAACCAATGCTCATGCCGTCACCTTCAGGCCGAAAGTCGGACCGGCGGTGCGGATGATCGTATCGATATCCGAAAGAGCGGGCGTGAAGCCGAGTTCCGCCTTCGCTCTTGCCGTTTCGGCAAAGAGGATCGGCGGATCGCCGGCCCGGCGGGGGCGATACCGGACGGGAACTTCACGGCCGGTCGCCCGGTGGATGGCTTCGAGGATCTCGCGCACCGAAGTGCCCCGGCCGGAACCGAGATTGACGCTGAGCGAGCCGCCATCGGCCATCAGATGATTGACGGCGGCAAGATGCGCCTGTGCGAGATCGCTGACATGAATATAGTCGCGCACACAGGTTCCGTCTTCGGTGGGATAATCGGTGCCGAAGATATCGAGCCGCTCCAGCCTGCCGGCGGCAGCGAGAAGGGCGCGAGGGATGAGATGGGTCTCGGGCTGGTGACGCTCGGCAAGCTCACCCTCCGGATCGGCGCCGGCCGCATTGAAATAACGCAGCGCGGCAAAACGGATCCCGTAGGCGGCGGCAAAATCTTCGAGCGCCATCTCGAAGATCAGTTTGGTGCGGCCGTAGGGATTGACCGGTTGCTGTGGCGTTTCTTCGCCTATCGGCAGGGAGGCGGGGACGCCATAGGTGGCGCAGCTGCTCGAAAAGACGATCCGTTCGATATCCTGGTCGAGGCAGGCCTCCAGCAGCGTCAGGCTGCCGACGACGTTGTTGCGGTAATATTTCCTGGGCATCTCGACGGATTCGCCGACATAGGCATTGGCGCCGCAATGGATGACGCAATCGGGCGAAAACTCTGCGAGCGTTCGGCGCAGTGTGGCTGCATCGGCGAGGTCCGCCCGGATCAGCGGTCCCCAGCGGACACTGTCGGCATGCCCTGTCGACAGATTGTCATAGGTGACCGGGATCATGCCGGCCCGCGCCAGCGTTTTGCAGATATGACTGCCTATGAAACCGGCGCCGCCGGTAACCAGAATGTAGCGGGGCATGTCATACGACCTCCGCCTTCTCGGCGCCGGCCTTCTTTGCGCCAGTAAGCAAGCCGTCGAAATAATCGACGGTGCGCGCCAGGCCGGTTTCGAGGCCGATGCAGGGCTGCCAGCCCAGATCGGCGATCGCCCGGGAAATATCCGGTCGGCGCTGGCGGGGGTCGTCGGTGACCGCAGGCAGATGAACGATGCGGGAGCGCGAATTGGTCCGGTCGCGGATGATTTCCGCCAGGCGCCGAACCGTGATCTCGGTCGGGTTGCCGAGGTTGATCGGACCGTGGCAGGCGCTGCCGGCGGCCGAGAAACGCAGAAAGCCCTCGACGAGATCGTCAACATAGCAGAAAGAGCGGGTCTGCTGACCATCGCCATAGATCGTCAGGTCCGCATTGCGCAGCGCCTGCACGATGAAGTTGGAGACCACCCGGCCGTCATCCAGACGCATGCGCGGCCCATAGGTGTTGAAGATACGGCCCACCTTGATGTCGACGCCGTAAGTCCTGTGATAATCGAAAAACAGGGTCTCGGCGCTGCGTTTGCCTTCGTCGTAACAGGCCCGCGGTCCGATCGGGTTGACATTGCCGCAATAGGATTCGTGCTGCGGGCTCTGGTTCGGGTCGCCATAGACCTCCGACGTCGACGACTGAACGACGGTCGCACCGGTCTTGCGGGCGCAATCCAAGGTGTTGACCGCGCCAAGCACATTGGTGAGCAATGTGCCCACCGGATCCCGCTGATAGTCGGGCGGAGAGGCCGGCGAGGCGAAGTTGAAGATGAGCGACGCTTCAATATCGAAGGGCTGGCGAACATCGTGCTCGACGACGTGAAAACGGGCGTTCGAGGCGAGATGATCGACATTCACGCGGCGGCCGGTCGAAAAATTATCGAGACAGATAACTCGGTGGCCGCGCTGCAGAAGCCTTTCGCAGAGATGCGAGCCGAGGAAACCCGCCCCGCCATTTACCAGAGCGGTGCCCGGCTCCCTGAGCACCGGCACGCCTGCTACTTCGGAAGAACCTTCGTTGGGAACGAAACTACGCATTACAAACCCCTTCCCATGTATTTAGTCTTTTGTTTTAGTTATGCGCTGCACGTCTTGCCTATCCGATTGGACATTCTTGATAGCGACTATCCAAACATGAATAACTTTTGAATTATTCTTCAGGCAATTGAATTACTATTAAAATGATAAGGCGATAACAGCTAAGGTCAACTTCAAAAAGCCTCAGTATCCAAAATAATTACGTAACTATTCTTAAAATTAACAAATGATTAATCATTTTATATCTATTATTCCCTCAGAACGAGTGTCCTGGCCTCACTCAAGCTTCACTCCATGAAGTTGATCTATAAGTAATGGTAGGGTTGGCCGCGCGGAACTGCACGACCGGTCTTGCATCCGGAAGCGCCATATGCGAGGGATTTTGGCCATGTTGAAAAAACAAGCTGCAGCGCAGCCGAGAGGCTGGCGTCTTTTTCATTTTGCGATGTTTGCCGGGGGAACGACGCTTCTTGCGATCGGAACGACGGCCTGTACGGTCGTCAACGACGACATCGCCGCCGTCGCCAAAAAGAACGTCGTCGTCGTCGAGGCGCCGCGCGTCGCGAAAGCCTATGCCTATCCGGCAAATCGGCGCGAACGCCCGGCTGCATCTACGGTTCGCGTCGCCTATCACGGCTCGGCGCCTTATATCTGCTCTCCAAGCGGCTTCGGACAGAAGTCGCGCTGCTTCGCACGACCGTCGATCTGAAACGTGCTACGCCTCCTTGCGTGCCTGAACAGACGCGCGGCGGGGTAGATCAGTTGCGCCACCGGCCGGACATGTCGTCCTCGCCGGCGGGATGCTCGTTGAAGAAACGGGATGCAGCTTCCGTGCGGTTTCGGACGTTCATCTTCTTGTAGATGTTGCGGACGTGAACCTTCACGGTGTTTTCGGAAAGATGCAGCTTGTCGGCGATGATCTTGTTTTGCGTGCCCTTGCAGATGAGATCCAGGATCTGAACCTCGCGCGTGGTCAAAGAGGAGATGCTGTCGCGTCTCAGCTTCAGCGCATTGGTACGCGCCGCATCAACCGATTTTGTCTGATAGAGCGAAGGCTCCAGCTGGGTGTTCTTGTTGGTGAGGCGATTGAGCAGGGCTGACGGAAAATGTTCGCCGCCCTTCATCAGCAGATCCACCGCGGCCATGAAGACATCGAGCCGCAGGTTGAGCGGCAGGACGCCATCGATGATCCTTGCCTCCACCAGGCGACTGACATAGGGTTCGAGCATGTCGATGGCTTCGACGACAAGTCCGACAGAGGTTTCCGGGTGGTTTTCGCGGGCAGCCTGCAGCGCCTCATGAAGCTCCGGCGCAGGTATATGATAGAATAAAACGAGCTTCAAATCGCCGGCATCTTTTTCCAGCATCGGCTTCGTGCTTGTTATGCTCGCCACATCACAGTTCGGAAATTTCTTGGCTAGCGCCTCTACCATGCATTCCGAAAACAGATCGGCTTTGGCGACGACTAATATAGTATTTCCGGATGAACCTAATTTCTTGCTCTGGTCTGTATTCTCCATTCCTGAGCTTGTCATGAACATATACGCCTCCCCTAGCGTTACACTTTACTCAAACGTGGAGCGATGGCGGGTATTCGATAGTAAGAAATGCCTGCCCCTGATCTCACCGCTTTATTTTTTAGACATTTCTTAATTATGTTAATACGGATTGAGAGGGAAGGAAATGGCCCAAAGTGATTAGTTTTAGTGGGCAAAAAACGATAATATACTAAGCTTTGGTTGCATTTTTACTGATATGGGTACTTCAAGGTTATATTTGCTCTCACTATAGATGAGAGCTGAATGTAATAGTTCAGTACAGATTGTTATATTTTCGGCCTGCATGAGGTGTCGGAACCGCCGCAAAGTGGACCTCAACCCAGCCGCGAATGCGGGGCTTCCGGATTCCAGAGACACGGGCACCGCCACCCACAAAGACGTCCCGACGTTGCACCGGAAGAGGCTAGCCGGACGTGGCAAATCCGCCTTAGCCCGAATTGATATCTATCGGCTCCGCATTTTTTCCAGCAATCTGTGATCGTCGCCCAAGAGGCGGCATGGACGATCCAGGTATCGGCGTGTGTTTTTGATACATGGCATCCATTTAGGGCAACTCAACGACAATAACGCCTGGATACTCCTTATCCTCTTTAGGATGTGGAGCTGGATATGTGCGGCCTTGTACTGAGTACGTACAATCCCAATACCAACGGTTTGATCAACAAATCGCGAAAAGCCGCAGATGACTGGTACCGAATACATCTGCCGATGTTAACCACATCGGAGCGAGCGCGAGCAAAATCCCATTTGAGATGAGAGGGATTTCGAAAGGCTGCTCCGGTTTTTTTCTGGAGAACGTTTGATGTCCGACGCCTATAAACACGACCCGAAATCATCGGGCGACGAAACCGAAATCACCAAGGTCGGGGCGCTTGCCGACGGCTATGCCAACAGCGCCATCAATTCAACGGAAGTCGACGACGGCTCGACCGGTTATGTCGGGGGCGTCGCCAATGGCGACAACCGCGACAATACCGACAACAGCGTCGACGTCGAGGTAAAGGCCGACATCGATGTGTCTGCCAATAACGGCGACAACCGCGACAACGAATACGACTGGAGCTACAAATCCGACGACGATACGAGCACCAAGACCACGACGATTACCGACTCCAATAACGACTACGACTGGAGTTATGACAGCAAGTCGTACAGCGACAACGACACCGACACCAAGACGATCACGGACACCGATACGAAGACCGTGACCGACACCGATATCAAGACCATTACGGATACGGACACCAAGACGATCTCCGACAGCAACAATACCGCTGACAGCTTCAACAAGACCGACACCGACTTCGCCGTCATCGAGGACGTCAAGGACTTCGACAACCTCGGCGTTGCCGGCCACGACCTCGCCTTCAATCTCGGCGACGACTTCTCCTTCACGCTCGACGTCGACAACATTCTCAACGATTCGCTGACGGGTGCCGGCAACGACAGCGGCTTCAGCGCCGTCCAGGCGAACCATCTGGCTGACCAGGACAGTGCCTGGAACATCAAGATGGACAACGACGGCGCCCAGAACCATCTGAACGCCAATGCCGGCACCGCCGATAGCGCGGAAGGCATGGAGATGGACGGCAAGGGCTGGGATCTCAAGGCCGGCGACGACGCCAGCGGGTCGAGCGCAGCCGATGCCTCCGCGATCCTTGCCAATTCCGGCTTCCACCTCGAGCTCGTTCAGGGCGCGAACCTACTCAGCAACACAGTCGACTCCAGCGTCATCGGCGGCAATTCTCATGCCTCCGACGTCGGCGAGGATACCAGCACCTGACACTGACCTCCAAGGACGAAGACGAACTGCACCGGCGCCGCCGGTGCAGTTCGACTGTTTGAAAACGGTTTGACGACCACACCATGGCTCCCGGCGGGGCCGCTTCCAAGGCCGATCGTCATTTCGAATGGGAGGGCCGAACCATGCATATCGAGAAGATTTCGGAAATCATTGCGCACTTCATCGGTCTCTTCGAGATGACCACCGAAGAGATGAGGGCGCGCACCAAATATGCCGAAGGCGCAGGTCCTGGCGAAGATGGACCGGCTCTGCCCGATCAGGACGCTTTTACCTCAGCCTTCTCGTCCAATCTGCAGCTCAAGGACTACGATCCCGGTATCATCTACAACAGCGGCAGTTACGAGATCGAATTCGGTCCGGCGCGCCATTTGGGCCGCGTCTTCGAAGAAAGCCTCGAGAAACTGGCGGCGATTGCCGCAAAGGACATCCCGTTACCGCATTTCGGCTCGCCCACGGATATCGTGCTATCGGATGAGCCGGAGCTGAATGTCTTTGCCGGGCCTGGGTCGTCGATCAGCCATGTGCTCCAGGTCAACGTGCTTTACGACGACGACTATCTCGACATGACGGACGGCATCCATGCTGCCCGGGACACGAGTTTCGTGATCGAGCGGCTGGCGGAGTTCAGCACCGCGGCCGAACTCTACACGCCTTTTTCGGACCTCCACCGAACCGATACCTATGATGGCGCGCTGAAAATCGCCCAGGATATCGAAAACTATATCCAGAACGCCAAGAATACCGAGGACGGCAAAGACAGTGAAGATAGCGGCGACAGCGAGGCAACCCCGCTTAGCGCCGACGCCACGCATGATTTCATTCGCATCGACCCCGAGGTCAACGGCGCCGTCTACATCAACGGCAAGGTCGAGGCCGATATACCTGTGCTCGATGATTTCCTGCCCGACCGCGGCCTTGCGAAACTCCCGGAAGAGCCCGACGACAGCAATTCATCCGTCGAGCAGACCGACCCGGGCGGCAACAGCCTTGACGTGACCGCCGGTGCGAACGTCGTCGTCAACGTCGCCTCGGTGATCAATACCGGCGTCATCGCCTCGGTCACCGCTGTGATGGGCAACTACCACCAGGTCGACGCGGTTTCCCAATCCTTTGTCTACAGCGATCATGACGAGATCGCCTCGGCGCTGTGCTCATCCGGCTATTCGGCCGAGGAGGCCGGAACCGTCGCCAAGAATATCGCCGTGTTCCAACAAAGCACTTTCGAAGCATCGAGCCACGCCGAAACCGACGCGGCCGATCCGACGTTCCCGACCAGCTGGCGCGTCAGCGTCATCGACGGCGACGTTTCCTTCGTACAATGGGTCGAGCAGTATCACTTCATCAGCGACAACGACACGATGACGGTTACCACCTCGGGATCCGAAACCACGGTTCTGACAGGCGGCAATACCTCCATCAACTTCTCCTCCTTTTTCGGCATGGGCATGCAATATGATCTGGTGATCATCGGCGGGAATGTGCTCGACATCAACAGCATCACGCAGATCTCGCTGCTCTACGACAATGACTGGGTACGGGCGGAAAACGACGCCGATCCCGGCGCCGACATTGAAACCGGCAACAACCTGATCTGGAATTTCGCCTCGATCCACAATGTCGGGACGGGCAGCTTCGAGGCGATGCCGGACTATATGGTCGAAGCGCAGAAAGCGATCGAAGATCACGATCCCAATATGCCGGAAGGGCTGTCGTTCGATGCGAATTTCCAGGGATATGCCGGGCTCAACGTGCTCTACATCACCGGCAATCTCTACGACATGACGATTATCAAGCAGGTGAGCATCCTCGGTGATTCCGATGATGTGACCCTGGCGGCATCGACGCTCATCGAGAACAATCCCGATGCCACTGTTACGATCGACACCGGCAGCAATGCGGTCATCAACATCGCCGAGATCGTCGACTACGACAGTTTCGGCGACACCACCTATCTGGCAGGCCAGCTCTATTCGGACGCCATCCTCATTCAGGGCGGGCTGGTGGAGCATGATACGACACAGCCGCAACCGGCCGACGACAGACTTGCCAACGAAGTCATCGCCTTCCTCGATGACGACGATCCCGCGGGCGGCGATTCCGCTGATGGCGTCATCAATGCCGGGCATGATCTTTCGTGGTCGTCGGGGCATCCCGACGTCATGCAAGCCATGGTCGCGTGACCTTAAGGATCGCGGAGGAATCACGATGAACCAGATTTCCAAACAGATGTTTGCAGCAGGCAGCGCCCTCGATCTCAGATCGGGCAATATTCCCTCCGCTGCTCCTTCGGAAGCGAAGACGACCAATCTGTGCCTCTCTGCGATCGATGAGGCGGTCGAGAACCTTCGCCGGCTCAGCGGTAGCGCCTCTCCATCTCCATCGCCATCTCCCGATCGAAGCAAAGAGGTGGCCGAAGTTGCAGCAAGCGAAGCTGCCGATATGGCGCGCTCAGGCATCGTGCAAGCGCCTCTGCCGCAAAAGATGGTGACAACGGAAGCCTCGCCGGACGCCGCAACGAAGGCAGAAACGGCACCTCCTGCAGCGATGCTGCAGGGCTCGATGCCAGCAAAACCGGTGGAAGTAAAACCGATCGAAGCGGCCCAGCCGCCGGTCGAAGCGCGGGCGGCGCCGGAAAGGCCGAAGGAGGAGACCGAGCTCAAATCGAACCCGACGATGCCCTTCGGCAAAACCATCGATGGCGAGAGGGGTCCGATCAGCGAGAACGACAGGCGGCTGCGCAGCGGCGGCGGCGGCAACGGCAAAAATTCCGATCCCGGGGGCGGCGGGGGCGGGGGCGGAGGAAGTGGCGGCGGATTTCACAAGCGCAGCGAGCCTGTGAATTTCGCCGCCAGCCTCTCGCGCGGCATGGCGGCGGTCCGACGCAACATGGTTGTCGTGATGATGTTCACGATCGCCATCAATGTGCTTCTGCTGGCTATCCCGCTCTATCTGTTCCAGATATCCGACCGGGTGCTGACCAGCCGCTCGATCGACACGCTCGTCATGCTCTCGATCGCCGTGCTCGGCGCCGTGCTGCTGCAGGCCTTCATGGATTCGGTGCGTCGCTTCATCCTGATGCGCACCGCAGTGGAGCTCGAAGTGCAGCTCGGCGCACCGATCCTCAGCGCCGCGGCGCGGGCATCGCTGCATGGCAGCGGCAAGGACTATCAGACGCTGCAGGACCTGCAGCTGCTGCGCGGCTTCCTGACGTCAGGCACGCTGATCGCGTTTCTCGATGCGCCGCTAATGCCGCTCTTCGTCGTGGTCGTCTATTTCGTGCATCCGCATCTCGGCATCATCATCCTCACCTGCTGCGCGGTGCTTTTCCTGATCGCCTATCTGAACCAGAAATTCACCGCCCGCCAGTTTGCCGAATCCAACGGCTATCTCAGCCGGGCCAATTTCCACCTCGATTCCATGTCGCGCAATTCGCAGATCATCAACGCAATGGCGATGATCCCCGAGGCCGTGAAGATGTGGGGCCGGGAAACCGCGGGCTCGCTGAAATCGCAGGTCGAGGCGCAGGACCGCAACATCATCTTCTCCGGCATATCGAAGGCCTGCCGCATGATCACCCAGGTTACCCTGCTCGGCTGGGGTGCGCATCTGTCGCTCGCCGGCGAGCTGACCGGCGGCATGGTGATTGCGTCCTCGATCATCTCGGGACGGGCGCTGGCGCCGATCGAAGGCGCCATCGAAGGCTGGCACCAGTTCAACCGCTCGGCCGCCGCCTATTCCAGGATCAAGAGCCTGCTCTTGAACTCCCCGTTGAACTTCCCGCGTCTGCGCCTTCCCAACCCCGAAGGCCGGCTCGATGTCGAACGCATTCTCTTCGTGCCGCCGCCGCAGAAGAAGGTCATTCTCAACGGCATCTCCTTCTCGCTCAAGAAGGGGGAATCGCTGGCGATCATCGGCAATTCCGGATCCGGCAAGACGACGCTCGGCAAGATGCTCGTCGGCTCGATCGTGCCCACATCGGGCAGTGTGCGCCTCGACCTGATGGATCTGCGCAATTGGGACCAGCGCCAGTTCGGCGAAAGCATCGGTTATCTGCCGCAGGACGTGCAGCTCTTTCCCGGCACGATCAAGGCCAATATCTGCCGCATGCGCGACGACGTCGAGGATCGCCAGATCTACGAGGCCGCGGTGCTGGCCGACGTGCACGAGCTCATCGCGGGCTTCCCGCAGGGCTATGAAACCATCGTGGCAGCCGACGGCGCTCCGCTTTCCGGTGGCCAGAAGCAGCGCATCGCGCTTGCCCGCGCCTTCTTCGGCAATCCCAAATTCGTGGTCCTCGACGAGCCGAATTCGAACCTCGATACCCAAGGTGAGGCAGCCCTTGCCAAGGCGCTAATCCACGCCAAGAAGCAGGGCATCACCACCGTAACCATCACCCAGCGCCCGGCTCTGCTCCAATGCGTCGACAAGATCCTCGTGCTCAAGGAGGGCACTGTCGCCATGTTCGGCGAAAGGATCGAGGTGCTGCAGGCGCTTTCCAAGAACAACGGCAATAACGGTCAACAAGCACCGCGCATCGAAGGGTGAACGACATAGGGGTGAACGACATGGGACGGAAAAATCAGGAGACGGCCGGTCCGGCGCAGCTCGAATGGTATAGCGACGTGCCGCGCTCGATCCGGATGCACAGCATCGTCGGCCTGACGGTTCTTTTCTCCTCGTTCGGAGGCTTCGGCTACTGGGCAGCGACCGCACCGCTCGCCTCTGCTGTCATCGCGCAGGGGAGCTTCGTTGCAACGGGCAACAACAAGATCATCCAGCATCTGGAAGGCGGCATCATCAGGGAAATGCGCGTCAGTGAAGGCGACACGGTGAAGGAAGGCGATGTCCTCTTGACCCTCGACACCACCGCATCCCGTTCGAACGAACGGATGCTGCAGCTACGCCGCCTGCGCCTGGAAGCCGTCGTCGCAAGGCTCCGCGCCGAGGCACAGGGCCTGCGCAAATTCCAGTTTCCCGATATCGTGACGAAAGAGGCGAGCGACCCCGACATCGGCGCGATCATCCAGAGCCAGAACGTCGTCTTCCACAGCAAGCAGATCAAACTCGAAGAGCAGCTCAACCTGATCGAGAAGAACATCAAGTCGCTGGAATACCGTTTCGCCGGCTATAAAGGCCAACGAGAATCCTTTGAAAGGCAACTGGCGCTGCTGACCGAGGAACGCGATTCCAAGGCCAGGCTGGTCAAGGTCGGCTATATGCGCAAAACCGATCTGCTGGCGATCGAGCGGGCGATCGCCGACGCGATGGGCGACATTTCTCGCCTGAACGGCGAGCTCAACGAGAGCGAGGCAGAGGTTGCCAAGTTCCGCCAGGAAGCCATCATTGCCGTCAATTCCAACAAGCAGGCGGCGCTCGATGCGCTCGAGACCGCCGAATCCGATCTGGACAGCGTGCGCCAGCAGATGCGTGAGGCTGCCGGCGTGCTGGAGCGCACCACCATCCGCTCACCGGTGACGGGTACGGTGGTGCGCTCTTATTTCCACACCGCCGGCGGCGTCATCACGACGGGCAAGCCGATCATGGAAATCCTGCCGGCGCACGTGCCGCTGATCCTGGAAGCGCAGGTGCTGCGCACCTCCATCGACCAGCTGCGCGAGGGAGAAACGGCCTCGATCCGTCTGACGGCGCTCAATCGGCGAACGACGCCAGTGCTGGAGGGCAGGGTCTTTTACGTCTCGGCCGACTCGATCGAGGAAAATTCGGGGGTTTCGGTCAAGGACGTCTATATCGTGCGCGTCCAAATTCCGGATTCCGAGATTGCGCGGGTGCATAATTTCCATCCCGTTCCCGGCATGCCGGCCGAAGTGCTGATCCAGACGTCGGAACGCACCTTCTTCGAATATATCAGCAAACCAATCACCGACAGCATGTCCCGGGCTTTCAAGGAACGCTGACCGCGGCGATCGCAAACGACGGCGATCCGCTGGATATAAAGGATGTGTCTGTTGTTCTGATATGGTATCGGCATGTATCATCCCTCCGGGATGGATCATCCCCTTTGGGGAAGAAAGGGCGAGCATGGCGGCAATGTCCGATGTCCTCCTGCGGGTCGGGCGCCTGAACTATGTCTGGACGAATACCGAAAGCCTGCTGATCTACATCATCGCCCATCTGCTGCGGGTCGAAAAGGATGCGGCAATCGTCGTCTTCCTGACCCTTAACACGACACGGGCACGGATCGATCTCGTCGAACGGCTTGCCAAACTCGCCTCGACCTCACCCTCGGACCGCAAGGCAATCCTTTCAGCCATGTCGCGGCTGAAGAAAGAATCCAAGACCCGCAACAAGTACAACCACTGCATCTATTCCTTCGACGAGAAGGGGGAGATTTCGAGCACGCAGCTGATGCGGCTGGTCGAGGACGACAAGGAGATCCGCTACGGCAAAGTCGAGCAGATGGATGCACGCGAGATCGACCTTCTGGAGAAGTCGATCGCCGAAATCGTCGCCATCAGCCGGGCGCTCTGGGCCTTCATCCATGCGAGCCCACAGATCTCCGGCGAGCTCTGATCTAATCCTTATGTATGGGGCGTCGCCAAGCGTGGAACACGTTCGGGCGACATGAAGCGAAGCGGGCCATGCAATGCGGCACGACGAGCACTATGGCTTTGAATTTTCAACAGAAACAAAGTCGTATTTTAGATTATTTGCCGGCTCAAGACTAATCCTATTTAAGCCCTTCAATTCATCCGGACGGTTTATTTGAAGATCGATGTTTCGCATTAGAATGAAAGCTCCCGAGTAACGTATGGGGTATTGGGGGGCGGACATGCGCATAGATATCATCGACACCATTGCCGGGTTCGAGGCGGTACGCGACAACTGGGATCAGGTCTTCACGGATGATCCCGATGCGCAGCATTTCCTCTCCTGGATCTGGCTGAAGAATTATCTTTCCCGCCGGCGCCGCTGGTTCGTACTCGCCCTTCGCGAACGCGATCCGGAAGCATCCTATGTGGCTTTTTTTCCCTTGCGCCTGATCACGCATCTGAACGAAAAGACCGGGCAATTCTACGACGAGATCATGATGGCTGGCAATTTTGCGGCCGATTATACCGGCTTCATCGTCAGGCCGGATTACGAGCATCATGCCATTGCCGGCTTCGCCTCGTTTCTCAAACATCAGAATTGGACGGACCTGAAGCTCGAATATTTCTGTGGCCCAGCCGGGCGGCGCGAGAAGATGATCGAGGCGCTGAAGGGGCCGGAGGTGATGTTTCGCGACAGCTCGCCGAAAAACAGCGAAAATATCGATAATACGATCTGCCCCATCGTTCCCCTGCCAGCAAGCTTCGACGATTATCTCGACCAGCGCATGAGCAGCCAGACGCGCCAGAAGCTGCGGCGGTTTCTGCGCAAGGTCGAAGGAGACGATATTTACCGGATCACGATGGCGAGCCCCGCGACCATCGAGCGCGACCTGGACATCCTCTTCAATCTCTGGCGGACCAAGTGGAGCGCCCGCAAAGGCACCGAGCGGACCGAGCGACTGATCATCACCACGCGCGAAATGCTGATGGACTGCTTCAACAGCGGCAACCTCGACGTGCCAGTCTTCTGGCATGGCGACCAGCCGCTCGGCGCGCTGGCGAATATCGTCGACCGGCAGAAGAAGGCAGTCCTGTTCTATATCACCGGCCGCGACGAGACCTGGAAGACGCCGTCTCCCGGTCTCATCCTGCATGGCTATTGCATCCGGCGGGCGATCGAGCACGGCTTCAAGACCTACGACTTCCTGCGCGGAAACGAGCCCTATAAATATATGTTCGGGGTCGAGGAACGACGGATCAGCTGCACCCTGTTCCGCACCCGCAACGGCCAGAATCTGCATGGCACGCTCAACCCGCGCAGTGTTCGTTTCGTCTACGAACAGGCGCTCGACATGTACCGCAACGGCGCCCGCGGGAAAGCCGAGATCGCCTTCAATCAGGTCCTGCAATCGGTTCCCGGCCATACCGGTGCGGAATTCGGGATCGCCAATCTGCTGTTTGACCGGGGCAAGCTGACGGAGGCGCTGGCTGCCTATAAGGCCCTCGCCGAGCAAGCGCCCGATCCGACGCCGATCCGGATGCGGCTTGGCGACACGCAGCTTGCCCTGCATCAATACGACCAGGCCGCGGAGACGTTCCGCCGGGTCGGCGAGGTCGGGCCGCATCTGATCCAGGCGCACTACAAGCGTGGCATCGCTCTTGCGGCCAGCAAACGGCTGGCCGAGGCGGAGGCCGTTTTCGCCGCGATCCGGGACGTGCATTCGGACGATCCAGCCGCACTCGACTATATCGCCAAGGCAAATGCCGCCCTCGAACGGATCCAGGCGAGCGCCGAGCCCGCGCCTCACAAGACCGATGTCGTGCCCGAGACCCTCGCCCGCTGGAACCGACTCGGCGAACGACGCCGGCCGCGGCTGCACTGACGAGATACCTGCCGGCGGCGTAAATGTGCTCGGGCGGTTTCTGGACGCCCAGCCGCCATGGTCTTTGATTTTGAGCTGCGATCGTTGCTAAAAGAGGCGCAAGCCTATTTTGCAACTCCTCAGTTGGAAACTCATGCAGACCAATGCAGATGGCGCCGAAAGGGAACGGCTTCTGGCCATTCTCGACTTCTGGCACAAGATCGAGTTCTTCATTCCCTACGATCTCTCCAGCCGTATCGTCGCAGGTGAAGGGCGAAGTGTCTTCTGGTTGCATGCCAAGACACTCGACGATGACAGTGCCGGGCTCAGCCGTCCAGCAATCCCCGAGGAGAAGCAGATCACGGGTTTTACCCTGTTCCTCGGCGTTTTCGGCAAATCCGAAATTACGTCTGTCCGCCAGCACTTCGACCGCGTTGCGGCCGATATCGCCGAATATGAGGATGCTGAACGCGGCGATCTCGATGGCGATACCTGCTTTGCCAGCCTGCAGCTGACGCCGCTGGGGCAGCCGATTTTCGAAACATTTTCCGTTTCGACGCTTCCATGGGCTCTGGGACGCGTGCGTAAATCGGGGCTCGCCTCGCTCAGCCACGAGGCGTTTGCCGACAGCAAGCGGCAGCTGACGGAATTGCTTCAGAATTTTCGGGCGCAGCGGCAGCTGAGATCTTCATCCCTCGATGACGATGCCGATCAGCCGCTCGATGCCAGCGAAATCCTGACGCTGCATGAATTGCTCTGCGATTGGGCGGGCTTTGCCGCGCGTCAGGAGAAGCCCGTCGCCGCCGTTGAAATACGCTACAAAGACAGGGCGGAACGGCCTGACGTTCTTTCGTTGCCGCCGCAGCAGGAGGGCCATGCCCCCGATGCCGACGACGAGGAGGATGAGCGCGCAAGTGTCGAGGAAGAGATCGGCATCCTGAACAGCTTCTTCATCGAGGACATCGAGCGGGCGATGATGCGCGTCAAACACGGCGATATTCCCGAGCCGCTCAGGCGATATCTCACCCCGCTTGCCCCGGAGAGGCGGATCGACCTCTATTCGGAGGATGGGCGGAAGGCGATCGTTCGGGCTCTACACCCCGGAAATCTCAACCGCGGACGCTGGCTCAGCGAACCTCATCACGCGATGAGCCTCATGCAGCAGTTCGCGATCAATTCGGCCATCGGCGAGCTTTCGGAAACCGGGCTTTTCTCGGTCAACGGGCCACCGGGGACGGGAAAGACCACCCTGCTTCGCGACATGTTCGCGGAGAATCTCGTTCGGCGCGCCCGCGTGCTCTCCTCCTTGAAGGCGGCGCGCGATGCCTTTGACGGATCGCCGCGCCGCGCCACCTTCGCAGACCGCAGCACCGCCTCGATATCGGCGCTGATCCCGGCCCTTACCGGTTTCGAAATGGTCGTCGCCTCCTCCAACAATGCAGCGGTGGAGAATATTTCGCGCGACCTTCCCAAGCGGAGTTCGATTGCCAGGGCGTCTTCACTCGAATATCTGCAGACGATCGCACACAAGATCGCTTGCCAAAAAGACAATGGCGCCGCTGTCAAACTTTCCGACGGCGACCGTCCATGGGGGCTGGTCGCCTGTGCGCTCGGCAACGCCAGGAACCGCCGAGCCTTCAAAGAACGTTTCGCCTTCATGGAAATCGCCGAAAGGCCAAACCCCGGCTGGTCAGGTGCGGCAAAGCCGCAAACCATCTGGGAATGGCGAGAGGGTTACGAGGGGCCGAGCTTCGCCGAAGCATCGTCGGCCTTTCGTGCCGCCGACGACCGGGTTCGCGACAAGATCGGTCAATATGCACGCTATGCCGATCTCCGTGACGACATCAGCCTGGCTTCGCAGGATGCATTCTGCGGCGACGCGCTTCAACGGGTCGGGACAGCCGCCGCCGAACTTCGGCGCGCGCAGGAGCGCTGCGATATGGTGGCGGCCGAAATGCTTCGGATCAGGCAAGGATTGTCGGATCTGAAGGAGGAGGAACAGCTGCTCGACCGCAGCGCGCCTGCGTGGTGGGAGCGAGTGCTGCCCAACACTCCCGCCCGGCAGCATCGGCAGGATGTCGGCGCCAATGCGCGCCGGCAGCTGGACTTGCGCAAGGCGCTGGCGGACTGCGAGCATCGTCTTACGAAAACCCATGAACCTCAGCTGGAACAGGCTTTGCGGGAACATGAGCGGGCCGAACAGGCACTGCGGTCACGGCAGAATATCTGGGTGAGGAAAAGAGAGGAACTCGACGGTCTGGGCGAGGTTCTCGGTCATCCCGCCATACCCGGGTCTCTCGCCGATCTCGAGACCGACCGGTTCCAGATCGGCGGCCTCTGGCATCAGGACGAGCTGGCAGGTCTGCGGTCGGCATTGCTGGAAGCAGCGTTGACGCTGCATCAAGCATGGCTGGCGGAGGTTGGCAGGAAAGGCCGCGGTTTTGGCGGAAACATCGTCGCCATCAGCAAACTCCTGTCCAACAACAGTCCCGTCGATGACGCGCACATTGCATTGATCTGGCAGAGCCTTTTCATGATCGTTCCCATCGTCTCGACGACCTTCGCCTCCTTCGCCCGGCAGTTCCGCGGGCTTGAAGCCGGTTCGATCGGCTGGGTCTTCATCGACGAGGCCGGTCAGGCGGTGCCGCAAGCGGCGGTCGGGGCTTTGCTGCGGGGGCGCCGCGTCATGGCGATCGGCGATCCCCATCAGATCGAACCGGTCTTTATCCTTCCGAGCACCCTGATCACCGCCGCTTCGGCTCTTTCACCCCACACGGCGGCAGGACAATATTCGCCGAACCGGGCGTCGGTGCAGATGCTCGCCGATGCCGCCAACCGCTATGGAACGACGGTTCAAAGCGAGGAAGCGGACGGGCTCTGGATCGGCTGCCCTCTCAGGGTGCACCGGCGCTGCATCGATCCGATGTTCGGCCTTGCCAACCGGATCGCCTATCAGAACAAGATGGTATTCGGGCTGGATAGTCGCCGCCCGGCCGGCGACGCACCGCCGTTTTATGGCGACAGCGCCTGGATCGACGTCAGGGGCAGGGTATCGGGCAAACAGACCGTTGCCGAACAGACGGACTTCATCGTCGGCGTCCTCACTGCCACCTATCGCCGCGATGGCACATTGCCGGATCTCTATATCATTTCGCCCTTCAAGGAGATCAAAAACAGCCTGAGGCAGTCTCTGGTCCATGCGTCATGGGTCGATCGCCACGGGAATATGCGTTCACCATCGAAACTGTCACGGTGGCTGCGGGAGCGGATAGGAACGGTGCATACCTTTCAGGGCAAGGAGGAAGACATCGTCTTCATGGTGCTCGGCGCCGATGCCGAGCATAGCGGGGCCGCTGCCTGGGCGGCATCGAAGCCGAACCTTCTGAATGTGGCGCTGACACGCGCCAAACGCCGCTGCTATATCGTCGGCGACCGCACTCTCTGGCAAAGCTTGCCTTACTTCAGGGAGACTGCGAATGCCTTGGAGACGATGCAGGCAGCAGAATTCCTGGCCCGGAACGGGCTGGACTGAAGCTGCGCGCGCTGAGTTCTATCCCGACCACGGTGCAGAAACGCAAAAACCCGCCGAGAGGCGGGTTTTTTGCGGAAGTAAAGATTGGTTGCGGGGGCAGGATTTGAACCGTCCTTCGGACCCTTCAGGTTATGGTGAGCTCTTGCGAACGAGGAGCTACCATCGCAAGCGAAGATGAAGTCTTCGCGCCAGCGCTAGCTGATCTGAGTAGCTTGGCATAGAATAAAGGAATTTGGTTGCGGGGGCAGGATTTGAACCTGCGGCCTTCAGGTTATGAGCCTGACGAGCTACCGGGCTGCTCCACCCCGCGCCATGGCAAGTCGTT